>CAMLJM010000006.1 GCA_946480475.1 uncultured Alphaproteobacteria bacterium
TTACTTAAAAACAAAGGGCTTCTTCGGTCTTGTCATTTCTAAAGAATACGGCGGCAAAGGTTTCTCTGCCCAGGGCCATGCGGCAATTGTCAGTAAAATTGCCAGCCGTTGTGCCACTGCCGGGGCCACAGCGATGGTGCCAAACTCCCTGGGTCCGGGGGAACTTCTGCATCACTACGGCACGCAAGAACAGAAAGATTACTGGCTTCCTCGACTGGCGCGTGGTGAGCATGTTCCATGCTTTGCGCTGACAAGCCCTACGGCAGGATCAGATGCCACCAACCAAATTGATACAGGTACAGTATTTAAAGGCGACGATGGCAAGCTCTACATCCGCATGAACTGGGATAAACGCTATTGCACGCTGGCCCCCGTGGCCACCGTTATTGGCGTTGCCTTCAAACTTTACGACCCTGAAAATCATCTGGGTGGGGGGATGGAACGTGACATTACACTGGCGCTTGTTCCTGCAAATACTCCAGGCGTTGACCACAAACAGCGCCACCGCCCCCCATATCCATTCATGAATGGCCCGCATTGGGGCAATGATGTTGTCGTACCGATAGATGCTATCATTGGTGGCGAGAAACAGGCTGGTAACGGCTGGAATATGTTGGTCGATTGTCTGTCGATTGGTCGCGCTATTTCTCTGCCCGCTGGTGCCAGCGGTCTTGCAAAGTATGCTTTGCGCGTAACAACAGCTTATGCAGCTGTTCGTAAACAATTTGGCATCTCCCTCGATCAGATGGGGGGGATCCAGGAACAAATCGGCAAAATGGCCGCCCTGACATACAGCCTGGATGCAGCGCGTATGGGCCCGCTCCAGGATCTTGATCTTGATGAAACACATACAACCCGCCCGGCTGTTTCTTCCGCTATTCTGAAATATCACACAACAGAAGCATCACGCACGATCGCCGACATAGCTGTTGATGTACATGGTGGCAAGGGCGTGATCGAGGGTCCAGAAAATCCAGTAGCACACCTGCGCAATACCATCCCGGTGTCAGTCACCGTAGAAGGCCACAACATCATGACGCGCAACCTGATGATTTTTGGCCAAGGGGCCTTTGTCGGGCACCCTTACCTCTTCAAAGAAATGAAGACGACAGAAACAAATGACAGCAAGGAAGCGGGCGCACTGCTGAAGAAGCATATTCGTCATGCTTTTACAAACGTCGCGCGTGGCTTTATTCACGGCTTGACGAATGGTTACCTGACAAGCGCACCCACAAGTGGCCCTGATGCGCGTTTTTATCAACACATTAATCGCCTATCGGGACAGTTTGCCACACTCGCAGAACTAAGCTTCGCAACATTAGGACCAAAACTGGTACGCGAGGAACGTACCTCAGCCCGTCATGGTGATTTCCTGAGCCATATGTATATGGCATCACAGACATTACGTCGTTTCAACTATGAGGGGCGTCAGGCTGATGATGTTCCGGTGATGCAGCGTGCCGTGCAACATCACCTGCACGAAGCAGAGCGTGCTATGGAAGAGCTGATCCGCAATCATCCCAGCATTCTGGTACGGGGCTTACGCCGTGTATTCCACCCTGTTGCATGGATCAATAAACCACATGACAGGCTGGACAGGAAGATTACAGAGATGATCTGCAAGCCCTCCGCAACGCGCGATCGCCTGACAGTGGGTCTTTATATGCCGTCTGATAACCAAGAATACATGCCGAGGCTGGAACAGGCATTCAAGATGATCACTGAAGCAGCACCGCTTGAGAAGATTGTGGCCAAAGCCGCCAAGAAAGGTGAAATCGCACAGAATGATGACATTAACATTATGATTGATGCGGCCCTGAGCCGTAACATCCTGACCGCTGAACAGGCGAATCAGTTGAAAGCGTCTGAAGAAGCCCGCAAGAACATCATTCAAGTTAACCACTTCCCGATGGAATGGCATGGGAAGCCCATGACACCGCACCAGCCATGAAAGCCGCACGCATGACAACTCATGAAATAGATAGTCCGGCCCCCATCATCAAAAACGTGCTGGACACTGTCGGCAATACGCCCATGATCGAGCTGGAACCTGGAATTCTTGCTAAATGCGAATTCATGAATCCATCGGGTTCTATCAAGGCCCGTATGGCCAAATTCATGATTGAGAAAGCAGAAGCGGAAGGGTTACTAAAACCCGGCTATACAATTGTGGAATCCACCAGCGGCAATACAGGCAATGCGCTAAGCATGATTGCTGCGGTCAAGGGCTATAAAATGAAAGTCATCATGCCCGATGGCTACACCAGTGAGCGTGTAAAAATCTCAAAGGCCTTTGGTGCAGAAATTATTCATGTGGGTCACTTTCAAGTGAATGAGGCTCGTGAAGAAGCCATTCGTATGGGGAAATTGCCAGGCCATTACTGCCCGCAACAATTCGATAACGAATGGAACGTTGAAGAGAACCGCGAGTGGCTGGGCCGCGAGATCATTGAACAATTGCCTGAGGGTTTGGTGATTGATGCTCTCGTCCAGGGCGTGGGCACAGGCGGCACCTTGATCGGTACAGCACAAGCTTTGAAGCAATGGCATAATCCGGAACTCAAGGTCTTCGCCATGGAGCCCACTGAGTCCCGCACATTAGAATGCTGCATCGTCGGCGATCATAAAATAGAAGGCATCTCTGATGGCTTCATTCCTACCATTTATCAGCGCCATCATGATCTGGTGGACGATATCATCAGCGTTGACAGTAAAGTCGCCATTGATGTTGCACAGAAATTGGCATCCGAACGCGGCCTTTTCGTAGGCCCCAGCGCCGGCGCCAACTACTGGGCTGCGCAGGAAATCAAAAGGCAGGATAAGTCCATCAAGACGGTTTTGACGTTCCTTTGTGATCGCGGTGAAAAATATTTATCAATGTTCTATAATGACTAATTATTTGATATTATTACACAATATAAATTAACATGGATTTTAATTACAAATAGCAACCCTCTTAATTAGCCCTTCACGCTCACTGTAAATGGGAATGTATGAATTGCACCATCAATTTGAACCCGCATAAACAGCTTCACAGCACCAGACTTTTCCGGCTTGAAATGAAACAATAAGGGCGATACCACTCGGTCATCAGGCATTTGAGGCTTATCCTCTATAGGATGCAAATGAGTTATCTTTCGAAAATCCTCATAAAATCCGACAACATGCGCATAAGCGCCCATGATAGGTTCTAAAGTCCCCACAGGTTCTCCGGCTTCATTCTTGATCTCAAAAGCAAGAGTCGCTTCCTTATCCAAGGCAAGCCCAGTCTCTGGTATTTTCAGATCAACAGTCATGCCATCAACCGTTGATGAAACACTTTCTGTTTTATCAATAGCAAGCGCACCGCAACCATCCTTGCCGGGAATATCCACCATGGCATATTCCTGTTGACCCTTTGCGAGCGTAACATCAGCCCATAAACGATACGTACAATCCGTCTTAGGGGTCAGGTTGAATGTATATTCCCCAGGAACGTCAATAGCTAGAGGATGTTCATGCGTATAATCACCCAATAGCGGGTCAATGATATAGGCATGCACAATCCCGGCATGTACTTCTATCAAATCTTCTGGTTTGAGTGGCTTGCCAGTAATCGCGCTTTTCAGACGCAATGTTACAGTCTCGGGCTTGCCCTTCTGCAACGTCGGCGTATTGACAATCTCTGCACGTACGCTGGCTCCGGAGATTTTCTCCAGCAATCCCGGCGGCACATCAATACGTGTCAGGGTTACAGCACCGGCCACCTGATTAATCGCGGCCTCAAGGGCAGCTTTATCACCCGTAGCCGAAACCTCGACAAGATGGTCAACCGCTAATTTTAGACTCTCGAGAGAGTTCAGAAGATGTTCTTCTTCCTGTGGTTTGACTTCATTGTGAATATTCGCCGCCAGCAAATCATCGGTCGCACCAGACATAGCAGCCACATAAGTGGAAACCAGGCTGACATCACCCTGCTTTAAAGCATCCGTGAGGTTGCGCAGATTTTCCTCGATCGATAACCACGAACTGCCGGGAAGTATAGCCGGAGCAGACACACTATTCACAGATCCATGGTCATGGGTTTGAGCCTGTAATCCGGCAGGAATTAGGGCCGTTGTAGCCATAAGCATTAGAAAAACACCAATTCTGCGCATGTACTTAGAATCCTTCAGGGCGGCATAGATAAGATGGCTCCTATAGCTTTTATAAGGTAACCATCTATTATTATTCAGGTATTAGAATATAGTGGTAAAGAAATTTATCAAGCCTAACAAGGCGATTCCACGGGTTTCTGTCATCTGGACCAGTTATGTTGACCTTCGAGTTACTAAGATCGATCAGCGAAAATGAGATATTGCAGGCTGCCGCCATAAATTATCTGGTGCTGACGCTCCTTTTTATCGCGCTGACAGCCATATCCAACAAGACGAACAAGATATTCACCGACGAAATTTTTCGTCTCGGCATAGGAGCCATGTTCGGCATTTTTGCCTGCCTCAGCATGCTGATGCCCGCATTCATCGCCGAAGGTGTCATCACAGACGCAAGGCTCCCTATTATCTCCTTTGCCGGCATTTTCTTCGGGCCAGGCGCAGCCCTGGCAGCAACAATCCCGCCAACGGTCATACGCCTTATGCTTGGCGGAGACGGTATATACACTGGCGTAACTTCCATGCTTGTTGTGATGGTCGCAAGCGCCGGCTTCGGATATTTCATACGCAAACAAAATAAAGGCTTTGTCCCTTTTGTCTGGGTGCTGACATACACCTGTTTGGCATTCCCGGCGTGTATGATGTCGATTCTTCTTCTGCCAACAGATACAGCACAAAAAATAGTCATTAATGGCGGCCCCTATATTCTGCTCATTAACATGATCGGCGCCCTATTATTGGGGTATATGCTGTGTCAGGACCAGAAACGTCGTATGATTGTATCAGAGATAAGCCAACTGCATAAGAAAGCAAAAGATGTAGGCGCGGCAAAATCCTTATTTATGGCGCGTATGAGCCATGAACTTAGAACGCCTATGAACAGCATTATCGGATTTAGCGATCTTCTACGCACAACCCCGATCAATGATGAACAACGTTACTATCTTGAACAGATAAAAATCGCAGGCAATACCATGACAGGTTTGATCAGCGATATTCTGGATTTCTCCAAGATGGAATCCGGAAAATTTAAACTTAGTATAACGCCATTCAATCTTGTTAAGCTCGTCGAAAGTTGCCATGCCTTAATCCTGCCTCAGGCAAAACAGAAAAACATTGAACTAAAACTTGAGATTGACCCCCGCTTGCCAGAATGGGTCGAAGGTGATGAGTTACGTTTACGGCAGATTCTGATGAATCTTCTGGATAATGCCGTAAAATTCACAGAAGAAGGGCATATAACGCTCCAGGCCAGAACAGATTCCACCCATGAAAATACTTATTCACTCTCATTCACTGTTGAAGACACTGGCATTGGCGTCCCGCCTGATAAATTCCAATCTATATTTAATGCCTTTGAACAAGCTGACGTTTCCTTGACACGCACCCGGGGAGGATCCGGGCTGGGCCTATCAATTGCGCAGCAACTGGCCACTATGATGGGTGGCGGTATCGAACTGAAAAGCACTGTAGGGAAAGGGTCAGCATTCCGCATCACCCTCTCTTTGCCTGCCGCAAGTCCGGATATTGTTTCCAACGTTAATATCTCCCGAGGCAATAACCCCTCGCACAATAAAAATATATTGGTTGTTGAAGATATCGCCATGAACCGGGACCTTGTAAGCAGCATGCTGGAAAAACTCGGATATGCATATGATTGTGCTGAAAATGGCGTGGAGGCCATTGAAAAAATAAAAGAGAATAAATTCGATATCGTATTCATGGATTTGCAGATGCCCGTCATGAATGGTTACGATACAACACGCCGCATCCGTCAGGAATTGAAGATTGATAGCGAAACACTGCCAATTATCGCTTTTACTGCACATGCTCTCCCTGAGGAAATTGCCAAATGTTTTGAGGCAGGCATGGATGACTTTCTGACAAAACCTGTAGAGTTTATTGAACTTGCCAGCAAAGTGGATGAGTGGCTGTCAGGAGGCGCAGATGGCTGGGATATTCAACAGCGGGATGGCACATCCTATCAGAACATGCCCCTGCTTTCAGAAGCAGAGCTAAAGAATTTTACACGTTTCGTAGGAAACGAAAGATTAAGCGAGGCCTATCAGGATTTTGTAAATGAGAACACCGAAAACCTTTCATTTATAAGAACCAAACAGAACGATTCTTCCACTATTCGCGGTATGTTGCATAATATGACAGCCGTCAGTGGTAACCTTGGCATGAAGAAGCTATCCCTATACACACAACATCTTTTAAACTTGGGCATTGCCCGCGACCGTCCTATAGAAGAAGCGGAGCTAGACTTGCTTGATAATATTTTCCGTGAAAGTTGCCGCACATTTGAACGATACATTTCGGCCTAATTTTGCCATTTTTAGCCAATTTTCAGAGCTTTTTCAGGGGAAAACATTTTCCATCCCGACCTGATCATTTGATATAAGAATGCCGAACATTAATAATCGAGCCTATGACAATTGCACATATAAGAACTCTGCCTCTGGCATTCATGGCCTTTATAGCACTTGGTTTGCTATCGGGTTGCGGCTCTTCCTCAGAGGAAACAGCATCTCTACAACTTTCAGCCGTTGAGCCCGCTGCTGGTGGCGGCCCTCTACTGCCCTTGCCTGATGAAGTGCCCGTTCACGATCCAGATGATGGATTATTTATGGATTCCATTTCAACATGGCTGAATAGAACAGGCGCCCCCGCGAATTCCCAATACGAATTTACGCGCATCGATTTGGATGGCGATGGCCGTCGTGAAGGGCTGGTTCTTTTACAAAGTCCGCATCAGGCATGGTGCATGGATTATGGCTGCACGATGTACATATTCCGCGCTCATGATGAAGGGTTTAGCTACCTGTCGGAAGTCTCGCCAGTACGCGGGCCATTGGTTGTAATGGATACACGCACCAATGGTTGGCGTGACATCATTGCTTATGTATCAGGCCGTTCCGGATGGGATGCAAAGAACGTGGCGCTGCGTTATGACGGAAAAAGTTACCCTGCACAACCAGCACTCCAACCCGCCATTGCAGTTAATCTGCTGGAAGCGGATGGCGTAAAAATATTCCCGTAGGCTATTTACCCGAAATTTGACGCACCAGTCTGCGCATAAAACTCTCAGGCTTTAGAACGCGGTTACGATCTTCTGCAATACGAACCTTCTGCTCTTCATCCAGGCTCAGATCGAGATTTTTCATGATCTGATCAAAATCAACCGTGCGCACATGCGTTTGCTTAAGGCGCATAATAATCTTCTGCTCTTGTTCACCAAAATCCCCATCACTCCACACCAGCATACGGGCATGATAGAAAAACTGGCTCCGGTCATGCTGATCATCAATTTTGACAAACATGGCCGCAACATCCTGCGGTGTGATCATATCTTTCTCAAGGACTGATTTCTGTTCTGCTGTAAATGGTTCGTTAGCTAAAATCCCTTGCAGGTATTTTTTCTCTTCACTTGTGACCACATTATCGGCATGAGCCATGGCAAACACGGCACGCCACATATGAAAGGCGCTTTCACTGACACGAGATGTATCCACCACCTGCTTGCTTTCCGCTTCGCGGACACCGGGGATCAGCTCAAATATATCTTGAAGACCATTAATTTTGTCGCGGGCAGCCCTTAGCCAGTTCGCTCTTTTACTACCTGTCGATTGCAGTTTTAGCAGCAACCTGTCTATACCAAGAGCGGTATCCTGACGCTGGCTCAACAAGGCCATAATCTGGCGCTCCTGCTCATCAAAATTACCATCGCACCATACCAGCAGACGCGCAAAATTAAAGAAGTCTTCAACATCCTTTTCAACGGTCACCTTTGAAAACATGAGAGATACTTCATGGCGGGTCTCGATATCGTCTGCCAAAATCTTTTGCTGTTCCGGAGACACAGGTAGGCGAGAGAGATAAATCTGCATAAAACGGCGCTCTGCATCCGTCACATGACCATCAGCATGAGCAAGCGCAAAAATTGCACGCCACATGTGAAAGCGGCTATCAGTCAGTGATGTCATGCTATTCCCCCGTAATCTGCGTCCAGCGATAGGAACCGGATTTTTCTGCCAATACCGGCACCAACCCGGCCATGATTGTATGCAATTCTTCTTTCAGCGTCCATGGCGGGTTTACGAAAACCATACCACAACCATTTAAAACCTCCGGATCATGTGGTTTACGCAGATAAAAATCTGCCGCTGCAATTTTACCGATTCCCGTATCGGCTAACGCTTTATGATAATCCCTGATATCTGCGCGATCCTTGATCGGGTACCAAAATGCATACATACCCGTGGCCCAACGCTCATAAGCATTCTCCAACCCCTTTACCATACGGATAAATTCATCCGTGACTTCAAACGGCGGATCAACCAACACCAGGCCTCGCTTTTCGATGGGCGGGAGTAAAGCCTTCATGGCCAGATATCCATCCATGGCTTCAACCCGCGCCTGGCGATCCCGTCCTATATTCTTTTGCAGGGTCTCCCGGTCTTCCGGATGCAGTTCATTGGCAACAAGACGATCATTCTCGCGCATTAGACGCTGCATGATTTTGGGGGAACCCGGATAAAAGCCCTCAAATTCATTTACGAGATCCAGATAAGCCTTCACCGCCGGATGCGGATCTTTTAGCTTGTCCAGACGGCAAATCCCCCCATGCGCCTCACCTGTTTTCTGCGCCTGTTCTGATCCCAGATCGTAAAGCCCTATTCCCGCATGGGTATCCAGCAGGAAAAATGGCTTATCCTTCTGCTTCAGGTAATCCACCAGTAACATCAGGATGATGTGCTTGAAAACGTCGGCGAAATTGCCTGCGTGATAGATATGGCGATAATTCATGCCTCTATTTACCACAGCTAAAAGCTTGTAGGTGACGTCATTTTTTGTTCTTGCTTTGTTCTTTATTGTGGATAACAATAAAACATTAAAAGAACGATAAACTGTATGAACCCCCTAACCGAGTATTCCTGGCTCTTTCTAGACCTCAACAGCTACTTCGCCAGCGTTGAGCAACAAATGCATCCTGAGCTGCGCGGCAAACCCATTGCTGTCGTGCCGATGATGACAGATTACACCTGCGCGATTGCCGCCTCTTACGAAGCCAAAGCCTATGGGATTAGAACCGGCACCAATATCGGCGAAGCAAAAAAGATGTGTCCCCAGCTTCGATGTATTCTCGCCCGTCACAACCACTACGTCGAATATCATCACAAGATCGTTGACGAATTCGTTCGCCATACTCCGCTGAACAAAATCTGGTCCGTCGATGAAATGTCGAGCTGCCTGCCCCCAAACAAACGCGCGCCGGAGGCAGCTCAGGCTGTGGCGACACGTATCCGTGAAGGCATCTGGAAGAATATCGGGGAATATATCAACTGCTCGATTGGAATTGCCTCTAATTCATATCTGGCCAAAGTCGCCACCGACATGAAGAAACCCAATGGCTTGGTTGTCCTTGATCAGAAGAACTTAAAGGACAAGCTCTTCAAGCTGGATCTGATCGATCTTCCAGGCATCAATACCAGTATGGAGTCACGCCTGAGAAAAGCTGGTATTGCAACGGTTGAACAGCTTTGGGGCATATCACCCAAGCATGCGCGCATGATCTGGGGCAGCGTGGGGGGAGAGCGTTTCTGGTATAACTTGCATGGCTATCACATTCCTGATCAGGAAACCAACCCCAGCATGATCGGCCATAGCCGTATCCTGGATCCAGAATTGCGAAACCCTGACAAGGCCCGACAGGTCGCACGCCGCCTCACGGTAAAGGCTGCTTCCCGCTTGCGTCGCAAGGAATATTTTGCCACGCGATTTTATCTTTCGGCCCGCATGGATGACACACATAAATGGAGTGGCGAAATGCAACTCCAGCCCGCACAGGATACATTTACATTCCTTCAGCACATGGAAGAAATGTGGGCCATTATGATGGATGAAACCCGCCCGTATAAAATCCGCAAGCTGTCTGTCACCATGCACGGCCTGAAAAAGTCTGAAGAGATCAGTCTCGATTTCTTCCAGACAGAAACAAAACAAACCCGCCGCAACGAAGCCTTATCTCTGGCGATGGATAAGCTGAATGAAAAGTATGGCGCTGAAACCCTGCAACTGGGCGTCTCCCCGCAAACCCGGGCAGGCTATCTTGGCACCAAAATCGCCTTCTCCCGCGTCCCGGAAATGGCTGAATTTAATGAATAAAATCAAAATAATGGACTTTAAAGCCACTTTCGATTTTATTACCTTCCATGAAATTTCCTGTGTACAGCGAACGCCCGGCTAACATCGAGTCTGTTATCCCACCCCTGAAAGAAATCTTTCAGGGAACAGATATAGAGGTCATCGAATTCAACAGCAGCGATCTGCGTAATGGCATCCTGCGTGAAGAGGATACAGTAGGATTCTCCCTGCCCGGAATTATCGGCGAAGTCAGCTCTTATACAGACCAAATCGGCGAAACCGGCCTGAAAGAAATGTCCAATAGCGTACGCGAAGGCCGCATTATGCTGGCCATTTGCGCCGGTTTGTTTTTTATCACGCGTGAAACAATCTACGCGCCTGTATGGGGTCCCCGCAGAGGTCGCAAACCCGAAAACCACATAGTCAAGGCAACGGGTTATGGTCCGCTTGCCGATATGGGGGGGAAATACGACCACGCCGATTGGCCCAGTGATTTGTCACTCGCGCAAGTATGGTACAAATCAGCTGCGCAACCGCATGGCAAAGAACACTGGAAACATGCGGCATTCGCCTATGGTAACGGCCCCGGGCTTGATCTTGATTATCCGGAAAGCCCCGATCTGGAACCTCTGGCTTATTACAGCCACATACCCCGTAGACCTCTGGCAGCAGGAAACTTGCGTCACGGAGAAGGTAAAATCCTGATGTTGGGGGCATTGCCCCATATTGGGTATAGGGAAGTAGCCCCCCATCCGGGAACCGAGCGTGTGCGTAACCTATTGCGTGATATGAAACCCCATGAACCAGCCCGTCAGGAATTCATGGGCACTGTAGCCAGTCGCTTGAATGACCAGATTTTGACTTACCGGCAAAAATTCTCTATTTAAACCGCCATGACACACAAGCCCATTCATATCATTGGCGGCGGCATGGCCGGTTCCGAAGCAGCCTGGCAAGTAGCACGTATGGGCGTTCCCGTAGTGCTGCACGAGATGCGTCCGGTACGGGGAACCGACGCGCACAAAACTGATGGGCTTGCAGAACTGGTTTGTTCCAATTCATTCCGTTCCGACGATAAGGAACAAAACGCAGTCGGCCTGCTGCATGAAGAAATGCGTCGCTGCGATTCCATTATTATGAAGATGGGCGACAAGCATGCCGTACCGGCAGGTGGCGCCCTCGCCGTTGACCGTGATGCTTTTTCCGCCGACGTCACCAAGACGCTGGAAGAACACCCGCTGATTACAATTGATCGCGGCGAAGTCTTAGGCCTGCCGCCAGAAGAATGGGACAGCGTCATTATCGCTACGGGCCCTTTAACGTCGCCTTCGCTGGCCGAAGCTATTCGCAATCTGAGCGGCGAAGGTGAACTGGCATTCTTCGATGCTATTGCCCCCATCGTTTATAAAGAAACGATCAATATGGAACGTGCATGGTTCCAGTCCCGCTACGATAAGGAAGGCCCGGCAGGCACAGGTAAAGATTATATCAATTGCCCGATGGAGAAAGATGAATATTACGCCTTCATCGACGCTCTGCTCGCAGCCGAGAAAACAGAATTCAAAGAGTGGGAAAAGAATACACCCTACTTCGAAGGCTGCATGCCCGTAGAAGTGATGGCGGAACGCGGCATTGAAACGTTACGTTTTGGCCCGATGAAACCTGTAGGACTTACCGATCCCCGCACCGGAAAACGCCCTTGGGCGGTTGTACAACTACGTCAGGATAACGCGCTCGGCACGCTTTATAATATGGTCGGCTTCCAAACCAAGATGAAATACGCCGAACAAACGCGCGTGTTAAAAATGATTCCCGGTCTGGAAGATGCGACATTCGCACGCCTGGGCGGCTTGCATCGCAACACCTTCATCAACTCGCCCAAACTTCTTGATGGCACATTGCGTATGAAAGCCATGCCACGTCTACGTTTTGCAGGTCAGATCACAGGCTGCGAAGGTTACGTTGAAAGCGCATCTGTCGGCATTATGGCTGGTCGCTTTGCCGCCGCCGAACGTTTAGGGCAAATGCCAAGCGTACCGCCCCTGACGACAGCCATGGGCGCGATGCTAAATCACATCACCGGCGGTGCCGACGCTGAGACATTCCAGCCGATGAATATCAATTTTGGTTTATTCCCGCCGCTAGACCTTAAAGATGCCCGGGGCCGTCCTATTCGTGGTACAGATAAAAAGCGCGAAACCACTGCCCGAGCCCTGCGTGACATGGATAATTGGCTGACAACACAGTCCCATACTGTCAAAGTTGCCTGAATTTCCCGTGAATCAGCGGCGTTTCCCGTTCTCTGGCGGTTGACTTATACCACCAGCATGCAAGAATCTGGGCAGTTTCAATAATATTGCCCGATTTCAGGAGTACCTCATGCTCTTCCGCATGTTTATGGCTTTGGCCCTGACCATTCTGTTTGTTCCCGCTTATGCGCAAACGGAAACCCCTGCACCCACACCCGCTACTGTCACAACAACGCAAGCGGAAACAGTGGTGATTGGCACCTTGCTGGAGGCAGAAGGATCAGTATCTCTGGCGACACCAGGTGCGGAACCAAAACCACTGAATCTGAATGATCCGGTTCATCTGAATGATGTGATTGAAACGGGCGCAGGATCACGCGCCTTTATTGTCCTGATCGATAATACCGAATTAACGCTCGGGGAAAATGCCCAACTCACTCTGGATGAATATGTATTCGACGAAGGCAATGAAACAGCTAACAAAGCACGCTATTCTGTCCTGCGCGGTGCCTTTCTTTATACAAGCGGCCTCGTCGCTAAAAAGGAGAACCCTGACGTCAGCGTAAACACACCGTTCGGCGCCATTGGTATTCGCGGCACAACATTTTGGGGCGGTGATATTGACGGTGAATACGGTATCCTTGTTACGGATGGACGTGTCAGCGTTCAAACGGAACGTGGTCGTATTACTGTTGAAAAAGGTCAAGGCACAGCCCTACGCTCCAAGACCTCCATTCCTTCACGCGCGGGCACCTGGGCCGAAGAAAAAGTCGGGCGCGCTGTACAAACTATTGCACTTAAAGATGCGGAAGCCGTCCGCGAACGCGTAACCAAGCATGCTGAGGCCCAAACAGTTGATCGCGCGAAATATAAGGAATACCTGGATAGGCGCCTACAGGGTAAATTGCCTGTGGATACACGCGTTCCCACAACGCGTATCGAAAACGCGCCGCGCCCCCTTGAGAAAAAGGCGGAAGAGGCACCTCGTAAAACACCTGTAAGCAGGCCGATCGTAAGAGAAGCACCCGCAAAGCAGGGCGTACTCGATGATGCCGCCCCCGTAGAAACACCGGCACCCGTCAAGGAAATTGACCCCAGCCTGAATAAACCATTCAGCGAGGAGACAATGCCCCGCACACCGGCAAAATCTCCGGCTGCACAAATAGAGCCACTGCTGAAAGCAGCACCCACGAACACGGCACCGCCAGCAGAAGCCCCCGTCGAAACAACTCCGGAGAAAGAAACGCCAGCACCTGCAGGCAACCCAGATAAGGGGGCGGAAGCAACTCCCGCTGAAGAACCGGCTCTGGAAACCACAGGCGCCCCCGAGGTTGACTTACCTGTCATGGGAGACAATGAGGCACAGACGAATGAAATGAAGGAGCAACAGCACCTGCAACGTCGTCAGCCCCGCCCTGCCCCCTCAAAGGCGAATAGCGCGCTTTAAATTTTAAGCAACAAGCGCAAGTGAAAGAACGGCGGCGTTTCGCTATACCGCTGATCGCGCACATCATATTGAAGTCGTTCCATATGCTGCAGCATAAGTCTTGTGGCATCCCCCATCAGACGCAGCCATTTTGACGAGAGCGATCCTGCATCAACCAACAACTGGGCAGATTCATTGTGCAAGATTGTCAGTACTTCCTGACACTTCAATTCATCACGAAACATCTCATCAATACAGGCCATTGACTGAGGCACTAATGTACGCCCCAGCTGCGCCATAAAAGGAATGGCCCGCATAATACCGGCCAATCCATAGGCACAGGATATTTTCTCAACACCGTCGGCATTCTGGCCGCACACCAACAGCAATAATTTCGTTAGAGGGACCGTTGTATGAGACGCATAATCCTTAAGTGCCGGCAAATCCGCAGGCACTGTTCCATCGAGGTCAAGCTCACGGGACGTAATCAACTCGTCAAAAAGAGAGAACGGTAATCCATATTGCTTAATCGTAAAAGACAATGGCTGCAGAATCTCATGTGTTGGCGCCGGATGCCCCGCATACAATTTCTCCAGCGCTTCCCGCCACCACTGCAGACGCATATAACCTAGCGTAGGCTCACTCACGACCTCCCGTGTTTTGGCGACTTCATAATGAAATGCCAGCAAGACCCAAAGAGCCGGACGCACCGCTGCCGGTTGCAGAAGCGTCATAAAAAAGCGGTCAGGATCATGTTGCCGCACCAAGGTTCCCGTATAAGGAAGATTTTCAGCCATAAAATGAACGATTTCTATCTTGCCAAACTTGGCCATAAGTATAGGTTATCTCTATCGAATTCAATAGGAGGACATTATGGCTTTTACCCTGCCCGAACTACCCTATGCGTATGACGCGCTTCAACCTTTTATGTCGAAGGAAACCCTGGAGTTTCACCACGACAAACACCACAAAGCCTATGTCGATAAGGGCAATGAACTGATCGCAGGCACGGGACTGGAAAAGCTTTCTCTCGAAGAAGCTATGGTCGCCGCATACAAGGATAAAACCAAAGCAGGCTTATTTAACCAATTGGGCCAGCATTACAACCACATCCACTTCTGGAACTGGATGAAAGGTAATGGCGGCGGTAAGAAACTGCCCGGATCTCTGGAAAAGAAAATCAACGAAGATCTTGGCGGCTTTGATAAATTCCGCGGTGATTTTGTCCAAGCGGGCGTAACGCAGTTTGGTTCTGGCTGGGCATGGGTTGCCGTTGATAACAGCACAGGCAAACTGGAAATCGTGAAAACGCCTAACGGCGAAAACCCGCTCGTGAATGGTAAAACCCCTATCCTGGGCGTAGATGTATGGGAGCATTCCTACTACATCGACTATCGCAATGCGCGTCAGAAATATCTGGAAGCATTCGTCGACAGCCTGATTAACTGGGACTACGTTACAGAACTTTATGAAAAAGGTCCGCTGAAAGTGGCGGCGTAAGTTTTGCTTTCTCCAAGTTCAAAGGCCTCCCTCAAGGGGGGCCTTTTCTTATGGTTCAGATTGTTTGACCCTGCCCGCCGATTCCGCTTAAGCTTCTAAAAAACAAAGCGTAACAGGGACAATCTGGAGACTTCATGACACTGCGTATCGCGGTTATTACCGATATTCATTATGGCCCTGATATTGGCGCCAAAAAGGGTTCGCAAGCGCCCTTTTTGGTAGATCAGTTTATTAATGCGGCTACCGTCTTCAATGCTCACTATATTTTCAATCTGGGTGACGATGTCTCTTCACGCGATCCTGAGAGCGATGAGCAATATAAGCAAACCCTAAGTCGGGTATTCAAACGGGCATCGTGCCCTGTCATTAAAATTGACGGAAACCACTGCGTCAGATTCCAAGAGAAGCAAACCCTTTCCCGCAGCTTCGATACGGAACATCATCATATCGTCATGTGGAATCCTTACATGAACCGTTATACCCGCGCAGGTGTTATTCCCGACCCTCAGGACATGGAATGGCTTGAGAACGATCTGGCAAACGCAGAAAAACCAACCATTATTCTCTCACACATTCCCTTCCGTGGTCTGGAATCCGAAGGCCAGCGCTTAAGACGGACGCAAACAGAGGGCCACTATTATCCCGCCAATTTTGCCAATGAAGAGCAATTAAGAGATATCGTCGAGTCCTCCGGCAAGGTCATTTTATGCCTGAGCGGCCACCGTCATCTCAATAGTATTGAGATGAACAATGGCGTATACCACAGCATCCAGCAGTCATTGGTTGAAGTTGTTGAGGACGATAAGCCCTCGGGCGCTTACAGCCTGATTGAAATTAATGATCAGGAAATCCGAATTAATGGGTTTGGACTGCAACAGCCAAAGCTGATCACTTTACCTTTATCGGTAAAACCTGCCGCTGCACCCCTGCCTCAAGTGGCCTAAACCGGCAGCATCGCCGCCACAACACGACGTCCTTCCGCTAACAACACATTATAGGTACGGCAGGCTGCGCCTGTATCCATGACCTCTATCACCAGGCCTTTATCACGAAGTTGCTGACGCAAGGCAGGCAACAGGAATTTTTGAGTGGCACCCGTGCCAAACAACACGACATCCGGCAAAGGATCATGTTCGTAAACAGGAGAAAAATCAGAAACCCGCAGATCATTAAAGGATGTAAGGTCCCAAGGCAAAACCTTGTCAGGCCATACCAAAACACCACCCTTATACGCCTGGCCGCTTACCCGGAAGCCACCATCCGCATAACTCTGGATGATTTGCTGTCCGGCTTTTAGAAGCGGCGTAACATCCATGGACTAAGCCTGTGTAGGCTCGGCTTCGCCGTCCGCATCTCCGTTAGCCGTATCAGGACGTAACTTCAAATAGAAGAGCGCCTGTGAGGACACGAAGTAGGATGAGTGCGTACCAATCAGGATGCCGAAGAACAGTGCTGATGTGAAACTACGGATAACCTCGCCGCCAAACAACCACAACGCAAAAATCGCCAGGATGGTCGAACCCGATGTCATAACCGTACGGGGTAACGTCTGGTTAATAGAGAGGTTAATAATTAGTGGCATCGCCATTTTCTTGAACTTGCGCATATTCTCGCGGATACGATCGAAAATAATAACCGTTTCATTGATCGAATAACCGGCCACCAGCAGGATCGCCGCCAGTGTCGACAGATCGAAATGCATCTGCGTCAGGGAGAAAAGACCGATAATACCAACGACGTCATGAATAAGCGCCAGTAATGCGCCGATACCGTACTGCCATTCAAAGCGGAACCAGATATAGCCCATGATGGCGAGAACCGCAAAAACGATAGCAAGGAAACCATCTTTCTTGAGTTCCTCGCCAACCTGCGGCCCCACAAATTCCGTGCGGCGGAATTCAACTTTACCCTCACCAAAATGGGTATTGAGTGTTTCCTGCACTTTGGTAATAGCTGCCTGCTGTGCTTCCGGGCCGCCATCTTGCTGGGGCAACCGGACCATCAGGTCACGTTTATCACCGAACTCCTGCAGGGAAATATCCCCCATATGCAACTCGTTCAGTTCGGAACGCAATTTAGCCAGATCAGGATCTGCCTGCACCTGGATTTCAATAACGGTACCGCCCGTGAAATCGATACCAAAGTTTAGGCCCTTCACCGCTACGCAGCTCAGCGATCCCACAATGATCACAAAGCTGGCAAACATGGCATAGAAACGGTGGCCGAAGAAATCGATCTTCGTACCTTCGGGAACAAGCTGGATAAGTTTAAGGATCATGATGTTATCTTTCTAATACCTTATACCGGGATCGCTTTGGGCTTATAGACACGTAACCATGTAACGATCATAAGACGCGTCAGCATCATGGCGCAGAAGAATGATGTCGCCACACCGATAGACATAGTGACGGCAAAACCCTTGATAGGACCCGTACCGAATGAGAACAGGATCATCGCCGCAATTAATGACGTTAGGTTGGAGTCGGTAATCGTGGTCAGGGCACGCTTATAGGCCGTATCCAGCGCAGAACCAATCGAACGGCCCGAACGCAGTTCTTCTTTCATACGTTCATAAATCAGCACGTTGGCATCAACCGCCAGACCGATCGTCAGAACGATACCGGCAATACCAGGCAGTGTCAGCGTCGCCTGCAGAATGGACATGACCGCCAGAATCATCGCCATGTTAATCCATAACGTCAGTGAAGCAAAAACACCAAATAGGCCATAAACGCTGCACATCATGATAGTAACGAACAGAACCGCCATGAGGCAGGCTGTCTTACCGGCTTCCACCGAGTCAGCACCGAGCGAAGGACCGACCGTACGTTCTTCCATAACATGCAGCGGTGCAGGCAAAGCACCCGCACGCAGAAGAATGGAAAGGTCGTTGGTTTCCTGCACAGTAAAGTTACCGGAAATAATCGCCGCACCACCGCAGATAGGTTCATTAATGTTCGGCGCACTCAGGACAACATTATCAAGAACGATGGCGAATGGCTTTTGCGTATTCGCACGTGTCACTTCACAGAACTTCTTGGCGCCAATCGCATTCAGACGGAAACTGACAACCGACATGCCGTCCTGGAATGCAGGCTGGGCAGTGACCAGCATATCACCGGTAATCAGCGCCTTACGCTGGATGGAGATCATTTGGCCCGGGTTATCTTGCATCGGCAAGGAACGCGTGCCAGATGATGATTCACCACCCAGATCAACCAGGTGAAAACTCAGCTTAGCCGTTTTGCCCAGCATGTCTTTAATATACTGGGGATCATCAACACCGGGGAGCTGAACGATAATGCGATCATCACCCTGGCGGGCAATGCTGGGTTCTTTTGTACCGCTTTCGTCAACCCGGCGACGCACGATTTCAATCGACTGGTCGATAGTCTGATCGCGTATTTGTTTCAGGCCAGCTTCACTTAGCTTGGCTTCCACAGTTTTGCGATCCTCGCTCACCACGATATCCATGGTGTTATCGATACCACGCAATACGCGGCGCACCTTATTGACGTCCTCACCATCTTTCAGGGTCAAACGCATACCCCCCGGAATACTGACGATTTTGGTATAACCGATTTTTTCAGCACGCAGGTCAGGGCGCGCCTGATTAACCAGGTCTTCTGCACGAGCACGGATAACGCTATCCACGTCAACCTGTAGCTGCAGATGCGAACCGCCTCGCAGATCAAGGCCAAGGTTCACTGTTTTATTCGGAAGCCATGAGGGCACGTTTTGCTGTAGCCATGCCTGGCCTTCTTTGCCCACAAGGTTGGGAACGCAATAAGCGATGCTGAGCGCAGATAATACGATGGTCAGGATCGCTTTCCAGCGCGACATATAAATCATGGCAGAAACTTCCGCGAGAGTTTAGAAAATCAAACAGTACCTTTGGCGTCCTTGGCCTTGTCGTCGATACGCATCTGAATAGTCGACAGCAAAGCTGTCACTTTCACACCATTACCCAGATCAACGATCACTTCGTCCTTGCCTTCGACAACATGATCAACCGTACCGATAAAACCCGCAGCAGTCAGAACCTTGTCGCCCTTACCCATTTTTTTGAGCATGGCTGTATGTTCTTTAAAACGACGCTGTTGCGGCATAATCAGCAGCACATAGAACAGAATGACCAGAACCAGAACCATCAGCAGGTTCAGCATCATCGCTTCACCTGTGGAGGGAGCGCCAACAGCAGCCGTAGCCGCATCCGAAGCCGCATAAGCAGCAGAAATCAGCATTTTTGCATTTCCTTGTATAGCAATATGGATATGGAAGAGGACTATAGCCGCGAGACCTGCAAAAACAAGTCCTTCCCAGCATTTCTGCACAGGCATCAGCCTATATAATTTTCATATTGCAGAAGAATTAACTTCCCTGCCGCGCCAGATAACTTTCAGGATTCAGCGCCTCAGTTCCCCGACGGACTTCAAAATGAAGCTGTGGTCCATCAACAGAACCTGTCGCCCCTACTGTGCCGATAGCCTGTCCCCGATTAACGGTCATACCCTTGGTTGCCACAACGCTGTCCATATGACCATAGGCCGTCATCCATCGGTCAGCATGACGAATAAGAACAAGATTGCCATAGCCCGTCAGTTCATTACCCGCATAAACGACAACACCGTTCTCCGCTGCGCGCACGGTTGTACCCTTAGCGGCCTTAATATTAACGCCGTCATTAGAACGTCCATCGGCCTTAGGACCATATGTAGAAATAATCGGTCCATCGACAGGCCATATAAATTTACTGCCAGCGCGAGCCGGGACATCGGTTGAACCTGCATTCACGGCCTTCTGCGAAGGTGCTGGCATAGCGGCAGGATTGACAGATGCTGTCGGCATGGGTGGCGCGCCTAACGGCTCTGCCGTCACGGGCGCTGGCGAAGATAATACTTCACGCTCAACGGCTGCGGGAGCCGCCGCTGACATTTCAATCGGTTCTTCATAAACCGGCTCCGGCATAGGCTCGCCAGAAACGGCAACATTTGTACGTTGTGAGGCACGGCGCGCCGCCAGCATTTCAGAAGTATAAAGCGGCGGCGGTGCCTTGATAGAGGGTGGCAACCGTACCATTTGCCCTTCGGTCAATTTATAGGGGGCATGCAGATTATTCAGACGCGTCAACTGGCTCGGGCTGGTGTTAAATACGCGCGCGACAGATTCAACCGTATCGCCTTCCCTAACCTTATAGCTCTGGGGCGGCGTCAGCTTGATACGTGTGCCCTGAGTTAAAGCATAAGGTGCCTGCAGGCTGTTGGCATTGATAACATCCTGAAGCGCCAGATTATAACGTTGTGCAATATTATAAACCGTATCCCCCGGAAGCACCGTGTGCATACCCACGCTCTGCGCGCCACCCACCTGGCCATAATGCACAAATGTTGCGGGTTGGTCACTGCTCCCCAGTGAAATTGTTTTGCACGCCGTTAAAGAGAGCATAGCCATAAGCGCCACGCCCATAACGCGGCATCTGTCAGGCAAATGCCATCTCATCGCTTATCTCTATGACGTCGTTATCGGGGGCAATATCCGGCAGTAACGGCACAAAACGTACCGGTGCCAGATCACGAATGGCATAAGTATCTTCTGATTCTTTCTTGTATAAACGCAAGACCTGGTCACCAATATCCCCCACAGGAATAACCATCAGGCCGCCTACTTTTAATTGATCCAGCAATTCTTGCGGTGGCTTCTTACGTGCCGCTGCCGTAACAATAATACGATCAAACGGTGCCTGTGCAGGCCAGCCCTTCATGCCATCCCCTGCCAGCGTCGTGATGTTACTACGGTTCCGAATATTAAGCATTTTGAAAATCTGCTCGGCCTGCTTCAACAAGGGCACATGGCGCTCAATGGTGTAAACACGACGTGCGAGCCAGGCGAGAATGCAGGTCTGGTAGCCAGACCCTGTACCAATCTCCAGCACGATATGTCGGTTATTAATTTCGAGGGCACGCGTCATTAAGGCCACAACCGAGGGCTGACTGATGGTCTGTCCCCGCCCAATCGGCAGCGCAATATCTTCATACGCACGATCCCGCATCGCAGGCGGCACGAATATTTCACGCGGCACACGTTCAATCGCATCCAGTACATCAACCTCGGTGATGCCCTGCTCACGCAATCTTAGGATAAGATGACAGACCTTTCTGTCGTGGGAACTGATAGGGTCGTTCATGGCGCTTGAAGTTATGAATAATCAGGATGTGTCGAATGACTCTGTAAATTCTAAATCCAAACGCCTCGGGAACCAAGAAAGAAATGATTTTGCATCTCTTCCCATGCTATGACACCCCATATCAAGGGAGACATATTTGATACGGCATCAAAAAGGAACATTTTCAGGCCTGACGGCAGTTCTTTTATGGGCTTCCGCCGCCTCATTTATCGCCGCCGCTAAAGGAGTACAACCATTTCTTTATTATGGCACCGAAATGATTATCGGTTTCCTGATTTTCGTGGCCTATTGGTTAAAGCGGGGACATGACCCGCGCCCCGAATGGAAAAAAATCCCCTACTGGTATATGGGCATCGGTATTATCGGCATCGGCTTTCAGGGTGCCTGCTGGGTTGCGGCCATACAATATGCGCCCCCGCTGGAGGCGTTACTGTTTATATACCAATGGCCGATGCTGGTTGTCATTTTTACTGCCATCAGTTTAAAGAACCCTCTGAAGCCACACCATTTCATCGCACTGGCAGGTGGCTTTCTGGGCGTGCTGACTGTCCTGATCGGACGCGGACTCGATCTCGGCAGTTTCACCCTGACATGGGGACACGTGTTTGGACTCGTTGCTGCCCTGACATGGAGCATTTTCTCCGCCATTTCCGCACGACACCCCGCGATACCATCCAGTGCCTTGGGCTTGATCCTGCTGGTCGGCGGGATCATTAATCTTCTGGTATGGATGATTGGATTTGGTGCACCCATGCCGCCCACACATGGATTTATCATCTGCCTGATCGCATCATTGGTCCTCATGCCAGGCTATATATTGTGGGATTACGGCATAAAATACGGCAATCAGCGCCTGATGGGCTTTGCCAGTTTCTCTATTCCTATCCTATCCGCGCTGCTTCTCGCGATTACTGGACAGGATCAATTCAGCTGGTACACTCTGCTCGGCCTAGTCATCGTTATGACAGCCCTAGCTATCGCTAAGTTCTATCCGGGCATGCCTAAAGCATAGGGCTTCTGTCATCAATAATGTTAAACAGCGGCCTTTTGCACCTTCGGTAAAGCTAACGGCATCAATTTTTCAATCTTGCCCATATATGGTTTCAGCACAGCCGGAACGAACACGCCGCCGTCAGTCGGGTCATAATAATTTTCCATGACCGCAATCAACGCACGGCCAACAGCCAGCCCTGAACCATTCAGGGTATGGACGAATTGCGTATCTTTCTCGCCTTTTTTACGGAAGCGCGCTTTCATGCGGCGCGCCTGGAAGTCACCACAATTCGAACAACTGGAAATTTCGCGGTAGCGGTCCTGACCCGGCAGCCATACTTCGATGTCATAGGTCTTACGCGAACCGAAACCGATATCACCCGCGCACAGCGAAATCGTGCGGAACGGCAATTCCAGTTTTTTCAGGGTGTTCTCGGCACACTGCGTCATGCGCTCATGCTCGGCAACACTCTGGTCCGGTGTTGTGATGCTGACCATCTCTACCTTGTAGAACTGGTGCTGGCGGATCATGCCGCGCGTATCCTTACCCGCAGAACCCGCCTCTGAGCGGAAGCATGGCGTGTGTGCTGTATAGCGGCGCGGCAAGTCGTCATCACCCTCGATAATCATATCGGCAACAATGTTGGTCAGTGACACTTCGGCGGTGGGTATCAGCCAATGATCTGATGTTGTATGAAAAAGATCCTCCGCAAACTTTGGCAACTGTCCCGTGCCGTAAAGCGCATTGTCACGGACCAGCAGGGGCGGCGACACTTCGGTATAACCATGTTCCTGCGTATGCGTATCGAGCATGAACTGCGCCAGCGCACGCTCCATTCGTGCCAAACCTGAATGCATGATCGTGAAACGGCTGCCTGACATCTTGGCAGCGGTTTCGAAATCCATCATGCCCAGCGCCTCGCCGATTTCAAAATGCTCAGGGGTCTGGCTGTTCAGTTTTTTCGGCTCACCGACTTTACGAACTTCCTTGTTATCGTTTTCGTCCTTGCCGTCCGGCGTATCGTCATCCAGCAAATTCGGCAAGCTGGCGAGGTGTTGGTTTAGCGCTTCCGCCAATGTTGCCTCACGCTGCTCCAGTTCGGCCATGCGATCCTTCATAGATGCCACCTCATTCATGATGGCTGTCGCATCGCCACCCTTGGCCTTGATCGCACCGATTTCCTTGGACTTGGTGTTGCGGGCATTCTGCAGATCCTGCATTTCTGTTTGCACGGCACGGCGCTCGGAATCCAGTTTCAGTATCTCTGGCGTCTGGGAGGACAAGCCACGACGCGCCCAGTTTTTGTCATAAGCGGCGGGATCTTTGCGTATCGCGGCAATATCGTGCATTTTCAGTCCTCTAAAGAAATAAACGTGTTAAACATATAACCATGAACCGGGATCTACTCAAGAACTCCATAACAGGGGTCTATACCCTGAAAAATACGCCCCAGCCCTCGCCGCTGGTATTTGACTCACCCCACAGCGGCCGCACCTACCCGGCAGATTTCAATTATACCTGCGATACCGACATGTTGCGCCGGGGGGAAGACAATCATGTTGACGAACTTCTGGAAAATATTCCCAGTATGGGCATTCCCCTCCTCTGCAGCGAATTCCCCCGTACCTATATAGATACGAACCGCGCCCTGGATGACATCGAACCTGAAATCCTGGCTGAACAATGGCCCGGGGAATTAAACCCGACGGATCGCGCACAAGCCGGCATCGGCCTCATTCGTCGCTATATAAAGCCGGGCCTTTTTGTCTATGATCGCAAGCTCTATGTGAACGAGATTCAGCAGCGTATTGAAAATTATTACAAACCTTATCACGTCGCTCTCGAAATTTTATTGAATGAAGCACGTGCGCATTACGTTCAGGTCTGGCATATCAACTGGCACTCTATGCCTTCACTGGGAAGCGTAACACCCTTCCCCCGTACAGGAAGGCGCATGAATAATGGCCAACCTGATTTCGTACTCGGTGATCGTAACGGCACGACCTGCCTGCCGGAATTTACACGCGATGTGAGGGATTATCTCAAAGGTCTCGGGTATGGCGTCGCTGTCAACAGCCCTTACAAAGGCGTTGAACTGGTGCGTCGATACAGCAACCCCATCATGGGCCGCTACAGCCTGCAGATCGAAATTAACAAGGGCCTGTATTGGGATGAGCGCAAAATCACAAAGAACAAGAACTTCAATGCGCTAAAATCTGATATTGAGAAACTGTCTCAGTGGCTGATTGATTACACAGCATCACAGACGCAAGCCATTGCCGCTGATTAAAACAGCTCTTTATATGCGTATAAAGTTCCCGTCACCAAAATCCGTCCCGGCTTACCATTATCATTCACCACCGCACGCACAGCATCCTTCAACGAAGCATAAGCCGGAACATCGGTACGATGATTTTTCAGCACAGCAGACAATTCTTCCGCCGGATAGCTGGGACCTGTTTGATCAAACGGGCCATTCGGGAACGAGAATGTCGAAAGCGTTTCAAGGTGCGACAGAACCGGGCCAAGACATACAGCCGGGTCCTTGCTTTTCAGCATTCCGACCACGGCATGCACCGGCCCCTCGGACGCCCATCCGCCGACATAACGCCCCAGAACTTCCCCGCCACTATCATTATGGCCGCCGTCATACCAAAGCTCCCACCCGGCAGGCAGGCCTTCCGCAAGGCTACCCCGCTTTATATGCTCCAGCCGACCCGGCCATTCAGCATGCCGAAGCCCCTGCACGATAGCCTCTTCATCAATTCTGAAAAAATACTGTGACTTCAGCGCAACAATCGCCGCACCAGCGTTCCAGCATTGATGCTCGCCTTCCAGGTTAGGCTGCGGGTAAATGAACGTCTGCCCGGCCAGTGTCAGACGCATCTGCGCTTCACGGCAAACCACACCCCAATTCCAGATTAAGGGCACACCCAATGCCGCAGCCTTTTCCGCAAAAACAGGCATAACCTGTTCCTGCGCCCATGACATTTGCTGACCGATAACGCAGGGAACCCCCGGTTTCATGATCCCGGCCTTTTGCGCCGCAATCTCGGGCAATAAACGCCCCAGCCAGTCAACATGGTCGAAAGAAATGGTGGTAATGATCGTCATAAACGGATTACGAACAACATTCGTTGCATCATTCAATCCACCCAAACCTACCTCAAGCAACAACACATCGGCAGGCACGCGGGAATAAGCCAGGAAAGCTGCCGCCGTTGTAATTTCAAAGAATGTAATTTTTTCTCCGCCATTTACGGTGCGTACTTCATCAAGAATCTGAATCAGAAAATCATCACTGATCAACTCTCCTGCAAGGCGGATACGCTCATTAAAAGTGATCAGATGGGGCGAGGTATAAACATGGCATTTATATCCCGCAGCCTCCATGACCGAACGCAGATAGGCGATGGTCGATCCCTTGCCATTTGTTCCCGCCACATGAATGACAGGTGGCGTTTTGTCCTGCGGGTTACCCAGCTTGCCCAAAAGCCGGTACAGCCGGTCCAACGAGAGATCGACTTTTTCAGGATAAAGCTCCTGCAGGCCTAACAATATCCGGTGCAGCGCGTCCGACATAAAAACACTTTCCCCCAACTCACCTTTTACAATTCCCACGATAACTTGCAATCGATTATCGATCCCGATATGGATGACCCATGACCGAACAAAAGCCTGT
The DNA here is from genome assembly GCA_946480475.1 of uncultured Alphaproteobacteria bacterium. The sequence continues at coordinate 26,316 of CAMLJM010000006.1, forward strand.
GATCATCCATAAACCGGATACGAAAACGACATCACCTATCGTTTTCGATAATCCGCATAGCGGGTATAATGAATCCTGGCTCTGGGACGCCTTTATTGACCGCCTGCTATCCAATGTTCCTACTACGGGTATCCCCGTTCTGGAAACACAGATACCGCGCACTACAATCGATGTTAACCGCGCCATCACTGAAATCGATCCCAGCATTTTCAAAGAATACTGGCCTTACCCTCACAAATTGACAGCTAATGTACGCAAGGGGATGGGATTAATTCCATTCTTGCTAAAGCGTCAGGATGGAACATTAACACAAGCATTCAATGAAGGGGCAGAACTCACTGTTTCAGAAGTAAAAAGAAGAATTGATGATTACTACATTCCTTACTACACCGCCCTGACAACATTAATGAACAATGCCTATCAACATCATGATCTGGCAATACATTTTAATTTTCATTCTGTCCCCCGACAGGACCCGCCTATACACAAGGACATCATCATAGGTGACCTGTATGGCAAATCTGCCGCCAAACCTCTCGTCGCATTTGTAAAAGAATTCATGAAACGTGAGGGCCTGACAGTCGGCATGAACAGCCCCTATCCCGGTGGTGAATTAATCCGCACAACAGCCCGCCCAGAAGAGGGTCGCCATAGTTTACAGATTGAGATTGCCCGCGATCTGTATATGGATCAGTCTTCCCTTACTTATGACCACTTAAAAGGTGATCGCGTCCGTGATACGCTGACCCGGTTCGCTACGGAATTGCAGATTTTCGTAAAAAGTCAGGCTGAAGCCTTTAAAGCGCCTATACCGGGCTGATCCGCCTCAAATACCTCATCCCAGTGTTTCATCAACGCCGTATCCAGGTCATTCATTGAGATTTTGACTCCCAGATCATGACATGATGTCACGCCAAACTCCCGGATGCCGCACGGTACGATGCCCTGAAAATGCGATAGGTCAGGATCAACATTGATCGAAATGCCGTGATACGTGACCCAGTGACGGATGCGGACACCCAGTGCTGCAATCTTGGATTCAGTACCGTTATGCGCCACCCATATCCCGACGCGACCATCACGACGTTCACCCTTGATGCCAAATTCACGCAGGGCACGGATGATCCATTCTTCCAGTTGCCAGACGTAGCGCTTGATATCAGGAACACGCTGACGCCGCTTAAGATCAAGCATGACATAGCCGACACGCTGTCCCGGTCCATGATAGGTGTACTCGCCGCCACGTCCCGTATCAAGAACAGGAAACCGGGGATTGAGAAGATCGACAGCCTTGGCACTTGTGCCTGCCGTATATAGCGGTGGATGCTCCAATAACCAGAGCATCTCCGGCGCGGCGCTTGCACGAATATCCGCAACGCGCTGCTCCATAACAGAAAGCGCATCCGGGTATTCAACAAGATCGTCTGAGGCCTTGATTTCCATGACTATAAACTACTGCCACTACAGTATCTTGTCACTTATTATTAAAACCACGGATAAACACGGATAATTCTTATCAAAAATAGTTTATCCGTGTCCATCAGTGGTTAATTTTTTCCTTACTTTAGAACACCACAAGCCAAACGGTCACCTGAAGAACCTGATGGATCAGTCTTATAATCATCCGGGCCCGCATGGATCATAAGGGCTGAACCATCGGCATCTTTCAGATCTGCCATATCCAGTTCTTCGGTATAAATTTCAACCTTGGCCGTACCATCCTCATGAACCCAGATATTCGGCAAATCACCTTTATGCGCGCCTTCAGCACTCAGGAACCCGTGCTTTTCGCCTGCTTCAGCCAGATGGCTTCCTGCCTTTTTGAAATGATCCGCATGATCGTCACACGCCCCGACAGCATGCACATGCAGGCCATGCCATCCCGGTGTCAAACCCTCAACTTCAACCGTCAGTAAAAGACCATCCTCCCCCTCCCGGATCAGGGTGCTGCCCACATTTTTACCAGCATCATTCACCAGAGAAATAGCGCTGGGTGTCGGGGCCTCTGCAGGCGCTTGCGCCATAGCCGGGGCACTCAGGCAAAACAACGCCACGCCTGTGAGTGTAAAGTTTAAGGTCCGCGCCACAATCTTTTTCATAACAACACCTCTCCTTCTGGGTTTTGCGTCGCTATCAATCTATAGCAGTTTGCCTTGTTTTAAAGACTTGCAGTCGGAAAGCTTATTTGATACCTAACAGCCTCCATTTCTGTGCGGTCGTGGCGGAATGGTAGACGCGCAGCGTTGAGGTCGCTGTGGGGCAACCCGTGGAAGTTCAAGTCTTCTCGACCGCACCATCTTTCTTTTTATTTCGCATTTGCGAACAACCCCTTACATAGCTGACCTGTAATTAAAGCCCTTCCCGCAGGCTTTCATTCTTGCCATATTTCCGGCACACTCGTGCTGCATCCATACACGCCCGGAATCTCCCGGTTTGATTGAGGTTTTTATGAAAGATTCTATCCGCGAAGCCGCCCTTGAATATCACCGCATCGGCACCCCCGGAAAAATTGCGATTGTCCCGACCAAAGCCATGTCGACCCAGCGTGATCTTGCGATGGCTTATTCCCCGGGCGTAGCTGCCCCTTGCGAAGAGATAGAGAAAGATCCTCTAAAGGCTCTCGATTACACATCACGTGGTAACCTCGTGGCTGTGATCTCTAACGGTACGGCCGTTCTGGGCCTGGGTGATATCGGCGCACTGGCATCCAAGCCTGTGATGGAAGGCAAAGCCGTCCTGTTCAAGAAGTTCGCCAACATCGATTCAATTGATATCGAGATCGACGAAAAAGATCCTAAGAAACTGATCGAAATCATTGCCTCATTGGAGCCGACATTCGGCGGCATCAACCTTGAAGACATTAAAGCCCCTGAGTGCTTCGAAGTAGAACGCGAACTGCGCAAGCGCATGAAAATTCCCGTATTCCACGACGATCAGCACGGCACAGCGATTATCGTGGGTGCAGCACTGACCAATTGGCTACATATTTCCAAACGAAAAATCACAGATATCAAACTGGTCACCAGTGGTGCGGGTGCTTCGGCCCTCGCCTGCCTGGGCGTACTGGTGAGCCTCGGACTACCGAAAGACAACATCATCGTCACTGATCGTGACGGTGTAGTTTACAAAGGTCGCGTCGGCAACATGGACCCTGAAAAAGCGCAATACGCCGTTGAAACAAACGCACGCACGCTGGATGACGCGATTGAAGATGCCGACGTGTTCCTCGGCCTCTCTGCCGCCGGAGTTCTGAAGAAAGATATGGTCAAGAAAATGGCCAAGTCCCCACTGGTTCTGGCGCTGGCCAACCCAACACCGGAAATCCTGCCCGAGGAAGTGCGTGAAGTGAAACCGGACGCCGTGGTTTGCACAGGCCGTTCCGATTACAACAACCAGGTAAACAACGTTCTCTGCTTCCCGTTCATCTTCCGGGGTGCTCTTGATGTAGGCGCTACCGCGATTAATGAGGAAATGAAAATTGCCTGCGTCCATGCCATTGCCAACTTGGCGCGCAAGGAAGTCAGCGCTGAAGTCGCTGCTGTCTATGGTGGGGAACAACTGGTATTCGGTCTTGATTACATGATTCCGAAACCATTCGACCCACGCCTGATTGTGGAGTTACCGATGGCGGTGGCCAAAGTGGCGATGGAAACAGGCGTCGCAACACGCCCAATTACAGACTGGAATGCGTATCGCGAGAAACTGCAATCCTATACCTACCGTACCAGCATGGCGATGCGCCCGCTCTTCACACGTGCGAAAGCCGAACCCAAACGTGTCGTATACTGCGAGGGCGAAGAAGAACGCGTATTGCGCGCCATCCAGATTGTTGTTGATGACGGCCTTGCAAAACCCGTGCTGATTGGCCGCCGCTCTGTCGTTGAAACACGCATTAAACGCCTGCATCTGCGCCTTGAGGAAAACAAGGATTTCGAACTGATTGATCCTGAAAGCGATCCGCGTTATCGCGAATACTGGAACGACTATCATAAGATGATGGAACGTCGTGGTGTTACCCCTGCTGTAGCACGCACAAGACTGCGTACCAATCCTACAGTGATTGGCGCCTTGATGGTTGCCAAAGGATATGCGGATGCCATCATCTGCGGCACCATTGGTAACTACCAGAACCATATGAAACATGTGTGTGATATCATCGGCCTTCAGCCCGGCGTTGAAAGTCCGGCAGCTTTGAGCGCCCTGATCATGAACAAAGGCACATACTTCATTACAGACACGCATGTGAACCCGGACCCCAGCATTGCGCAACTCAGTGAAATGACATTGATGGCGGCTGAAGCGGTGCAACGTTTTGGCATAAAGCCAAAAGTAGCCCTGCTCTCTCATTCCAATTTTGGAACTCATGAGAATGATAGCGCATTTAAGATGCAGGCAGCACTGGCAGATATTCGACATCGCGCCCCTGATCTGGAAATTGATGGCGAGATGAATGCCGATGCAGCCCTAAGCCAGACCATTCGCGAAGTTGTTATGCCAAACTCAACCTTGACAGGCGAAGCCAATGTTTTCGTCATGCCGAATGTTGATGCCGCGAACATTGCCTTCAATATGCTGAAGGTTCTGGGCGATGCGATTGCCATTGGCCCTATGCTGCTGGGCATGGAACGCCCAGCGCATATCGTTTCGACATCAATTACTCCTCGTGGTATCGTGAACGTGACGGCGGTCGCTACCGTCGAAGCCCAGATTTACGATGCCGAACACAAAACCGACCAGATCAGACAAGCGGCTATGAACGTCTGACGCTGGGTCTAACCGAGAGCCGGAATGACGAAAGAGGACGAGGACCTTCTGGACTTGCTGCGCCAGAATGCAAATGACTCAGAAGAACCTGAGTCAGAGTCTCCCTATGTCCTGAGCGATGACCGCATTGAGGAGATCACCGAAGCCCTGCACAGTGGTTACGATGATGCCGTTGTCCATATCATCAGTGAACTTTCTGCCACCGAAGCCGCCGATCTGCTGGAAAAAGTGAGCGAGGAAGAGCGCAGCATGCTTCTCTCCCAGCATGCTGCCGCATTCAGCCCTGAAACATATTCAGAACTGGATGATGAACTGCAAAGCCAGATGCTTTCCAAAATGCCGCCCAAATACGTGGCCGCTATCATTTCAGAACTGGACAGCGATGACGCCCTGAGTTTGCTTGAAAACATTGACGAAGATGCCCGCAAAGACGTCATTCACAATCTTTCCGCCAGCACGCGTATCGCCCTCGTGGAGGGCTTGAGCTTCCCTGAATATAGCGCAGGTCGCCTGATGCAGCGCGAATTCGTAGCCATCCCGCAATTCTGGACTGTGGGCAAGACCATCGATTATCTGCGTGCAGCAGGCGATGATTTGCCCGATTACTTCTATGATTTGTTCGTCATTACACCTACTTATCGAGTTGTAGGAGAAATTCCGCTAAGCCGCGTTATCCGTGCGCGTCGCTCAGAAAAGATCGATCACCTGAAACTTGATGATATTCACCCGGTTCCGGCAACAATGAACCAGGAAGAAGTGGCGCAGATGTTCATGCGCGAAGATATTACGTCTGCACCCGTTGTGGATGAAGAGGAACGCCTGATCGGCATGATCACAATTGATGACGTCGTTGACGTTATCGATGAAGAAGCACAGGAAGATATGCTACGCATGAGTGGTGTGGGTGAAAGCGACCTTTACCGCGCCGTGATCTCCACTGCCTCATCACGCTTTCGCTGGCTATTTATCAACCTGTTTACGGCACTGATGGCCGCAACGGTTATTTCTTTCTTTAGTGATACCATTCAGCAATTGGTGGCACTGGCAGTGCTGATGCCGATTGTCGCAGGCATGGGCGGTAACGCGGGGACCCAGGCGCTTGCCGTGGCGGTGCGCTCTCTTGCTACGAATGAACTTTCACGCGTCAACGAACGCCGGGTTCTGATGAAGGAGGTCGGTGTTGGTGCCATTAACGGGCTGCTTTTCGCTGTCATGATTGGCACAACAGCAGGGCTATGGTTCCAAAGCCCTATGCTCGGCTGTGTTATCGGTGCCGCCATGATTATTAACCTGATCACAGCCGGATTCTTTGGGGCTTTTATTCCCATTGTGTTGGATCGCATCGGTGCAGACCCTGCTGTCGCCTCATCGGTATTCCTGACTACCATGACGGATATTGTTGGCTTCTTTGCCTTCCTTGGTCTTGCCACCATCTTCCTGATCTAAACCAGATTATCCTTTGCCGCTTTCCTGACGGCTTTCGTCAAAGCGTCCAGCGTGGGCGATGTTAAACGCCAGCTCTGCCAGTAAAGCGTATAGCTCATATCCTTGCCCGGCAGAAAGTTGACCAAGCGGCGCCTCTTCAAATATTCCTGCCCTATCGATTCAATCACCATGCCCCACCCTAAGCCAGAAGCCACAGCCTCATGAAAAGCATATGTTGAAGGGACAAAACTGGTTAATGGCTCGGTTTTTGGCAACCGACCATGGATCTTCTTTATAAACTCCAACTGGAATCTATCTTTGCGGTTAAACGCCACCATAGGAGCGCTTGCAAAGTTCTCTTTATTCACACCACCTGCAAAATGCTTCTTGATAAATTCAGGCGTCGCCATCGGCAAATATCGTATGGAGCCTAATTTCTCAATACGGCATCCCTGAACAGGTTTAGATGATGTTGTGACAGCCCCCAGCACACGCCCCTCTTTCAACCATTGCGCTGTATGTTCCTGATCATCCGGGAATATCTCCAGAGACTCTCCTGTTGATCTAGAGAATCCTGAGATGGCCTCATTGAACCATGTATCAATGCTGTCGGCATTCACAGCCACCGGTAATGCGCGCGATGGTGTTTCCTGCATGCTGTTCAGATCGTGCAGCAGGTCTTTCTCCAATATCTCCATCTGCAGTGCATAACGATAAAACTTTACACCTTCCGCTGTGGGCCGACACGGCATTTCACGGATGATCAGCAAGACGCCCATTTTTTCTTCTAAAGCACGTATGCGCTGCGAAATAGCAGACGGCGTGACAGAAAGGCTTTGGGCCGCTTTCTCAAAACTGCCTTCACGCAGTATGGCTGTAAAAGCCGACAAATGGAGATGATCTATAATCATTAGCTTTTCTTAATATTATTAATTTTATTTAATTTTACTAAATACAGCAAATTGCCCTTAATAGCTACTAGAAAAGGAGAGAAAAATGACTTTGGTATTGAAAGACAAAGAAATTGCCGTGCGCGTTCTTCGAAAAAACTTCATGGTAGCCGCCATTCAGCAAGGACGTGCGGCACTTGAACATATTCAGGATACTGACCCTGAACTAGCAGAACTGATTACGCAGACATTCCCCCAACAGAATGGCCGTGCGGCTTTCTGGCTGGCGACGGAGGTAGATAAAACCGGCCTTACACCCCTGCAGCAGTTAAACCGGGAAAAACGCGACGATGTAAAAAATCGCCTGATAAACTACATACCGCTAAAGCACCGCTAATCATGATGGCCTGGGAATCTTTCTATGTGGGAATAATCACCCAGGCCTCATTGATTGTGGCCATTGGTGCCCAGAATAATTTTGTTCTATGCCAGGGTTTAAAGCGGCAACATGTAGGGCTGGTTGTCAACTTCTGTATTGTCTCAGACATCATACTGGCGGCTTGCGCCGTATTTGGCGTCACGTCTGTAATCAGTAACGCCCCCGTTTTTATCATCGTGCTCAAAATTATGGGCGCCGGGTTTTTACTCACCTACGGCCTCTTGTCATTCAGGTCTGCATTGAAAACCCAGACACTATCCTTCTCATCAACCAACTCCAGCTCGGTTCTATTTTCTCTGATTGGTTTTACCTGGCTTAATCCTCATGTATGGATGGACACAATTTTATTATTGGGTGCGGTGGCTCAGACACAGCCAGTAACCACACGTATCTATTTCATGATGGGGATTTGCATCGTCAGTATTGTCTGGTTCTACGGCCTGGGTAATGGTGCCCGCTTTCTAAGGCCGCTCTTTACCAAACCCGAGACATGGAAATTCTTAAATATTCTGACGGGCACCCTTATGATTTATCTATCCATAACGCTGCTACTATCACCCTGATTTAAAAGATAAAACCGGCATACTCTTGATCTTGCGCTGCGGAACAGGTATCTAACTTTTAAGCCCCTGAAAAATCAGGGGTATTTCAATACCAACAAAGTATGCCTGTATGTCCGCCTCCAAACTTGTCCGCCCTGCCATTGATTACAAAGACAGCTTCCTGACGGCGCTGGCGGAATACCATGAGGAAGGCCGTTACCTGCATCAGGACATTAACCGCATCCGAAACGATTTTCCGGCCTTTATCGAGGCTCTGCGTGCTGAACGCGGTTACCCGCATCAGCCTTATCAGGATTGGGTCGAACCTGTACCGGAAACTGTATTATGGCTCGTAAAAGACGAGGAATATCTGGGCACAGTTGATATCCGCCACCGCTTAAACTGGCACCTTGAAAAATGGGGTGGCCACATTCATTTTGCAATCCGCCCCAGCCTGCGCGGCAAAGGGTTCGGCAAAAAGATCCTGTTGAAAGCCCTGCCCTTCGCAAACTATCTCGGTATTGAGAAAGCACTGATTACCGTGGCCCCCGATGACGAGCACGCGATCAAGGTGATCGAAGCCTGTGGCGGCGTTTTTGATGATGAAACACCGGAAACAGAGCAATTCCCCGCCCGTCGCCGCTATCTAATTGACTGCACCTAAGGCGATTTGCCCCCGAAAAGTCACGAAAATACCCCGGAAAAGCACGTGCTAAATGCTGGCATTTCGATACTCTATAACCTATAAGTAAGCCAATTAAATTGTTCCGGAAATTATTTGTATGGCACCCCGTAAGACTTCCAAAAAGACATCAAAAGGCAAAGGCCGTAAACGCGCACATTCATATGATGAGGGATCAGCCCTCGGAAGGCTGATTCATTTTGGATTAGTGGCCGGATTGTGGTGCTGCATAGCCTTGGCCGGTGTCATCGCTTGGTACGCAGCAGAACTGCCAGGGATTATTGATGACCCGCATTTCGAACGAAAATATGCCGTCACGGTTGAAGCTTTTGACGGTTCTACTGTGGCACGCTACGGCGAATTGAAAGGCATCAGCGTCGAAGTCAAAGACCTGCCGCCCCATCTGGTACAAGCTGTACTCGCTATCGAAGATCGCCGTTTCTATAGCCACTGGGGCCTTGATCCGATTGGTATCGCCCGCGCCCTTGTAACTAATTTGCGCCACGGTAGCCTGCATGGCGGCTCTACCATCACGCAGCAATTGGCAAAGAACCTGTTCCTGACACCGGAACAAAAACTGAAACGTAAAATCCAGGAAGCCATTCTGGCTGTGTGGCTGGAGACTCAACTCACCAAAGATGAAATCCTGAGCGCTTACCTGAACCGTGTATATATGGGTGGCGGCGCTTACGGTGTGGAAGCGGCTTCACGCATCTACTTTGGTAAGTCAGCAAAAGATCTGAACTTGCGCGAATCTGCAGCGATCGCAGGCTTATTAAAAGCACCATCTCGCTATTCCCCTACATCAAATCCTGAAAAATCAGCCGAACGCACAAAAGTCGTGCTCGCGGCCATGAAGGATGCCGGTTACATCACAGACAAAGACCTGAAAGCCAACACCAGTTCTATTGACGCCGAAAGCCGCACAGTGGAAGGAAATGGAGAGCGTTTCTATTCCGACTGGATCGTAAGCGATCTCAACAGCCTGACAGGTGAATTGCCAAGCGATATGGTTGTCGAAACGACTATGATCCCTGAGATTCAGTCTGCTGCGGAAGCCGCTATCAAGCGTGTACTGGATGAATCAGGTGAAGATAAAAAAGTTTCCCAAGCCGCCGTTGTCGTCATGGATACCGATGGTGCTGTATTAGCTATGGTTGGTGGCCGTGATTACCGCACAAGCCAGTTTAACCGTGCTGTAGATGCCCTGCGCCCGCCGGGTTCATCATTTAAGCCGATTGTGTATCTGACTGCCCTGGAACAAGGCATGAAACCTTCTGACATGGTGAATGACGCCCCTGTCAGCTATGGCCGTTACAAGCCCACCAACTTCAAGAATGAGTATTTTGGTGAAGTACCTCTGGAATTCGCCCTCGCACGCTCACTAAATACCGTGGCCGTGCAGCTTGCCTATAACGCCGGTGCCAGCACCGTGGTGGATACAGCGCATCGTCTGGGCATCAAAGCGGATCTGCACCGCGATCTTTCCGTGGCACTCGGCAGTAGCGGTGTCCCACCTATTGAAATGGCGACAGCCTACGCTTCGATTGCACGTGGTGGCTATCTCGTGGTTCCTTACGGCATTATCCGTATCAAGGATACTGATGGCCGCTTAGTATATGAACGCGCGCCGTTTGCATCAGAACGTCGTGTCGCCAGCGAACATAGCATCGCCAACCTGATATATATGATGGAAGGTGTTGTTCAGGTCGGCACGGGCCAGGGTGCAGCCATTAACGGTTACCGCATCGCTGGTAAAACAGGAACGTCGCAGGATTTCCGCGATGCCTGGTTCATCGGTTTCTCAGGCAATCTGATCTGCGCCGTATGGGTTGGCAATGACGATAACTCACCCATGAAAGCCGTCACAGGCGGATCACTGCCCGCCGCAATCTGGAAAGAAACCATGACAGCCGCACTGAGAGTAGCCGAACAACGCAACAGCCTGAAACCGATGTATTCGAATTCTTCGATGGGCGGATTTGATGGAAATGGCGGCAACGGCATCGACAGCCTGATTGGCCGTCTGCTTTCGGCTCCTGCAAACAATTAGAACCAGTAGCAAACAAAAAAGGGAACGGTCAAACACCGTTCCCTGCTAGTCAGATCACACCCTCTATACCCGAACCGTTATGCCCGGACGTAGAAGTTCTCGTTGAAGACAGCGTAATGCGCACGTCCGGCTGTTGCAAACCGGTTTTCGCCGATACGATCCCAATGCTCTTTAAGCGCCATGACGGATGCCGGAGGAATAGAGGTGGCCGTCCAATCGCGACGCTGGACACATTTGTCGGCGAAATCGAGGAACGTGACAGGAAACGCCTTACGCGGAGCGCGTAAACCCAGATCTACCAAAGTTTTGGCAACCAGTGCATCACCATGATCCATGATATCCGCTGTGAATTGGATAGCGGACAGGATCTTGATTTCCATGCGGCTATTCGGGACATGACGCAGGTGACGCATGAACCGCGCATAGACTTCCATCTCGAAACGGGAGTCATTCTCGATGGCTGGCGGTAGCGGCAGCGATATATGTTCCTTGTTGTATATGAACTCGCTGTGATCGCCACCAAGGCTTTCAACCCAGTATCTGTCAAAGTGGTCGTACTTCATGTGATCCTCCTTTGTCGGAAACACTCTGCTCAGTGTGTCCAACGGTTATGGCTCTTGCTTGTGGCCTTTGTTCAACTCTATATCCACAGCTTCGACGTAAAGGCTTAATGGAATCTTAAAAACGCACCTTCTTTCCGGAATCACCCCTTCTAGCTTGTGGATAAGCCAGAGTCGTCCACAAAAAGATCAGATTCGGGTAATTGACGGAGATCATTGAGGCATTGCAGCAAGCGAATCGATTCGATTACAAAGACTTAGCAAAAGCCCATTTACTTACGTGGAACCGCAGCACGCGCTAATGCATCTGCCCGTTCATTTTCCGGATGACCGTCATGACCGCGTACCCAATGCATTTTTACATCATGCTTGGCCAGTAAGACATCAAGCTCCTGCCAGAGATCCTGATTTTTAATCCGGTCAGGCCAGCCTTTCTTTTTCCAGCCCGCCATCCATTCGGTAACGCCTTTCTGGACGTATTGGCTGTCAGTATAAAGCTCCACACGGCAACGACGTGATAATGCTTCCAGCCCTTTGATCACCGCCATGAGCTCCATACGGTTATTGGTGGTTTCAACTTCACCCCCCGACAGTTCTTTTTCATGACCATTCCAGCGCATGATCGTGCCCCAGCCACCAGGACCCGGATTACCGCTGCAGGCGCCGTCGGTGTATATCTCAACATGTTTAGGAGTGTCACTCATGCCGCCAGCTTTTCTGTCTGATGGAATTTAAGGCGCGCGACATATGCCAGCGGATCATGCGGTTTCACAAAACTATTTGGATCATGGAACACCCAGTCATGAAGACGTGTCATAAGGAACCGGATAGACGCTGCCCTCAGTAATAAGGGCATAGCTTCCTTCTCACGGTAAGAAAGCGGGCGAATTGATTCATAACCACTCATAAGCGCCTTATAATAATCGGGCCGGAACTTGAAATTCTGATCAAAACACCAGGCATTGACGACAATCGCAAGATCATAGGCCAGCATATCGGTTGCCGAAAAATAGAAATCGATAATCGCACTGACGCGATCATCGCAAAAGAATACGTTATCAGGAAAAATATCTGCGTGAACCGCGCCGCGCGGCAACTCTTGCGGCCAGTTTTGCTCAAGATAGGCAAGCTCATCATCAATCAGCTGCGCCAGACCTGTTTGCACCTCATCAGCTTTGGCGCGTGTTTTTTCCACCAGTTTTTTCCAACCGCCAAGAGATAATGCATTTTCACGTTCCATGGTGAAATCAGCAACAGCCAGATGCATACGGGCAACGAACTTGCCCAGATCTTCACAATGTTCAGGTTCCAAATCGGCAACCTTTAATGATTGCCCTGCCAGGAAAGGAAACAAAGCGGCCCGCTTCCCTTCGATAACAACAGACGCTTCATGGCGTTTATTCAGAATAGGCCCGGGGCAAGGAATACCCATTCCCACCAAATGGTCAGTGTAAGCAAAGAAGAATGGCAGATCATTCACATTGGTCCGATGCTCGAACACCGTGAGCACAAGATGTGCCCCGTTGGCGGTCTGGACATGGAAGTTAGAGTTCTCGACCCCCTCTAGAATGCCTTCATGGCTGGCATAATCGCCGACATCATAATCGGCGAGAATATTGCGCACCTGGGATTCGCTTAAGGGGGTAAAAACAGCCATGGACCATTTAATGGCGGAAATCCGCGAACGGTCAAGGCTGATAAGGAAAATATCGCCACCTTTTCATATCCCCCGAGCTGTGGCAGGATATCGCCATGTTAGGTATTGGATCATTTCTGGAATGGATGGAACTGGCGAGTTATATCGCTACAGTGTTCGGTATTCCATTCGCCATCGTTGTGTTCATGCATCAGGAACGCAAAGAACGCCGCATTGAACAGCAGGAAATCTATGACAAGCTGATGGATCACTATACCGAAATTCAGGACAAGTTATTTGAGTTTCCTGAACTTGATTTACACAGCACGCCGCTTTACGACCCTGAAGATGCCCGCCGCCAATACATCCTGTACGAAATGGTCGTATCGCTGTTCGAACGGAGTTTCATTCTGCTCTATGGGGAAGAAGATCCTGAATATCGCCGTATGTGGAACTCTTGGGTAGACTACATCCGCGATTGGCTGAAAAAACCAAACTTCCAGGCGGCTCTGCCTTTGCTGATGCAAGGTGAAGATGCCGACTTCGTGGCTTATATGTCACAATTATCCGGTCAGGAGCTGAAGCCCTAACCTTAAGCTACAAGCGCGCTGGGCACTTTAAAGGTTACATGCTCATCAACGATACGGATTTCTTCGACCCTCACATCGAAACGCTCTTTAGCGGCGTTGATCACTTCATCGATTAGAACGTCCGGTGCCGATGCACCCGCACTTAAACCAAGCACAGCGATGCCATTAAACCATTGCCAGTCAATATCTGACGCACGCTGCACCAACATGGCTTTTTCGCAACCGTGGTTCTTGGCAACTTCGACAAGACGGTTTGAATTGGATGAATTAGGTGCCCCAATCACCAGCAACGCTTCGCATTTAGCCGCGATTGCCTTAACCGCCGCCTGGCGATTTGTTGTAGCGTAGCAGATATCTTCTTTATGCGGTCCTTCAATAGTCGGGAACCGCGTTCTCAATGCCCCAACAACGGCAGCCGTATCATCAACAGACAATGTAGTTTGCGTGCAATAGGCAAGATTATTCTCATCATCGACTTTCAGTGTCGCCACATCTTCGACTGTTTCAATAAGAACTACAGCGCCTGCTGGCAATTGTCCCATCGTACCAATTACTTCCGGATGTCCGTTATGCCCGATCAGGATAATCTGGCGTCCATTCTTAAAATGACGCTCCGCTTCACGATGTACCTTGCTCACCAAAGGGCATGTCGCATCGATGAAAAACATTTCGCGTTGCTTAGCGGTATCAGGCACGGTTTTCGGTACACCATGCGCCGAAAAAATGACCGGACGACCATCATCTGGAATTTCATCCAGCTCTTCGACAAAAACAGCGCCCTTTTCTTTCAGGCCATCGACAACATAGCGATTATGGACAATCTCGTGCCGGACATAAACTGGCGATCCATATTTGGTAAGCGCCAGCTCGACGATCTGGATAGCACGGTCCACCCCCGCGCAAAAACCGCGTGGCGCCGCCAATAGGATGGTAAGGGCTTGTTTTTCCATACGCTTTATATAGGACATAAGCCCGGGAAAAGCCAGTATTTCGCTTATAAGGCCCCTTGCACGCAAAGGCTGCCTATTTTATGGTCATGCCATTCAATTTTCAGGAAAATCTGGTGAGGTTCTTATGCGCGTAATCCGTAATGTTGTCTATTTCGGCACACTTTCTGCGGTGGCCCTGTCTTTAAGTGCATGCGAAACCATGAAGAAGGCCGGAGATGCCATCACATCTGTTGATGTACCTTTCTATGGTGAAGATGCCGAGAATGAAGAAGTGGCCGCAAGTGCGCGCACATTGGCCAGCACAGCAGATTGCCCGCAAGTGGCCATAGTAGAAGATCTGAAAAACCTGACGCAGTTTGAAACACCGGCGCAACCATCACCCGGCACAAAAATCTCCAGCGTTTCCCTTGCAAATCTGGAGTCTGTTTGCAGCCTCTCTGATAAAACAGTCGCGATAGACATGTCTTTGACATTTGATGGCCAACTGGGACCAAAGGTCAGCGAATGGAAAACACAAAGCCGCAGCTTTGCTTATCCTTATTTTATTGCCGTAACGACACCAACGGGCGAGATTCTCTCTAAAGAAGTTTTCGCTGCTACTCTTCGTTATGAAGCGGGTGAAACCGCCATCGCACAACAGGAAAAAATCCGTCAGGTGATCCCGCTGCGCCCGGACACGCCTCCTTCCTCTTATGAGGTTCTGGTTGGTTTCCAGCTCACCGATGATGAATTGAATTACGCGCGTATGATGGCGACAAACCCGCTAGCATATCAAGATGCTGCACCTGTAGCGGAGGAAAAGCCGAAACCTAAGAAAAAGATGGCCGCTAAAAGTCAGGAATCAAATGTAAAAGAAGATAAGGTTGAGGAAGTAAAAGCTGAAGCAGTACATGAGGGACCAACACCAGCTGCAACACCTGAACCTGCCCCTGCGATTGCTGAGCCGGTAGCACAGCCCGTACCTACAACAACAGATGGCAACATGAATGCCGCCCCCACTAGCTCAGAAGTTGTTCAGGAATCACCAAAGCCGGTATCTCAAACGATAACGCCTGCACAGACCGTCCCGGCAGCTACAGATCCGGCAGCACAGGATCCGGCAGCCAATCCAGCCGCAACGCCAGAACCTGTAACACCGGCAACGGATGCCACAGGTGCCGTAGCCCCTGCTGCACCAGCGGCTAATCCTTATGCACCCCCGCAAACGCAGGTAATACGTATTAAGCCCGATGGCACGGTAGAAAAACAGTAATCAGGTAATCAAACGAAGTTTGCGCTTGAACTGACGGAAGCCGCGTGAAATATCACGACGCCAGCTATAGATCCGCACACCGATACCAGAGCGTAACGACACGCTTTCACCCCGGGCATGGATGACTGAACGGGTTTCCATGATGCCAAAATATACATGATAAGGTGTCGTGCCCGGCATGTAATCCGTCGCTGGTGACAAATCACGATTTAACCACTCGACCCAGAAACCACGTTCCTGCATATAGCTTTCGCGGAATACATTCACCATATCCTTCATGCGAGACTTGATCTCATCCCGGTCACCCGCCGCATCAATCATAAGCGCATTCGCTTTTAAAGCCTCGGCAAACGGCCATATGCGTTTGGTATCAGTCAGCACAACGCCCTCAGGCGTCAGTACATCAAAAATGCCACCATAAACTTTATCCCATCCATATTTGTTAGCCCACGTCAGCAAACGCAAACAAACTTCATCATGATGGGTATGATCATTGCGTAAGGCCGCATGCTTCTTCAAAAGCCATACCCATTCGAAATAATGGCCCGGCTCAACACGATGACCTATGCCCGGATCAGGCCTTAAGTCCTCGGTAAAAAACTCACATAACATATTACGATCCGGGATATAGAAATATTGCTGAAACAACTCCACCAGATGATCAGACATCGCACGATAATCAGACTGGTCGGGCCAGGTTTCCTCAGCGAACAGACACGC
This sequence comes from uncultured Alphaproteobacteria bacterium, assembly GCA_946480475.1. Next base: position 42,819 of record CAMLJM010000006.1, read on the forward strand.
TTCCAGCAAATGCATATGCGGGTTTTGCCGGCGCTGGCGCAAAATGGGTTTCAGATTCTCGTCAATTGCCTCGGCATATCCAGGCTTACCTGGCAGCTTAAAATTTCGCTCAATGAATTGCAGCATAGCCGCCGCGTGCTCTTTCGCACGGTCATCTTTCGTCGCACGATAATAATGCGACAGACTGAATATGACGAATGTCAGTGAATAAAGATCATATGTATTGTCAGCTGGCAATCCACCGTCGCCGAGGCTGAAGCGCCACCCGCCTGTTTCAGGCACAAAATATTTCTCCAGCATAACTTCAAAATGCGCCGTCAATGCTGGCTTAAAAATGTCGGGACGCTGTATGTAAGCATGGCTATAAATGGCAAGTTGTCGACATTGCGTCAGCAAACGACGGTTACCTACCATGCGCGGCTTGAAACCTTTTGCCAACCGTTCATAAAATCCGCCCGTAGCAGGATCAGGAAAAGCCTCATACCATTTGGGCACCCAGCGCTGTAACAGCCTTTGCGCCAGATATTCGACGTTTGTATGTGTACTGTGATTCATTTATAAGGATTCACCATGACAACTCTGACTCTATATATACCCCGCGAAGGACTGGAACACCAGACCGGCCAAGGGCACCCCGAATCGCCCGAAAGGCTGGATGCTATTCTATCCCTGCTGAGTAAGGCACCGTTTAACGCCTTGCCCCGCATAAACCCTGACGAGGCGCCTCTTAAATGGATAAAGCGCGCCCATGATTCCCGCTATATAGAATGTCTTGAGGAAATAATGCCGGATCGGGGTCAGGCCTATATTGATAATGACACTGTTGTATCCCCCGGTTCATGGGCGGCAGCCCTCACGGCTGTCGGTGCCGTATGCCAAAGCGCTGAGGATGTCATCGCCGGAAAAACGACGCGTGCCTTTTGCGCTGTACGCCCCCCCGGTCATCATGCCTTTCCTGATCACGCGGAAGGTTTTTGCCTGTTCAATAATGTTTTTATCGGTGCCTTACATGCACAATCATTAGGTCCGAAGAAAATTGCGATTGTCGATTTCGATGTGCATCATGGTAATGGTTCCGACGCTATGACACGGAGACATGAAAATGTATTTTATGCCTCCACCCATCAATGGCCGCTTTACCCTGGCACAGGTTTGCTGGAAGATAATATCCCCGGACGAATATTGAATATACCGATGAGCGCAGGTGATGGTTCAGTCCGTTTCCACGAAATATATAATCATCAGATTTTGCCTGCAGTACGCGCCTTCAGTCCCGACCTCATCATGGTCTCGGCAGGATTTGACGCTCACAAGGATGATCCCCTCGCCCAGATTGAACTGGAGACAGCCGATTTCGGGTGGATTACAGCAGAACTGGTGAAAATTGCCAACGAATGCTGTGGCGGAAAAATAGTATCGGTGCTGGAAGGCGGCTATAATCTGGCCGCCCTCAGCGACGGTGTGGCTTCACACCTTAAGAATTTAATGGATTAATGCCGTGTCGCTGTTGTGGATAGACGGCGCAGACGTGGGCGAGCACCTAAGATCCGGCTGATTTCGCGTTCACGCTGCTCCATACGGGCGCGGCTGATACGGCGGGCCAGCGGGTCTGTGTGGACGGCAATTTCGTCCTGATTCTGTTGATTTTGCATGGTCTTACCTCCTGTTTTAGTCATAACTCTTACTTCCATTGTAACCTTGAAACCACTCTGGCCGGCTTGCATTGTCAGAAGACCAGCCTTAAAGGACGCGCATAGCTCTTTTGCTGTGCAACAACGTGGCTTAAACCATTGAAAGGCTTGAGATCCGGGCATTTTTGCCATAGAGTGCAGCGGTTTAAGGAAATAGAGGAATCGGGTTCCCTTATGGCTAAAACGCAAACCGCTGTTGAAACGCTGAATTTCGAAACTGCCTTGGCAGAGCTCGAAACGATTGTACGCGACCTTGAAACAGGCAAAACAAGCCTCGAAGAATCTATCAGCGCTTATGAGCGCGGTGTTGCCCTGCGCACCCATTGCGAAAAAAAGCTGGCCGAGGCTCAGGCCAAAATTGAAAAAATTACCGTGAATACTGACGGCAGCGTGTCTGCCAAACCGTTCGAAGAACAGGAGTAAGCTTTATGGCCCCTTCATCACGCGAAGCAAGTATTAGCCTGCAAGAGCAGCTGAACGATACTGTCGAGGCGCTTAACAAAACGATCGCGCGCTTGCTTCCTGAAACTGATTTGCCTGAAGCCCCGCTTTTTGAAGCTATGCGCTACGGCACCTTGAACGGTGGTAAACGTTTACGTCCCTTCCTGGTTATTCAGTGCGCCAAACTGTTCAATGTGGATCCTAAACGCTCGCGCCGTGTCGCCGCTGCCGTTGAATTCGTGCACTGCTATTCGCTGATCCATGACGACTTACCGGCGATGGATAATGCCGATTTGCGTCGTGGCAAACCTTCCACACACAAAGCATTTGACGAAGCTACAGCCATTCTCGCGGGTGACGCCCTGCTGACGAAAGCTTTTGAAGTTCTGGCAGATTCTGAAACACACGAAGATCCGCGCGTGCGTATTGATCTTGTGACCTGTCTGGCGGAGGCAGCCGGCGGCCACGGCCTTTGCGGCGGGCAGATGCTTGATTTAATTGGTGAAAAATCGTCATTTGATCTGGGTACGATTAGCCGCTTGCAACGCATGAAAACAGGCAAGCTGATGTCATTTGCTTGCGAAGCTGGGGCAATTCTTGGTAAAGCAGGCGAGCCACAGCGCAAAGCCCTGTTGAACTACGCCAATGATCTTGGCCTCGCCTTCCAGGTGACGGACGATATTCTTGACGTTGAATCGAATGTAACTGTTCTTGGTAAGGATACCGGTAAAGATAACCAAGCCGGAAAATCGACCTTCGTTTCGACAATGGGTAAAGAACAGGCGCGTGGCCGTGCTGAAATGCTGGTCGCACAAGCCAAACGCCACCTCGCGATTTTCGAAGGTCGCGCTGAAATGCTGGAAGATCTGGCTGATTACGTGCTGAAACGCCGTACTTAATGCTTCGCCCCCAAGGGCGGAAAGACATAGATAAATGACGAACACAAAGACTGTACAAGATTTGCATCTTGATCAAACAGATCGCTTGCTCGACGGCGTCGTGACACCTGCTGACATACGCCATTTCAGCGATGAACAATTGAAGCAACTGGCCGACGAAGTACGCCAGCAAACCATCGACGCGGTATCGAAAACCGGCGGACATCTCGGTGCAGGTCTGGGCGTTGTTGAGCTCACTGTTGCCCTTCATGCCGTGTTCAACACGCCGGACGATAAACTGATCTGGGATGTAGGCCATCAATGCTATCCGCATAAAATCCTGACTGGCCGCCGTGGTCGCATAACCACGTTACGCCAGGGTGGCGGCCTTTCCGGTTTCACCAAGCGCTCTGAATCAGAATACGATCCGTTTGGCGCAGCACACAGCAGCACATCCATCTCCGCAGGCCTAGGCATGGCCGTGGCACGCGACCTTGCCGGCAATAACAACAATGTCATTGCCGTGATTGGCGATGGATCCATGAGTGCAGGCATGGCTTACGAAGCCATGAATAATGCTGGTGCGATGAAAAGCCGCTTACTGGTCATCCTGAACGACAATGAGATGTCGATTGATCCGCCTGTAGGCGCCCTAAGCAAATACCTCACCCGGTTGGTATCCTCCAACAAATACATGGGGGCGCGCGAAGCCGGGAAGAAAGTGGTTGGCATTCTGCCGCCACCATTGCGACATGCTGTTAAACGTGCGGAAGAAACCGCCCGTATGGCTATGGGCGCGGGCTCCTTGTTCGAAGAAATGGGGTTCTATTACATTGGACCTGTGGACGGACACAACATGGAACAATTGCTGCCCGTTCTGCGCAACATTCGTGACAGTGACCATGGCCCCGTACTGCTGCACGTCATTACCAAAAAAGGGAAAGGTTACGCCCCCGCAGAAAGTTCTGCCGACAAGATGCATGGCGTTGTTAAATTCGATGTCGTGACAGGCAGCCAATACAAAGTAAAATCAAACATTCCAACATACACCAAAGTCTTTGCCCAAAGTCTGATTGAAGAGGCTAAAAAGGACAATAAGATTGTCGGCGTTACAGCCGCGATGCCATCAGGGACAGGCCTTGATCTGTTTGGTTATGAATTTCCTGATCGCATGTTTGACGTTGGAATTGCGGAACAGCACGCCGTCACATTTGCTGCCGGGCTAGCCGCAGAGGGTTATAAACCTTTCTGCGCTATATACTCTACATTCCTGCAACGCGCTTATGATCAGGTTGTGCACGATGTATGCATCCAGAACCTGCCTGTCCGCTTTGCTATTGATCGCGCGGGCCTTGTCGGTGCTGATGGGGCCACACATGCCGGCGCCTTTGATACGGCTTATTTAGGCTGTCTGCCTAACATGATATTAATGGCTGCCGCTGATGAAGCAGAACTTGCCCATATGGTTGCCACGGCTGCAGCTTATAATGACGGCCCTATTGCCTTCCGCTATCCGCGTGGTGAAGGCGTAGGCCTTGATATGCCTGCGCAGGGAGCCGTTTTGCCGATAGGCAAAGGCCGCATCATACGCGAAGGTAACGATATCGCGCTGCTGTCGTACGGCACACGTCTGCAGGAATGCGTGAAAGCGGCTGACATACTGGCGGAACAGGGTATATCTGTAACGGTAGCAGATGCACGTTTCGCCAAACCGCTGGATGAGGAACTAGTGGCAAAGCTTGCCAATAAACACAAAGCCCTGATTACAATCGAAGAAGGAGCGCGCGGCGGCTTTGGTTCGTTTGTGCTCGATTTCCTGAATAACAGCGGCAAGCTGGACACAGGTAAGCTGAAGCTGCGTACCATGGCCCTGCCCGATATATTCCAGGACCAGGACTCTCCTGATAAACAGTATGACGAAGCCAAATTGCGGGCGGACCATATCGTTAAAACCGCAAGCGGCCTGATCTAATGAGTTTGCCACGCCCAACGATCGTTCTTTTTGATATGGACGGCACCACCGTGCGCCATATCAATCCTAAGCTGCTTCAAATACTTGAGGCCTTGGACGATGCGAGCCACAAGGCCGCCAAATATTTCTCTGGAGTATTCAAACGCCGCATTGATGCGCCACCTCTCGTCGAAACACGCAATGGAAAACGCCCGAAATTACTGGTCCATCGCGCCATGCATAAAATGCGCCGCAAGGATGTCGATGAAATCGTTGAACCATGTCCCGGCATCTATGATGTGCTGGATTTCCTGAAAGAGCAGAATGTTCAAATGGGCATTGTGAGTAACGGTCTTGGCAAAGGTTACGGTCATGACATCCTGAAAACGTTCGATCTGGAGCGTTATTTCTCGGTTACAATATTCCGTGAAGATATCCGCCGTTCAAAACCTTATCCCGATCCGCTATTGCAGGCCTTGAATGGCTTGCCACAGCCACTCGGTGAAAGCGATGTCATCTGGTATATTGGCGACCGCCGTAAGGATGTACAGGCCGCCATCGCCGCACGTGCACATTTGCCCTGCCCCGTTATCCCTATTGCTTACGGGCTGAATGCGGCGATTGCAGTATTGGAAAACAATGTCGGTAACGACAATATTATCATGGCGTGGCCAGACCTGATGCCCCGCCTGCGTCAGAGCCTCCTGACTTTTCATTAGAGGCCACGAGGAAAGATTTCATTATTAATGAATAATAATCTGCCTGCGTGTCATATATCCGGCATTGTGATATTCGGAAATCAACGGCGCTAGTAATTCGGTTAAGCTTGATTGTGCGGATAAGCCCGCCCCCATGCGTGACTGAGCCTCCAGCAGTTCCGAAAGCAATTCCAACGTTGTTTTTTGCTTAGGCAATTCAACAATGACAGCCTCACGGCGATTTTTCTTGCCAGCCAATGTCGCGGCATAATCGAGCGCATCATTCAAGCTGCCCAATTCATCCACCAATCCCACTTTCAGGGCGCTTTCACCTGTCCAGACACGGCCACGCGCAATCTGGTCCACACGTTCAACGGGCAATTTCCGCCCTTCCGCCACACGATGGATAAACGCATCATAAATACTATCCATCATCGTATTCATACGTTCACGTTCAGCGGGGCTATAAACTTCATTCGATGAAAGCAGGCTCGAATTATCGCCAATATGAACATCTTCCCAGTTGACGCCCACTTTATCCCATAATTTATCAAGGACAAATTTTCCACCAGCAACGCCAATGGAACCGGTTATGGTCGCAGGCATCGCGAATATATGGTCCGCTGGTGCGGCAATCCAGTAGCCGCCAGATGCCGCTGTGCCACCCATAGACACAACAACCTTCTTGTCCGCTGCCTGTGCATGAATAAGTGAACGACGAATGGTTTCTGATGCGGTCGGCGAACCACCGGGGCTGTCGATACGAAGAACGATGGCTTTGATATGCTTATCACGCGCGGACTCATCGATCACCTTAGCAATATCTTCAGCGCTAGCCATACCTTCACCATAGATGGAAGCCTGGGAACTGGATGTATTACTGTCTGATATGATCGTACCCACAGCATAGACTAAAGCAATCTGCGCTTTCTCACCGGGCAGCTTCTGTGATAAAGCCAAACGATCATCCATATAGCGGCTGAAACGCACAAATTTCATAGCCTTGATATCTTCGGTGCCGACAGCCTTCAGCCGGATCTCCTTTTTAAGCACATCGAAATAGTCAACCCGGTCAACAAGCCCCGCTGTCAATGCCTCCTGATCCGTCAAAAGACCCTTGTTAATATTGTTTTTTATCTCAGCGATCTCTTTCTTACGATCAGCCGCAATAGCGCCAATCATCTGCCCACTGACATCATCCAGCAGTTTCGTCATGGACTCACGAGACGTCGCCGGCATATTGCGTTCCGAGAAACTGGTAAAAACATCTTTATACTCTTTGCGTGCAAAGAATTGCGGCTCAACCCCCACTTTGTCCAGCAATTCACGTGCATAGGGCATTTCGGCACGTAAACCCGGTATGGACAAAGAACCAACAGGCTGCAACCAAATTTGCTCAGTGGCAGATGCCAGATAATATGATCCCAACCCCTCATCCATGGATTCAGCATAGAACCAAGTATGCTTGCCACTGGCACGGAAACGCTTCACGGCATCGCGTAATTCCTGCATCTGCGCCAAAGACAAAGAACCGCCATTAGGGACAATCAGCAGCCCCTTCACACGGTGATCAATCTGTGCATGATCGATCGCATCAATGACATGGCGAAAGTGTGGTCTTGTTGTAAAGCTGTAGGGTGAAGCCTCACTATAATCTGAATATGTACCCTCAATCGGCAGATACACGACCATCTTGTCCGGCATAACAGGTGTGCCGCCCTCACTCCCGAGACGCATGGCCAGGTAAGCACTCAACAACATGGATATCAGGAACATGGCGCCAATCGCCATGCAGACGCGTTTCAAGTTGCGCCAGAAGAAACCACCCGTCTTTTTTAGCAAGGATTTTTTCTTAGGCGTTGGCTGACGAAATCTCTGGGAGGAAAACAGCGGGCGATCTTTATGAACGGAACGACGCGACATGGAAATCCCTCTTTATAAACATTGCGCTTTGTGACGCAACCAATGATCAGCAAGAACACAGGCCATCATGGCCTCAGCTACCGGCGTACCCCGGATACCTACGCAAGGGTCATGACGTCCCTTGGTAATAATTTCCGTTTCCTGACCTTGGCGATCAATGGTTTGCACCGGGGTTAATATAGAGCTTGTAGGCTTGAAGGCCATACGCACAATAATGTCCTGCCCGGTGGATATACCGCCCAGAATGCCGCCTGCGTGATTACTCAGGAATTGAGGTTTACCGTCTTCGCCGATACGCATCTGGTCAGCATTGCGTTCACCACCCCATTCAACGCATTCAAATCCGGCACCGATCTCAACACCTTTCACGGCATTGATCGACATCATGGCTTTAGCCAAGTCAGCATCCAGCTTGTCATACACGGGTGCACCCCATCCGGCAGGCACACCACTGGCATGCACTTCAACAATCGCACCCGCACTGGAACCCGCCTTACGGCGCTCATCAAGGAAGTATTCCCATTCATCGACGATACGTTTATCTGGCGACCAGAAAGCGTTCTTTTCAACTTGATCCCAATCCCATTTATCACGATTAATTTTGTGAGGGCCGATCTGCACCACCGCACCACGAATGGTAACGCCTTTCAGAATCTTACGGGCAATGGCGCCCGCAGCCACGCGCATGGCTGTTTCGCGTGCGGAAGAGCGGCCACCTCCGCGATAATCGCGAATGCCGTATTTTGCATCGTAAGTAAAATCCGCGTGCGCCGGGCGATACTTATCCTTGATATCGCCATAGTCCTTTGATCGCGCATCTTCATTCTGGATAACCAGACCGATGGGCGTTCCTGTCGTCTGCCCTTCGAACACACCGGACAGAATTTTAACCGTATCCGGCTCCTGACGTTGCGTCGCGAAGCGGTTTTGACCCGGCTTACGCTTATCAAGCCACACCTGGATATCAGCTTCACTCAGCGCAATGCGGGGTGGCACGCCATCGACGACACAGCCAATCGCAGGCCCGTGGCTTTCACCCCAAGTTTGGTATTGAAACAATGTGCCGAAACGGTTTCCTGACATCCTCAAAATCCTTAAAAAACTAAGACTTAGAAACTACCACAATTTCCACCACTTACTTGAAAAAGATTGACGGGTCAGCCCCAACAGTTTACATATCACGCAAGGAATTGTGACATGTTTTTTGCTCGCCATAAAAATCTTTTTGAACTCCTCCTGCCTCATTACGGAGGCGAAGCCCTGCAGCAGGTTCAGGATTCCTTCACCCTCATGGGACTGCCCATGCCGGAACAAATGGAATATCGAGACACAACTGACGTTGGCGCACTCGTTCTCTTGAATCCTTATGGCTGCACAATCAGAATTACAAACAGACAGAAACTCCTTAATGAAACAGCATTACGGCATCCCCGATTGCTCCACCCCCTGGGGACTTTTCCCGATACAATACTAAAAATTGACATCTATCCCGGCATCGCTCCTCTGGCTGATACGGCAGCAGCACCCGATAAAGAATTATTCAGGGACTTTGAGAAGTGTGGGCTAGAAGCTTTTGATGCTAAAACTGTGAATTGCGGCACCCTTCACAACGGATACGCAGTTATATTCGACATACCCGGCGTACAGAAAGCTGATGAATTTTCCGGGGATGAATCTTCGACCATACCTGAAGATACTTTCCAAAAAGAAATATATGGGCATTTAAGAGCCGCATTTGCCAAGGCTCTTACAACCTGTGACTTTAAATCTTTCTGGGACCTCTGCGCAGCAGAGCATAACAGAGGCTTGCTAAAATCAAGCTGGATGATAACAGCCCCTGCGTCCATGGTTGACATTCCAGCCAGAGCATATGAAAGGCACCTAGTCCAGCACAAAGGTATAAACCAACCCATTTCTACCGGGCACTATGGCGGCTATAACCTGGGGGCCTTACTCTAATGTCCGGCACGAAACCAGACGCATCAACTGTTGCAACATCTTTTACCCGTGCCGTACTCGATCGCAATATGACGATGAATACGGCCCCGGTCAGCCGTGCGCTTGAGAATCTTGACCTAAGTGGATTGGCCGTTCTGGATTTTGGTTGCGGTCACGGCAACCTTTTGCGTCTTTTAAAAAATACCAACGCTGATGTCGTCTATGCCCTTGAGGTTATGCCTGAACATATTGATGCTGATATTCTGGCATGGGCGAACAACTCTACGGCAAAACCAAAGCTGGTGATTAATCCGGTGAGCATGAAACAAGATGCGCAAGCACCGCATGGTGATTTGACAGCCTATGATTATGAACGCATGCTGAAGAGCCATAAGAAATTTGCGATTGTCTCTAACCCACCCTACTTCCTCTACAACCGCATTCTTTCATTAAGCCTGAATGAAAAATTTGCGGGCGCATTGATGATTACCAGCAAGGGCCGCCTGCATAACCATCCCGGCTGGCATGTCTTGGGCGTCATGAACGGGCAGGACTTCGACCCGCCCGCATACGGAACACAATACCTAGTGCAAACAGGGTTTGACGACTGCACTCTGATAGATAGATCAGAGCAACCTTATATTCATGGCCATCCGCAACCTTATCCACCTATCAACGACCGTGAGCCTTTGGCTGATATAACTGACCATTATCCGGAAATGTGGAAACAACTCAATGATCTCAGAAATCGGCCTAAGCCTGCATAATACGGCGGTAATATCTGCGCCATACCGGATAGAGCAGAAAAACTCCTACACCTACCAATGCCGACCAAGCCTGAAGGCTCACAAAGTAAACCAGCCACATTGCTTCCTTGATAAAGAAATAGCGCTGCGACCAGCGGTAACATTCAACGGAGGGTACCGGCATGTCCGCCTGAGCTTCGGCCATACGGTCAGACACTTGCGCATGCATGAAAGAAAAGAAAACGGCCGTCGCGCCAATGTACTCAACCCAGCGGCCACCTGTGGCAATGATAACAGCCAGTAACACCAGAAAAACAAAAGCTGCCTCTATCTGCCACGTATAGAGAGCAACTTTCTCCCTTATAAAGGCCCGCAACATTAATTAAGCAGCTTTCTCACCATTTTTCGGAGCGATGGATTGCAGAAGCTCAGCTGTTTCAGCAGCACTGTCAACAGCCGCCATGCCGATGATGTTATAGCCCGAATCAACATGCATGATCTCGCCTGTCACACCGCTACCCAGATCAGAAAGCAGGAACAAACCTGAGCTGCCTACATCTTCAATCGTCACATTACGGCGTAACGGTGCGTTTAGTTCGTTCCATTTCAGGATGAAACGGAAATCACCGATACCGCTGGCGGCCAGCGTTTTGATAGGACCTGCAGAGATCGCATTCACGCGAATGTTCTGCGGGCCGAGATCGGCAGCAAGGTAGCGCACAGAAGCTTCAAGACCAGCCTTTGCAATGCCCATAACGTTATAGTGCGGCATCACGCGTTCTGCACCATAATAAGATAGCGTCAGCAAACTGCCACCATCTTTCATCAGCGGCATAGCACGCTGGCAAACAGCGGTGAAAGAATAAATGGAAATATCCATAGTGCGCTGGAAGTTGGCACGTGTTGTATTCACGTACATGCCATCGAGTTCGTTCTTGTCAGAGAAAGCGATCGCGTGCACCACAAAATCAATTTTGCCCCATTCTTTTTCGAGCGTCTTGAAAACGTCATCAAGCGCAGCGTCATCTGTCACATCGCATGGCAGGACCAGTTTGGAATTAACGCTATCAGCCAACGGACGTACGCGCTTTTCCAGCGCTTCACCCTGGAATGTAAAAGCCAGTTCAGCACCTTGGTCTGAAACCGCCTTGGCAATGCCCCAAGCAATAGAGCGATCATTGGCAACACCCATGATCAAACCACGTTTACCGGCCATCAATTTCTGACTATCGCTCATGCTTTTATAGCTTTCCCGCACATTTTGTGCATTATGTAAATATGTAGGATAATTCTACCGGCATCCTACACATTTATGACATTTCGTCCAGCAATTTGAGGGTTTTGCAGGCCAGGATTTGAGAAATATTAACCACCGGCTGATACAGTGATGACAGGAAAAAGCCGATTATTTTCAATGAGTTTTCAACTTTCCGGCTTTTGAAATGGAATCATCATGGCGCTTCAGCTTGACGCCGTAGCACAGCTTTGTCAGCAGATTACCAAACAGGTGCGCGAAAACTATAAGGTGCTGACCGTGCATTTCATTGTCCACCATGATGGGCATCGGAATGAAGCATTGGGCGTTACCGCACAGGAAATCATTCATCACCCGGCAGCAGAAACGGCCATGCGCCTGATGCAAAAGCCACGTCTGAACGAAGAGTCCGCCCTGCTGGGCACCGCAATTGCCCGGCACAATATTTTTCTGGGCATGGCATGGCGTGATCATTTGCTGGCGCTTTGTACTATCAACATTGATCATGTCGATACCATGAAGGAAGTGCGGGCGCAGGCATGGCACCTGACATGGCATGCGCTTGACGCTTACAATTATTATAACAATCCCGATAGCCGCAGCAGTTCTGTGCGCGATATTGTCGTTCGCCGCCGCAGCGCCACAGAAATGGCGCGCGCAAACCTGCAAGCAGATGCATTCAGTGCGATTATGTGTGCCCTTACGGGCGACAGGGATGCATTGCATGATATAGGGCGTTTCCGTGCCCTGAATGCGCTAACGACACGTTCCGCACATATGCCTGAGTTCTTTCCTTATGCGATTGCCATGGACGCCGCCGAGTTTTCATTCAAGGAACTGGGAAAAAAGCTACCATCCAAACGCATGATGATCCCGGTAGCGCTCAAAATTGCAAGAGCAATTGATCGTGCGATTGATCCTGATACGCTGACCAACTGGTTTGAATTCTGTGAACCTGCGCAGGATATGGCATGGCGCGGCTTTAGCAAGGAAGACATCCTGAGCGCGGCGATCAATACCAGCCCCGACACTTTTGTACGCAGCACGGGACACCTGTTAAAAGATATTATCGCCATAGAACCATCATCCTTCCTGAATATCAGCGATAACTACAGCCCCTACGCGGACGATGCGATCAATGAGAAGCTGCACGAAAAACTTGTCGAGCAAATATTCGAAGACATTATCGCCAAAGGATTGTCACAGCATAACCCTGACCCGTTCCTGAAACTGGCAAATAAACAGAATGAAGAACTAAGCGAGGGCCGCATCATGGGCTGGTGCGCTGCCGGTCTTCAGGCCGCCGCCCGTGCCATTGAAAATAGCCATGATGGCGACCGCCAAACCGAACAATTGGTACGTCGCGAATTCCAGGATGGAAAAAACAAAGCGAACTGGGAAACATTGCAAAGTTTGGGTAACCGCATCGTTCAGCATCAACGTGATGGTGAAATCATTACCCTGTCCCGCCTGTCGGAAATTGCTGGTGAAGATCGCTCATCCAAAACCATCCAGTCATCGGTACAATCGACAATCAGTGATCCTGCTTACCAGAGCAAACTCGAGTATCTCAACACGCCTACTCCGGCGGCGCCTGGCCCACGCGGCCCTGCGCCGAAAACCCCGGCCTTGGCGACAGCACCGCGTATGGCCGCACAAGGCCCCCGCGCACCAGGGCTGGGCGGCTCAGGTCATACAAACATACGAAGACAATCTGCGCAGAAAACAGATGACAAAGGCGACCAGGGTCGCCAGACGCGATAGCATCTCAAGAATTCCAGCAAGAAAACGCCCCGGTGATACCGGGGCGTTCCGCATCTCTCTGGTCAATCAGGAGCAAACAGCGTTTAGGTTCGACTAGGAGCATGAGGCGTAGCGTATAAAACATACGTAAGCCGATATGCGACGACGTTCGAACGTGAACGATGAAAGCTTCTTGTATTAGTTTACGATTTCCCAGCTACCATCAGGCTGCTGGCAAACAGTGCCGTAAGCACTTTCTTTCTTGCCGCCCACTGTCACAGTGTTCTGGTATTCACGGCAATAACGGCCAGACTTTGTTGTGCCATCACGCACGGGGGTAATCGTACCCGCGTTACCGCTTTGGGGGTTGTTCCATGTAATAGTTTCACCTACAGGAGCAGAGTGAGCGCTTTGCGTCGCTTTTTGCATGTACATTTGGTCGGCGCGATCCAGGGATTGTCCAATGCTGCTGCCAGCGAGAGAGCCCAGCAGAGCGCCCGCACCTGTAGCCCAGAGACGACCGGAACCGCTACCAACTTGGGAGCCAAGAACGCCACCGATCAGCGCGCCGGAAGCCAGACCTACGTTCTGCTTGTTGAACGTACCAGTGCCATCATTGGCACAACCGCTCAAAGCCAGACCGGCAGCCAGTACTGAAACCATAAAAAATTTCTTCATTTGTAACCCTCAGCTCCTTATTAGATGGGGATGTTGACAATACTATTTAGCAAATTAAGTATGGCTCTATGAAGGCAAAAAAACGGCTTATAGGCAGAAAATGCAGAATATCGACCCCATAAAGATACTGGAAACCGCAGAAAATGGCCCCACAAATCCCATAACTCTTTTCAAACAATGGATGAGTGAGGCAGAAAGTTCCGAAATAAATGATCCAAACGCCATGTGTCTGGCAACAGTCGACCCTAATGGCCGTCCTGTAGCCCGTATGGTTTTACTTAAATCAGTTGATGAACGTGGTTTTGTCTTTTACACCAACCGGGAAAGCCGCAAGGGCGAAGCTCTTAACCTGAATCCATATGCGGCCCTGTGTTTCCATTGGAAAAGTCTGACACGCCAAGTACGGGTAGAAGGTAAAGTTTTACTCGTCGACGATGCAGAGTCTGACGCTTATTACGATAGCCGGTCTAAAGGCAGCCGTATCGGCGCCTGGGCATCACGCCAATCAAGACCGCTGGATAGTCGATCAACCCTGGCCAACCGTGTGGCAGAACTGGAAAAGCAATATGGGGAAAATGATCACATCCCCCGTCCCCCGCATTGGGGTGGCTATCGCGTAGTGCCTGAATATATTGAATTCTGGCATGATGGCGGCTTCCGCCTGCATACCCGTTTGATCTATAAAAGAACGGAAAAAGGCTGGGAACGCAGCATGCTCTATCCTTGATAAACACTTATGAAACCGCCATATTGACACTATGACAACAGAAACACTCTCCTTTGGTGCAGACGTATCGCGTCTGCTGGATATCGTAGCCCGCGCCCTCTACTCCAACCGCGATGTATTCCTGCGCGAACTGATTTCAAATGCCGCTGATGCCTGTGATCGTTTGCGTTATGAGGCACTGGCGAAACCATACCTCACCAAAGAGGATCCTTCTTTTAAAATTCGCATTTACCGGGATGCTCCATCGCGTATTTTGACTATCGCCGATAACGGCATCGGTATGAACCGCGATGATCTGGTGAAAAACCTGGGTACGATTGCATGGTCTGGCAGCGCTGCTGTCATGGAAGAACTGAGCAAAGCCAGTGCTGCAGACAAAGTAAACCTGATTGGCCAATTTGGAGTCGGTTTCTATGCCAGCTTCATGGTATCGCTGAATGTAAAAGTCATTAGCCGCAAAGCAGGTGAAGACCAGGTATGGGCCTGGGAATCCGATGGCAAGACGGGATTCACCGTGCGGGAAGCCACCACAGATGAAGCCAAACAACTTCTTTCCGGTCGTGGAACAGCCATAAATTTAAAGATAGACGACGACAGCAGCGAATATTTGCTGATGGAAAAACTGCGCATGGTGATCCTGCAATATTCAGATCATATCAGCGTCCCTATTTTCCTGGGGAAGGGTGATGGCACAGATGACGATAACCAGGCGGCCCAGATACAAGTAAACAAGGCCTCTGCCCTGTGGATGCGTCCCAAAAGTGAAATTGACGAAGAACAATATACCGAATTCTACCACCATATCGGTCATGGTATGGACAAACCGCTGATGACATCTCATTGGCGCGCTGAAGGGACCATCGAATTCAACGCCCTGCTGTTCGTACCCACATTGCGCCCCTGGGACCTGTATGACCCCAGCCGCAGGAACGCTGTACGCCTGTATGTAAAGCGCGTGTTCATCACTGATGATTGCGAAGGCCTGATGTATCCATGGCTGCGTTTCATGCGTGGCGTTATCGACAGTGAAGACCTGCCCCTGAACATCAGTCGTGAAATGCTACAGCATAATCCCGTGATCAAGAAAATCCGCAGTGCTGTCGCAAAACGCATTCTGGGCGACCTTAACAAGCTGGCACAGGACGATAAGCCTGCCTATGCCAGCTTCTGGAACCAGTTCGGCGCAGTCCTTAAGGAAGGCCTGTACGATGCACAGGAACATCGTACCGATCTGCTGAAGATTGCCCGCTTCTACTCGACGGAGAAAGCAGGCGAACTGGTATCGCTGGCCGATTACGTCAGCCGCATGAAGCCGGAACAGGAACATATCTACTATATAAGCGGTGAAAACATCGACACACTCCGCAACAGCCCTCAGATCGAAGGTTTCAAGGCACGTGGCATCGAAGTTCTGCTCTTTACTGACACTATTGATGATTTCTGGCTGCAGACTGTGCAGGATTACGAACAAAAACCATTCCGTTCTGTGACCAAAGGGGACGTTGACCTTACCAAATTTGGCGAAGCCAAAGGCGATGACGACAAAAGCAAGAAGCATGAGAATATCGAACAGACAGACAGCCACCGTCGCCTGCTTGCGATTATTCAGGAAACACTGAAGGAAGAAATTGGAGAAGTGCGTTATTCGCACCGCCTGACCAGTTCGCCGGCCTGTCTTGTCGCGGGTGAGAACGAAGTCGATCTGCGCATGGAACGTGTATTGCGTATCCATCAAAAGCACGAGGCACCGTCAAAGCGGGTGCTGGAAATCAACCCCGATCATGCCCTGATCATTCGTATGTCTGAGCTGGCCAAAGCCGGAGGCACCGGCAATGAAATGGCTGATGCCGCACACCTGCTGCTTGATCAGGCCCGCATCATTCAGGGTGAACCTGTACCCGATCCTTCCGATTTCGCCCGCCGCTTGGCCTACTTCATGGAAAAAAGTTTGGCGGCTTAAAGCAGGCCATAAAAAACCCCGGTTGATGCCGGGGTTTTCCTTTAAAAGAAAAAGCTGATTAGGCAGCTTCCTTCAGCAGATCCGCATAACGGATCGCTGGACGCGGCCCCATATGGCTGATCACCTCAGCCGCAGCCATCGAACCTAGGCGACCACATGTTTCCAGCGTCATGCCCTGTGTGTAACCATACAGGAAACCCGCAGCATATTGATCGCCAGCGCCGGTGGTATCGATAACTTTCACGCCAGCTTCAGCCGGAATCTCGATCACTTTATCACCCGCAATAATAACGGAACCTTTCTCGCTACGCGTAATCACAATGATCTCACATGTGCCCTTCAATGCTTCAACAGCCTCTTCAAAGCTCTCCGATTCATAAAGCGATTTTGCCTCTTGCTCATTCGCGAATAGGATATCGACGTGCTCTTCTACAAAGGTTTGGAAATCAGCGCGGTGACGATTTACACAGAACGGATCAGACAGCGACAAGGCAACCTTGCGGCTGGCCTTGTGCGCCAGTTCCGACGCCACAACAAAAGCTTCTTTCGCGTGCGGTGGATCGAACAGGTAACCTTCGAGATATGTGATACGCGCCGATGATACCAGTTCCTCATCAATATCAATCGGTGACAACTCAACCGCCGCACCCAGGAAGGTATTCATGGTACGCTGGCCATCCGGCGTCACCAGAATAAGGGAACGCGCCGTCGGCGCGCCAATCGCCAGGGGATGCGTATTGAATACAACGCCCTGGGATTTCAGGTCACGGCTAAATACCTCACCGAGAGCGTCCTTGGCAACCTTGCCAATATAAGCGCCCTTACCACCGAAAGACGCAAAACCGGCAATCGTATTCCCGGCGGAGCCGCCCGATGCTTCCATACCTGCTGGCATTTCCGCATACAAAGCTACAGCACGCTGCTCGTCGATCAGGGTCATCCCGCCCTTCTGCATGCCATAGAGCTTGGTCTGACGCTCGACGAACGCCTCATCAGTCTGGGCCAGAACGTCAACAATGGCATTACCAATCGCCAGAAGGTCGATACGCGGATCTTTCATGCTATATTCCTCTAGGGGTGAAAACACGCTATGTTTTAACCGAAACGCCCTGATAAGGAAATACTATGGCAGGCACAAAATCACAGAAAAAGGCCCCGGACCTGCGGGAAAAGGCCATAAAATCAGCCCTGATACTGGCCGCCCGGGATGGTTGGAACAACGTCAGCCTGAATGACATCGCCCGCCATGCCAAAGCAAGCCTTTCTGATCTGCACGACCATTTCGAAGACCGCACGGATATCCTGATCGCTTATGGGCGCATGACTGACCGCAAAGTGTTGGAAAATGTCGGCGAGATAGATGGCAACAGCAGCCACCGTGACCGCCTGTTTGAAATTCTGATGGAACGATTTGATGTCCTGAACGAAGACCGCAAAGCCCTGCTCTCCATTCTAGACAGTTTCAAATTTGACCCCAAGCAGTTTGTCATCGGATTGCCACATCTGAGCCGTTCCATGAGTTGGATGCTGGAAGCCGCCGGCGTAGAAACCCATGGCATCCGTGGCGCCGCCAGTATCATGGCCATCACCACTGTTTATGTGGCCACAGTCAAAACCTGGATGGAAGACGATAGCGAAGACATGAGCAAGACCATGGCCGCCCTCGACAAAAATCTGGGTCGCGCCGAGCAGCTTGCCGGAATGGTCGGAATGACATCACCTGATTAATAATTAAATATATTTGATATTGAATGATTTTGTAGCGAAAGCCCAAGAGACAAAAATAGAAATGTATTTAAGCGAAAGCCTTCGCGTATTCGTACACGTGGTTTTCAAGCCACAGTTTTTCCAGCACATCGCAAAGATGATCTACATCCTCGATAGAATGCGCCGCTGTTGCTGTTAACCGCAGACGTTCCGTTCCCTTTGGTACCGTTGGATAGTTAATCGGCTGGACATAGATATTATATTCATTCAGCAGGATATCACAGATCGCCTTGCAGCATGTGGCATCACCTACGATCAGCGGTACAATATGGCTTTCGCCTTTCAAGTAAGGCATGCCAGCCTTTTCCAGACGAGCCTTGAAATGACGCACATTCCGGCGCTGACGCTGGCGCTCGATATCTGAAACCATCAAATGCTCGATGCTGGCCCTGGCTCCCGCCAATACAGCGGGCGGCAGTGACGTTGTAAAAATAAATCCGGCAGAGAAAGAACGGATAGCGTCAATCATACCCTTCTTACCTGCAACATATCCACCAACCAGGCCATATGCCTTGCCGAAGGTACCCTCGATAATATCAATGCGGTCCATGACGCCCATTTCTTCAGCGACACCCGCACCGCGATGACCATAAAGGCCCACGCCATGCACCTCATCCAGATAAGTCAGTGCATTATATTTCTCGGCGAGGTCAGCAATCACACCAATCGGGGCAATATCACCTTCCATGGAATAAACGGACTCAAACGCAATGATCTTCGGACGTGATGGATCGTCATTCTTCAACATCTCTTCCAGTTGTGCCACATCGTTGTGACGGAAGATGCGTTTCTCGGCCCCGCCATGACGAATACCTTCGATCATCGAAGCATGGTTCATCTCATCAGAATAGATGATGCAGTCCGGCAGTAATTTTGTGAGCGTGCTGAGCGCACCTTCGTTAGCCACGAAACCAGATGTAAAAACCAAACCAGCTTCCTTATTGTGAAGCCGGGCAATCGTTTCTTCCAATTCAACATGGTAAAGCGTAGTACCAGAGATATTTCGTGTACCACCCGCACCGGAGCCTGAGCGATCAATCGCATTTTTCATGGCTTCGATAACGCGCGGATTTTGCCCCATACCCAGGTAATCATTGCTGCACCACACAACAACTTCACGCGAAGAACCATCCGGCGCATGGTACAACGCACGCGGAAATTGCCCTGCCAGACGCTCAAGCGTTGCAAATATGCGATAACGGCCTTCGGCCTTCAGGGCATCAACACGATTCTGGAAGTGGCTTTCGTAATCCATGGGCAATACTCGTGGTACAAAAAGTAAGATTATTACCAGCGGACACTATCGAATACCGCCTCTATATACAATAAAGTTTATGCAGGGCTGAACGCTATGACTTTAATCAATTCACAGCCATAAGTATGTTAAGATTTATATAATAAAGCTCGTGAGAAGGAGCCAATTGAGAATGATTATCGTTTTCGGTTCTATCAATATGGACATCTTTATGTCGGTCAAACACCTGCCCCAGCCAGGTGAAACCGTCATATCTCCCGCTTACGAAATGTCCCCCGGGGGTAAAGGTGCCAACCAGGCGCTGGCAGCCGCACGTTCTGGCGCCAAGGTCGCGATGATCGGGCGCGTAGGTAATGATGGCATGGGCGCGCGTGTTCTCAATAACTTGCGCCGTGCCGGGGTCATGACATCCGGGATCGCGCAATCAGAACAGGATACAGGCTGCGCCGTCATCGCACGCGATAAAGATGGTGAGAACCAGATCCTCGTAGCGCTAGGCGCCAACGCTGATGTTGTGCATGACCAAATCCCTGATGACATTCTTGGCAAGCGCAACATGGTCATGATGCAAAACGAAATCCTGCCGGAAGAAAACTGGAAGATCATTGACCGTGCCAGCAGACTCGGTGCAACGACAATGCTAAACCTGGCGCCTGCCATCTTCATCCCTGAGGATGTATTGAAGAAACTGGATTACCTCGTCGTGAACCAGATCGAAGCCCGCCAGATCGCCGCCAAAATGAACATCCCTGTCGAAGACCATGAAAGCCAGATTGCGCTTGCTCTTTCCAACATGGGTAACCTGACATGCATTATTACCATGGGCGAACGTGGATCATTTGCTGTAACGCCAGATGGCCAGGAAATACACGTCCCGGCATTAAAGCTCACAAACTTTGTCGATAAAACCGGTGCTGGTGATGCGTATTGCGGTACGCTGGCCGCCGCCCTGCACGCCGATTTATCACTGGTAGAAGCCATGAAACGTGCTGCCGTTGCAGGCTCTCTCACCTGTATGAACAAAGGTGCACAGCCCTCGTTCCCTTATCTGGGCGATATCGAGGAAAACCTTGCGCAGCTCGGCGAAGTCTCCAGCAAACATATATAAAAGAACAAAAACAAATCCCCCGCACAAAGCGGGGGATGTTTTTAATGGGAATCATATCCCTACGGCATCACGCCTGTATGTTGAGGGCGGAACCCCGAGACGATGAAACAGGAACATTCGCAATCGCCGCGTCCAGAATGGCCACAAGCTGTTTCTCCATATCTGCAGCCTGCTTAACCATAGTCATGGCTATTGCTTGTCTTGTCATCGCGGCCTGCGCCGCTATGCCTGCGGGAATATCCATTTAATCCTCTACCCTATAATTCTAGTCCGACATTCCTTAACAGAATCTTACTGGGCAACACCATTATGTTTTTTCTGATACCGGGCACAAGCATCGTTTAGTTCTTTAATCAGGACATCACCCTGTTTCCCGCCCGAGCCACGCAATTGGCTGCCGATGATAATCCGGAATGTACGGCGATGAATATCCACGATCTCAAAAGCATCATCATTCAGATAGTCTGTATTCTCCAGGAAATCGAGAATGATATCCGCCACATCAGTCAAAAGCCCGAATTTGAACATGGCGCCATTCGCTTTCAACTCCATGATCGGAGCCACCATGCGATTAATGCCCTCTTTAGAGCGATGATCATCGCGCTTTACGCCCTCTACAGCTTTATCGAGACGATCCAGAATTTCTTTTGCTTGCGTTGTGAAGTCGTAATCATTGACCCTTATAAACTCCTCTGCCCGGTCCATGACCTTCGGATCCATGCCGCCATATCCGGCCTTCAGCCGCAACGTATTTTGCGGCGTATGGAACTTAGCCTTCTTCTTGGGCTTTGCCGGATTCTCCGTCATGATTTCTTATCGCCCTTTTTATTATCTTTATGCAGATCAGGGCCGACCTTGCGCACATGCTCTTGTAAGTCCTTCAAAATGCGCTCCGTCTCGGAGGGATCAAGATCAACTTCAAAAGTGCCACTTGACGCCTCCTCTTCACGCCGCATAGGACCGTCATAATCATCATTGCGGCGGCGGCGGCGATCTGGCCCAAAGAAAGCGCCATCCCCTGCATCAACAAATTTGCGCGGGCGCTCAATAAGCTGTTCAAGCCGGGCATAAAGATCTTTCGCTGTAAACGGTTTCACCAAAAATTCAGTGACACCAATATCGCGCGCCTTCTCGACGCGCGCACGATGGCTATACCCTGTCATCATGATAACAGGCACAAACTTGTTGGGTGAGCGGGGGTCACGCCTGATCTTGCGGATGAGCTCAATGCCGTCATACGGCTGCATTAGCCAGTCGGTTAAAATAATGTCGGGTTTATACCGGCAAAATTGCTGGAAAGCATCTTCCGGATCGGTGGCAGTATAAATGCTTGTGAAACCGAATATCTTCAACAGGGAAGACACCAAAGACACCATCGGCTTCATATCGTCGACAACTAAAATTGATACAGATTTAAATTGATAAACCATAAGACCCCAGCCCATTCCTCTGAGAAGCCCAGAATCTCATGAACACCCCTGAAAAACAACGAAAAAATGGGGCTTTTGCCGTTTCTGTCGTCATGCAATACTAAAACCCATTCAAATAACCATAACAGGACAGTGAACATGGGCGCAGCAAGTTCCAAAACATCCAACGTCTTTCCCGCGAGCGTTGTATCAGAAGGTACAGGCGCACAATTACTCGTACGCACTTTGGTTGCCCATGGTGCGCGCCGCATATCCTGCGTCGCCGGTGAAAGTTATCTGGCCGTATTGGATGCCCTGCTCGATCATCCGGATGTAAAGGTCACAACCTGCCGCCAGGAAGGGGGCGCTGCCTTCATGGCTGAAAGCTGGGGCAAACTGACGGGAGAGCCCGGGATATGTTTTGTGACACGCGGACCCGGCGCCTGTAACGCCTCTATTGGCGTACACACCGCTATGCAGGATTCAACACCGATGATCCTGTTCATGGGTCAGGTAGGCCGCACCGATAAAGGCCGCGAAGCTTTTCAGGAAATCGATGTGCGCGAAGTTTTCGGTGGCCTTGCAAAATGGGCCACTGAAATTGATGACGCCGCCCGTGTACCGGAAATTATTGCACGCGCTTATGCTGTCGCCACGACAGGACGCCCCGGCCCTGTCGTTATTGGCTTGCCCGAAGATATGTTAACCGAAGTCGCCAAAGCAGCCATCCCCGTCCCTGCAAAGCCATCGCCAGCCACGCTGACAAAAGAAGCGCTGACGCAGATTAAAACACTCCTGCAGGATGCAAGACAGCCCGTCGTACTCGTCGGCGGCAGTGGCTGGACTGAAAAAGGCATCGAAGATCTGGCAAGCTTTGCCAGCACCGCGCAATTACCTGTGACAGCGTCGTTCCGCCGCCAGGATCTTTTTAACCACAAACATAAATGTTATGTCGGTGAATTGGGAACGGGACCAAATCCCAAACTGGTCGAAAAGATCAAAGATGCCGATCTGGTACTGGTCATCGGCGCGCGCCTCGATGAGATTTGCACACAAGGTTACACGCTTTTTGATGTGCCTGTTCCCCGTCAGAAAATCATTCACATCCACCAAAGCATAGATGAAATTGGAAAAGTATATCAGCCCACATTGGGTCTAACAGCAGATTTGAACGAGGCTGCGAATGCACTAGTCGCCATGGCACACGGGCTTGATGGCCGCTTGTGGGCAGGATGGCGTGATGAATTGCGCACACAATATCAAAACTGGATCAGCATAGACACAGGCAGCCAGCCGCGTTGGCGCGGTGCCAATATGACAGCCATTTTTGCATGGCTGCGTGACAACCTGCCAGAAGACGCAATCATCACAACAGACGCCGGTAATTTCAGCGGCTGGGCGCAACGTTATTTACAGTATGGCCGCCCTGGTCGTCTGCTGGCCCCGATCAACGGTGCTATGGGATATGCTGTGCCCTCTGCTATTGGTGCGTCATTAGCACAACCCGAGAAAGTGGTTTTGGGTTTGTGTGGTGATGGCGGCTTCATGATGACAGGTCAGGAACTGGCAACTGCCATGCACCACAATGCGCACCCGATCATTATGGTTTGCAACAATGGCATGTATGGCACGATCCGTATGCACCAGGAAAAGCATTATCCCGGTCGTATCAGCGCAACCGCCCTGACCAACCCGGATTTTGCAAAGCTCGCCGAAAGCTATGGCGCTTTCTCAGCACGCGTGGAACAGGCTGAGGATTTCCCCGCTATCTGGGAAAAAGCCCGAAATGCTGGTCGTATCGCCATTATTGAGATCAGAATGGACCCTGCTCAGTTGACAACTAACGCCAGAATCTGAGTATTATTGAAAAAATAATTGCATTTGGGCGCCAATGCCCTTATGACAAAAAACAGATTAACAGGGACTAAAGCGTATGACTGAATCTGCCGTGAAAGAAAGGCTGCGACAGCAGCCAGGTCGTATTAAAACCGATCCTGCTATATGTGGCGGACGGCCCCATATTCATCGCAAATATATCGAAGTTATTGATGTGATGAATATGCTGGAGGCTGGTGACACCAGCGCTGATATCGTTAAAAAATATCCGAAAATTACAGAGCAGGATATCAATGCCTGCCGTGCCTATCAGGCCACACTAATTGTAAAGACGCTATCTAAACAATTCGCACAGGCCGGACAAAAGCCGTTCTTCATGCTAGATGAAAACACATCTTATTTCATGCTGCCTGAAGTCATCAAAATGTTCGGCCCCTCATCGCATGTTTTTGCCGAAGGCCTGTTTAGCGAGAACAATGATGATGAAAAGCATATCTGGGCACATATGGTCGAAAAAGGCTATCGCGCCATTCTGACTATGGACAATGATTTTAAGCGTATTTCACTAACGCAACGTCATAGGCTGGCAGAACAACATGGCAGCCTTCATGAATGTCCCGATCATGTGCCGACTGTGATTTCTATCCCAACAGATAACAATCAGGACAGTATTCTGCGCCTGCTGGAAAAATATCAGGATGATATTCGTACTCTAACAGAGCAGAAGAGTGTGTTCTTTGCCGTACTTACAGAAGATGGGCTGGTTATTCCGCCTTACCGGGATTTCCATTCACACCTGACACCTGATAATTGTCCATTGCTGTCGCCATCTTGATATCAAGTTCTGTCAAACCACCGGCATCATGGGTATTCAGCTTGACCTCAACCCGGTTATAGACATTGAACCATTCAGGATGATGGTTCATCTTTTCTGCCAGCAGCGCCGTACGCGACATAAAGCCCCAGGCAGCATTGAAATCCTTGAATTTGAAGGTTTTTGTGATCGACAGCCTGTCAGCTGCCAATTGCCAATCCCGCAATGCGCCCATATGCGCATCTAATGCAGAGTCATCAAGTTTCTGGGGCATTGTGGTACCTCCCATTTCATCGTAAATTATAAGCGAATCATCTTAGTTTGATCAGACATTGGTATTGATATGAGGTCAAGGGTCGTGGACCGTACAGACATCATTATGAGCTTCTCAGTTCCTCCTTCAACAGAGGACCTGGAAGCTATTGCCAAATCTGTATTTGAAAATCTTCCTGAAGAAATTCTTGAACTATGCGAAGAGATTGCCATTCGTGTGGAAGAAATCGCTGATGATGCCATAATTGCCGAGCTTGATCTTGATGATCCGTTTGAATTGATTTGTCTGTTCCGGGGCGGCAATGAAATATCACCCGGCGTAACCAAGAAGGTTGCTAATGACGAAGATGTCTTAAGCATCTACCGCCGCCCGCTTCTTGATTTGTGGTGCGAAACATCAGAAGACTTAAACGTATTGATGCGTCAGGTGATGATTGAAGAACTGGGACAGAATTATGATTTCTCGGAAGACGAAATCAACGAGATGACAAGACGTCATTATCAGGGAATGTTCTAGGCCTCTTGCGCGATGACACGCAGCCTGTCCGCAAAAGACTGATATACTTCACGCTTGTTACAGACAATCCGCAGCTCCGTAAACTCTGACGGCATGCGCTCTTTGATAGCCTGCAAGGCCAATCTCGCGGCCCTGTGAACCGGAAATTTATGCTTGCCCGTTCCTATAGCGGGTATGGCCAGCGATGTAAGTTTCATGCGCTCGGCCATTTCCAGTATCCCGCGGTAGCAACGCAACAAGTCGCGATCCTCCCCTTCAAAACCGGCCTTCCAGATGGGGGTAACGGCCACCAGCACATGGGCAACACTCAAATTATATCCCGGCAACACATACACATCCCCCGCCTGCGGCCGATAAATATGATCGAGAATGGAATCATCCAGCGCCTGGCCTGCGACCTGTATGAGGGCTTTATTCAAACTGCGTTGCGTATCCAGTGTTATATCGACAGACGTGGCAATGGCGGCAACGCCTGCCTGCTGTGAAATATCGCCTTCAATCAGCCTTATTCGTCTGATGAAATCGTTATCAGGGTTGGAGGGTACAAAAGTGTCTGCTAGAAATTCACTCATGATTAGGACAGCATTCTACTCTTTCCTTTTGATTTTGGCAGCAGCTTCCCCCGTCCGCGCCGAAATTCTTTACGGGTTGGCCATGAATGGCACACCGAAATATGATGCCAGCACCACCCATCTAGACTATGTAAACCCCGACGCTCCCAAGCAAGGCACGCTTGTTCAATCCGCTACGGGCACATTTGATACACTTAACCCTTACAACATCAAGGGCAACAGTGTCGCCCAGGGTGTTAGCCTGATCCATGACAAGCTTATGCAGCGCGTCTGGGATGAACCTTTCACCATGTACCCGTTGATTGCAGAGAAGGTAGATGTTCCCGAAGACCGCTCCGCCATCACCTTCTTCTTAAATCCCAAGGCCCGTTTTCAGGATGGCACCCCCATCACAGCGGACGATGTGCTTTTTACCTTCAATACATTAAAAGAATATGGACGCCCCAACACACGCCGCGTTTACAGCTTGGTCAAATCATCTGAAAAACGTGATGACCACACAGTGCATTTTGCATTGGGTGAAGGATATGATCGGGAAACAGTACTCATCCTGGCAATGATGCCCGTGCTTTCGAAAAGCTGGTGGGAGAAGCGAGATTTCAGCGCCACCACACTTGAAATCCCCAATGCCAATGGTCCCTACAAAATCACAAGTATCGATCCCGGACGCCGTATCGTTTATGAACGCGATAAAAATTATTGGGCCGCAGACTTGCTGGTGAATAAAGGGCAGTACAATTTCGACAAGATGGTATTCGACTATTATCGTGACGATACTGTTGCCTTTGAAGCTTTCAAGGCTGGTGAGTTCGATATACGCCGCGAATACGATGCCGCCAAATGGGCGACTGGTTACAATTTCCCTGCTGTCAATAACGGAACCGTTAAGAAAGAAAGCATTAAACACGCCCGCCCGGAACGTGTTCGGTCACTGATATTCAATACACGCCGCGCCCCGTTTGACGATATACGCGTGCGCGAGGCGCTGGAACAGACATTGGACTTTGAATGGATCAATAGCAACCTTTATCATGGCCAGCATAAACGCGTGAACAGCTACTACCCCAATTCTGAACTCGCCGCCGGTAACTGGTCGCCGCCCTCGCACAGAACACCTGAAGAAAGCCGCACCCTGCTGCGCAAAGCAGACCAGCTTTTGAAAGAAGCGGGATGGATTGTCGTGAATGGCAAGCGCGTCAAACAAGCCGATCAAAAAACACCGCTTACCTTTGAAATACTGATCGGCAACCCGGATGACGAAAAAATTGCCATCGCTTTCGCACGCAATCTGAAACGTCTGGGTATTGAGCCGCAGATACGTGCGCTGGATGCTTCGGCATTTTCAAGCCGCCTGATTGAATATGATTACGATATCGTTCTGCATTACTGGCTCTCCACACTGTCCCCCGGCACCGAACAGATGGTTTACTACAGTTGCGAAGCCGCAAAGCAGAAAGCGCGTTCCAACTTTGCCGGCATTTGCGATGCCAAAGTTGATGAGCTTGCACGCTCCATCCCTGCCGCACCTACACGCGAAGAGCTTGTCAAAAGAACACAGAATTTAGACCGCACCCTGCTCGCCGGTCATTACATGATCCCGCTCAATTACGCTGGCTTTGATAATGTCGCTTATAAAGCCAGGCTGAAACACCCAGACACCATTCCCCTTTACGGTCTGGTGATGGAAAACTGGTGGTCGGAATAGTTATTTCAGTCTTAAAGTTTGACGGAATTCAGAAAACCAGCCCCGCACGATACGCGCCTGTTGTTCACATATCAGCGCTGTTCCCGGACCATCAGTAAGGGGATCAGGGCATTGCGACGATACATCATCCATCAGCTCTATAGCTTGCTGACGCGCACGGACGACAGCCAGACGGTGCGATGTCTGCAAAACAGCTTGGTAAAACAGGGGACAGATATGTTTAGGTACAGGTTCGTTCACGATTTTTCTTTTTCATAATTATAAAGATGTGGGGAAACCCCGAAAAAGAACAAAGGAAAGTCGGTTTTGTTCCACATAACTGGCAGTCTTTTTACAAAACATCATTGAGCCATTGGCTAGCTCTTGCTATGTTTTAACACGTTGTTATGAACAGATTCTTCTTGGGTGGTATCCTGATGGCTTCTCGTAAATTTATGTCCCTGGTTTTAACAGGCGCAGCACTCTTAACTTTGGCTGCATGCTCCTCAACGCCATCGGAATCGCAATTGATGAACAAGGCTGATTACTGGCAGCGCACCAGTACAAGCGAAGCCATTCATCAGCGTGGCCCTAAGGCACAGCAGATGCTGAACCGCGATATCGCGCGTTGCGTAACAGAATTGCGTGAAGTAGAACGTCTCGGCTTCCTGCGCACAAACATTCCTGGAAACACTACAAGCGCTGGCGTACCAGACCCCACAACGCCGCAAGGTTCCCTCGCACAATGGGAAACACCCGAGCGTGATGGTTACCTATATGCCGAACACAGCGATTATCATGATTTTGAAACATGCATGATGTCCAAGGGCTGGGAGCGTATTGATCATATGCCTTACGACATTGACAAGCAGGCTCGTCGTGATTACATCGACGCAATCAATCAGCAAGCACACCGTCAGAAAACAGGCGAATACGTGCCTGTTACACCGGTCGAAGGCCCTTACGATAATTTGAACCAATAGATCTTGCAAAACAGAATAAAATCCCCGCTAATGGCGGGGATTTTTTATGGACTAAATCTATATCTTCTTCTGTCGTTCCCAGAATTCATGTACAGCCTGAATAACGGTTTCTACAGAAAGTGATGTCATGAGAGATCCTACCGTTTTACTGTCATAGCCCGGGAAATCTATAAGCTCATCGTAATTTTCCGGTGTCGCCGCATAAGCAGTATGCGGACCCCACGGACGATATAAATGCGGCCAGCTCGGTCCGAACACACCAAACGTGGGTATACCCGCTGCCGCCGCACAATGCATAAGCCCTGAGTCATTACCGATATAAAGGCTGCAATGCTGCAATGTCGCCGCCACAGTACCAGGGTCAGCTTTGGCGATGACATCGATTTGCGCACCTTCGGGTACAACATTCAAAACTTCATAAGCGGCAGCCTCTTCGCCCGGCGCCGCAAAAACGGCCACCCGCGCAAACGGCAATATGCCATCATGATGCGTCAGTTCAGATATCAGCGCGCTAAATCTTTCTGTCGGCCATGTCTTGCCAGCCCAGTTGGCCGTGGGCCCCACACCCAATACAGGACCGCCTGGCGGAATAAATCCATATGCTTTTTCTTTCTGCCCCTCAGTAGGCCAGATTGTGGGAGATGGCACATAATCCAGCTTCATGACCGCTGCATTCTGCGCCACTTTGTGTAGCCTCTGATCAATATGCGAAGAAAATATAAAGCGCTTCCCGGCACGAATCAGGCGTGAAACCGCGCTATTACGCAGATCGATAACCATGTCCCACTTGACCGGCCAGACCTGCTGCCATAGCTCAATCCAGTGGCGGTTATGTTTCTTTTTCTTGAGAGGGATAATCCGTTCCAGACCAGGGACACCCTCAAATATCGTCGTCGCTAAAGGCCCGCAGGCTATAGTGATCTGCGCCCCCGGATATGTCCGGATAACGTGATCAAGCAGCCCGGTTGATAAAACCGCATCGCCAAGACGACTGGATGTGATAAAAAGAACCTTCATAAGGAATAAATACGTCATATGACCGAATTAACCAAGCCATTCTTTGTCACACTGCCAAACCGCGCGGCTATACGCGCCGGTGGTGCTGAAGCATATGATTTCCTGCAGAATATGATCAGTAATGACATGGCACTGCTGAAAACCCAGCCCATGCTCTACGCTTGCCTGCTGACACCGCAAGGAAAATTCCTGTTTGATTTCTTTATCACTCATGAAGCTGATCAATACCTGATTGAATGCGAAGGTGGCGTACGCGCTGAGGCATTGCTGAAGAAACTGATGATGTATCGCCTGCGCTCGAAAGTCGATCTCACGCTGGAAAAGGATAAATCCGTTTATATCGTCATGGGAACTGATCAACCATCTGACCCGCGTCATGCACAACTCGGACATCGCACTTTTATCAAGCCTGATGTTGAAGAGCAGCCCTTCGCAGTGTGGGATCGCTTGCGCATTGCATGGGGTGTGCCGGATGGCAGCCGTGACATGGAAGTTGAAAAGGCAACGCTGATTGAAAGCCGTATCGATGTCCTGAACGGCATATCTTTTACAAAAGGATGCTATGTTGGACAGGAAATCACAGCCCGCATGCACAATCTGGGCATCGCTAAAAAGCATCTGGTTCCGGTGCGGATTACAGGTGAAGCCCCTGCCCCTGGCAGTGATATCTTGAAACCTGATGGTCACCTGGCGGGCGAAATGCGCTCATCCTGCGGTGATATGGGTTTGGCTTTATTAAAAGATGAGGCTTTGGAATCCCTTAAAAACAGCCCTGTTCAGCCGCTATGCATATAATATTTGCCTACGGCGATTTGTTATGGTTAATTCCGATCCATAACAAAAACACAGGGACATATTATGAGCGACATACCCTACAATCCGCAGGAATTTGAAGCACGCGCCCGCAAAGCGGTAGTGGATATTGCACAGGCCTATATTAAAGCCTCCAGTAAAACGATGCATAAGACTATGGCGATTGGCGCTTTAGGTTTATTGCCCCTGTTTTCTCCCAGCCTGCAAGAAGATAAAACCTTGCTGCTAGGCTCAACCTCTGCATCTGCGTTTGCCTCGCTCTGGTTTGCGCGTCGTCAGCAAAAATCAGTGCGACAGGAGTTCGAGGAAATTATGAATACTGTTCCATCAGGAGCTTCGGGAATCGTTCGTCATGAATTACGCGATTTTGAGAAAGCCATTAACACTGGAAAACTAAATTTCGGCGCGCATGATGTCGACCCCAGAAAGCACTACATAAAATACGCAGCTTCCGTAGGCGTGGGCTTATTCATGCCTGCTTTTATGCCAGCACAATATCTGCTCATGCTAACGATGGATGAGAACATTAAAGCAAGCCAAGCGACCGTTAAGGCAGTGAATGCCATTAAAGCAAACAAGCCTGCCCCTTAGATCAGGCAGTTTTGAATCCGGTCAGCACAAAATAAAGACCTGCCAGTATCAGCAGCACAATAACCACCGCTGCCAGCATCATGTCCCAGCGGCTGAAAAAGTGGTACATATCAAATGTCCGCTTCTCATCCGGTGTTTGTTCTTCGTGTGACTTTGAGTTTTCAGGTTCCGTCATGCTGCCTCTCTTTTGCGGGGACTATTCTCCGCTTTGGATTCAACCCCTTTTAACCGGATAGCTGCCTGCGCAGCCGCCAAACGCGCTATAGGCACGCGATAAGGTGAGCATGACACATAATTCAAACCCACGCTTTGACAAAAGGCAATTGAGGCCGGATCACCACCATGCTCACCACAAATCCCCACTTTAAGGCCAACGTTTGTCTTACGGCCACGTTCCACGCCAATATCAATCAGTTGACCAACGCCTTCTACATCCAATGTTGCAAACGGATCACGGGCAAAAATACCCTGACGGATATAATCCGGTAGGAAATGTGCCGCATCGTCACGGCTTAAGCCTAATGTCGTTTGCGTCAGGTCATTGGTACCAAAACTGAAGAATGCTGCATCTTCAGCAATTTTGTCGGCCATCAAAGCCGCACGCGGCAACTCGATCATCGTACCAACCAGATACTCAACCTTTTTACCTTTCTCCGCAAATACGGCAGCAGCCGTTCTATCAGCCACCGCTTTCATAAGTTTGAATTCTGCCTGTGTTGCGACCAGCGGAATCATGATTTCCGGTGTTACCGAGACTTCGATAGCCGCTTCGATAATCGCGCGCACCTGCATTTCATAAATCTCGGGATATGTCACCCCCAGGCGGCAACCACGATGTCCCAGCATCGGATTTGATTCATGCAGCTCCGCCAGACGACGATAAACTTTCTCAGGATCAAGCTTTGCCAGTTTGGCAAATTCGTTTACATCAACATCCGTTTGCGGCAGGAACTCATGCAATGGCGGATCCAGCAAACGAATAGTGACAGGCAACCCTTCCATGATTTTGAAAAGTTGTACAAAGTCACTGCGCTGTTCCGGCAACAACTTGGCAAGCGCCATACGGCGATCGGCTTCGTTATTGGCAAGAATCATCTCGCGCACATGCTGGATGCGTGACGGCTCAAAGAACATATGTTCTGTACGGCACAAACCGATACCTTCGGCACCAAAACCATGCGCTGTCTGTGCATCCTTCGGCGTTTCGGCATTGGCACGCACACCCATGGTACGCACTTCATCAGCCCACGCCATGACCGTCGAAAAATCACCTGAAAGTTTTGGCTGAATCGTGGGGACAATACCCAGCATCACTTCACCAGTACTGCCATCAATCGTCACCATTTCACCGGATTTGACCGTTACGTCCCCGATCATCATGATGCCGCGTTCATAATCCATGGCAATAGCCCCAGCACCCGCCACGCAAGCACGGCCCATACCGCGCGCTACGACAGCAGCATGTGATGTCATACCGCCACGGCTGGTCAGTATACCCTTAGCCGCATGCATGCCATGAATATCTTCAGGGCTGGTTTCTCGGCGACAAAGGATGATCGCCTTGCCATCCTTGGCTTTGGTTTCGGCTTCATCGGCGCTGAATACCACTTCACCACTGGCCGCGCCAGGGGATGCAGGCAAGCCTTTAGCCAGAACGCGCTTATGCGCCATAGGGTCCAAGGTGGGATGTAGTAGCTGGTCAATGGCCTGCGGCTCAACGCGCAACAAACCCTCTTCCCTGGTTATCAGTTTCTCGTTCACCATATCGACAGCGATTTTCAACGCCGCTGCAGTCGTGCGCTTACCCGAGCGGGTTTGCAGCATGTATAGCTTGCCGCTCTGTACCGTGAACTCAATATCCTGCATATCACGGTAATGTTTCTCGAGCGTCACGCGCACATCGCAAAGCTGTTTGAAAACGGCAGGCATCACCTCTTCCATGGCAGGGAGGGTGCTTTGCTCTTTCTCTTTACCTTTCACAGTCAGGGATTGCGGCGTCCGGATACCGGCAACGACATCTTCGCCCTGCGCATTCACCAGATATTCGCCATAGAAATAATTTTCGCCCGTGGATGGATCGCGGGTAAATGCCACGCCCGTGGCGCAATCATCACCCATATTACCAAACACCATGCATTGCACGTTGACAGCCGTACCCCAGCTTTCAGGGATGGTGTGAATGTTTCGATATGTCACGGCACGCGGCGTCAGCCAGGAAGCAAATACGGCACCCACAGCGCCCCAGAGCTGCTCATGCACATCCATCGGGAACGGCTTGCCTAGCTCCTTCTGCACCAAAGCCTTATAATCTTTTACAACGTCTTTCAGTGTATCAGCCGTAAGCTCAGTATCCTGCGTAACACCCTGATCACGCTTATGCTGTTCCAGAATATCTTCGAATTCATGATGCGGCACCTCCAGAACCACATCACCATACATCTGGATAAAACGACGATAACTGTCGTAAGCAAAGCGTTCATTACCGGATTTCTTTGCAAGCCCCGCCACCGTTTCATCATTCAGACCCAGGTTCAGAACCGTGTCCATCATCCCTGGCATCGACACGCGCGCCCCAGAGCGCACAGACAATAGTAACGGATTTTCTTTATCGCCAAACTTGTGCCCCATCTGCTTCTCAAGAGCAGTCAGCGCCGCATTCACCTGATCCTTCAGCTCAGAAGGATAAGTTTTCTTGTTCGCGTAGTAATAAGTACAGACTTCCGTAGTGACTGTGAAACCCGGGGGAACAGGAAGCCCTAACGAGGACATCTCGGCAAGGTTTGCACCCTTGCCGCCCAGCAGTTCCTTCATCTTGGCGTTGCCTTCCGTTTTTTCGGCACCAAAGCGATAAACCCACTGCGCAGTCATGAAGGCCTCCTGATAATTTATATGGATGTAGACTACACGAATTTTCAGTCTGAAAAGGCGATTTTCCGCCCTTTTTCACGATTTGTTGACAGCTTCCTCAAAATTTATGTAAAAAATGGACGGGGAGTTTACCTATGTCAGCAAGACTCATTCAGTTTGTACTCGATGAAACCGCGCGCGCCTGCGTGGAGCAATGCCCACAAAATCACGTGGATGGGGAATTCGACGAAGTTACTTATGACGAACAAACGCAACTGGGGGCAGAATCCCCTGAACTAAAAAGTCTCCCTGATGGTATATATGCCGTACTGATACAGGCGGACCCTCTCAATAGCCCCACAGCACGTTTCAGCCTTATTGAAGCCGAAACACCTAAATTTATTGCAACAGCCGAATTTGACCTGCGCCCCTTCATGGTTTCCGCCATCCAATATGGAGAAGCCTATGAAAATGTGGATGAGGACAATTTCCTCACTTTAGAACATCAAATATCTATGGAGCGTGCTAAATCGCTTGAAGGTATGTTCACCCCTTACATCCAGAATAATACCGCGTTCAACTTACGCTTGCTGGACATTATCGATTATCTGACTTATCCGGCCATTCTCAGTAAAGTAGAAGCCTATAATCTGGAAGAAGCGCAAACGCTCGGCCCCGGCGAAAGCGCCGATATTAAAAAGAGAACACTTAAGTATAATTAACAGGGAAACACCATGCCTGCATTACTGACATCCATCGTTTTTGATGAGAAAACCAAAAACTATCTGAGCGCTTGCCTGCGTGAGCGTCCCGAAGATGATTTTTCAGCTCTAATGATTGAAGATTACGCCGATATGGATGACCCTTTTGAACTCAATAAGCTGCCTGATGGCGATTATACATTGCTGGTCGGTGTCAATCTGGAACGGCATACTACGGCTACTATTACGCTTATGCATGCTGAAACCCATGGCGTGACCATGCAACGGCATATTGATATAGCACCGGTTATTAATTCAGCGATTGAGCATTTCGAGGAATATTCGGCAGCCAGTGAATCCTGTGACGCAGAAGGCGACCTGCCCCTGATGGACGCCATAGATAACAAACGTATGGAGCCTCTTAAAGGTATACTCAGCCCTTATATAGACAGCGAGGATTTCCATGGGGAATTGCTGACTGTATTAGACCTGGTATCCAGCTATCACGTTGAAGAACGAATGAAAGAAATGGTGCTTGAAACCATTCCGGAAGAAGAAAGATCTGAAGTCGTTGTACCTTATAGACTGGGTAGCAATACTCTGAATTAAAGATCCTTAATCATCATCAGGGTCAGATCATCGTCAATAATCCGCATATCACCCATATGAACCGCATCGCGGTCATACATGACCCCTGCGCCATCCGGGACGTAGCCTTTACGTACATATATTCTTTGTGCAGCACCAAAACCCGCATGTAAGCCAACAGCTATGCCCATGTGTGTGCAGCCTTTTTCCCGTGCATGGCTTTCACAGGCATTCACCAAAGCCTCACCAATACCCTGGCGGCGGGCATCAGGACTTACGTATAAATCCTGTATTTCGGGAATATTTAACCGGCGAAACGGCTGGTAACGGGGATTCCAGTTCAGGAATACATAGCCTGATATCTTCCCGTTTGCTTCAGAAACTAAAATAACGCGCTTCCCCAGTGCCTGCTCTTCAAAGCAGCGTTCGAAATAGCCCTGTTCATGGGGATTACCCAAGCCTTTCAGGGCAGATATATCATCGGGGGCGGCAATTCTTACGGACACGATCATGAAATATTTTTATCTGAAAGCGGAATGAAGGGAAAACAAAATAGTTGGGAGAACGTCTGTTTTTACGAAAGGCCCAACATGAAATATAAAGCCGTTATTCTGGGATTTGCCCTGTTTCCCCTGCTTTATCCGCCCTCTGCCACAGCAGAAACCTATCACCGACGTAACTGGTCCAGTGGTTATAATGATTACCGGGCGGGAATCAACCGCGACTACACGATCAAAAACACAACAAGGGATGCCGAAGGCAGGCCCACCACAACACGCACGGAGGTCGAGCAGGATCACGATGAATATAACCGCAAAACAACTGTGAGAGGCCCCGATGGGGAATACAGTGCCCAGGAAATCGAAATCGATTACGGCGACGACAAAATCAAGCAAAAGACCACAACAACCCACCCGGATGGCACCGTGGACGTAGATACCCAGCGCTACAAGGTTAACGACTAGCTGCGGATTATGGCCATATTAAGACAGTGAATTATTTCAAAATTTAACGAAGGATTTCACCTTGGTGGTCGTAATATCTGCATAAGCACTAACCTTTGAAGGAAACACCTATGATCTGCTCTTCCGCAAACCTCCGAAAAGCCCTGATGGCCACAATACCGGTCATCGCTTTGATGATGCTTACATCACTCAGCCATGAAGCCGATGCCCGCGAGCGCGAACGCACCCGTTCCGGCAGCTATCAGACAGAGCGTGGTTCAGGCACAGGCAGCACTACTGTCAACCGTGAACACGGCAGCCGTACACGTGACACAAACTGGACCAATGAGAATGGCGGCTCTGGTTCCGACAGCCGCAGCCGCACCTGGAACAAGGAAGAGGGCACCCGTACACAGGAGCACACCCGTACAAAAGCTGACGGCAGCACCATGACAGAAAGCCGCACTACTACAAAAACCGAAGACGGCTTTAGCACATCGGGCTCACGTACAGGCTATAATGGCAACACGACAACATCCGAACGTGATGTTACAAAGAATGATGATGGCAGCTATTCAGCCGCCACAACCGTTACCAAAGAAGATGGCTCTACTATATCACGTGAATCCACAGGCACAAAAACCGAAGACGGTTTCAGCCGCAGCGGTAGCTGGGAATCATCAAACGGTAAAAGCGGTACATACACCCATGATGTAAGCAAAACTGAAGATGGCCGCACCGTTGAACACACTTCGACAAATGCTGAGGGGAAAACCAGAAGCGCCACAACCGTCTCCAGCAAAACCGAAGACGGTCATACCAGCACCACAACTTACACCGGCGCTGATGGGCAGACAGGCACCAAAGTAACGACTGTTGGTAAAACCGAAGACGGTAAATACCGTACCATCATCACAACAGGCCCGAATGGCGAAACAAAAACACGCACTCAATCCTACAGCGTGAACGAGTAATCATTCCCCCTAAACACAAGAACGGCGGCCCCAAGGCCGCCGTTTTTATTGCCTGCCCCAAAAAAAATTCATCTCAAATTCGATTTAATTTTTCAGCGAACTTTCTAAAATCTGTTTGAATAATCAAAGAGTTATAAATATTTTCCTGTCATATTTATATTATGACAAACATATTGCTGATAGTGGGGCTTCTTCTATTTGTTGCCGTCATCTGTCTGGTCGTTTCCGGCCGGTTCGGTGATGTCTTCTACAACGCCCTCACAAATTGGAAAGCGACGTTGTTTGTCTTCCTGTGCCTGTCTGGTGGCGCACTCACCGGTCTCAACCTTTATAATGGTGACGGTACTACTCCCCCTGTCGCCTTGCCCGCGGTTGCGATCCCTGCCCTTGGTGATCTCTATCAGACATCCGAAGAAAAAACTCTGGCCACGATCCGAAACTGCCAGGCGTTCGTGACGACTCAACTTGAGAGTCGTACCCTCCCTGATCGCCCAAGCAGCAGCCCTTCCCTCCTTCATCTTGCCAGTGATGTGCTCCCTAGTGCTCCAAAGGACTGGGATCGCTGCGCCAGAGTCTTCGGTACCAACTACTGGAAACAGGATATTTCTGTGAAAGGTGAGAATGGCGGCGTCGCATTATGTCGCGCCTACAGAAAGCAGAATGAATTTGCATCAAGCGAAGTGGAGACATGGTGCGATACAGTTTTCAAAACCGATCCCACCAGCAGAACACAATAATATTAGATTCTATCAACCGGCAGGACCGTTCTGATGGAACGGGCATTGTGCTATCGAAGATACGGCGGGGGATACAGCGTCCTTAACCGGCCAGAAATCATGGCGCACAGCACCAATAAATTCCTTCACCACATAACCAACGTAACTGCCCAGTCCTTTTATACTTGAGGGAATCGCAGGACATCCCGTGACAGGCTGATTGCTATAGGCGTCTACAAACGGTTGCAACTGCATATCCTGCACGAATTGCGAAACCGTCGCGTCATCAACGGGCGTTTTGGCAAAACCATTCTCTTTAAAGGCGAACGGGCATTTCCCCACCGACACCATCGCACCCTGGCAGAAACTATTGATACGGCTGCCAGCCGCTTGCCGCATCATCAATAAATGCATATCGCCTGATAACTTGTCCCAATCATCTGCCGTCATGGCACGGTCCTGATGATCTTCATATTCCTGCCGCAGACGAACTGATAATTCTGATACCTGTGCCTGCGTCTGGATAATCGCATCATAAACCGGCGGATTATTAGGCGATGTCTTTAATGCATGCTCTATATAAAGCGCCAATGCATTCTCATACGGCGTCAGGGATAACGCGCCCTTAACCGCCTGATCATGGAAATGCTGCAGATCAATCGAAAGCGTAGCGGCACGGCGAAATAACTTCGTCAGCGGCCTTGTAATCTCTCCGCTATCCGTATCCCAACCGAATGGATTGACCCACCCACGCTCCTTGGCAATTTCATGTGGCCTGACAGCTGCCGCGAAATCATACTGGCGGCTTAGAAAGCGCGTTGCGAAATCATCGAAATAAGCACCAAACTGTTCATCAGACAGCACGTCGCCATAAGACTGGCCAATATGCCTCATATAAGTGGCAAAATAATCGCGGTATATACTGCGATGAAGAATGACATCTTCTGCGCCGGAAACAGCCTCATCCTGATGACGGGCGAACAATGTACCAGCCGCCAACCTCTCCTGAATGGCAGCGGTGATCTCCTCCGACGTTAAAAGCTTATGGGTGACGGCTTCTTTGCTCATGCCCGTATTAAGACCAACCTATTGAATTATGTCAATAAAATTACAGCCCTGTGTGCGGCTTCCGCATTTTCCTTGCGTTGAAACAGAGACTTATGTCACCATCTTTATAATAACAAAAACAAAAGTTAACGGGGCAAAGCATGGGCAACTATATTCCACCACACATGATTCCTGATAAATCGCGCCGCGACAGGTTCCGCGACATCCAGATCCCCCTGCATGACAGCATTGATAATCGTCAGCCACCCCCGGGCTGGAACCGTGATGGCACCCGCAGCGATGGCCAGAAGCAGGAGCGCACCTATAATCCTGAAGTGCCACGCTACGATTTCTAGGCACTTTTCCCTTCCAAAAAAGGCTGAAAAACCATAATCTTCCGGAATTATTTCAATCCCGGAAAGATAGACATGACCCAAGCCGCTCAAGCCGTAAACGCTACCCCCGAAGCTTCCCTGATCAAGGACATGAAAGAAATTGTCGCCCTGTGCAAACGCCGTGGCTTCATTTTCGCGGCTTCCGACATTTATGGCGGTATCAACGGTTTCTGGGATTATGGCCCGCTGGGTGTTGAACTTAAAAACAACCTCCGCGATCTGTGGTGGAAGCACATGGTGCTGACACCGCCGCTAGGCCCCAAGGGCACAGCCTATGAAGGCCTGCCCGTGGATATTGTCGGCCTCGACTCTTCCATCATCCAGAACCCCAAAGCCTGGGTGGCATCCGGTCACGTCGGCGGCTTCTCCGACCCGATGGTGGATTGCAAGGAAACCAAGCTGCGTTACCGCGCTGACCACCTGCTGGTATACAAACCGAAATCAGGTGATGGCGACTGGATCGCCATCATGGAAAACACCGAAGATGACGAAGTTGAAAAACGCATTAAGAAAGTCGGTCGCGGTAAAGCTGCTGATTACGAAGTGCACAAGCTGGTTGATATTCCAGCGGCAGAGTTCGCGCACATCATCGGCCCTGATACCAAAACACCGGGTACAATGACCGAGCCAAAACAATTCAACCTGATGTTCCACACCTTCATCGGTGCGACAGGCGGCGAAGAAAACAAAGCCTATCTGCGCCCCGAAACCGCGCAGGGCATCTTCCTGAACTTCAAGAATGTGCTGGATTCATCGCGCGTGCGCGTACCGTTTGGTATCGCGCAGGTGGGCAAGGCCTTCCGTAACGAAGTGAACCCGCGTAACTTCATCTTCCGTTCCCGTGAATTTGAACAGATGGAAATGGAATGGTTCTGCCACCCGAACGAAGCCAAGATCTGGCGTGAATTCTGGTTCCAGGAGCGTCAGAAATTCTGGCGTGCAATCGGCCTGCGCTCCGACAATCTGCGCATGCGCGACCACGATCAGGACGAACTCTCGCACTACGCGAAGGCAGGCCTCGGCACAGCGGATATCGAATACCGCTTCCCGTTCACAGCGCCTGACTTCGGCGAACTGGAAGGTATCGCGCACCGTTGCGACTTCGACCTGACCCAGCATCAAGAACATTCCAAAGTGAAACTGGAATACATGGACCCGGTCACGCAAGAGAAGTTCTTCCCGCACGTGATCGAACCGGCCGCAGGCCTGACCCGTGGCGTGCTCGCATTGTTGACCGAAGCCTACACGCCGGATGCCAACCGCCCGTCCGGAGTTTATCTCGACTTCCACCCGTCCGTGGCGCCGAAGAAAGCAGCGATCCTGCCCCTCACGGCCAAGGACGAGCACCCGGTGCTGGCGACCAAGCTCTACATGGAAGTGCGCGAGCATTTCAATATCGACCTCGATATCAAACAAAACATCGGCAAGCGCTACGCCCGTCAGGACGAAATCGGCACGCCGTTCTGCTTCACCATCGACGATCAGACCGTGCAGGATAAAACCATCACCGTCCGTCACCGCAATACCATGAAGCAAGACCGCATCAGCATGGACAGCGTCGTCGAGTACATGCAGAAAAACATGCTGCTGGCGACGGGTCGAGGATAAAATGAAAAGTTGGATTTTCAGCTTTGTGTGTGTGGCGACCTTGTTGGTCGCCATTCCTCTTTCTAAGGCCGAAACCTATTCACCCGGTACCATCGGATATCTGTATGAAGATTGCCAGAAAGCAGTGCAGTCAGAAACCATCGAAGACTTTGAGAAAAGCTGGTGCGGCACATTCATACAAGGTTACATGGATGGTGCGTTCGCGGCCGCGATGAAGAACCATCACAACAAAGACTATCCTAAAACAATCGCTCAATGTGATGAAGCCACACGCAAAGAAAGAGAAAACATAAGAAACTCTAATACCTGCCCGCATCTGCATTATCTGCTTACAGAAGCAGAGAACCCACTGAATATAGCTAGAGGCTTACCTATTTGGGTCTCATGGGAAAAACAACATGACACGAACATTCTCAATCAATATGCATCTCCCCATATTAATAGAATTATTAAATCAAAAAACTTTTGCAAATATGTGATTGAAAATAAGTTTGATACCAAACCATTTGCAGCAAATCCTTATTTGGTTAAAATAAGCTCAAAAGAATGGGAAGCCGCTTCCAAGAAAATACGTGAGAATGCACGTCAAAATTACAAAATCTGTATCAAAGAGTACGCAAACAGCGGCAATTCTGAAAAATTTGCAGCAAGCCTATGCGGAGCAAGCAATATTGGCCTTCTTTCTGGTGTTTATTACACCGATACTCTTCCTGTTGAGCAAGTCGATCAAGTCTGCGCAACTGATATTGAGATCATCCGCAAGCATGAAATCACAGTGCAAGAACTATGCTTACCTAATGACCTTTCTCCTGAAGATATTCTAAAAGCAGCAAATACGCCTGAATGGAAAGATTTTTGTAAAGAAGCACAATAAAAAATCCTAAATTTCCATGTTTTCACACCCACAAATCTTGCCCCTTGTGAAAACTCTACCGCCGGAATAATCTGACCCTAATATGCAGGGATATACCATGGATTTTGAACCAGGCGGCTTGCCGCAGGATCATTGCATCAACGCTGCTTCGAATACATTCAGGGTTATAGAAACGATGATGATACAAAAGGCACAGGTCGGAGTTAAACGTGCTTAAAGAGGGGAAGAAGAACCGCTGGTACATTCTATCGGTATTGTTCAGCCTTCTTCCTCTTATTACAGGTTGTTTTTTCTATGCCCTGTGGCGGGTAACGCATGACATGGATCTGGCTTTTTTAGGCCTTCTTTTAACCCCTCTTTGCATGCTGTCATTATTAATCAGCTTTATATTCTTGTTCCCTGCCGCTGCATTTTATAAACAAAACAATACGCCCCGCAGAAGACTTAAAATCCTTCTGGCATTCGCCATACTTTCCATCAATTTTCCTGTTGCCGGAAGCGTCATGTGGGAAGCCGATAATTATTACAGTCAAACCGCTGTAATCATTAAGAACCACTCAGGCGTTTCAATAGACAATCTGACTATAACCGACGCGCAAGGAAATACGCTATCTATACCGCCTGTGGCGGCGCACAGCGAAGTCACACACAGGCTCCCCTTTAAGGGTGAAGGCAAGATAACCTACAAACTCATATCCTCCACAGGTCCGCAGGAAGGTATTCTAATAGGCTATTTCTCAGCATCATTTATGACGCCAGGATCCATCATAG
This sequence comes from uncultured Alphaproteobacteria bacterium, assembly GCA_946480475.1. Next base: position 85,552 of record CAMLJM010000006.1, read on the forward strand.
AAATTAATACCGATGGCACCGTGACAGCAGAAGAAATATCCCCTGCCTTAGAAGGCCCCTTCTAGGAAAAAGCCCCCATCCGGAAGGCTTTTCTTCAGGCATGAATTAGTGTTTCGATAGCATCAAAGATGCCTCCCTTCAGAAAATTCCTCAATCGCTTTGGCGCAAAAATCATCGAGGTCATCGGGCTTGCGGCTGGTTACAAGGCCGTTATCAACATGCACGCTTTCATCGACCCATTCACCGCCGGCATTGGCAATATCGGTTTTAAGGCTGGGCCATGATGTCAGTGTCTTGCCATCAACGACACCGGCCTCAACCAGCACCCACGGCCCATGACATATCGCGGCCACCGGCTTCGATTGGTCGAAGAACGCTTTCACGAAAGCTGTCGCCTTTTTATCCATGCGCAGGGCGTCAGGGTTAGCGACACCACCCGGCAACACCAGCCCGTCATAATCATTTGCACTCGCATCAGAGACACGCTTGTCGACAGTAAAACTATCGGCTTTTTCATCATGGTTCATACCCTGGATAGACCCTTCTTTAATCGATATAAGCTCCACTTCGGCCCCCGCCGCCTTGATATCTTTCCAGGGGCGCGTCAGTTCTATCTGTTCCACCCCATCGGTAGCCAGAAAAGCGATACGTTTGCCTTGTAATGCTGCGGCCATGATACATCTCCTGTTTTTAAATGATTTCAGAAGACTAATTGCCCAATAGGTTAGGCAGTTCCCTTAATTTCGCACGCGCGAACCTTAACCCTTGTGAAAACCTCAAGGGCGGAATAATCTGGCCCCAACCATAAAATATGCAGGGATTTTATCATGGATTTTGAATCAAGCGGTTTGCCGCAGGATCACCGCATTAAACGCTGTTTCGAACGCATTCAGGAAATTTATAAGGCAGGTCTTAACAACGATGCTGACGATATGATTCAGCAATTGACACAGGTTGGATGCATTCTGGCTGAAGCATCGCCCATGGATAACCCGCCTGTCCCCCTGATCTGCGCCAGTTTCCTGATTTACTTGCCGGAAAATACTTACGAGTTTGATAATATCCGTCATGATTATGGGTACGATGTCTTTCAGGCAGTAAAAACACAGAAATCTTTTCATCCCCTGTTCCGCACCGCAGATTTTCTGAGCGAAGTTCTGCAAGATCGTGAAATTCATCCAGATGTACGTATGCTTTATATAGCCAAAAGCATCATGGGCCTTCGTCATCTGGCGCAATCATTCAGGCAGGATCCTAAACTGACTGAAAATGCTGCTATGTTTGAAAGCTATGAAGCATGCGTCCTGACAGGCAAAGGTTGTCGTGGAGCCAGCAATGCGCTGGATTATTTCTTTGAAGAAGAGGCTAAAACCTGCCATGCGCTCCTACGGGGGGAACCCGCGCATAGGCCGCAGCAACCTGCAAGACAACGCAGCGGGCAGAAGCCTATATTGCATTAAGAGATATCTTGAAGTGGTCGGGGCAAGAGGATTTGAACCCCGCGCGGCAGAGCCGCGTCATTTAATACGGAGGAGGTCTCAAATCCTCCTAAATGAATATCGATGGGAAACTTAATGGTCGGGGCAAGAGGATTTGAACCTCCGGCCTCTACGTCCCGAACGTAGCGCTCTACCAAGCTGAGCTATACCCCGAA
>CAMLJM010000007.1 GCA_946480475.1 uncultured Alphaproteobacteria bacterium
CGACGGGCGTTACGTGTATCAAGATCCTTCAGGAAATCAGGTTCCAGCTTAATACCACGTCTTACATCGCCCTTTTCACCCAAGGGCGCCAGCACCTTGCCATCAACCGTGAATTCCAAAGCGCCCACATTACCTGTATCCAGCACCAGGCCCTTGACAGAGGCAGGAACAATGTAACTGTCCCCTGCCTTGAGGATACGCGATAACAATGCCTTGCCTGATACGTCACGGATTTCAACCCAGGCGCTATCCTTCAATTTCAGAACCAGCGGCGGATTAGCAGGCGGCGCAGAGCTTGCCACAACAGGGGCTTGCGCCGCCGCCACTTCAGCCTGCGCTTCGGCAGCGGCTGCCTGGGTCACGGCTGCTGCTGGCTGGAATGGACCGACATCACCTGTATCTTCATACATTTCCTGCGGCACAGGCGGAATTTCATGAACTGCGCTCGCGACCTTTTCCTCGACTTTTTCCGTCTTATTGCCCGAGAACATCATAAAGCCAATCGCGATCACCAGAATACCCAGTGAACCTACGATAATCAGCTTATTCGGGCTTTTACTTTCGGAAGCCGCCACCGGCATGTGTAAATCAGGACGATCATTTACCGGAGCGCCAATCTGGCTTTTGAACAGGCGGACGATTTTTTCGCCATCCAGACCTAAATATTCAGCATATGCGCGTACGAAACCGAACGCATAAACACGACCGGGCAGATCATCAATACGGCCCTCTTCGATTGCTTCCAAGTGGCTTGAGCGAATGCGCAGGATAGCCCCGACATCATCGACGCTTTGGTTATAATAAACACGGGAACGGCGAAGGATTTCGCCGACCGGTAAATTATCGTCCTGTTTCTCTGCTGCCTGTGCGTTCATGGTTTCCGTACTTTAAGCTAATTTTCGTTCGCCTTCCAGCCCGTATGCAGAATGAAGCGCCCGAACGGCCAGTTCCGTGTATTCAGCAGCTATCAACACCGAAATTTTAATTTCCGAGGTCGAAATCACCTGGATGTTAATGCCGCGCTCTGCCAAGGCCGAGAACATAGTCTGGGCAACCCCGGCATGGCTTTTCATCCCAATGCCCACGACAGATACTTTTGAGACATCTTCGTCGAAAAGTACCTCAATACCCTTGAGGTTTGGTTCATTTTTCAAAACCTGTAACGCACGCTGAAGATCGGTCTTTGACACCGTAAATGTCATATCGGTTTTGCCATCAACCGATACGTTCTGAACGATCATGTCCACATTGATGCTGGCCTCTGCCAACGGGCCAAAAACCTTGGCTGCAATACCTGGCACATCCGGTACCTTTACCAATGTTACTTTCGCTTCATCCTTGGTGTGCGAAATACCGTTTACGACTTCCTGTTCCACAATTTCCTCATCACTTGTTACCAGCGTTCCGGGGTAGTCACTGCCAATCGGCTCTTCGAATGTTGAAAGCACCTGCACAGGCACCTTCATCTTCATCGCCATTTCAACCGAGCGTGTCATCAATACTTTCGATCCGGTTGATGCCAGTTCATACATTTCTTCATAAGAAATTTTTTTCAGCTTTCGTGCGTGCTGCACGATACGCGGATCGGCTGTATAAACGCCATTCACGTCTGTGTATATGTCGCAACGATCTGCGTTCAATGCGGCGGCCAGCGCCACGCCTGTTGTATCAGAGCCACCGCGCCCTAATGTCGTAACACGCTGACGCGATGTCACACCCTGGAACCCTGCAACAACCGCCACTTCATTATCGGCATCCATGCGTCGTGCAATTTCACTGGCGTCTATTTCAAGGATGCGTGCTTTACCATGAACGTCAGAGCAAATAATAGGCACTTGCCAACCCTGCCATGAGCGCGCCTGAATGCCCCGCTTCTGCAGCGCCAGCGCCATAAGACCGGATGTTACATTTTCACCGCTTGCGACCACGGCATCATATTCGCGCGCATCATGGAGCGGGCTAATCCCGCGGCAATAATCAATCAGCTGGTTTGTCACACCTGACATGGCGGAAACCACGACAGCCACCTGATTACCGCGCGCGACCTCAGCCGCAACTTTATCGGCGGCGTTTTCAATCTGGGGGAGGCCAGCCACCGAGGTGCCGCCAAATTTCACTACTATTCTTGCCATTTCGGGGTATATCTTATGGCGGACGTTATTAAACGCAAATAGGATTCTGGGGGCAATTTTATGGCCACAGTTGGAAAAAAGACACAAAGCACTGTCGATCAGGATGAAATAAGCCATTTCGCCAAAGATTCAGGTCATTGGTGGGATGAGAATGGGCCGTTTGCCCCCCTGCATCGCCTGAATCCTGTACGAATGAAATTTATCCGCGACGCAGTAGCGGCCCATTACAACCTGAAAACCGATACGATGTGTCCTCTTAAAGGGCTAAAGGTTCTGGATATTGGCTGCGGTGGCGGCCTGGTCAGTGAACCATTAGCCCGCATGGGTGCCACCGTTACCGGGATCGACGCCGACAAAGTTGCCATCAAAGTTGCCCAGGAACATGCCAAAGCCAGCGGCTTGAAAATTGATTACCAGGTTGAAAGCACAGACACGCTGAAAGGCCAGTATGACGTTGTGCTGGCGCTTGAGATTGTTGAGCATGTGGCATCTGTGGATAAGTTTGTGGATGAAGTTGTGGGGCTTTGCAAACAGGGGGGCCTTGTCATCTTCTCCACCCTGAACCGTACGCCCAAGTCTTTTGCCCTGGGCATTGTGGCAGCAGAATATATCCTGCGCTGGGTTCCCACGGGTACACATAACTGGAAGAAATTCGTGCGCCCTTCTGAACTGGCAGCAGCCCTGCGTCGTGCGGGCGCCACACCGCAACAAGCACGCGGTCTGCGCCTCCACCCGCTTAAGAACGAATTTGAAATTGTAAAAAACGACCTCGATGTGAATTACTTTATGGTTGCACAGAAAGAGAAAAAGAAATGAGTAACATCTTTGTCATCATGATGATCGTTGCCATGTTTGCCACGCTGGGATCACTGGCTGTGGGTTTATTCGCCATGGTCAAAGGTGGCGAATTTAATAAGAAACATGGCAATCGCCTGATGCAACTGCGCGTGACGCTGCAAGGACTCGCCCTGCTGTTCTTCATTCTCGCTTGGATGACATCTGGTCAATAAAATTGCTATGAGCCTTTCTGAAAAACATCCGGATTGGGAAAAAGTTATCTCAACTTCCCCAACAGCATTGGCTGAAACGCTGGGTAACCTGAAATACGACCAGCTTGCAGATTTTTTGAATCTGCTTTCCGCCAAGATTGCCACCGATGCGGAAAAGGACAGGCTCCGCGGGCGTACTCAACTGGCGCTTAGCCTGTACAGAGCCGTCAGCCATATCCAGCAATCAGCCTCCGCGATTGATAGAGCATGGCATATATGCAAACCTCACATGCCCCGAGGCAATAAGCCCACACCCTCCGCATAAACTTCAGTCCTAAAATGAAATTTGCAGGTTTTTACAAATCTGTATATTTTCCAGATCACGATGTTGCTTAGTAATTACCTCGAAGGCAGGTTTGGCAAAGGTGCGCGACTGGAAACCCTCAGGGTTTTTTCGCAACTGGGACTGCCCATGCCTGTGACAGACGAATTCTCTGTCACACATGATCGCGGCATATTGTTGTTTATCAATCCCGCTGCTTGCGTTCTCCGGCTTCAAAAAAAGACAACCGCAGAAAAGCGCGTTCCCAGTGCGGCCCTGCTCCAGCCGCTGGGTATATTCGAAGGATCACAAATACTCGCAGAGCTTTATCCCGGCGTTAGAAGTGCCCTTAAACTGGAAGTAGACAAGCCACATTGTCACAGCCTGAGACAAATCAATGCAGCAAAGAACAGGCAATTGCGCGATATCGTTCGGGAAGAAGGTAACTGTTACTGGGACTTATTCAGCCGCAATCTTATCTATTTACCTGATGCCTATGGCGGAGAGTCTTTTGACCATCCCCTTATCGTCGATATGGATGCGATTGAGAAAAACAAGAAAGAGACATGGCAGCCACCAGAACAGCAACGTCCTGCCCGTAAAAAAAGCTATCAGGAAAAACTCTATAAACCTCTGCGTGATGCCTTTCAGGCGGCACAGAGTAATGGAACAAGCTTCCAGCCGTTCTGGGACCAGTGCATCAAAGCACAAGAAACTGGCCTGCTTGTCAGAAGTTGGGACGATTTGGGCGTACGGGAAGCCGGAAATACATCCATCCAATACGAACAACGCCTAAAATGGCGACGCTGTGCGAACCCCTTTTATAATTAACTAGACCGCAGGAGGTTCGCCATCAAACTTGGCGCCTTCGATCTTGGCGCCACCGAATTTGGCGCCGTCTATTTTTGCGCCACGCAGATCAGCATCGGTAAGATCGGCATTCGTGAAATCAGCATAGCAAATATCAGCCCCGCCGAATTTCACCATTCTGAATTTTCCGCCAGCACAATTCGCGTAACGCATATTGCAATCGGATAGATCACAGGGGCTTGCCTGTTTCTGGCCACCTGCTTCAAAGAATAAGGGGCTGAAATCAGCATTACGTATATCGGCGTGACTGAACCGCGCGCCACGCATGCTGGAAGCACGGAAATCGCCGCCACGCAGGAAGCAACTACGGAAGTCCGATTGATCGAGTACAGCGCTTTGCAGCTGGATGTCGGTTAAATCCATACCACACCAGCGCGCACCGACCGCTTTCAAAGCTGTGAGTTTCTCACCAGCAAGAGACAACAGCACGCGCAGATCAAAACCGCTGAGATCAAGTTGCTTACCATCGGCACCCACCGTGGAAACCCATGTGCGATGCTCCTTGATAAGTTTTGCCAAAGGCTGTTCAAGGTTTTGCAGCGACTTACCGACATTTTCATCCGTAATCGTCATGGTCAGGTCAACGCCACTACGGCGAATATCGTCAATCTGCACGCCTGTCAGGATAGCCGATTTCATGTTTGCGCCATTGAACTGTGCGCCCTTGATCTCTGCTTCAGTCAGATCAGCACCTTCAAATCGCGCGTTACGCAGATCGGCGCCGGTCAGGTTAACCTTGGACATGATCGCATCAGAGAAATCAGCGCTGCTGGCAAGAGAGCCTGATAGCTTGGCCCCGGCCAGGTTTGCACCACGGAAATTCACATTCTGGCTTTGCACGAATGAGCCGTCTGTTGAAAGAGCGCCTGCACGCAGGTCCGCATTGTCCAGATTGGCGCCAGCAAGATCGGCGCTTTCAATACGCGCGCCACGCAGATCAGCGCGCACGAAAACAGTTTTATTCAGATTGGCGTTGCTGAGATCACAAGCATACAAGGTAGCTTCACGGAAATTCGCGGCAGAGAGATCCATACCCGCCATGATGCACCCGCTGAAATCAGCCTGGCGCATATCCTTCTCACGCAGGGAAAGACCCGACAGGTTGGTTTTGCGCAAGATCGCCCGGCGGCCCCCAATACGTCCCTCCATAAACCGCTTGTGCATATCGGCGATTTCGTCGAGTTGCGCTTGTGAGACCCGAGGTAGGCCACTGTTGCTATAGTCGTCTGATGCGGGATTGGGAGCCATAAGTAACTTATCTAACTAAGAATATTACACACACAGGGTAAGTTATTCAGTATTGAACATAAAGAGCGAAAAAAGGTTTAACGGCAGAGATTTGTCGAATTTTTAGCGCACATTTTTAAGGAAATCGTCCGCCATAGGGCCAGACCAGTCGATCCCCCCCACCATTCTGGACATAATTTTCCCTTCCGGGCTTACGAGCACCGTAATCGGCAGTCCGCGGCCATTCAGGGCAGACCACTGTTTGGCATCTGTCATATATAATGTATCGATATCCTGAAGCGCCATCCGATCCATGACTTTAGCCAGATCTTCCGGCTTTTCCGGAAAATCAAGGGATATAAACACCACATCAAAGGTCGCAGATTGACGTTCAGCCTTTAACTTCTGCAAGGACGGTATTTCGGTAATACAGGGTGGACACCATGTAGCCCAGTAATTTACCAGCAATGTCTTGCCGGGATATGCCTTCAGCAGGTCGATATCCTCGCCCTTCAGGTTTTTCAGGCTAAGAACGGGCTGCTGTTCGTCCAGGTCCGCGATCATCGAAAACTGCGCACCTGATCGGCTGGCATGCCCCATCATGGTCGATGCGGCAAACCACGTAAACGTACTGATAACACCGATGATGATAAAAATACGCAGCAGGTTCTTTTGCATGTCAAAATATGCCAATCTGTCAGCAGTTACATTCCGGAGTTTTCCATGCACAGCATTTTGTCCGTCCGTCTGATCCCTGTTTATATCGTCCTCGCCGGGCTGATGTCTATGACATTGACAGGTTGCGGTGTTAAACCCGATCGGCTGTCGCCACCGGCTGGCGCGGAAGACTCCACGTTCCCACGAACATACCCCGACCCTGCTACTGATCCGGAATAAATATGTCCACTGGTTTTCAGGAACACGACGGCGCATTGAAATCTGATGGCGCGTCACTCGCTGACATTGCCTCTCAATGCGGCACGCCCTGCTATGTCTACAGCACGGGACAGATGGACGAAAACGTCACAGCGCTAAAGAATGCATTAGCGTCCGCCCTGCCCGCAAATGCCCAGCCCTTGATTGCCTACGCGTGCAAAGCCAACAGTAACCTGGGCGTATTAAAGCATCTTGCCGGTCATGGATTAGGCGCTGATGTTGTATCAGGCGGTGAGTTATTGCGTGCGCGTACAGCCGGTATAGCAGCCGATCATATTGTTTTCTCAGGGGTCGGCAAAAGCGACGCCGATATCGAAATGGCGATCCGCGAAGGTGTTGCCCAGATCAACATCGAGTCAGAACCTGAATATGAACGTATTGTTGCTATCGCCAATAGACTGAGCAGCACCGCACGCATCGCCTTCCGCATGAATCCAGATGTCGATGCCAAGACGCATGCCAAGATCACGACAGGCAAGGAAGAAAACAAATTCGGCTTGCCGCTCATAGATATAGAGCGATTATACAAAAACGCCCTTCAGCAAGAAAATGTAGCTGTACAGGGCATAAGTGTTCATATTGGCTCGCAGCTGACATCCCTTGACCCGTTTGCAGAAGCATTCAAAAAAGTTTCTGATTTCGCACGCCATCTTATGGATCAGGGCTTGCCGCTTCAATCGCTTGATCTGGGTGGTGGCCTGGGGATTGTTTACGAACAGGAATCCAAACCCTGCCTCGATACCTATGCGCGGTTAATCCGCGATATTATCCATCCCCTGCAGACAAACATTATTCTGGAACCGGGGCGCTTACTTGTGGGAGACGCTGGCTTGTTGCTGACGTCAGTGGTGTATGTGAAAAAAACGGCAGCACGGCAATACCTGATTCTGGATGCGGGCATGAATGATCTGGTCCGGCCGGCCATGTATGACGCCTGGCACCCGATACGCCCGGTATCACCCCGCTCTGGCGCCCTGCAACCGTTTGATATCGTCGGCCCGGTATGTGAAACCGGGGACACCTTTGCCAAGGACAGAGCGATTCCCGTTGTACAGCCCGGCGACCTGCTGGCCATTATGGCTTCGGGTGCATATGGTTTTTCGATGGCCTCACGCTATAATACCCGGGCGCTTCCTGCCGAAGTTATGACACGTAACGGCCAGTTCCGGGTCGTTCGCCCCCGTGAGAACATTCGGGATATACTGGAAGAAGAGACCATTCCGCAGTGGTAATTTTCTTCCAAAAGTCTAGATTCAATACATCGTGAACCGCGAACCTGAAAAATACGAAAGCCGCCCTCTTTATGACCGTCTTGGCCGCAAGCGCCTGCAGGCGTCACTGGTGCTGGCCCTTGAAAATGCCGTCACGGCATTCTGGCGCGTTGCGCTCTGGAACATCTTGTTTGCCGGGCTGTGGCTTTTACAAATTCCGGCGATTGGGGGTAAAACCAGCACAATCGCTACACTCATTTTATATATCGCGGGCAGTTTATGGCTGCTGTGGAAAGATGGCCGCAAATTCCATTGGCCCAAACGTCGTGAGGTTGACAAACGCCTGGAAGAAACCAGCAAACTGCATCACCGCCCGCTAACTGCTATTGAAGACAAATTGGCGAACCCAGAAGAACATAATGCCCGCACCTTATGGTCGCGCGGAAAATCACGCGCGCTTGCCACCGTTCATAAACTGAAAACGCCACTACCCCGCCCTATTCTGGCGACACAAGATCCGATGGCGCTGCGTGTCCTGGCCGTACTGATTGTTATCATTGGCGCTATCGTAGCAGGCCCTGCCTGGAAGGAACGCATTCACCTCGGCCTTAATCCCCTTTATGGCACTCTGGATAAAAAGGTTGATAAAAGCATCACCATCTGGGTAACCCCGCCGCAATATACCGCTCAAGACCAAGTGATCCTGCAAGGCCGGGGAAACCATAAAGATGTATTGGCCATACCCGATGGCAGCGTCATCAAGGCACAGGTAACACGTGGCATCGGGCAACCTTATGTCGTCGTCGGCGAACACAAAATGCCGATGAAGCAAAGCGACGAAAAAAATTGGTCTTATGAGTTTCCGTTGACCCCTGAATATGCCACCGCAGAAACGATTGAAATCCGCCAGATGGGTTTGCGCCGCGCCGCTGTGCCCTTCCATTTTGTAGAAGATAAACCGCCTGAAATCTCTTTGATGGAAGAGCCTCAAACCATAGACAAAGGCCAGATACAACTGAGCCTTAAAGTGAAAGACGATTACAGCGTTGATGACTTAGTTGTCCATATGCGTCTCGACGATACGATGAAAGACAAACCGCTTGGTGCTGATTTTGAAGACAAGCGTGCTGTTGTCAGCGCCCCCAATACCGAAATGGACTTGAAACCCATTTATGATCTGGCATGGCACCCATGGGCGGGATTACCTGTGGTATTTGAAATCACGGCTATAGACCACAAGAAACAGCTTGCCAAATTGCCCCCTATTCACGTGACTTTGCCCGAACGCACTTTTCAACACCCGACAGCGCGCAAGTTGATCACCATGCGCAAGCGCCTGATCCGTACGCCTGAAGTGGCTGCGCAGAACGTCGCCCAGGAATTATTCGATATCCTGGTAGCCCCCGGAAGTTATAACGGGCATCCGGTTGTATTCCTTTCCCTGAAAACCATGTCATCGCGTCTGGTTTATGACCCCAGCATTAAAAGCATTCGCGATATTATCGCGCAACTATGGGATACAGCGATCCAGATTGAGGATGGCAATATGGCGATGGCGGCACGCGATATGCGTAACGCGCAAAGAAATCTGGAACAGGTACTCAGCAATCCGAACGCAACGCAGGAAGAAATCAACCGCGCACTGGATGAATTCCGCGAAGCCATGGCCAATTATTTCCAGGAAATGGTCCGCGAAATGCAAAAACAAATGGCTGAAGGCGAAACCATGATGGTCCCGCCCGAAATGCTGGCGGGCGTGCTTAATCCGCAAGACTTACAGAACTTCCTGGATGAACTGACAGCGCAAGCGATGTCGGGTGATAAAGATGCCGCCCGTGAACTTCTATCTAAACTGCAACAGATGATGGATTCCATGAACCCCGGCAACGGCAGAATGGAAATGCCGAAAGATATGAAATTCAAAATGTCTGCCGTCGGTGAACTACAAAAACTGATTGAGAAGCAGGAAGAGTTATTAGCGCAGACAAAATCCCAGGCAGGGGGCATGACACAGTCTGACCGCACACAAGGTTACGGCGATACGTTGCCGATTGACGAAGAAACCTTAAAAAATCTATTCGGTGATGATTATGTACCCCCGCCTGCGCCCAAAGTGCCTGCAGTGCCGAGTACGTCAGCGATTGATACGAGCAAAAACAAAGAAGAACAGGAAGCGTTGCGCTTTGTTCTAGGCAAACTCATGACAGACGCCGACTCTGAGCTGGGAGAAATCCCCGAAAACATGGGTAAGGCCGAACTGGAAATGCGGGGATCATCAAAGCAACTGGGTGATAACCGCCCTGATGTTGCCATCCCCCATCAGGAAGAAACCATTAAACTGTTGAAGCAGGCGATGGACCAGATGAGCGAACAACTGGCACAACAACTGAAACAGATGATGGCCCTTTCGCTAGGTCCGGGTGCCGGACGTCTTGACCCCTTGGGACGCCCGATGGATGACGGTGACGGCCCTTCGATGTTCCCGTCAAATCGTGTGAAGATTCCTGATGAAAGCGAACGCAAGAAAGTGCGTGAAATATTGGACTCTATTCGCCGCCGTTCAGGAGAATTACAACGCCCTGACTATGAACTGGAATATTATCGCCGCCTTATGCAGCAATTCTAGCGGATTAGTCTTCAATGAACTTAACATTCAATTCTTTAGCCGTTGCCGGTATTTGCGGATAAGAAACATCCAGCGGTATTTTTTCTTCAGCTTCTATATCGGCATTTGGCGAAGGATAAGTCCACGTTTCGACCTCCTTGCCTTCGGCATCACGTAAAGCAAATCGTAGGGCTGGCACCCGCACGCGATGAGTCCTTACATTTCGGATATTACCCACTAAACGCAAAATCTCTACGCCTTGTGCATTATAGGACGTTGTGGCTTTCAGATCTTCAAAGACCAGACCATCCCCGGGAATAGGCCCTGCCAATCCGACTGCCGTGTATAAGGCAAGACTGTCTGGCCATATTTTTGTAACAGGCCCACGGAACATCAGTAACGCCGTCAACAATAAAACGCCGACCAAGACCGCCGCCATTAAGCCTGTACCTAATCCCGGCTGTCTTCTGAAAAATCTTTTCTTTTCTGGAGGGATGGAATCTTCGGCCAGTATGGGTGTTTCATAAACTTGCGATTCTAAATTTACAGAATCATCCCCTGCCTGAGATAAAATCTCAGCAAAACTTTCATGAGTTTCCTCATGAGCAACGGCCGATTCATCGTCTTCAGGAATCTGGAACCATTCATGACTACATATCGTGCAACGCACACGACGGCCATCAGCGCCCAGCAGATGCGTAGGCAATAGATAACGCGTATGACATTGCTCGCAGGTTAGAATCATGAACTTAAAGCGCCTTGTGGGTTTCCGCCGGTAACATACCAGCATGTCTTTGAAACGCCTTCTTTTATATTTATAAAGGTGGTCAGGATCATCGACAAGTCAGCTTCTTCAGGGATGCTCATTATGCCAATTAAATTGTGGGTTGTTTTTCTTGCCCTCATAACATTGCCAGCCCTGCCCGTACATGCGCAGGAAGCTAGCGTTTGTCAGGCTGAGGACAAATCATGCCTGATAAAAACCCTGCAGACTGTCACTTCGGCCATTCCCGGCGATAGCGAACGTGACCAGACCTGGCGGGAAACCGCCAAACTGATGGCCGCAGCCGGTATGCTTGATGAAGCGGTTGCCATCATTCCCAAGATTAAAACACCCGATACACAGGCGATGACTATTCGCGGCATCGGTATGGCGGCGGCTGAACTGGGGCTTCCCAAAGAAAAACTGGATGTCTTGTTTAAACAGTTGCGTGCTGAAGCCGATAAGATTTCTCATGCGCCCTCTCACGCGATTGCACTGACTTATATAGGCATGGCACAGGCCTTTGCCGGTGATGATGCTGGTGCCATGGCCACATCGGCATCCATGACTAATGCCGCGCTTCGCAATAAGGCCTATGCAGAAACAGCCGAGATTCAAGCCGAGCGTAACGATCTTCCTGCTGTATTGAAAAGCATCGCTGCGATTGACGATAGTGGTTACAAGGACAAGGAACTTTATATCATTACCCGCATATTCGCTGATCGCCAGCAATATGCGAACGCCCTTGAGATTGCCAACATGGTCGCCAATCCCTACCAGAAATCGCAATCCTATTTATATATTCTTACAAAACAAATTCAGCCCGATAAACCGCAGGCCAACTTTCAAGGGGAAACGGGAACACCATGATCCGTTTTGAGCATGTAGGCTTACGATACGGGATTGGACCCGAAGTTCTCAGCGACATTAACTTTACGCTGGCACCCGGATCATTTCACTTTCTGACCGGACCGAGCGGCGCCGGTAAGACATCATTGATGAGCCTTATGTATCTTGGCCGCCTGCCGACACGCGGACTTGTGACCATGTTCGGTCATAACGTCAACAAAATGAAACGCGCCGAAATGGTGCTGCTCCGCCAACGTATCGGTGTTGTATTCCAGGATTTCCGTCTGCTGAATCACATGTCCACGTTTGATAACGTGGCGCTCCCGTTACGTATTGCTGGAAAACCTGAAAAAGAAATTCAAAATAATGTCCGTGAACTGCTCGAATGGGTTGGCTTGGGCGACCATATGAATGTTCTGCCCAATACCATGTCCGGTGGTCAGCAGCAGCGTATCGCAATTGCCCGCGCCGTGATTACACGCCCACGCCTGCTCCTTGCCGATGAGCCTACTGGTAACCTTGATGATGCGATTGGCGAGCGCTTACTAGGCTTATTTGAACAATTGAACCGTATGGGCACAACACTGGTCATTGCCACACACAATCAGTTGCTGATGGATAAATTCCCACACCCCCGCCTGATCCTTTCCAAAGGACACCTGAGCGTGGAGGAATCCAAATTCAACCTGCGTAAAAAATTAGAGGGGATTTTCTGATGATCTTAAAATTCCCCCTCAAAATCACAAGCCAGCGCCGTGAGCGCACACTAGGAAAAGCCGCCGGAAAGCGTCGCTATGACCTTCCCTTAAACCGGAATGACAGCGCCCGGTTCCTAGCCACGCTGATTGGTTTGATGACATTCCTGGCTGTATTATCTATTTCAGCCTATTTCGCACTCGGTGCCATGTCAGAACGCTGGACTTCCGGCCTTGAAGACAAAATGACAATTGAGATTCCTGCCCAAACCGCTGATGGCTTACTGTTGAAGGCTGATGAACTCGGACAGATATCGCAAACTGCGGCCAGTGTTCTTGCTCATCATCCTGCCGTTAAGAATTATCACGTGATGACCGCTGAAGAGATTCACGAATTGGTAAAACCATGGCTGGGCGACAGCAACCTCACCGCTGAGCAGATGCCTCTGCCCGGTTTGATCTCCCTGAAACTCAAACCTGACACTTCACGTGATGTGGTGAAGTCTCTGGGCGACAAGATTGCCGCCGCCGCGCCCGGCGCAAGACTGGATACGCATGAGACATGGCTGAAAGATGTGCTGCGCTTTACAGGTGCTTTGCAATTTGCTGCTACCCTTTTACTGATCGTTATTGGCGTCACCACAGTAATTGCCGTGGCCGGTGCTGTCAGGGCACGACTGGCTATACATCGTGCCGATGTAGAATTACTGCACCTGATGGGTGCCGCTGACAGCTATATATCCCGCCAGTTCCAACGTCATTCCTTGCTATTGGGATTGACGGGCGGTATCGCAGGTACGATTGTCGGCATACTGGCGCTGCTTGTTATTGGCTGGGCTTCCGGGGAAATGGATGTCAATTTGTTACCCGAATACAGTGTCACCGGCACACAAATTATTGTGACACTGATATTGCCTCTGGTGATTGCTGGACTGGCGATGATGACAGCACAACGCACCGTTATGCGCGAACTGATGAGTATGCCATGACATCAGACAATCTCTACCGTATGCATGGCTGGCAATGGGTGCTGACATTTATGGTCGGCCTTGGTTTTTTATGGCTTGCTGGTTTTGGCCTTTTTATGGAGTATGTACGCGGCATGCAACCGCAAAACCCAGCAGAGCCCACCGACGCGATTATCGTGCTCACTGGCGGCGCACAACGGGTAAACAAGGGGCTGGATTTACTTTCAACCGGGCAAGCCAAGAAATTGTTTATCACAGGCGTTAATGGCCACGTCAGCCTTCAGGAAATTATGAACCTATGGAAGCGTCCGATCATTGAACAGGACAGCAATGATTGCTGCATCGTGCTGGACCACAAGGCACAGAACACTATTCAAAACGCCCAGGAAACGAAAAACTGGGCACAGAAGGAAAGAATCAAGACGTTGCGCCTTGTGACTTCAGATTATCATATGCCCCGCGCGCGCCTTGAATTCATGCATAATATTCCAGGAATTAAGATACTGGCATGGCCCGTAAAAGCTCATGAGGGCAAGGAAGAAAACAATGAATTTCTGCGCCTGTCCTTTGGCGAATATAATAAGACAATCCTGACATTGGTGAAGCTCTACTTATTACCCCCGTCCGTTCGTAAAAAGCTGGAGCCCCTGCTTTGATTTTCCTGCGCTCAACCCTCTTCAATATATCGTTCTTTGTTGTGACAGGGATTGCATGCGTCTTGTTCCTGCCGGGCCTTTTTATTCCGCGAAAACACGCGATGCATATCGTACAGATTTTTGTGCAGTCGGTTTATTTGCTGGAACGGCTTTTTCTGAAGCTTGATTATGAAGTACGCGGGTTGGAAAACCTGCCCGAACAAGGATGCTATATTGTCGCCGCCAAGCATCAATCATCTTATGAAACATTCAAACTGCATATTCTATTTGAAGATCCTTCCGTCATCCTAAAACGTGAATTATTACGCATTCCCTTATGGGGAAAATTCCTGAAGAAAAGTGACCCAATTGCAATTGATCGCAGCAGCAAGGATTCAGCCCAGCAAATTATTGATGGCGCAAAACGCATGCAGGCGCAAGGCCGCCCTATTATCATCTTCCCGCAAGGCACACGCGTCTATGCCTGGCAGACAGCCGCGGACAGACCTTATAAAAGTGGAGCCGCACGGATGCAGGAAGCTACAGGACTTGCCATTGTACCCATGGCTACCAATACTGGCATCTTTTGGCCCAAACACAGTTGGTTGAAATGGCCCGGCAAAGTGGTATTTGAATTCCTTCCACCTATACCACCTGGCAAAAGCATTTCCGATACAACCAAGCAGATTGAAATTCTGCTGGAAACTGAAAGTAAAAAACTGGAACTGGAAGCTTTGGCCATAGACCCCAGAATACCTCGCCCTGAAAGGCCCGCTACGTAATGAAAAAAAATCTGACTATTGCCGGACTGTTGATTATTCTTACCATCACCGCTCTCTATACCGGCTGGTGGTTTGTTGTTGCAGGTATTCTAAAGAGCCAACTTAAAGATAACCCCGATATTCATGTAACAGCCATTCATGGCTTTCCAGGCCCCATGAATATCTCTGGCAGTGTTGAAGCCACACGCATCTGGAATGGCCAACCGCAAAAAATAGTCGTTCCTGCATTCACCCTGCGTGGTTATCCCGTACAATTCCTGGACGCCACACTGACGATGCCGCAAGGCATCCATGTGGAAGGCACGATGGACAAAGATGTCTATTCGTTGGACCATCTTGTGGTGAAAGGCCCCTTGCCACTTGATATACCGCAAAAACTGGATCAAGCCAGTGTAACAGCATGGCGTGACGGCGGTGGCCACGTCACAATCAATCACTTCAATTTTGCCAAGGGTACATTAAAAGGTGAAGGTGCGGGTACATTTACACTTGATAAGGCCCTGCAGCCATCCGGCATGATGAATGCCCGTATCAGCGGTCATATTGAATATCTGAATTTCCTGGTGGAGAAAGGCCTTGTCGATAGACGAGACGCGATGCTGGCATCCACCATTCTGGGCGGCTTGTCCAGCCCTGATGAAGAGACTGGAATTAATCACATGGATATTGGGATTAGTTTGCAGAACCAGACGCTTTACGCGGGACCTCTGGCTGTGGCACGGCTTCCGGCGCTTTATTGGGGTAGCGATAGTCTGCCTGTTTCGCTTCAATCACCTGACGGCGAATCGCCCGCGTCCGTGCAAACATATCCTGCAACGCCTGACCGTCCCCCCAGCGAATTGCCCGCTGCAGTCCCGTCAGATCCTCAGTAAAGCGCTGCACGATTTCAAGCACCGCATCCTGGTTGTTGATGAAGATATCGCGCCACATCACCGGGTCAGACGCTGCGATACGCGTGAAATCACGGAAACCCGATGCTGAGAACTTAATCACATCAGCTTTCAGATGATCTTCAAGATCGGATGCTGTGCCCACAATGGTGTAAGCAATCAAGTGCGGTAAGTGCGATGTAATCGCCAACACGAGATCATGGCGGCGCGGCTCCATAAATTCAATATTGGAGCCTGCGGCTTCCCAGAGTTTAGTCACCTTTTCGATCGCATTCAGCGGCGTATCAGGCAGAGGCGTTATAATCGCCCAACGACCTTGGAACAATTCAGGGAAACCTGCCTCAGGACCTGAATGCTCCGTTCCCGCAATCGGATGCGCAGGAACAAAATCAACGTATTCAGGCAGGTGCGGTTGCACGCCTGCGATAACGGCCTGCTTTACTGAGCCGACATCCGTGATAACGCAGCCCTGCTTCAAAGATGGCGCAATGGTTTGCACAACGGGGCCGCAAGCGCCCACGGGTACAGCCAGTATCACCAAATCACTGCCCTCAACAGATTTTGCGAGATCTGTTGAAGCATCGTCTGCAATACTCAACTCAATCGTTTTAGCGCAGACAACATCAGACATATCGCCGCAAATAATACGGTTTGCCAGTTTATCACGGCGTATTACCCGCGCCAGAGATGAACCGATAAGGCCGAAGCCAATTATTGTAACCTGATTAAATGCCGTCATTTTAAGCGCTCTTCGCCTTTAACGATGTATCCTGCGCATTTTTTCCTACTCTATCTTCATATACGGGCGGCGTCGGATAACCACCCAGGCAAACACAGCGGCCTTTCGGATACTCAAGCTTCTCAAGCAACTCGGTCAGCTTCGGATCATTCTGTGCCACGTACCCTTCGACTTCGAGCAGATGCAGGGTATTGCCGTTCGCTTGTCCGCGCATGCTGTAAATACTGCGTGGGGTCAGGCCCATCTGCTTCGAGCGGTCGATAATGCGCGTACGGCTGATGCTGTGATCCAGATCTAGAGCCAGGAAGGAACGATCATCACCTGAAGGTTCAAATTTGATTTTGCCAACGACCAGAGCCTGATGATCCGGTGAAATATTGGTCTTGCTGCGGTCACCAAAAGGCAGGCGCGCCATAATGCGCATAGGGGCCTCGCCCTCCTCTGCCATCAGGAAAGACCACCATGGCTTATCCTCTTCCACTTCAGGCCACGGTACGACCGCAAAGGTCACGTCACCTTCGCGGACAGCGGCCAAAGCGCTTAAAGGAGTTTCAGACTTTTGCATCGGCAGGACCGAGCTGAAGTAATCTTTGGCCATATCCCAGTACAGAAGACCGCGATTATTATCAGGCACAGTTACTGTTGCTTTCAAATTTGTCTGCACCAGCGATACAGCGCCCACCAGTTCACGCCAGATACGGGCAATCGCTTCACGCGGCAGCACTCCACTGTGGCGACCGAGCAGGCGGCGGATCATCATGGCCTCACGCTCCGGCTGCACAGTGTGCATCTTATTCTTGCGTTTGGCCTCAATCACTTTGACGATGAGTTCGGCCCGCCTCATCAACAGATCATGGACCTGATGATCAAGGGCATCGATTTCACGGCGGATTTCTTCAAGGGTCTGGGACATGGGAATTGAATACCCTCAAACCCCCAAAAAATCAAAGAAAATCGGTATATTAGCCTAACCAGCCTGTGCCGTGACCAGAACCCTACGGCGACCGGCATTAGCCCGTGCACCCACACGCGTCCCCGCGTAAATCTGCTTACTGGCCTCAACGATATGCAGGCCTGCCAACCCCGGAAAAACAAACTTTCCAAAGCTTTCCAGTGTATAGGCAAACCGCAGCAGCCAGAATGACCTGAACGGCGGCATGTAAAGGGCGCGTTCAATACGCTCCCGGACAAAAAGGTTGTGCTGCAGATGATTGTTAATTTGCGACATGGAGAATGGACGGCCCGCACCAAAAGGCGTCCAGTCGGCCCGCGCCCAGAAACCCATGCGATTGGGGACTACCAGCAACAGCCGGCCATTACTTTTTAGAACGCGCCAGATTTCCGCAAGAAACTCATCCGGATGCTCAGACATTTCAAAGCCATGGATCACAATAATCCTGTCCACAGATTCTGTTTCCAGCGGAATGGCCCCATCATCATACAGGCAAACCCGGTTTGGCTGCCCTTCCGGCCATGGGTGTACACCACCCTGCGCCGGCATCAATGCGACAACGCGCTCGGCCTCATCATCCATGACAGGAAAATACGGCACCGGATAACCCATGCCCACAATGCGCAGGCCCTTAATGTCCGGCCAGAACATACGAATATGACCGCTCAAAATCCTACGTACCAGACGACCTGCCCGGCTGGCGTAGAAATTCTTGAGGTCATAAATCCAGTGATTCATAGAACAGCTTCCAATTGGGGTATCAGCGGGATGTCTGCTTCGGGCATCGCCAACCCATACAGATCATTGACGCGCAACCATTTCAAGGCCTGATGCTCTTTCATTTCTGGCTCTCCTCGCCACACACGGCAGGCATAAAGCGGCATCAGTAAATGAAAATCTTCATAGCTGTGGGATGCAAACGCCACCGGCGAAAAACAGCAGGGCCGGGTTTCAATACCCAACTCTTCTGCCAGTTCGCGCATCAGTGCATATTCCGGCGTTTCTCCCTCATTCACCTTGCCGCCCGGGAATTCCCACAGCCCTGCCATGGCTTTTCCCTCGGGGCGCTGCGCCACCAGAATACGTCCATCCGTATCAAGAATAGCGGCGGCGGCCACCAATACTATTTTCTTTGGTCCGCATGTGGGCTTCGGCAAATCCAAAGCCTCCGCACAACCGATTTTCTTTTGTATAAACTGAACCATTTATTCCCTTATCAGCAAAAAGCCGCAACCTTTACTGGTTGCGGCTTGATGCAATTTTCGTTGAAAGAATTACTCTTTCTTCTCTTCTGGTTTAGCCTCTTCAGGAGCTTTTGCCGCCACAGGCTTGCCATTAATGTCGAATTTCTCGACTTTGGCTTCGCTCTGCCATGCATTTACCAGCTCCATCAGTTTACGCTGACGAACAACAGCTTCGAGTTGCGGCTTCACGTCTTCAAACTTCGGTTCTGGACGCTGGCGCTTCTCTTCTGTTTCGATCACATGATAGCCGAACTGTGTTTTCACAGGATCTTTGGTATATTGACCAACACCCAGTGCAAATGCAGCTTCTGCAAATTCAGGAACCATGTCAGCCTTGGAGAAGAAGCCGACTTCGCCACCATTCTCTTTCGATGGGCCTGATGAATATTCCTTCACAAGATCTTCAAATTTGGCGCCACCGTTCAGCTTGGTGATAACTTCTTTTGCTTTCTCTTCACTGTCGACCAGAATATGACGTGCACGCACTTCTTCAATTTTGGCAACTTCAGCTTTCAGTTCATTATAGGCCTTCTGCAGCTCTTCTTCTGTAACTTTGGCTGTTACTTCGCGTTCCAGATAAACGTTACGGACGATTTGTTGTTTTGCCAGGTCGACTGACTTCAGAACTTCTGGATCTTCGCTCAGGTTGGCGCTTTCTGCTTTGTTGGCAACAATCTTGTTGTTCACAACAGTATCCAGCGCAAACGGGAACAGTTCCTGCAGCGGTCTTTGACGATATTGCTCAGGCAGTGATGCCACAAAATCAAGAACTTCACTACGTGTGATGTCTGTACCGTTCACTTTAGCGACGACGGGGTTACCCACTTCGATAGCATTCTCACCTTCGCCAATAACTTGCGGCGTTTCAGGCGTTGCCGGTGTCTCGGTTGCAGGCGTTTCTGCCGCTGCCGGTGTTTCAGCAGCAGGCGCAGGCGTTGTTTCTGCCGCAGCGGTTTCTACTGCCGGAGCAGATTCACCCGCAGCAGGCGCTTCTGCCTGTGCCGTTGCTGCTGCGGTTTCTGTAGCCGCCGGTGTAACAGCTTTATTTTGCATCAGGAGCAGTCCGCCAGCGGCTACCCCCGCTACGATCACAACAGCACCCAGCAACAGCGGGACTGTGGATTTTTTGGTTTCTTTTGGCATTTCGCTAGTCATGTTTATAAACCCCGTAATAGGTTAAGTAGTGTGACGAATCCTGAGATGTAAGACTCTAGAACTCCTGTCATCAGGAATAAAGGGGGTAATTGGCGATTTCATGGCAGTTATCATTGTGATAATTCCACAATTTTGCCATAACACTGGATTGACGCCGCCCTGATGCGGGCTTATATCAAACTGTCATTAAATTACGGGCTTAAATACGGCCTTCCGAGGAGTCTATGTTGCTGGCACTGGCACAGAAAATTTTTGGTTCGAGTAACGAACGTTCACTGAAATCTTATTATAAGCATATCGCCCCGATTAATGCTCTGGAGCCGGAGTTTGAAAAACTCTCGGATGCTGAACTGCGTGCCAAAACGGATGAGTTCCGTGCGCGCCTCGCCAAGGGTGAAACCCTCGACAGTCTTTTGCATGAAGCCTTTGCCACAGTACGTGAAGCCGCCAAGCGCACCCTCGGCCAACGCCATTTTGATGTGCAGTTGGTGGGCGGCGCTGTTTTACATAGCGGTCGTATTTCCGAAATGCGTACCGGTGAAGGTAAAACCCTTGTTTCTACCCTTCCCACATATCTGAATGCCCTGACAGGCAAAGGCGTTCATGTGGTTACGGCCAACGACTATCTGGCGCGTCGTGACTCTGAATGGATGGGTCAGATTCATAAATTCCTGGGTCTGACTGTCGGCTGCATCGTCAACGGCGTTGACGAAAAGGCTCGCCAGGAAGCATATGCCGCTGACATTACCTACGGCACCAACAACGAATTTGGCTTTGATTACCTGCGCGACAATATGAAGTACCGCATGGAAAACATGGTACAGCGCCCGTTCAATTACGCCATCGTTGACGAAGTTGACTCGATCCTGATCGACGAAGCTCGTACACCCCTCATTATTTCCGGCCCTTCCGAAGATTCATCAGAAAGCTATATTGCCGTTAACCGCATTATCCCCAAGCTGGTTTCATCTGACTTTGAAGTTGATGAAAAAATGCGTTCCGCCACTCTAACAGAAGCCGGAACCGAGCATGTTGAGAACCTGCTGCGCGAACATGGTCTACTGACCGAAGGCAATATGTATGACGCGCATAACATCAACCTGGTGCATCACGTGAACCAGGCATTGCGCGCCCACAAACTCTTTGCCAAAGACCGCGATTACATCATCAAAGACAATAAAGTCGTTATTATTGATGAATTCACAGGCCGCATGATGGAAGGCCGCCGTTATTCGGAAGGCCTGCATCAGGCACTGGAGGCCAAAGAAGGCGTAAAGATCCAGAACGAAAACCAGACGCTGGCATCGATTACCTTCCAGAACTACTTCCGCCTCTACCCGAAACTGGCAGGTATGACCGGTACAGCCATGACCGAAGCTTCGGAATTTGCCGAGATTTATCGTCTGGGTGTGGTCGAGATCCCAACCAACCTGCCTGTTGCCCGTATCGATCATGACGACAAGATCTACAAGTCCCTGGCTGAGAAAGATGACGCCATCATTGACCAAATCCGTGCATGCCGTGAACGTAATCAGCCTGTACTGGTCGGGACGGTTTCAATTGAGAAATCGGAAACACTGTCAGCTAAACTCACCAGGCTGAAAATCCCGCACCAGGTGCTGAATGCCCGCCACCATGAGCAGGAAGCTTACATTATCGCGCAAGCGGGCTACCCCGGTGCGGTCACGATTGCCACCAACATGGCTGGTCGCGGTACCGATATTCAGCTGGGCGGCAACGTTGAAATGCGTATTAAAACTGAAGTGCCTGCCGACCTTTCAGAGACACAACGCGATATAGCCATCGCTAAAATCCGTGATGAAGTGGCTGCAAACCGTGAGATTGTGAAACAGGCTGGTGGCCTGTTCGTGATCGGTACGGAACGTCACGAGTCACGCCGTATTGATAACCAGCTGCGTGGCCGCTCAGGCCGTCAGGGCGATCCGGGCGCATCCATTTTCTTCCTGTCACTGGAAGATGATCTGATGCGTATTTTTGGATCCGAACGCATGGAAATGCTGCTTGCCCACAAACATATCGGTCTGAAAGACGGCGAAGCCCTCGTTCACCCGTGGATCAGCAAGGCGCTGGAACGTGCGCAAGCCAAGGTGGAAGGCCATAACTTCGAAGTTCGTAAAAACCTGCTGAAATTCGATAACGTCATGAATGACCAGCGTAAAGTTATTTATGAACAGCGCCGTGAAATCATGGCAGCAGACAGCATCGAAGAATTGGTCACCGAGATGCGTCATGGCGTCATCGAAGATATCGTTGAACGTTGCATACCGCCCCGCAGCTATGCCGACACCTGGGATATTGCAACACTGAAAACAGAAGTTCAGGGCATCCTTAATCTCGACCTTCCGGTTGACCAGTGGGCCAAGGAAGAAGGCATTGCCGACGAGGAAATCCTGGAACGCATTATCGATGAATCTGACCGTAAAATGGCCCTGAAAGCTGTTCAAAGCGGCCCTGAAATGTTCCGTAAGCTCGAAAAAGCCATGGTCCTGCAGCAATTGGATGGCCACTGGAAGGAACATTTGCTCAATCTCGATCATTTGCGTCAGGGTATTAACCTGCGGGCTTTTGCGCAGCGCGACCCCTTGAACGAATATAAAACCGATGCGTTCGGCATGTTCGAGCAGATGCTGAACTTGCTGCGTGAAAGCGTAACGAAAACGTTGAGTTTTGTTGAATTCAGCATTGATCAGGATGCTGCTGCCGAAATGATGCGTCAACGCGCCGTCCAGCAGCAGAAAATGCAAACCACGCGCCAGGACCCCGCCATGATGGGCATGGGTGTAGGAACGGCCACTGAACCGGAAGGCATGCGCAAGAATAATGTGCAGCCGTTCCCCGACAAGCGGGCATTCGATCAGAATGATCCGTCAACCTGGGGCAGTACACAACGTAACGCCCCTTGCCCTTGCGGTTCGGGCAAGAAGTACAAACATTGTCACGGACAATTATAAGGATGTGAATTATGCGCCCCAGAGCCCTGATTACCGCCGTTACCTTCTGCCTCCTGGCAATGGTGACAGCGGTAGCGGTGGTTCCCGCCTATGCGCATGTTAAATGGTTCGCCCCCTACATTGTTGAAGCCCAGCCCTCACCTTTAAATATAGTCCTGCAAAATCAATGGATGTGGGCCGGTATCGCCCTGGTGCTGATTTTCTTTGTGACAACACGCCTTGTTGAAATCAGCACTCATGGCACTGCTGTCAGCAGAGGCCTTAATCGCTGTACGGGGGCAGCCTATACGCGGCTTGATGATTACATTCGCGCGGTAGTGGCCGCCTTTTTTGTAGCGATCTTTGCCGTTGGCGGCGTTTACCTTACCCCTGATCTGAAAACCGATGCCGAATGGGTATCTTGGATGCAGCTTGTGATCGCTGCCGCCATTTTCTCACGCCGAACCATGCCCTTGGCCGGTGTGGGTATCGTTGTGCTCTGGCTGCTGGCTGTGCGTGATTATGATCTTTTCCACCTGTTGGATTATCTGGCTCTGGGGCTTGCAGTCGCTGGATATCTAATCCTTGAACCTATGAAGAATGAGGATTGGCGTTCGCATCGCTTTGAAGTTCTGCGTTGGGGTCTTGCGATTGCGCTTATGTGGTCGAGCCTTGAGAAATTTGCCTATCCTGAATGGTTCCATCCTTTAGTCACCGAAAAGCCTTTCCTGACATTGGGTTTGCCACGAGATGTGTTTATCCCCATGGCCGGTGTGGCGGAATTCACGATGGGATTTGGTCTTTTATGGACACCCTTGATCCGTAGACTTTCAGCGATTGCACTTCTTATTATTTTTACCGCTGCTGTCTGGCCCTTCGGACGTATCGATTTAGTGGGCCACGGCTTAATCATGGCCATCCTGGTCGCCATTGCCAGTGATCAGTGCTCGATAGATCGGTTCCTGCCGCGGTATAAACAGAAAATTCATACAATTCCGCTGGCGCTATTCCTGACGCTGGGCATTTTTATCTGTGCATACTGGGGTATTCATGCTGCTCTTTACGATTATACAGAGCCGCCAACCACTGTTGACCGCGCTACACATTCGCATAACCCCGAGCATCCCCACGGCCCTAAATCGGATACAGGCATGGGAGCGCCGCCCACAAAGCGATAAATAATCCATTCAAAACAGACTGTAAGCTCACAGATATTTTTCTTTTGAACTTATGTTTTTCTCGCGCGTTTGATTTTTATAGAGAAATTTTTCAACGTGGGAGAGCAATTATGTTTACGCATTCAATACCGCCCTCGAAAGAAACCAAGCCTGGTCCTCATGATCCTACCTATGCAGGCGGCCCCCATTTTGCCCCCTATTTAGAAAACATTGCTTTTCCCAAAAGCCGGGAAGCCATTCTTCAGGTCGTAGAAGAAAATACAGAAAATGATACTGAGGGTAACGAGTCAATCATGGAACGCTTCCGCCAAATTCCCGATGTTGTTTACAACAGCGTCGAGGAGGTGCGCAAAGCACTGGGGGAGGAATACGAGAACTACGGAGTTGTAAAAAAAACGGAGGAAAAAAATGTTCAGGCCAGCAAAACAAACAGACGTTAAATTCTTCCGCTATACCCATGGTACACCTTTCCTGATGTCACCATTGGATGGCGGTATCGAACAAAGCACACGCTCACGCGGGGAGCATATCCTTTTTAAAGCTGGGGGGCGTGATGCGAACCAGCGTTATCTGATGCCGTTGCCGCTTAACGACATCGAAACGGAAGTCGAAGAAATTGAATGATTGCCCTACTTCCGGCAAACGTTGCGCCTGGTAAAGCACCAGGCCAGCTATTGTTGAGTAATCACCTTCCGGCAATTCCCAATCGAACTGGCGATTAAGCTCACGTACCGTTACAGTGCCGTCCACCATGTAAGATCCATTAGGCTGGCGCCGTACGCCTGTAACGATTTCATCGGTTTCGTCATTGATGCCACCCACGATTTCTTCCAGAATATCTTCCAGCGTTACAATACCCATGTAACTGCCATATTCATCAACAACCAAAGCAAAATGTTCGCGGCGCGTGCGAAATGCCTGAAGCTGGTCAAACAATGTTGTCGTATTAGGTACAAACCAAGGCTCAACTAATAAGGGCCGCAGATTCAAGTTATTAGCGTTTAGGCCTTTTACCTGCATTTCTTTGAAAACAGCCTTTACATGCACAATGCCGATAATATTTTCCGGCTGCCCTTCCCAAACCGGCAACCGCGAATGCGGTGTTTCAAGGAGTTCTTCCACGATCAGTTCTGGCGGCTGATCCAGGTCAATAGATTCCACCTGCTTGCGGTGCGTCATTACTTTAGCAACATCCAGATCCCGTAAATCGAGAATGGAATGCAGCATCGCGCGCTGCTCGCTGATTTCGGCGTGAGAACCTTCCTGATGCTGCTCGATAGCGCCACGCAACATATCAACCTGATTATGCTGCGGCACCCCTATTCCGAACAGACGTTGGAAAAAACCACTCATCAGGCCACACTTTCAAGAACGGCCCGCACCAGATCAGAGGGGATCCCCTTCTTTACGTGAGATTGGCCAATGCCATCACAGACGATAAAGGCTAATTGTCCTGCCTCGGCCTTTTTATCGTTCTGCATCGCCTGCATGATTTGATCGACTGAAAATGCAGACAGTGCGGGGACTGATGATTTGCTGACCACCAACCCTACGTCTTTCATATGGGCGCAGGCTAACTGGCGATCCGCTTCAGAACAAATCCCTAAGCGCACAGAAAGATCGAAAGCATGCACCATGCCTAACGATACAGCCTCACCGTGGAGCAGGCGTCCGTCATATCCCAACAATTTTTCAAAAGCATGGCCAAATGTGTGGCCGAAATTCAAAAGCGCCCGCAGGTCTTTCTCTTCTTTCTCATCAGCCGCGACAATTTCAGCTTTATGCGCACAGGATACTTTGACCGCGTGTGTCAAAGCCGCCTGATCGCCTGCCAATACAGCCTTTCCATGCTGCTGCAGCCACTCAAAGAATGAGCGATCACGAATAAAGGCATATTTCACGATTTCTGCATAACCTGCTTTACGTTCACGCTCGGGTAGTGTTTTCAGCGTATCCAGATCAGCGATCACCACATGCGGCTGATAGAATGCGCCTACCAGGTTTTTACCCTGACGCGTATCAATCGCGGTTTTGCCACCCACAGAGCTGTCGACCTGCGCCAACAAAGTCGTCGGCACTTGGACGTAAGGAATGCCGCGCAATGCCAGCGCAGCAGCCAAGCCGCCCAGATCACCAATAACGCCACCACCCAAAGCGATCAGCAGACTATGGCGATCCGCTTTATGATCCAGCAGCCAGTCGAGCACTGTTTCCAGCCCTTCATATGACTTTGTGTGCTCACCGGGAGCCAGCGCCAGCACGGGTGCCTCGGGGAACGCCTTCTGCAAAGATGCGGCATGGAATTTTCCGGCATTTTCATCCGTCAGGATAAAAACTTTACTCTTACAGGCCTTCTCAGGCACCCAGGCCTTTGCCTGCGCCAGTATGCCCGCACCGATAACAATGTCATAAGCATGATCGCCGAGTGCGACGTGAAGTTTCTCAACAGACATTAGCTATCAGCCCTCGCATGACTGTGGTTCAGATAAGTATAAATTTCGTTGATCGCACGATTGAGCACTTCTTCTGCGGCACCCGAGCGACTTTCTACAACGATATGCGCCTTCTCATAGATGGGATAGCGCACTTCCATCAAGCGCGTCATGATTTCACGGGGATCCCCCCCTTTTAGAAGCGGACGTTTGTCATTACGGGCAGTACGCTCCAGCATGATTTCGAGATCAGCTCTGACCCAGATTGCTAAGGTTTTCTCCCACAACTCAGACGCTGTATCAGGGTTAAGGATGGCTCCACCCCCTGTGGCTATGACCTGCGCCGGTTGATCCACCAGACGCTTGATTACACGGCGTTCGCCATCACGGAAGTAAGGCTCCCCAAATTTTTCAAAAATTTCAGGGATACCCATTCCTGCGGCGGACTCGATTTCCTCATCTGAATCGACAAAAGGAATATTCAAAGCCTCTGCCAGCATTTTCCCCAGGCGGGTTTTACCGGCACCCATCATTCCTACGAGAGTGATCGGGCGATCCAGACGGGTACGGATCGAAAATAGCTTCTGCGGGTCAATGCTCATGCCTTGCTTATGCCATGACCAAATTTCCAAAACAATGGATAACCTATGAATACAGGGACTGAAGGGATTGAATTCCTTGACTGGTTTCTTTAATTTTTGGGGGAATTGTTATGGGATTCCCGAATCATGAAGTTTATCGCTATTGTTTTTTGCATGACTCTTATATTGGCCGTTGCCGCTTTTGTAGCGATTGCCTTTATCGATGTTCCTGTCGAACAAACCGAGATCACAAAAACCGTTTCTAACGAGCGTTTCTACAATAACGGTGGCGTACAGTAATGGCGACTAAACGCATACTTCTCGCCGCTCTTTCTCTCTTACCGCTTGTCATGCTGCCCTTGATCAGCACGCATGCAGAAGAAGAACGTGTAAACACCTATTACCGTTACCGTGAATCCGATGACCGTATGAGCGGTTCAGCCCGTTCGAAAGCGGCCATGCAGCGTTACAGGGAAGACGAAGAAGAAAAACCAGCACGTAAATCTGCAACGTCTACACGCCCCGTAAAAACAAATGCCGACCGGGAAGAAGAGGCTAAAGTAACGCCAACCCCGGAAAAAAAGCCGGTCATGGCTGACGACGAAGAAGAAAAGGCTGCTGAAGAAGAGGCAGGCACGCAGGACACGGCAGAAGGACACCCAGAAGACAGTCATACCAAGGCGGAAGAACAAGCTGAAACCGATGTTCCCGCAAAGGAAGCTGAAGACCAGATTGTTGTTCGCCCCGATAAACCGGCACGTGTTCCTGCTGTTCTGAAGGTCAATTACACAGCGCTTGAGTCACTGGGAACGCTGCATAATGCCAATAGCGGCAGCCTGGGTATTGACCTCTGGGACGGATCAACGCGCAGCCAGATTCTGCAACTGGTGAACCAGTTGCCACCGCCCCGCCACTACGGAATCCTGCAGCGTATGAACCAGCGTGCCTTGCTGACAAGCGCTGACGCCACCATGATGGGCAACCGCGGCAGCATTCAGGCTGGTGAAGATTTCCAGACTGTTCGTATAGAAAAATTGCTTGATACAGGTTCATATTTGCAGGCATCCCAATTGTATATGGCTGATCAGGCTGTCGCTTATCATGAGCGTCTGGCGCGTGCGGGCGTGCAATCGCTATTCCTGAGCCGCCAACCGACAATCGCCTGCCTTGAAACAAAAACCATGATGGTTCGTTTTGACGATCAGCCTTTCTGGAATCAAGCCTCTGTTATCTGCGATTACATTCTGGGCAAGATGGCAGGTCAGGTCATGAAAGGCTTTGTTGACCGTGCCGAAGTTAAACCCATTGTCGCTGAGAGTCGCGTCATGGGTTACGTTTTCGATAAGCCGGGGTACAAGATAACACCACGCAACTTCGAAGATCTCAAAGACTATACGCCCCTGGAAACGGCTTTATTACTGAATGATCGCCGGATCTCATTGGCTAAGATGGACATCGGCGATGTGCGCAATGCCCCCTCACACACTATTGGCATGCTGATGATGGTCCCTGATACCAGCGGCGACATTAAATTACAGCTGTGGAATGAAGCATTGCGCCGGGGCATGATTACGCCTTCAGAACTCGGGGCTTTCTATGCCGATGTAAAGCTGGAGAGCAAAGACCTGCAACAGGCCAAAGGTTGGCTGGTTATTCCTGCTTACTATCAGGCAATGACAGCGGCGCGCGATAAAGACCAGAAGAAGAAGCTCGGTCTGGAAGCGTTAAGATTGGCCAGCCAATATCCGGCAGGTGTGCTCACACCTTTTGCTGAGTATCTCCCCAACCTGTCCGCTGACGGCCTGGATCCCGCCCTGATTCGTCGAATCGCCCATGTAGGCATTCTGGCCGGAGTTCCGGTGAGCCGTTCAGTAGAGCGCGCATTGTGGAATCAGGCCCAATCGGCCCCTGGAAATAGCGAGTCGCTGGAACTGGCGCTCGCCAATGCCGCTTTGCAAAACTTTTCCACAGAAGAAATGCCAAAAGAGACAGAATTTCAGGAACTTACAGGAAAACTGCCTGAAACCTCAAAATCTCTCATATTTGCAGTAATAGAAAAGCTTGACACAGCCGACAAATTACATAATATTAACGGCGAAGTAGCTTATGAAAAACCTGATGGCTTGACAGACTCCACTGATTACGATTATGTAATGCCATCTAGTGACTTGATGGAGAACCTCTCTTCAGCGCGAAAAGATAAACGTTTAGGCGAGGTTATTCTATTAAGTTCAATTGCTATCGGTGACATTCCGCCATCCAAAATGGATCCGGCGAGCGTTGCAGAGGTAATTGATGGATTAAAAACAGTGGGGTTAACAAGCGAAGCTCGTGAATTGGCCAGTGAAGTCATCATGGGTTTGAGTACAGAAAAATAGGAGATTAAAAAAAATGGCACGTCCAGGTCGCCCAGCAATGCCGAAGCCAAAGCTTCACCCGTTAGTGGATTCATTCCTCGACATGCTCACAACTGAGCGTGGCGCAGCGATGAACACACGCCAGGCTTATTGGCGTGACCTTGCAGACTTCAGCCTCCAGCTGCGCGAAAAAGCCAGCAAGGAGATCGTTGATGCCTCTCCGGAAGAAATCAAAGCATACCTGGAAGATCTGGGTATCCGTATCCACGTAAAGGGTCAGAACAAGTCACAGATCGCGACACGCACAGTGGCGCGCCGCCTGTCTGCCCTGCGTCAGTTCTACCGTTACCTGGTGTCCGAGAACATTCGTAAAGACGATCCCACATCAGCGATCGAAAGCCCGAAACAAGGCCGCACACTGCCAAAAACACTGTCCGAGACAGAAGTCAGCACACTGATCAAAGTTGCTGGTGACACAGGCGGCGCTGACAGCGTACGTCTCGTCTGCCTGCTCGAAATGCTGTATGCCACAGGCCTGCGCGTTTCTGAACTGGTTGGTCTGCCGATGTCTGCGATTGGCGAAGACATGCAGTTCCTGATGGTTGCCGGTAAGGGTGGCCGTGAGCGCATGGTTCCCCTCTCCGAGCCAGCACAGCGTTCTGTGAAGAAATACCTGGAAGTACGTCAACAGTTCATCAACCCAGAGGACAAAGGTTCTCAGGCGCAATGGCTGTTCCCATCACGTACATCCGAAAGTGGTCACCTGACCCGTCAGCGCTTTGCACAGCTGCTGAAGGATCTGGCTGACAATGCCGGTATTGATGCCGAACGCGTAAGCCCGCACATCCTGCGTCACGCTTTCGCGACACATCTGCTCAGCAATGGTGCTGATCTGCGTTCTGTTCAAAAAATGCTCGGCCACGCCGACATCGCAACAACCCAGATCTACACACACATTCTGGGTGACAAGGCTAAGAAAACCGTTGAAGAAAAACACCCGCTGGCTAAAACCGGCACAGTGTAATCCTTAACGGGTTATCAAAAGATCATTCGAATCAGGCGGACTTTGTGGTAAGGTCTGCCTGATTTCTTTTACAGGTGTATTATGAGCAAACTGGAATTTGAAAAACCGATCCTTGAGCTGGAAGCCAAAATTGCCGAGCTGAGAAACGTCAGCAGTGATTCAACCGTCAATATTTCGGAAGAAATCGGTCGCCTGCAGGTTAAGGCTGACCGCCTGCTCAAGCAAACATACACCAAGCTGACACCACAACAGAAAGTGCAAGTAGCGCGTCATCAGGACCGTCCGCACTTCCTCGACTACGTGAAGGGCTTTGTCGAAGATTTTACACCGCTCGCAGGTGACCGCAACTTCGGCGAGGATGCCGCCCTGCTCGGTGGCCTGGGTCGTATTAATGGCCGCTCCGTCATGGTTATGGGCCATGAAAAAGGGAACGATACCGAAAGCCGTATAAAGCACAATTTCGGCATGGCGCGCCCGGAAGGGTACCGTAAGGCCATCCGCCTGATGGAACTGGCTGAGCAATATCAACTGCCGATCGTATCACTTGTTGATACAGCAGGCGCTTACCCGGGCGTTGGTGCTGAAGAACGCGGCCAGGCAGAAGCGATTGCACGCTCGATCGAGAAATGCCTGAATGTGAAGGTCCCTCTCGTCTCCGTCATTATCGGTGAAGGCGGTTCCGGTGGCGCTATTGCGATTGCTGCGGCAGATCGCGTTCTGATGCTGGAACATTCCATCTATTCCGTGATTTCACCAGAAGGTTGCGCCTCCATTCTATGGCGTAGCGCCGCAAATGCGAATGACGCGGCTGCCGCGCTGAAGCTGACAGCCGAAGATCTGCTGGAATTAAAACTGATTGATGGCATTATTCCTGAACCATTGGGTGGCGCACACCGCCATAAGGATGAAATGATCCAGACCCTGGCCGCACAACTGCATAAATCACTGGGCGAACTGACGCCGTGGGATGGCGCAAAGCTCGTACGACGCCGCCAGCAGAAATTCCTCGATATGGGTCGCGCGGCTTAATGCCTTAACTTCCCCGGCTCTGGAACAATCACTGTCTCGGTCTATAGAGATGAGAGATATGTTTTTATCCGCCATATCAAGGCCAGATAAAGTCACACCTAAATCCATCGCCTCACTTGCTGCGTATATGCTTCATATGCAGAACCGAATCTTAAGGACATCGCGCTCTCTTCAATCCTAATATACCAGCGGTCACAAATAATTATAAATAGAAGCACCAAGATAAGGGCTATTAAGTCACTCAAACCTACAGCAAATCCTACTAATGAGATAACAAACCCCAGATACATAGGGTTCCGGGTCCAGCGAAAGGGGCCGTCTGTTACCAGTGCTGTAGGCTCCTCAAATGTCTGAATATTGGCACCGCGTTGAGCAAACAAACGGGAGCTGTATACAGATAACACCAATCCTCCGATAAAAAGCGGAACACTGATTAGACGCACCCAACCCGTCATTATAGCCGGAGTCGGCACCAAGACATGGACAACAATTGCCATGACAATAAACAATGCAAACAGCACGGGGGGCAGAATCTTCATGTGCGACACTTTCTCTTGATTTAGGCTATGTTATAGTTAGTGTTATAATATAACATTATTGATTATGCAATTTTTTCGCGCTTGAGCTTAAAGATTATCAAACAAAAAACCCCTCTTCTTATGAAGAGAGGCTTTTTACTTGCACTTGAGAAAGTAGTTTAAGCTTGCCCCACGGTCGTTGCATCACTCATTACATTAATGTCTTGGGCCTGATCCGGACGTCGGCGTGACTTCTTCCAAGCCCCCAGTTCCATCGGCATACGCGCTCGCTGAATCATATTGTCAAAATTACCATGTCCTGCCCGGCGGTGCCCCTCTTCCGTGGCGGCCGCTCTGTAATATAGCATCAGGAACACACGAATGGCGGCTGTCAGCGAAGTGTCAGGATTTTTACGCAGATGGATCAAGGAACAAAGATCATGAATTTTACAATCTTCTCGCCGTGCAATTTCGCGTAAGGCACTCCACATTTCAGGCTCCAGACGCACTGATGTGCGCCGCCCCACAACAGTAATATTGCGGCTTATTAATGTGCTTTTACCCCCCGCCTCAGGAGCGACATTTTCTGCCGCCTCTATCGACTGTAATTCTCTTTCTCCAAGATAAGACATGATATCCCCCTTTATACTGTTTCAGGCTTGCTGCAGGCATGCCCGAATATTCCCACATATCCTGCATCGCTACAGAATACATGCGATATTATATATAAAATTTTAAGATGCAACTATTAGATGTAAAAAATCTTGGGTTGTAATCCTTATTTCTATACTTCCCCTGGCGAAAACAGCTGAAGACTCAAGGCATGAACCCGCTCTTTTAATAATTCGGACAGCAAATCATTCACCATACGATGGCGTGCAACCCGGTTTAGACCTGCAAATGACGGGGAAACCACCCTCACCATAAAATGGCTCTCCCCATCTGGCCTTGCCCCCGCATGGCCTGCATGCAGGTGACTTTGGTCAACCACTTGAATTTCAATGGGATTTAGCCCTTTTGTAAGAATTTGATGAATTTGATCAGCAACTTTCATGGATTTTCCGGGGGTGTGGGGTGTGGTTTTCTTGTTTCGGCAACAATTAAGCACCATAATATCAATATTATGCCAAGAATACGCTTAAAACCCGGATCTGCCGAATTTGCCGACGATAGTAATAATCGTCAGCCCCATACCCGCACCTGCGATATGCCGGGTTGTCACGAACAAGGGGAATATAAGGCCCCCCGCGACCGTTCTCTTTCCGGGCATTACTGGTTCTGCCTTTCGCACGTGCAAGAATATAACAAGGCCTGGGATTTCTTTTCAGGAATGTCCGCGCACGAGATTGAAGAACAGATTGTCCGTAGCACTTTATGGGATCGCCCTACCCGCCGTTACGACACCGAAGCGGCGATGGCTGAAAAGCTGCGCGCGCAGGCCTGGAAAACATACCATTTTACAGATAGCGAGCCGCCTAAAGATGAATATGCGTCACGCCGGACGGTTGAACGGAACACGCCGGAAACCGAAGCGTTGGCTATATTTGGACTTGAACCCCCTGTGGATATGAATGGCATCAAGACCCGTTACAAGGAGCTTGTGAAGAAGTATCATCCTGATGTGAATCCCGGTGACCGCAATGCCGAGGAAATGATCAAAACAATTAATATGTCATATACAATTCTACGCCTAGCCTATGAGAAGTTCGAACGATTTGAAGAAAGCAAAAAATAACGTGAGCGATAAAGACGATATCCCCGGCGCTTATGATATGACGAGCCACACACCCAATCATCCCCAATACACCACCATTCCGGACATGATGTATGACGTCAGGGATACATTCGGGATTGATATCAACTGGAAAGTGCCGGGCTTTAGCGCTGAGCATCCTAATGTTCCTGCACGCGATGAAACTTATCAATTCGACCGTGAAACCACTCTCGCCATTCTGGCCGGTTTTGCCAACAACCGCCGCGTCATGATTCAGGGTTATCATGGCACAGGCAAATCTACGCATATCGAGCAGGTAGCCGCACGCCTGAACTGGCCCTGCATCCGCATCAACCTCGATAGCCATGTCAGCCGCATCGACCTGCTGGGCAAAGACATGATCGTGCTGAAAGATGGCAAGCAGATCACAGAATATAAACAAGGCATGCTGCCCTGGGCCTTACAAAATCCTGTTGCCCTGGTATTCGATGAATATGATGCCGGTCGCCCCGATGTCATGTTCGTTATTCAGCGCGTACTGGAAGCAGAAGGTCGCTTGACGCTGCTTGACCAGAACACTGTTATCCGCCCTCACCCGGGTTTCCGTTTATTTGCCACGGCCAATACTGTGGGTCTGGGTGATACGACAGGCCTTTACCATGGTACACAACAGATTAACCAGGGTCAGATGGACCGCTGGAATATTGTGGTTACCTTGAACTATCTGCCGCATGATGATGAAACACGGATTATGCTGGCAAAAAATCCAAGCTTCGATACGGAAGAAGGCCGCAAAGATATCAGCGCCATGGTACGGCTGGCGGATATGACGCGCCAGGGGTTTATCAATGGCGACTTGTCGACCCTGATGTCACCACGCACAGTTTTAAGCTGGATTGAAAACACCCGCATTTTCAATGACCGTGAGATGGCTTTCCGTTTCAGCTTCCTGAATAAATGTGATGAAGCCGAACGCCCCACTGTCGGCGAATACTATCAGCGCTGCTTTGGTGTTGATTTACTTAAAACTTTTAATGCTTAATACTTACGTGCCGAGACCCATCATGATGAAAAGCGTACTTCTTCAATCCGCCTGCGTTAGTCTGCTCCTGTCACTATCAGCTCTTTCTTATCCATCAATGGCACAGGAAACTGTGCCAGCCCCCGCGCAAGCGCCTGTTGCCGCAACATCTGCACCTGCTGCAACCGCGCCTGCAGTGCCCTCTCAAACAGATCCTGCTGCAACGCCATCTGCATCAACAGATGTTGCCCCCCTTGCAGCTTCTTCAACAGCCGCCACTCCCAAAATCGAGATATTCACACCGGCTAACCCAGAACCGTTGATTGACTTTACCAAATACTACGCACGGCAAACGGCAACCGTAAAATCAGGTGATCATCAGGCGCAACTAACCTATTTCACATTTGCACCCACCGTGGCAGCTACCCCCGGTACGCAATTCCCCTTGGTCCTGGTCCTGCATGAAGCCAGTGGCCAGGCTGAAGCCGGGCGTTTCCTGATTACAGAGTCGGTGCGTAATGCTTACCCCGCTTATATCGTTGTTCCTGCATTGCCAGCCGGAAAACGCTGGGCAGACCCGGGGCCACTGAAACCGGCACATGCCCTGCCCGAAGCTGTCGAGCTTGTGAAGCAACTTATTGCCATTAATCCTGCCATAGACCCCAAGAAAGTTTATGTGATTGGCTGCGGCACAGGCGGCACGGGCGCATACGGTGCGGCACAATTATATTCTGATGTGTTTGCTGCTGCCGTGCCGATTGCCGCAACATGGAATCCCCATGAAATATCGAATATGAAGAACTTGCCGATTGCGGCCTTCCACGGCGTCGACGACATGACTGTCCCCCTGAACTTCAGCAGTGATACGATTGCCATGGTCCAGCATGAGGGGGGCACCGCCTTCTTCACCAAATACGAAAACATGGCACATAATTGCAGCTCTGACAGGATTTATAATGAGCTGCTATGGAAGTGGCTTTTCGCACAGAAGAAGGCACCCTGATGAAATTGTTTACCCCTGTTATTTACTTAGCAGCATTGTTTCTGCTTGTTTCACCGCTTACAGCGCAAGCAGGCTTCTTTAACAAGGGTACAAACATTCGTAACGAACAGCCTATGGCTGAATTCACAGCCATGTTTGAACGCAAGACTTTTGTGCCAGAAGATAAAAAACTTAAGAACCTTACCTATTTCTGGTTTCAACCGGCGCAACCTTACCCGGAAGGCATTAAGTTTCCCTTGGTGCTGGTACTTCATGGCGCTACCGGAAACAGTTATGCGGCCAGTTTCCTCGTAGAACCACGCATGCAAACAGCTTATCCGGCGTTTATTGTCGTCCCTGTATTGCCGCAGGCACGCTTATGGGCAGGAGCACACCCTGAGGCAGCAAAAGGTGAGGCCATTCACGATGCCGCCGCCCTTATTAAAAGCATCTCTGGCCAATATCCGGTCGACACCAGTCGCATTTATATTATGGGATGCTCGGACGGCGGTACGGGTACATTCGGCGCTGTCACCTATTACCCTGATATATTTGCGGGTGCCGTAGCGATCTCCGGATCCTGGAATCCTGAATATGCGCCGAAAATGGCAACCGTGCCTATCGTTGCCATGCATGGCGCGAAGGATACTGTCATCCCGCCTGACAACGCACGCGATACCATGTCATTGATTAAGCAATATGGCGGGCAGGCTTTCTATTATGAGTTCCCGAACGAGGGCCATAATTGTCCCTCGGAACAATATTACACCAGCCGCATATGGGACTGGCTTTTTGCACAAAAGAAAATTCCTGCCGCTAAACAATCAGAATCTTTGAATACTGTTGAACAGACGGCCGCAGAAAAGCCCGCTGCAGAGGAAGTTCAGCCCGCGCGGTAAGACAGTTTCTGTACGGCTGCTGCAACAGTGGGCGCATCGTTACGATTCAGGAACTGTTCGGGCGTCATGTAATCGCCACGCAAGCTGACCGCCCGGCGTTTAATCCCCACAGATCCCTCACCAAAGTCCATTTGCGGCAATCCTACTCTATGCAGAAATTCTGACATGACACGGACGGCCTTATCATGTGATTTGGCTTGGTCACGTCTAAGATCTCTGAAGTCTTTGCGTACATGCGCCAAGATTTGGTTAAATGTGCGACTGTTGGTAGCCTGCTCCACTGTCTGCAATAGCGGCAATCCCCGGGCATCGCCAAAAATATTCAATACATCATCCAGGGCGTTAATAAGGCATTGGCGCACCGTCGGCTGATGCGCATACTCTTTCGCCAAAACCAATATTGCCGCTTCCGAGCGTGAAAAGTCTTCATCGTACAAAGCCTGTGCCAACTTCATCAGTTGCGCATCACGCTTATCATTGCTGTGTTTCTGTACATTAACGACGAACATAGCGCCTGCGGCGAACAGCCCGACAAGTCCCAGCTTATTCATGATTTTGGGTATCCCTGTTAAATTTCTTATGGCCAACGCTAGCACAAGCCTGCGTCCGGCACCATGACGCTCGACGCTGCGGTGCAAAGCTCCTATTTCACTATAGCGATATGACAAAAAACAGGTAAAATCAGGCTGATGAAAAACGATCAGGATAGCCGCTTCGAACAATTTAAATCCGCAACCGCCGCCGCGTTGCGGGCGCTGGCACGCAAACCTGATGTCGATGTGTCATTCAGCGCCACCGAACAAGCGGGCGACAGCCGTCTGAGAAACCCTCACGGACCCGGGCGCGCACGCCTGCCCCTCCCGGATCGGGAAATCAGCGCCCACAGCAAAGCGCTTGTTCGTGGCGACGCCGATGCCAAAGCCCTGCGCATGCAACATCACGATCCCGTACTGCATAACCAGAACACGATGATGGACCTGACAGCGCAGGCCGTTATGGATGCGCTTGAGCAGGCACGCGTTGAGTCCCTCGGCGCCAACCAGATGCAGGGCGTGAAACAGAACCTGAATGCCGCCCTGGAAGAGAAATGTCATCGCCTCGGTTACCAGGATATCAGCAGCCGTGATGAAACGAATATGGCCGAGGCCCTGCACGTTATGGCGCGGCTGGCTCTCACGGGCGAAACCGTGCCACCGTCAGCGCAAGAACTGGCCGTACAATGGGCCCCCTGGATTCAGGAACATTTGGGTCCAGAAGGTTTTGAAAAGCTGAAACCCTATCTGCACAATCAAAAGGCGTTCTCGCAACAGGCGCGCCTGATGATCGAGCAGATGGAGATGAACGCCACTGAGGAACAGCAGGAAGGCTATAGCGACGAAGAGCAGCAAGCCGCCAGCACACAGCAAAACCCCGATGGCGCCCCACAGAACGAGCAGGAAGAAAAAGAAAAACCGGAATCCATGGGTGGCAGCGAAGGTGTAGAAGCCGCCGAGGACACAGAAGATACCGGGGAAGCATCCGCCAGCGGCTCCGAAGACCTTGATGACAGCGAAGTGCAATCCGATGCCGAAGGCGAAGACGCTGGCATGCCCCATCATAAGCGGCCCGAAGGTTATATCGCCGGACCCGACAAACGTTACTATGTTTACACCAGTCAGTTCGATGAAACAGTTTCTGCCGAAGATCTGGCGGAACCTGAGGAGCTTGATCGTCTGCGCTCTATGCTTGACCAGCAATTGGCACATTTACAGTCTGTTATCACCAAGCTTGCCAACCGCCTGCAGCGCAAGCTGATGGCGCAACAGACACGCAGCTGGTTATTTGACCTGGATGAAGGCATTCTCGATAGCGCCCGCCTTGCCCGTATCGTTGCAAATCCTACTGTGCCCTTATCATTCAAACAGGAACGGCAAACCGAATTCCGCGATACGATTGTTACCTTGCTGATTGATAACTCAGGCTCCATGCGCGGACGCCCGATTGCGATTGCCGCGATGTGCACCGATATCCTTGCACGCACATTAGAGCGCTGCGGCGTGAAGGTTGAAATTCTCGGGTTTACGACCCGCGCCTGGAAAGGTGGCAAATCCCGTGATGCTTGGATTCAGGCAGGCCGCCCGCCCCTGCCCGGTCGCCTGAATGATTTACGCCATATCATTTATAAATCCGCCGATACGCCCTGGCGTCGTACCCGTAAAAATCTGGGCCTGATGCTAAAAGAAGGTTTGCTGAAAGAGAATATCGATGGCGAAGCACTGGTATGGGCGCATAACCGTCTGGCGGCGCGTCCGGAACAACGCAAAATCCTGATGGTGATTTCTGATGGCGCCCCGGTTGATGACTCAACCCTGTCCGTGAACCCCTCTAACATTCTTGAGCTGGATTTGCGGCATGTGATCGCCTGGATTGAGTCAGTTTCCGATGTGGAATTGACCGCCATCGGGATCGGGCATGACGTTACCCGCTATTATAAACGCGCCGTCACGATTGCCGATGCCGATGAACTTGCCAGCGCCCTGACAACACGGCTTACAGAGTTGTTTGACGAGCGATAAGCCACCTTCCCAAATTACCGAAAATCGTTTAAAACCAGAACCATGAGCAACGACCGTAAAATCTATAAACCCGGCCCGATCAGGGGCTTTCCCGAATGGCTGCCAGAGGAACGTCTGGTCGAGCAAAGATGGTTCGATCATATCCGCCGCGTTTTTGAGTCTTATGGATTTTGCAACATCGAGACCCCCAGCGTGGAAGAGCTTGATGTTCTCGCCGCCAAAGGCGAAGTCGACAAAGAAATTTATGTCATCGAACGCCTGCATAAGGATGAGAACGACAAGAAAGAGGCACGCCTCGCGCTGCACTTCGACCAGACCGTGCCGATGGCGCGCTATGTCGCGATGAATTTCAACAATCTGGTATTCCCGTTCAAACGTTACCAGATGCAGCGTGTCTGGCGTGGCGAACGCCCGCAGATGGGCCGCATGCGCGAATTTTATCAATGCGATATCGACGTGATCAATGTCGATAACCTTCCGATTTCCTTCGACTCCGAAGTCGCCAGCATGATGTATGAAGTGCTGGAGGGACTTAATATCGGACGCGTGCAGTTACGGATCAATAACCGGAAGATTGTCACCGGTATAATTGAAGCGTTAGGAATTTTTACTCCTGAGCAAGGTGCTGGCCTCCTAAGAATAATCGATAAACGCGAGAAAATTACATCTGAAGAGTTTTGGCAATTAATTTCAAAGGCAATTGATGAATCTAATGCAACGGCACCAGCGGCATCCTTGGATGTTTTGCAAAAATTCTTTAAAGCAGCCGATAGTATCAGGAAAGAAAATATAAAAGGTCAGTTAGAGGCCTTAAGAGTTGCTCTCAAAACCGTTAATAATAATGCAACTTTCCATGAAGGACTTGATGAGCTAGCAGTTGTAATAGAAAACCTCTCTCACCTGCCTGAAGGGGCAGTCGTTGCCGATCTCTCCATCGTTCGTGGCCTCGACTATTACACGGGTACGGTGTATGAGACGCAGCTACTAGATGTCCCGGAGTTTACTGGTTCTGTATGCTCTGGTGGGCGTTATGATGATCTGGCAGGCAGCTATATCAACAAGCACCTGCCCGGCGTTGGTATTTCCCTCGGCTTCTCGCGCCTGTTCGACGTGATCAAGCAAAAGCGCCCTGACCTGATGGGTTTGAGTGAGAAATCCCCCAAAGGCCCTGCGCATGTCATGATGATGGTACCGGAGAATGAGGCGGATCGCCCGCTCGCTTATGAATCGGCGCGGCAGCTGCGCAAAAACGGCGTCAATGTTGAGATGTATCATGCGCCCAAGAAGTTCGGCGACCAGCTTAAATACGCGAGCAAGAAAAACATCCCTTATGTCTGGGTTATCCATGACGGCAAACATGAGGTCAAAGATATGAATGCGCAAACGCAAACACAGGCCGACCCCCAAACATGGACGCCGGACAGGAAAATCCTTCATGAAGTGGCTTAAATTTGTATTACCCCTGATTATACTGAATGCTGCGCCTGCCTTGGCGGCACCCTTCACTTATTCGCCGGAGGGATGTGAATTTACCATCACATTTCCCAGCGAACCTTTCATGGGTCGCAAATGTAATCCTGAGAACCCGGACCAATGCCACGAGGTGGTAAGCTTCACCAAGGTTTTTGATGTGACAGCCTCATTGAACCTGAGTGTCGTTTGCAACCCCTCCACACCGGATATGTATGAGCGCTATAGCGGTGATGTCATGAAGACGACGCTGATCGCCATGGCGGGTCGCGGCAAACTGGAACAATATGAAACCGGCTATAACGAATATGCCGATGCCCGCATGGCATTCGTTCTGGGCTACGGCAAGAAGAACGGCCAGGACCTGATTTATAATGGTCAATTATGGATCGGTAAGAAATCCATCTTCAGCCTTGAGGCCGATATTGTGGGTGATTATGTCGATGGCGCCGACGCCCTGTTTGCCGAAATTTTGCAAAGCGTGCGCTTTAAAGGGCCTATGACACCGGCGGCCAACAAGGCCGCAGCCAGCCCGGAAAAGGCTGAAAAAGAGCCGGAAACCAAGCCGGAAGCCGAAAAAGAAGACAAACCTGCCGAGTAATCGCTTGGCACTGCCAAAATTCCTGTGCTAGCCTCCCTGTAATTAAAAGAATTCATAATTCCAGGGAGCTAATAATGAACCTATCCGCTTTATGGGCGAAGATTCCTCAGCCTGCCAAAACCGCAATATTCAGCGTGCTCACAGGCGGCGCTGTCCTGGGTACTTCTGAATACGTCTCACGCAAGCCGGAAGTAGTTGTTCCCATCAGTGCCGGCCGCCAGCAACTGATTGATGCCGGTCACATTGATCGCAAAATCCTGAAAGAACGAGTCAACCAGGCTGTCAAAGATGTCTTTAAGGAGCAAGGATTCTGCGATGACCCTGTGGTGGCTGAGAAAGATATATCTGAAACAGTGGCACTGGCGCGTTGTAAAG
The DNA here is from genome assembly GCA_946480475.1 of uncultured Alphaproteobacteria bacterium. The sequence continues at coordinate 41,652 of CAMLJM010000007.1, forward strand.
ATCCCTTAGCCCCAAAAACCGTCCCGCATTAGAATTACGGGATGCCGCATATGAGCACATCACCGCTTAAAGAAACATTTGCACTGAAATCGGCTCATACCATGACTCTGGATGAGATATCGCGCCTGCTGGAAATGCCCACATCATTTCCCCGCCTGGTCAGCGCCCATATCCCCGCCGAGATTGCAACCAAGTCTTTCTTCGACACCGAAAGTCTTTTTAGTGAACAGGAAATTCTGAAATTCGTTCCCGAAAGATATCCTCCACTGGAAGATGGCCGTGAAATGCCTGCCAAAGATTTCTGGTTGCAAGTTCATATCAAAGGTATCGAAGACAACCCAATCATGGGTGTCAAATTCATGGATATAGGTAATGGCGCTTATGATTTGTCCTGCGCCTTCCTGACATCCATTATAGATGGCGATCTTTATTACCGCCCTAATCTCGGGCATTTCATTATCGAACAGGTGGAAGCGGTTATTCACAACACCATGGGTAAGCCGCTAAAACTGCAACCACCAGAACTGCGTCACTCATAACCATAAATAAGACAGGGTCTATCATGAATAAAGGAATGAAAGCCGGAATTATTATTCCGATTGTATGCGCGACAGGTGCAGCGCTGGCGTTATCGGCGGCGGTCGTATTTGGATCCGTAGCCGCGCCTGCGGAGCCGCCACCCGCGAATTCCAGCACTACGCCATGCGACGTGCGACCAGACGCCAAACAAAACCCCTGCCCGTCACAACCTTGATATGCCCGCCAATCTTTCTGAGATATTCGATCAAGCACAACATGCCCTGTCACTTATCCGTCGTGACAAACTGGCAGCGCATTGCGACATAGACTCGTGCTTTAGCGGCCCCGGTTACCTCGGCGCCCTGTACCGGGAGCATAAGGATAAAATCATCGAAACGATAAAGCTGCGCAATCACCAAGGCCGGCTTCCGGCACGGCGCATCTCCACTGACCAAGCCTATACGCAAACACGTGACCTGATCGCGCAACTTTATCCGCATACGATGGAGAAAGAAATCGCACGGCTGGACGATCAGGAATGGGTGTGCGCGGCCACAGGCATCTTCCTTGATTTGAAAGATAAGAGCGAAGAAGTAAGGCCACAGAATTTGAATCTTTTTTATATGGGTGATTTTCTTGATTGCCTCGAAGCCTGCCTTCACCTGTCACATCACATTCAGCAATCCCTTCGCCAGGGTGATGAGGAAAATACACTGGCCGTTCTTAAGCGCTTGCGGGCAATTCCAGATTATCGTGACCATTTCCCCAATCACCCTCCGTCTCAGGGCGGCAAAAGAAAGCCTGTCGAAAATAGCGCCACTTATGGCCTTACAGGCAACCTGCAACCTTTAAGAGGCTAATTTTATCAGGAAACTTGACGTTATTTTCATAATAATATAATTTGCCGCCATGCGTCATTTATTCGATATTGTTGCCGCCCCTATTAAGGCCCGTTTCGAAACCCATGATAAAATCATGAAGGCATTCGAGTATGTTAATCGCGCCCATGTTGTAACGCTTCTCGATTTTGAAGATTGCTTCACGACCGAGGAGAACCTGCCCTATGGCGATCTGGGCATAACTTTTCGCGTTAATATTGAAGATATCAGGGATGCCTTAAGCATTCTGGGTCAAACCAAGAAGATTGGGGCATACTATCTGCCACAAGGCCTGGCGAACACGCATACACGCGATGTTGTTGAAAAACATCACTATAGCAAACATGCCGACTTGCCTTCATACCACCTCGGCGATTTACTGGATCAGACAGACCTGCACATCAAATTAAGCAGCGAGATTAACCGCGCTGTTATTTTTGGAGACGGCCAGCATGTTCTGGACATTGTGAAAAGAATGCAGCGCCTGCCGGATTACAGTCAGCATTTCCCCCATCGCACACCCCCGCCCGATAACGGCGAGACAAAGAAGAAAAGGGAAAAAAGCCCCGGTTGGGTGCCTGTAGGGCAATTGCAGCCCACGCGCCTTTAAGCACCTGCCATCTTACGGATCTTATCCACCATAGCAAAAAATCCGTTCCGGCGATTGGGCGACAGATGCTGGTGCAGCCCCAACCGTTCAAAAGCGGCTTCAATGTCATAGGTACGGACATATTCCACAGGTTTATCCTGGTAAGCCACATACAAAAGATAAACCAGGCCGCGCACGATCTGCGCATCACTATCCGCGATAAAATGAAACACGCCGTTTTGGATTGATGCGACCAGCCAAACCTTGGAAGTACAACCCCTTACAAGATGTTCTTCAACTTTTAGAGCCTCATCCACAGGCGGTAAACGACCACCCAGATCTATCAGGTAGCGATAACGATCTTCCCAATCGCCAAACAGGGCGAAGCTTTCAGCCAGTTCTTCAAGTGTCTTGTCAGCCATAATTCGAAACAGAGCGACCCTATTCTTCATCGTTCATTAAAGGTTGCCGGGCATTGATTATAGTATACGGAGAATATAGGCAACGGGGCTTTAAAAAACGTAATACGGATACAATTTCAATGAAATTAGGGGCTTGCGCGGATTCATGGCTATTCGTAAATTAGAAAGACGAGATTCGTAATCCCACCCGCCCGGCATATGCAGGGCACACTTCTAGGCTATTGAGACAGGATACCTCAGGATGAGTACAAAAACAGGTTCCAGCGAAACAAAGAACACCCTTTACTGCTCCTTCTGCGGCAAGAGCCAGCATGAGGTCAGAAAACTGATCGCCGGCCCGAACGTGTTCATCTGCAATGAATGCGTTGAACTTTGCATGGACATCATCCGTGAAGAAGACAAAACGCAACTGGTCAGCCGTGGCGAAGGCAACGTCCCTGCCCCGAGTGAAATCAAGGCGGTTCTCGACGAATACGTTATCGGCCAGCAGAAAGCAAAACGTGTTCTGTCTGTTGCCGTTCACAACCATTACAAGCGCATTGAAAATGGCGGCAAGAGCGATGTTGAACTCGCGAAGTCGAACATTCTGCTCGTGGGTCCGACAGGTTCCGGTAAGACACTGCTCGCGCAGACCCTTGCCCGCATTCTCGACGTTCCTTTCACAATGTCTGATGCGACAACACTGACCGAAGCCGGTTACGTGGGCGAAGACGTTGAAAACATCATCCTGAAATTGCTGCAGGCTTCCGACTATAACGTCGAGCGTGCGCAGCGCGGTATCGTTTACATCGATGAGGTCGACAAGATCTCCCGCAAAGGCGACAACCCCTCCATTACACGTGACGTATCCGGTGAAGGCGTTCAGCAGGCCCTGCTGAAGCTGATGGAAGGCACCGTTGCTTCCGTACCCCCGCAAGGTGGCCGTAAGCATCCACAGCAGGAATTCCTGCAAGTGGATACAACAAATATTCTGTTCATCTGTGGTGGCGCATTCGCAGGCATCGAGAAAATCATTTCCATGCGCGGCAAAGGCACATCGATTGGCTTCGGCGCGGAAGTGCGCGGGCCAGATGAACGCCGCGCTGGCGAGTTGCTGAAAGAACTGGAAACAGATGACCTGTTGAAATTCGGCCTTATCCCCGAATTCGTTGGCCGTTTGCCGGTTGTTGCCACACTGGAAGATCTGGACGAGGCAGCCCTCATCTCTATCCTGACGGAACCGAAGAATGCGCTGGTCAAGCAATATCAGCGCCTGTTCGAAATGGAAAACGTCAAATTGACATTCGATCAAGGCGCCCTGAGCGAGATTGCCAAGAAAGCCATCGTACGCAACACCGGCGCCCGTGGCCTGCGTTCCATTCTGGAAGGCATGCTGCTGGATACAATGTACGAACTTCCCGACAAGGAAGATCTCGAAGAAGTGGTCGTCAATGCCGAAACCGTTAAGGACGGTAAGCCTCCTGTCTATGTCTATGCTGACAAAAAGAAGAAGAAAGCTGCCGGCAGCAAAGACACAGAAAAAGAGGCTGAGGCTGCTGGTTGAGCGTGCCCGCGCAGCCCCTCATCTCCCTCATCATCCCCTGTTACAACGAACAGGAAGTTATAGAGCTGTGCTTTGCGCGCATTCAATCCTCTATTGCTTCTTTATTGGCTGAATATAGATTTGAAATCATATTCGTGAATGACGGGTCGACGGATAACACCCTCAACATCCTTCATCAGTTAAAGTCAGATCATGCCTCCGTTCACGTCATAAACCTGTCCCGCAACTTTGGCAAAGAAGCGGCCATGACAGCCGCAATTGATTATGCGACGGGCGATGCGATCATCATTCTGGATGCCGATTTGCAGGACCCTCCTGAGCTAATCCCGGACATGATCAAACTTTGGCAGACAGAGAGTGCTGACGTCGTTTACGGTCAGCGCATCAGCCGCAGCGGTGAAACATGGCTGAAAAAATCTACAGCCCATGCTTTCTACCATGTCATTAATTTTATCAGCCGCGTAACGATTCCCAAGAACACGGGCGATTTTCGTTTGATGAACCGTCGTGCGGTGGATTCCCTGAAAGCATTGCGTGAACATCATCGTTTCATGAAGGGCCTGTTCGCGTGGATTGGTTATAAACAAGTGCCTCTGCCATACCACCGCGAACCGCGCGCCGCTGGCCGTACAAAATGGGATTATCTGAAACTCTGGAATTTCTCGCTTGAGGGAATCACGGGCTTCAGCATGACCCCTCTACGGATGGCATCATTGTTCGGCCTGATTATTGCCGCTTTCTCCTTCATTTACGGCAGCATTATCATTATCAAAACGCTGCTTACGGGCATCGACGTTCCAGGCTATGCCTCCATTATGGTGGTTATTACGTTCTTTAGCGGCATTCAATTGCTCAGCATTGGCATCCTGGGCGAATATATTGGCCGTATTTTTAATGAAACAAAGAATCGCCCCCTCTACTTGATAGACGACATTCATACCACTGATAAGCAACCTTAATCCAAGGACTCGCTACCCGGCATGTCCCACCCAGAGAAGCAAACCCCGTCTTTTAGTTCACTGGCCGCCTTGATACGACAGGTCTTCATTTTCGGCGGCGTGGGTGTCTTCAATACACTATCATGCCTGCTTATTATTTTTATTCTCTCGTCTCTTTTGCATGTTCATTATATCGTGGCCAATATATGCGGGTACGGCTTGACTATGGCTATGGGGTTTTACCTTCACAAGACATTAACCTTTCGCTCAAAAAACCATAAGCACGCTTTACCACGTCAAATCAGCGCTTTTCTGGCGACATCAGCTATTGCCTACATTCTTCAACTGGGGTCGCTCATACTTCTGATAGAAATCATGCATATTCCCCATATGATCGCACAGGTTGTTTCCATGGGGCTTTATATAGCGATCAGCTTTATCGGTAATAAGTTCTTTACATTTCAACAGAAGCACAGGGATGACATAGCATGAGAAAATTCTATTTGGCCCTGCCTGACAACAAGATACAACTGGCGGAATTCGCCTTCTGGCTTCTTACGGCATATGCGCTTTATACATGGCTTTCACTTCAGCATCAGGCCAGTATCACAGCTGATACGTTATGGCTTTGTGAAGCCGCCAACCGCATGCTGTCAGGCGAGAAGATGGCGCAGTCATACTATGACCCTAACCCACCGCTCAGCGTCATACTTTATATACCACCCGTATTGCTGGCTAAAACGGGATTGCTTAGTTTACAGCACGCGATTATTGCCTATGTCGTTGCGCTTCTAGCCGGAGCATCGTTCATCACATACAAATTTCTGCGTACCGCGCCGGGCATTGAAGCGACTACAGCCATGACTGCTACTGTAGCGCTGGCTATTGCCAACACCGTTATGACATCCATGTCATTTACTGAACGCGATCAAATTATTGGCATATGGCTTGTTCCTTTTGTTCTAGCACAAATTGCCATCACAAAAAACTGGCCTGTTTCCCGGCCATTGAAGCATGTTGCCCTCTTGATTGGCGCTGTTCTTATTCTGGTCAAACCTCATCATGGATTGCTACCAACGCTTATCCTGCTTCACAGGGCCTACGCCCAGAAGCGCATATCACTATGGAAAGATACTGACTTTATATATTTATCATGCGCTGTCCTGTTATATGTTGCGGGCATTGCCCTCTTCTTTCAGGATTACACCAGCACAATCCTGCCTGATGTTATTAATCTTTATCTTTCCAGCAATGTCCGCTTTGTTATTTTCAAATCCCTGTATTATGCAATGCTTTGCATCTCCGTTTTACTGATTGGCCTAATCGCCGGAAAACCCTCTTGGCTGAGTCAATTTTTTCTGGTGGCCGCGCTTGTCAGCATTATCCCTTTTACAGTGCAAATGCGGGGTTACCATTATCACATCCTGCCCGCGGTTTGCTTCTTCTGGTGTGGTACATCCGTATGGGGCAAGGAGTTTTTCCAGCGCTATATGTCACCACATCTGGCCATGATCTTCGTGACAGCTTTCATGACTATTTACGCGTTCTCACTGACCCCTGCCCGTATCTATGCGCCTACGCCCAAACAATACGCCGAAATGCCCTTGGCAAAAATTTTGGCCGATTGCGCTGACCCCTGCCCGGTTTTCATCCTGAATGACCATATTGAAATCACGCATCAAAATGCCACATATACAGGTAAGCCCTGGGCATCTCGCTTCCCGAGTTTCTGGTTTATCCCTGGTATTTACCGGCTGGAAGAATCTGATCCCGAACAATTCGAAGCATATCGCCAAAAATATGCGCTGATGATGGCCGAAGACTTAAACCGCTATAAACCTGCGCGCGTTCTGCTGGGCGAATTCCCCTTGGAAGATGAACCTTTTTTTGATTTTGTTGGTTTTTTTAGCACGAATGCAAGCTTTAACGCGGCATGGAAGCATTATCGCCACACAGGGGCATTTACTCTAAATCAGAACCTGTATTTCCCTAAAAGCTCCTTCTTTAAAAACCGTAAAGTCACTTATCAGATTTATGAAAGAATTCCCGACAGGTGATTTATCATAATTCCAAAATTTTTATTAAGGTTACGTTAGACTTCCAATATTAGAATTGAAGCTTTCTTAGTCTGATTTATCATCTTCAGACAGCAAAGTTTCAGGAGACAGCCTTATGACCGCCGAAGCCAAGATCCTTCCCGAACCGAACAAGAAATACCGCCTGATTACGCGCAGCGATATGGATGGCCTTGTATGCGGGATCATCCTGAAAGAACTCGACCTGATTGATGAGGTCACCTTTGCGCACCCTAAAGACATGCAGGATGGCAAAATTGAGGTTAGCAAGTGCGACATCAGCACCAACCTCCCTTATGTTGAAGGCATTTATCTCAGCTTCGACCACCATGCAAGCGAAACTGAACGTGTGGGCGGCAAGAAAGAAAACCATATCATTGATGTGAAATCCCCTTCGGCAGCACGTGTCGTCTACGATTACTTTGGTGGTAAATCCAACCCAAAACTGGCTAATATTGCTGATGATATGATGATCGCCGTAGATAAGGCAGACTCTGCGAACTTTACGCGTGAAGATATTCTTGACCCGCAAGGCTGGGAGCTGCTGAGCTTCCTGATGGACGCGCGTACGGGTCTGGGGCGTTTCCGTGACTTTGGCATTTCTAACTTTCAGTTGATGATGAAGCTGATTGATTATTGCCGTGAATGCCATTCTATTCAGGAAATTCTTGAAATTCCGGACGTTAAAGAACGCGTTGAGCTTTATAACGTTCAGGCCCAAAAGGCACGCCTGCAAATCGAGCGGTGTGCTGTTGTTCATGGCAACCTTGTGGTGCTCGACCTGCGTGATGAAGACCAGATATGGGCAACTAACCGTTTCGTGATCTACGCATTGTTCCCCAAATGCAATATTTCCATTCATGCCATGTGGGGTAAGGGCCAGCAGAATACTGTTTTTGCGACAGGAAAATCCATTCTCAACCGCACAAGCAATACGAATGTGGGCAACCTTATGTTGAAATATGGCGGCGGCGGGCACGAGGCCGCAGGCACATGCCAGATTGATAATGATAAGGCTGACGCCGTTCTTCAGGAACTGATTGCGCAGATCAATAAGGACGGCTGATGCCCTCTCCCGCTCCGGTGATCGTCTGGTTCCGGCAGGATCTTCGCCTTACCGATCATCCGGCATTAACCGCAGCGATTAAATCCGGGGCGCCTGTAATACCTGTTTACGTTCTTGATGACGATAATGCAGGTCCTTGGAAAATGGGCCGCGCCAGCCGCTGGTGGCTGCACTATTCCCTGCTCTCACTGAACGAAAGCCTCTCCGGACATCTGGCATGTTTTAGGGGAGATGCCCGGAAAGTCATTGCTGACTTGGTTAGAACAACAAAAGCCCGGGGGATTTACTGGAGCCGGTGTTATGAACCCTGGTGCGTCAAGCGTGATACAGAAATAAAAAACGACCTGGAGGACGCTGGAATTGAGGCACAAAGCTTCAATGGCTCTCTCCTCTTTGAACCCTGGACGATCAAGAAAGATGACGGCACACCCTATAAAGTCTTTACACCCTATTTTCGACGTGGCTGCCTGAATGCTCCACCGCCGCCTGAACCTTTATCAGCGCCGCGCAAGATTACTTTTGCAGCGCGGCCGCCAAACGCCATATCTGTCCCAGATTTAAAATTGCTGCCTGCTAAACCAGAGCCGCGATGGGACAAGAAAATGGAAGCTTATTGGGCCATTGGCGAAAACGGCGCCCAAAAGCAACTGAAGCATTTTCTGGAGAATGGATTAAAAGGTTATAAAGAAGGCCGTGATTATCCTTCTCAGGATCATGTATCGCGCCTGTCTCCCTATCTCCATTTTGGTGAGATATCGCCCCGGACTGTGTGGCATAGCATACGTGCTAGAATGGTTGCCGATCATGCGGAGATAGATGGCGACCATTACTTAAGCGAAATAGGCTGGCGTGAATTTTCCTACAGCCTGCTGTTTTTTAATCACGATTTACCTACAACACCTCTGCAGACACGTTTTGCCTCTTTTCCGTGGCGCAAAAGTGATAAAAATCTGAAAGCGTGGCAAACCGGTATGACGGGATATCCGATTGTCGATGCTGGCATGCGCGAACTTTGGGAAACAGGTTATATGCATAACCGCGTACGTATGATCGTCGGATCATTTCTGGTCAAGCACCTGCTACTGCACTGGAAACACGGCGAGGAATGGTTCTGGGATTGCCTGGTTGACGCTGATCTTGCAAACAATGCCGCCAGCTGGCAATGGATTGCCGGGTGCGGCGCCGATGCCGCACCCTATTTCCGCATTTTCAATCCGGTGGGCCAAGGTGAAAAATTCGATGCACGTGGTCAATATGTCCGCCGCTGGTGTCCCGAGCTGGCAAAACTGCCGGATGATCTAATCCATAAACCCTGGGAAGCCCCGCCATTGATCCTGAAACAGGCTGGTGTTACGCTGGGTATTACTTATCCCAAACCTATCGTCGATCACAAAGCGGCCCGGGAAAGAGCCCTTACTGCGTTCCAGGCTACAAAATCCGCATAAGAGAATTTATCATGGCAACATTTCCCACACTTAAAGCCGGCGATACAATCGGTATCATGGCGCCCTCCAGCAGAACCGATCCAGAGCGTGTAGATCTCGCTGTCAAAACGCTGGAGAGTATGGGTTATAAGGTGAAAGTTCACCCGCAAACATTTTCTACATATTCACTGCCCGATGGCACATTGACATCATCCGCAGGCACGGCTGCCGAGAAAGTATCAGCGCTTTATGATTTATGGGCTGACCCTGATGTAAAGGCGATTATGTCGGCCCGTGGTGGTAACGAAGCCGCCGAGATGTTACCCCTGCTCGATTTTCAAAAGCTGGCAGCCACACCCAAAATCCTGATTGGCTTCAGCGACATAACGGCATTGTTATTGCCGATTACCAGGAATAGCCAGGTTATTACCTTTCATGGGCCTATGCTCAATAGTCTCCAGGGGATGGACCAAGGCCACCTGTCTCAATGTTTCCGCGTACTTTCCGGTCATGAAAAAAATATCAGCATGAACGGCGCGCAAACGTTACAGCCCGGGACAGCAACAGGTCATCTGGTCGGCGGTAATTTAAGTGTCTTATGCAGCTTACTGGGCACCCCTTACCAAGCTGATTTTAAAGATAGCATTTTATTCATTGAAGACATCGGTGATGAATTATCGCGGATTAATCGTTACCTGCTGCAACTAAAACTGGCAGGCGTCTTCAATCAGATTAGCGGATTGATCGTAGGCGATTTCTCCGATCTCGGGGATACAGGCCGCTTGGCATTTGGCCGTCAGGTTGTTGATATGATCAGACACCACACGCAAGGAACTTCATTCCCTATCGTCATGGATGCCCCCTTTGGCCATCAGGATAAACTCGTCACCATGCCTGTTGGCGCTAAAGCAGAGCTAAAGGCGTCTCAGGCACCTGCATTGCTACTGCTGTAACGCTTTTTCAAACGTCCCCATAATGTCAGGGGTTTCGGATGATGATATACTTTATCGACGAAATCCTTGTGTGACATGATCTTGCCCTCGTTAGAGAACATAATCTCCGCAACGCCGCTCGTCATATCCTCTGTCTCACCGCGCAGGCACGTAAAGGTCCAACGCAGATACACGGTCTGTCCATCCTGACCCCAGGCATGATCCCTGATCCGGTATTTGGGATTACGCACGCCTGACAGGCGCGATTCAAAAATTTTTATAATATGTTCTGTGCCACGTTCATCGTGTAAGGGGTCGGTATAATGCATCCATGGTAATGCCAGCTTATCCAGCAACCGCACCGATCGGACTGTCATCTTCTCCAGATACTGAATATAATCCTCAAGCGGCTTCTGAAACGCCAGTGCCGGATTGATCCTTGTGATCGCCGTGTCCTGCGTCATCATCGTTACCCTTCTTGAATTGTTGTTCCTTTATCTTGCCGATAGCCCAGATGTATGCCTGATCAGGCAGCAATCCCACAATCTTGGTCAGCACCCCGAATACCCACGGGAATGTGATTTCAAAGAAACCGCCATTCAGGCCCCGGATTAAATCTTCAGCGGCCTGGTCTACATCCATAAGCATCGGTTTGTAATATGGCAGCGCCGCCGTCATAGGCGTCTTGATAAAACCCGGATTTATAATCTGCACGCGAATGTCTGTACCGCGGGTTTCTACGGCCAAAGCTTCCGCGATATAAATCAGGGCCGCCTTACTTGAACCATAAGAGATCGAGCGCGGCAGGCCGCGATAACCGGCCATACTGCCTACGATGGCTAAGTGACCGCAGTTACGCTCCCTGAAGCGCCTCAAGATCGGTTCCAGACAGTTTGCCGTACCAAACACATTGATCTCATACTGCTCTTTGAGGTGCGCAGCGGTGAATGTTTCTATGGTATCCGGCATCAGAACGCCCGCATTTAACAGGGCCAGATCAATCGGCCCCAATTCCGATTCAATACGCTCGACGATATGAGCCATTTCCTCTGCATCGGTGATATCGCCGGGATAATTTACGATCCGGCCAGCGCCATTACCAAAGGCCTCTAGGTGGTGAACTAATACCTCAATTTTATCTTCCGAGCGGGCGGTAGCAGCTATGATCCAGCCCTGCTTCACCAGACGAAGAGCTGTAGCTGCCCCAATCCCCGAAGAAGCGCCTGTAATCCATGCTATTTTTGCTTTTTCGCTCATTTTAACCTCTGCATAAACCTGATTTTAACCTCATACCAAAGAAAATAGAACAATAACCCTTCGTATGGAGTTTCAGCAGAAAAATGGGTATGAGAGGCTTAAGCCACCCCGGAGTGGAAATGGTTGATCATTTGCGCGAGTCGGGCGCTACGCCTGATTCTATCAAAGCCCTTCTTCAGCAGAATCATAAGAATCTGCATAAGCAGCTCTCTGACCTCCACCCTGAATCCCGGCACCCCGGCCAAATTTTTGAACTTCATACCCTTGAAATCGCCCTAGCCTATAACGATATACGTGATCTGGGCAGTTCAGCGCAGCTTCATAAGCTGGATATGGCGCATAAGGGACGTTCTGCCAAGGGCAGCCCTTTAGCATCCACTTTCCACAAGCGTGCGCGGCAAATGGCGCTGACTTCCCGGGAATGCGGACTGGTTGCTACAGGCGTAAAGACCCGTTTTCATTAGAAGATTCAGATAATTAATGATTTTTTGAAGCCTTTCTGGCATGATCGGCTTTCAGAGGTGTTGTGAAATGTATGTAAAAAACTTAGACGAATTAAATCCTACGGATCGTAGCGAAGAAATTAAGTATCTGGCGCAGGCCTTCCAAAACGCCGTTGTGAACGGCACGGTTTACGAACCCGGCGGCTATGCGCTTAAAAGCAATTTGCGCGACCTGGATATAAGCACCAGCACGGCGCCCGTTTCCCTGCAGGGATCCATGGATATCCTTGTCCGTGATCTGGATAAGGGCAAAGAAAGCGACAGCGCTCGTATCGCCAGAAATTTAGAATCTGCCGTTGCCACCCTTACTGTCACTGAGAGCTTTCTTAAAAGCGGACATGCCCGCATGCCTAAATCGGACACCGACAGCCTGCTCAATAATGTGGGGCTGGCCTTGCCCGGTATGCGCAAAATTGTCAACACCATGAAGAATGGATAACCAGATATGAGTACGCTTAAGCACCCTGGCATTGATATGGTTGAAAACTTACGCGCACGTGGCGATCGTGACGATAAACAAATAGCCTCGCGCCTCCGTCAGGAGAAAGCGGCCCTTAATATAGCCATGGAAAAAACGGCGCAGAGCGATCCCGCAAAATTGTCTGGCAAAGATATTGAGCAATTGCGCGCTTATGAAGTCGCCCTGGCTTATATCGATATCGATGATTTAAGCAATACGATTGCCACAAGCAAATTGCGGGATGCCATTAAAGGTGTAAATCCGACAAGCGGTCAACCCAGCGATTCAGGATTGTATGCAAACAGAAAAGAATACGCTCTCACGCATGCCACAGAGCGTGTGACCATCCACCTTTCCTAGCAGTTTGTCTAACCTCATAGCCAGTATTCATCCTGCCCCTCTTCCTGTATTGTGAAGGCAAGAGGATATGAGTAATGACTGAAAGTCCCGTCGAAAAACCCCTTCTCATTTTTCTGGCTATTAGTGGCGCCACATTTCTGTTTGCTTTGATGAACCTGTTCGTCAAGCTGGCCGCCGAACATCACGCCATTCCGCAAGTCATGTTCTTCCGCAATTTCATCGGCATGTTGCCGGTGATTTGGCTAATCACCAGCCGCAAGGAGTTTTCCTTATTTAAAACCCGCAACTTCTCCGGTCATTTTGTACGCGGCTTTGTCGGCTTCTTCAGCATGTGCTGCTGCTTCTGGGCCTTCAAAATGCTGCCTCTGGCAAACGCCACAGCCATTTTGTTTGCATCCCCCCTTATTCTCACCAGCCTGTCTGTCGTTCTTCTGGATGAAAAAGTGGGTCCCCATCGCTGGACCGCCGTTATCATCGGTCTGGCTGCCGTGCTGTTCATGTTGCAGCCTGCCGGGGGTGGCGATGCGATCGGCAGCATGATCGCCATGTGTGCCGCTATCCTGATGGCCTTCGCCATGGTTTCCATCCGCAAGCTCAGCAAGACGGAACATTCGCTAACGATTGTTTTCTACTTCAGTGCTTTCTGTACGGTTATGAGCGGTTTCTGGATGCTGGCTGTATGGACAACACCCAGCGCCTTAAGCCTCTTTTACCTGGCCATGACAGGGTTATTAGGGGGTATTGCCCAAATGGGCATGACCTATGCTTACGCCAAGGCTCCGGCAGCCTATGTCAGCGCTTTTAGCTATTTCGGTATTGTATTTGCCGCGATGCTGGATTTTGCCATCTGGCAGGTTGTACCCGTATGGCAGATATGGCTCGGCAGTCCTATTGTCGTGGGCGCAGGTCTTTATATCGTCTGGCGCGAAACCAAAAAGAAATATACGCCCACGGCTGTTGGCGCGGTCGATCTTGATGGTAGTGGACCCGAGGTCCCCACCCAAAAAGACAAAGAAGACGATTTTACTATTTAGGCCTGATCGTAAGTCAGGATGCCCCGTGTACCCGGACGCATGTTCAGTTCAGGGCATAAACCTGATGCGGCATGCATCAGCGGATTGGCAAAGGCACTGCCCTTATGAATACTCATGTGATGTTTCTCAACCTGTTCCAGCCGCGCATGATCTTTGAAATCCGTGCCTAGCCTGTTACTGGTCATACCGCCTTGGTCATCATATTCACATTCGTATTTGTTCCAGTCGATGTAATCATCAGGCAGCCATAGGGTGCGCGCATCCCCCAGAATAGTCTCCAGCCCCCGCAACGTAACCTGGTTGTCAGTATGGCAAAGGATGCCCCGCTTCTCCTGCCCCTGCAGGCGCCACATGGACCGCACATCCTCAAAACCTGTTACATGACTATACAGGTCCAAGCCTGATGTAATGTGATCAAGGAACTGTGTCCGCCCAGCGCCCTCGGGCACATCACCCACAATCTGCAGCTCTTTTGAGCGGACATTGTAATAAAAGAATGCGGGTTCGATCCCGTATTCAGGATGGGGATCCTCTGCCGTTGGGGTCATATAGCGGCGCTCAATATCAAGGCCGCGCAGATAATGTTCGATCGCAGGGTCCTGAACCCTGTAGGCAGATGCAAGATTGATTTCCGGACGATGGATCTGAATCAGGGCCTGCTCGATATCCCCTGCTTCTGTGCCGATAACGGCCTGACCGAACTTCTCACGAATAGCCATGCAAAACTCCTAACTGATTAAACCACCATAAAAATAATATGTCAAATTAACGAGTCTGGATTTTCCCGCTTCCTCATGGCATATAGACGCCACTAGCGTTTGAGGTTTCCCATGACTTTTGTTGTTACTGACGTCTGCATTAAATGTAAGTACACGGATTGTGTAGAGGTCTGCCCTGTCGATTGCTTCTACGAGGGGGAAAATATGCTGGTAATCCACCCGGACGAATGCATAGACTGTGGCGTCTGTGAGCCGGAATGCCCTATCGAAGCGATCGTCCCCGATATCGATGCCAAGGCCGAAGACGGCAAATGGGTCGAGATTAACCGCAAATACGCCGAGTTATGGCCTAACCTGACCCGCGCCAAGGACGCCCTTCCCGAAGCGGAAGAATTTAAGGACAAAGCCAATAAGTACGAAGAGTTCTTCAGCCCTCGCCCTGGGGACGGCGATTAAACCGATTCTCTGTCTTTTTGAACGAGCTGTTTCATAATTATGATTTTTCTTCAGTGGATAGTTTTGTGAATATTTACTTTAATTAATTTTTCTATCTTATTGATTTTACTATATTTGCCACAATCGTATCGAAAATAATATATGGAAACTACCCAATTTAGAGGTTGAAATTTTACGAAATTTTAACTATAGTCTCTCCATTCGCAATAGCGGCTTCGGCTCTTGAACGTCATAATCATGACCCATGGACCGTGTCTTAAGGATCATTCATGAGAATGCTCCTCTATTGCATTGATTTTGATAGAAAAAGGTAGAGAGATGGCAGCCGTAAAAACCAAAAAAGTACAAAAAGCTCCCGCTAAGAAAGCAGTCAAAACCGCAGCACCAAAAGCCAAGGCCGCAAAGCCCGTTGCCAAAGTCGTGAAGACCGCTACCGTTGCCAAGAAACCGGCAACCAAAATCACAGCCACTAAAACAGCCGCCAAGAAAGTGGCCACCCCTGCTAAAGAAGCAAAGATTTCCAAGAAGGCTGAAACCTCCGTTGTGGTAAAACCTGTGGCCAAGGCCCCTGTCGTAACAGCGCCAGTTGCCGTTACCAAGCCAGCCCTGCCTGTACGTCAGTCCGCCATGACACCGGCCCAGCGCCCGAACAGCCCGTTCAGCGCGAACCGTCCTGGCCAGCAACCACAGCGCCAGATTGTTACCACAGCGCCCAAAGCGCCCCTGAATGACAATGGCGCCGTCGTCAACTTCAAAGTCGGCGATGCGGTTGTTTACCCAGCTCATGGCGTAGGCGTTGTCGAGAACATCGAAACACAAACAATTGCCGGTATGGAAATCCAGCTCTATGCGATCCGTTTTGAAAAAGACCGCATGTGCCTGAAAATCCCGGTATTCAAGGCCAAGACATCCGGTCTGCGCAAGCTATGCTCCACAGACCGCCTGAAAGACGCTATGAAAACCCTGCAGGGTCGCGCCAAAATCAAGCGCACCATGTGGAGCCGTCGTGCCCAGGAATATGAAATGAAGATCAACTCGGGTGACCCGGTATCAATTGCCGAAGTTCTCCGTGATCTGAAACGCAGCAACGATGACCACGAGCAGTCATACTCTGAGCGCCAGATTTACCAATCTGCCCTCGAGCGCTTGGCGCGTGAAGTGGCTGCCGTTCAGAAAATCACTGAAATCCAGGCCGCTGAACAGCTTGAAAAGATGCTGGGCAAGCTCGCCGCCGCTTAATCTCCCACCTCTATCAATGAGATAGAGTATAGATTTAAAAACCCGCTTTTATAGCGGGTTTTTTCTTACTGATAAAAAAGCCTGTTCTTAATCTATACTTGTATTCATCCCCATTTGATGCGCACGCGTATTGTATCCCCCTGATTTTGCATTAAGATTAATATGATTCTGGGAAGTTGATTCTCTTCACACCACGATTCCGTCTGGAATTTTATCAGGACTTGTCAGCCGTGTTTCACACAGCCGCATGTAACGGACCTTCCGACCCGCGCTTTGCCCTTATGGGTAAGCCGCGTCGTATCTGGGCTATCTCCGCCATGCACGCCGAAGCCCGCCGCCTTATGACCCTGCATGACCTTTTATACCCTATGATCCGCCCGGGTGACCGGCTTGTCTATCTCGGCAACTACACGGGGTATGGCAATGATCCTGTAGGCACTATTAATGAAATACTGACCTTCCGCCGTATGGTGATGGCCCTGCCCGGCATGATGGTGAATGACATCTCCTATTTGCGTGGCAGCCAGGAAGAGATGTGGCAAAAACTATTGCAGATCCAGTTTGCCCCCAATCCTGCCGAAGTTTTGAATTGGATGTACGATAACGGCCTGTCACAAACGCTGGAGGCCTATAATATTGATCCCCGGCAAGGCCAGATAGCCGCTGCTGAAGGCGTTATGAGCCTGACCAAGTGGACAGCCAAGATTCGCGATGCCCTGCGCCGCCATCCCGGGCATGATATATTTTCCACGCATCATCGCCGGGCGGCATATACCAGCGAGCAAACAGAATACCCCATGCTATTTGTCCATACCGGCCTGAATCCCGAACGCCCCTTGCATGACCAGGGCGATAGTTTCTGGTGGGGCGGCAAACAATTTGACGGTATTAATATACCCTATAACCCTTTCCAAAAAGTTGTACGGGGCTATGATGCGGAGCGCCGTGGCGTGCATTTAAACTGCGTCACAGCCACTTTGGATGGCGGCTGCGGCTTTGGCGGCACTTTAGTATGCGCTGGCTTTACGCCTTTAGGCGATATCTTCGAACTCATTGAAACTTAAAGATTTTTTAGTCTTGCAATAATTTTGTACCTTCCAGAAAAAAATATACTGGAAAAGCCCTTGATTGGCCTATTTTTCGACACATTTTTGGTGCTAAACTAATCAGTGTAGTCACAAAGAGTGGTTGCTTATTGTAAGGACCGCGTTGTGTTGGAACCAATTAAAGCCTACGGGGGTTATACTGTTATGGCACATATAGATGACGTACAAACGCAAAAATCTAACCTGGAATATATCCGCAACTCGATGAACGAGCCTTTGCTCGAAAAGGATCACGAGCTCGATCTGGCGCGCCGCTGGCGCGACAAAGGGGATGAAAAGGCCCTGCACGAGCTTGTAACATCCTACACGCGTCTGGTTGTGGCCATGGCCTCTCGCTTCCGCAATTACGGCCTGCCGATTGGCGACCTGATTCAGGAAGGTAATATTGGCCTGATGCAAGCTGCCAACCGTTTTGAACCGGAGCGTGGCGTGCGTTTCTCAACCTACGCCGCCTGGTGGATCCGCTCCTCTATTCAAGACTATGTGTTGCGTAACTGGTCGATTGTTCGTACCGGTACAACCGCCGCCCAGAAATCGTTATTCTTCAACCTGCGTCGTCTGCGCGCCAAAATTGAAGGCAAGAACGGTCAGGAAGGTTTAGGTCCTGAAGGTCGCAAGCAGATTGCCAAAGACCTGGACGTCAAGATCTCTGATGTTGAGGATATGGAAGCCCGCCTCGCCGCTAATGATCAATCACTGAATGCGGTGATTGGTGAGGACGGTGATGCCGACTGGCAAAGCTTCCTTGCTGATAGTCGCCCTAACCCGGAAGAAGTTGTTATGGGTATGAAAGATGCCCAGACACGCTCTGCCTGGCTGCAGTCCGCCTTGGGCGAACTTTCGGACCGGGAACAAACGATTATTCGTGAACGCCATCTTGTTTATGAACCCGTAACTTTAGAGGAACTGGGGAAACAGTTGGGCGTTAGCAAGGAACGGGTCCGTCAGTTAGAACAGCGGGCCATGGACAAACTGAAGGTATCGATGAGTCGTCACGTGAGCGATGCACATGACATGCTGATTGAGTACTAAGCCTTCGGATAAGTTGAGAGAGATGAACCTGTTTCCCCATCTCTCTTAGCCGGTGCGGCCGGGCCTACTCTGTCTCCCCCAACCCCAACCCGGCCGCACTTCTTTTTGTACTGATTAGTAGGGTCTAGAAGAAACTATCCCCCGACTGAAATGGCCGGGGGATTTTTATTTATACTGAATTTCCTAGAAGAGAGGCTTGAGCTGGCTTTTCATGGTCTCCAAACGCTCGGCATCCTTACCTGTTAGACGTATTGTTTTACCCAAGGTATCACTCATGCGTTCTGTGGGGGTAAAACCTGCCCTTTGCAGGCCTAAAACAATTTGTATGAATTCACTGTTGCTCATATCGCCAATCGGCAGGCGAGCAATTTTTTGTCCTTTGGTATCCTGCGCGCCTTGCCACTCCTTCTTCAAAAATAATGGTGTGCCTGGGTGAATCTCGCGGAATTTCTTGGCGTCGTCCCCCTTCAGATAAATAGCCAGGCCATCAAACTCTTCTGAATGAGCGAATGTCGGATGCAAGCCTTCCTGCATGAGTTCTTTCATAATTCTCTGCGCTCTTTGCGCTTCCATCCCCTCAAGCGGCAACCGCGTCCCTGTAGCAGCATCTCTCCACTCAAACCGTAAAAACTCTTTCTCAGGAGAGTCTTCAGGTAACATGGGTGGTAGCTCCCGTTTTACCGGGGCTCTTTCAGGCTTCTTCGCTTCACCCTCCACTTTAAAGTCTACGTAAGGGTCATTTTGCGTTGATGGATTATATTCAGACTTATCTGCTACTTCAGGATTGTAAATGCCGCGCGTAGGAATATCCCAGCCGTAAGAAAGATACGGGCTGTTTCCTACAGCTCTCTCATTGGCGGGGGGTGACGCTGGCCTGACGCCCGCCTCGCGCAATTTTTTATCTATCTCGTTAAACATCAACATATTGCGGACATATCCAGCGCCTGATGTTCTAAGAGTATCTATCGAAATCGTTTTTTGATCAGAGTGTTCTGCCTTCATCTGATCAAGCCTTTTCGGAGTCACTACAGTAGCTGACTGAGGAAACGGGCTTTTCAAAAGCACATCGGCAATAATGTTCCATGCCTTGGGAACATCGTCATGAGCGACTGACACTTTGAATTTCCAGCCATCTTCGTTTTGATAATCAAAGCCCTTGGTCGTAAGCTGAATCCAGTTGCCAAGCGTAGCCGCATAACCGTCTTCACGCTGCATGCCGCCATCACTCATTTCTTTGTAATAATTACGCACGAAGAGTACCCCCAATATATTATGGTTGAAATTCTAACATAGGAGAATTAATGACCAATTAATTGTTAACCCTTTACTCTACAACGATTTTATAGAGATTTCCGGCCATCAAATCTTGCCCGTTTTCCAAACCATTTAACACTCGGAAATGCTGCTCGCGATTATGAGGTACGGCCATGCGGTTGCTTAAAGATGCAACGCTATCCGAAGCACCCGCTGTCACGATCTTGATCTTCAGCGGCTGGATGGAGTTCTTCTCCTGCGCCGTCATGTTACGAAGACTGTATGTCGTACGCTTCAGTTCTTCAATTAACCCCGAACCGGCGTTGCTGGGAATGGCCATCTGGAAACGGAATATCGTATTGGGATTCCATTGTACAGCCACCAGACGAATATTAACAGGCTGGCCCTGCACCGTTCCAGCTATGCTGGCGGTAGCTGCTTCTTTGCCATTAATGTCAATTCTCTCAACTCCTGAAACGAGTTTACCCTGCAACCACACCTGGTTGATGAAGCTCAGCGGGTCAAGTTTTTGCGGATTTCCCACTGAGTCAAGAATGATGACGGCCCCTGTCTGTTTAGATGACGCCACAACCTGACTGGGCTGATTACTGAGCCTAAATCCCGCTGGTACTGTAAACGTAAAATCCATTTGCGGATGCCAGAAAGTCTGACCGCGCACAAAACCTTGCTTCTCGCTATCGCCATAAGTCATGCCATCCAGCATGCGTAAATATTCATTGCGATTAGTGATTTTCTGATTAGCAGGATAACCGCCAGCTATGGCCATGGCTTGCGCCACACGGTCAGCCGTCTTGGGGTGTGTGGCAAAGTAATCAACGCCACTGCTCGCCTGTCCCTTCTCCTGATCACTTAACTGACTGTCGCGATCCAGAGAATTCAGGAAACTAGCCATTGCAAAAGTATCGTAACCCGATTTTTGAAGATAACGAATGCCCAGGTCATCCGCCTGACTTTCCTGACTACGGGAATAGGATGTCATGTAAAGCTCAGAACCGACGCCTAAGGCCTGCGAGGCGGCATTACTATCCAAGGCAATCGAAAGTGCGGCGGCACCAAGACTGGTCAAAACACCGTGGGAATAACGTTCAGCCGAATGGCGGCCTGTGATGTGGCCGACTTCGTGAGCCATAACGCCCGCCAGTTCAGCTTCATTATTGGCGAGTGCCATCAAACCGCGGGTGACGTATACGTAACCGCCTGGTAAGGCGAATGCATTCACCATCGGGGAATCCAGCAACGTGAATTTATATTGCACGTCCGGACGCTCAGTATCCTGTGCAATACGCTGGCCGACCTGGTTAACGTAAGCCTGCAGGTTCTGGCTGTTATCGGGAACACCATATGTCTTCATGACCTTGGCATTTTCCTGCGCCCCCACCTGATTTTCCTGTGCAGGGGACATCAAGGCGGTAAACTGGCGTTCGCCCGTGGCCGGATTGGTTGAACATGCCGCCATCATTAATAAGCCAACGCCCGCAATCAATGTCTTGCCAAACGTACGTAAAACAGGCCACTCTCTGATCATGATAAAAATGCTCCGCATATGGATGTCCGGGATTCTGCTCTGCAGTTTTACCACTCCTGCCTTAGCTCAGGAAGGTGGTTATGGCCTGCGTTTCGAAACTTTTGATGCAAAACCGGAAACAAAAACTGAGGATAAAAAAGAGGCGGAAGAAACTAAAATTTTGCTGCCCGAGTCCGGCACAGAATTTTCAGAATTACGCAGTCAGGGCGTCGTTCTGATTCAGCAGATCATTGATCCTTTGCGTGTCCAATTGCAGGACGGGCGGATTGTTCAACTGAGCAGCGTGGAAATTCCTGATAATGCTTCTGCGAACCCTGGCCCTATCGCCAGCAAAGCTTTTGAACAACTGAAAACACAGCTTGAAAACAAACAAGCCATTTTTTATCAAGCCAAAAGCGAGACCGAAGGGCGTCGCAACCGCATGGGGCACTACTTAGGCCACCTGGAAACACATCAGGATAAAATCTGGATTCAAGGTCTGCTTCTGAAAAACGGATTGGCGCGTATACAACCTGGCGCTCACAATACAGAAATGGCTTCGCAGATGATGGCGCTGGAGAACGAAGCCATTAAAGAAAAACGCGGTATATGGGCTTCCGACCAATTTGGCATGCTGACCCCTGATAAGGCAGATAGCGCCATGAATAATTGGGCGATTGTTGAAGGCGTGATTACCAAAACCGGCATGTCGAATAATATTGTTTTCCTGAATTTTGGCGATGACTGGCGCAAGGATTTTACAATCGGCATCGAAGGTGAAGTACGCCGCCAGATCGCCAAGAAGGAAATTGATAGTATGGGCCTGGCTGGCAAGCGTGTGCGCGTTCACGGCTGGGTTGAAAGTTATAATGGCCCCTATATCAAGCTTTCCAATGCGACCTGGCTTGAGATCTTGCCAGATGCTGCGCCGCAAGCTAATCTTCCCAAAGATAATTAATAAATTAACTTTCCGAGGGTTACGGGCATGACGGCACTGCCAAGGCACACGACACCCTATGATTTATTTCCCAACATAACCCCCTATTCGCGGGGATTTCTGGCTGTCGATGACACCCATGAAATTTACTGGGAGCAAAGTGGAAATCCTGACGGCGTACCGATCCTGCATATTCATGGCGGACCTGGTGCCGGTGCCACAGCCAAACATCGCCGCTTCTTTGATCCGGACCACTATCGTATCATTATTTATGATCAACGTGGCGCTGGTCGTTCACAGCCATTAGGCAGCCTGAAAAACAACACGCGTGCCCACCTTCTTGATGACATGGAGAAACTGCGTGATCATTTACGCGTTGAACGCTGGCATTTATTTGGTGGTTCGTGGGGCAGCACTCTGGCGCTTTCTTACGCGCAGAAGCATCCACAGCGCTGCATCAGCCTGATCCTGCGTGGCATATCACTGCTGGAACAGGAAGAAATAGACTGGTTCATCTATGGCATGCGCAAGATCTTTCCTGAAGCATGGGAACAGTTTTCATCTCTGGCAAATGCAGAGGAGCAAAAAGACCTCCTTGGTTTTTACTACAAAATTCTGTCAGGTGATGATTTACAAAAAGCACGCGAAGCTGCGGTAAACTGGGGTCTATATGAAGGGGCCTGCCTGTCGCTTATTCCCAACTATCAGACGATTACATCGGAAGAGCAGAAAGATACGGCCTGGTCAATTGCGCGGATCGAAGCGCATTATTACAAGAATGAAGTTATTCCCGCTGCACAAAGCCTTTTGCATGAAATTGAGCGTATACGCAGTATTCCTGCCACCATCATTCAGGGGCGTTACGATATGGTGAGCCCTATCGCCACCGCCCATAAACTTCATCAGGCATGGCCTGAGGCTGATTACATTATCGTACCCGACGGCGGCCATGCCAGCATGGATCCTCCTATCCGGTCACGCTTGATTGAAGCCACAGAAAATGCCAAAACCATCCGGTAATTCCGGGAATATATAGAGGAGTATGAACATGAGCTTTAAAACCCTGCGCGATTTCGACCTGAAAGGCAAAACAGTCCTTCTGCGTGGCGACCTGAACGTCCCCGCGAAAGACGGCGTTGTTTCGGACACCACGCGTATCGACCGCTTGAAACCCACCATCGACTGGCTGGTTCAGCATGGCGCCAAGACGGTTGTCCTTTCCCACTTTGGCCGTCCAAAGGGCGGATACGAAGAAGAATTCTCTCTTGCATTCCTGACTAAAGACCTGAAGAAAAGCTGGGGCGTGGACGTTGCGTTTGGCAAAGATTGCGTGGGCCCCGAAGCACAAAAACTGGTCGACAGCCTGCAACCCGGTCAGGTCGGTCTGCTGGAGAACCTCCGCTTCCACAAAGGCGAAGAAGGTAACGATCTGGCATTCGTGAAAGAGCTGGCAAAACTCGGCGATATTTATATCAATGACGCCTTCTCTGCTGCACACCGTGCCCATGCTTCGACAGAAGGCCTTGCCCATCACATGCCCACAGGTGCGGGATTCCTGATGGAAGCAGAGCTGAACGCACTCAGTGATGCATTGGAAGCACCGAAGCGTCCGGTTGTCGCCATTGTTGGCGGCGCCAAGATTTCATCAAAACTGAGCGTACTTGATAACCTCGTGCGCAAGGTCGATGTGCTGTTCCTGGGTGGCGGCATGGCAAACACATTCCTGTTTGCGCAGGGTGTCGAAGTTGGCAAATCGTTGTGTGAACGCGATATGGCCGACGAAGCCCGCAAGATCATGCAAACGGCAAAAGACAGCGGCTGCGAGATTGTGCTGCCATCAGATCGCGTGATCCTGAAGGAGTTCGGCAAAAACGCGCCGCACACCATTTGTGATACCCTAGCCGTTCCTGCCGACCAGGAAGCCGTAGATATCGGCCCTGGCTCCGTAGAACTACTGAAATCCCACCTTGCCAAAGCCAAAACAGTTCTCTGGAATGGCCCGCTCGGTGTGTTTGAGGTCGAACCTTTTGACAAAGGCACCAATGAGGCTGCCCGCGCCGTTGCTGATTTCACAGCAAAAGGCACCTTGATCAGCGTTGCTGGTGGTGGCGATACGGTTTCTGCACTGGAGCATGCGGATGCGGCTGATAAATTCAGCTATGTCTCGACAGCGGGCGGCGCCTTCCTTGAGTGGATGGAAGGTAAAGAGCTTCCCGGTGTAGCGGCACTCAAAGCTTACAAAGAAGCGGCGTAAGAATAAGAAAATCCCCCGGTCTGACCGGGGGATTTTTACACCTCTCCATTTATTTCTTCATGCTGACTACACTTCGCAATCAAGCGGCGTATGACTTGCGAGCAGGCGTCTTGCCGCCTCGGGTCGCACGCGATCAAAGTATGTAATAATTTCCGTCATATCACGCTGACTGATGATGCGATGATCTGTGCGCATCCGGTTGGTCAGCAGATAGATTGTCGCGAAATCATTCTTCTGAATGCCATGGGCGCGGCAAACAACAGCCAAACTCTTGGCCGAAGCCTGCTTCAGGTAATCATGCGCCTCATCCGCTGTAATTCCCGTATAGACAGAGAACATGGCCACAAACGAAGCAATCTGACCGCGTTTAAGGCTTTGCATCATTGTATAAAGCGTCAATTTACCCTTGTCAGCATATTGGCGCGCCGCCATCAACACACGATCATTCGGCATGAACAGTTCTGGCTGGCCCGCGCTGGAAAACTCCAGCATGATTTCATCAATCGCAGTGGTCACTTCGCCTGAGAAAATGCCGTAATAATCACGTATGTAGTGACGCAATTCCTGTCCTACATGATCGTATATTTTACGAACTGTATGATCCGGCAATTCCGCACGCATCAGCAGCGGCTTGGCAACATTTTCGTTATGGATAGCCATATCGGTCAGCACTTCAAGCGCGTGCCATGTCAAGTGTGCACGTTCGTTGCCGGAGAGGACAATCGCTGTACCCTCTTCTTTCTTGTCGGCCAGAATATCAATAACCTGCGGACTCAAATTGTCACGCGCTGCAATGGCCTGCCAATGCTCGGCCCCACGAGATTTCACGATGTAGATCAGGTCAAGATCACTCAGGACAGCACTCTTTTTCAGAATGGAGCCCGCAACATCGATATCATCATTGGCAAGGTTTAGCACAAGGCGCAAAGGCGCATCATCCAACACAGAAAGACGTTCAGCCAGCGCAGCGCGCAAATCAGATTCAGCCTGACGCATCAGGCCAATCAGAACGTCAGATAATAGTTCCTGTTCGCGGTTGCTAAGATTTACGTGCGCTTCGAGAAGTTCAGCGACGGCACTGGTCAGTTCGGCGCGTGCCAATGGATCATTGTCCTTGGCAAGGTCGTAAACTTTATGTGTGTCGTACAGTCGCACAAGCAGCGTGGCAACCTGCGGAGATTTATCAAACAAGCGCATATCCATAGTGAGTCAACCCAAACTCAATTCATTACGATTACAGCCAAAGAACCCCTCTTCAGCCATAACACGTCCGCTCTGTTCTACCGCTTATCCGGACAATGCCGGAAAGAACCCCAAATAGTCTTTTTATAGTATTTTCAAGGAGATACTGGTTTTTATGAAGGCCAGCCGAACAGCCGCCCGTAACCTTTATTTCTCCTCACACCTAGTACAGTTCTACGCCTGAGTCATTACTATCGGGTTAACGTAATACTGAAAGTTTCCTTAATTTCTGTTTTTCCCACAATTGGCCGCGGGTAAAGATTTTCTTAACCCTTACCCCTTATGCTATAAGAACGCGGGCAAAATCTTGCCCTTCTTTGTGTTTTGGGGATTTGTTTATGGCTCTTAGCGTCAATGGTTATGCACAACAGGCTCTGGTCAATCCGTTCCAGCAACGTGGTGAAGAAGCCCGCGCTCCTGAACAAAAGAAACCCGAAGAGAATAGGACACAACCACGCGAAGCGGCTGCTGCCAGTTCACAGCAAACAGAAACGCGTAACGAGCGCCGCGCTGAATCTGCCAATACGGATGACAGTGCGGAAAAGCGTGATACACGCCGCGGCAGCACCGTCGATATTACAGTTTAGGAAACAGGTTCATCCAAAAATGAAAAGCGGCACCTCTGGTGCCGTTTTTTATGACCTATCGCTTGAGCGCGTAATATCCGCCGAAGATTTCATAGTTCCTGCCCCTCGCTTCGCCAAATATGTTGGTATTCCTCAGGTCTGGGGAGGATGCAAATGCATTCCCTTTGTTGGCAAAAACCAATCTGTCAGGTTTTCCTGTGTATGAATCAAACACGCGGCGCAAAGCCATAAAATCGAAATCAAAGTTCTGGCCGTGCCTCAAGAAAAGCGGCATCGGCACACCCTTGCCCAAACTATCTGCAAAGCTGTCGCCCAGATATTCAGCACCATCGGCAAGCAGGCCTTCATGGATATCTTTTCTGAAGGCCTGAAAATCGTACATATTGGGGCGCTTACGTACAGCGGCGCGGAAACCCGGTTGCAGGCGGCCCTGCCCTTTGGCGCCAATCGCAAAGGCATAACAATTGTCTTCAAATTCATCGAAAGAATGATTATCCGGGTCAAAAACAGGAATGGACTCAAGGAAGCTTTGCCCCTCAGGCTTCTCGACATAGGCGCGCAGAAGGATCATGTCCTCCACCAGACGTCGGCCAGCCGTCATAAAATCCCTGCTTAACAAAAGATCGCTCATAACCCTTGGGCTCCGTTTTACCCTATTAAGATAAAGCAGATGCCGGGAAAGCGTCAAATTTACTGGAAAGCCGGTTCGTTAAAAGACCTTAGCTTACGGCTGTGCAGTTTGGCCGGGCCGATATCCCGCAACATGGCCATGGTTAACAAGCCCACCTGCAAATGCTGCTCTACTCGTTCACGATAGAAACGGTCGGCCATACCTGGCAACTTTAATTGACCATGAAGCGGTTTGTCAGATACGCACAGCAATGTCCCGTAAGGCACGCGGAAACGGAAACCGTTCGCGGCAATCGTGCCAGATTCCATATCGAGCGCCACCGCCCGACTTTGACTCAGGCGCGCGTTCTGACGAATATGCGGCCGCAGTTCCCAGTTACGGTCATCAACCGTGGCGACTGTACCCGTGCGCATGATTTTCTTAAGGTCATAACCCACAAGCCCTGTCACGCGTGATACGGCCTGTTCCAGTGCAATCTGAATTTCAGAAAGCGCCGGTACAGGAATAGCCGGATGCAGGTCACGATAGAGAACGTTGTCTTCACGCAGATAACCATGTGCCAGAACATAGTCACCAAGGTTCTGCGAGTTGCGCAGACCTGCACAGTGCCCCAGCATCAGCCACGCATGCGGACGCAACACAGCCACATGATCGGTAATGGTCTTGGCGTTTGAAGGCCCCACACCAATATTGATCATGGTGATGCCATTACCATCAGCGCGCTTCAGGTGATAGGCCGGCATCTGTGGCAACCGTTTGATCGGTACGCCCGGCTGATCAAGAACGGCAAAGCCCGCAATATTACGGTTGGCAGTGACACGGTTGCCCGGTTCAACGAACGCAGCATATTCCAGACGCTCGCGCTTCAACTCCGGATTATCTGTCGGCTCCATAATTTCCCGGCAGATATTCACAAACTCATCAATATAGAATTGATAGTTCGTATAAATCACATAGTTCTGGAAGTGCGCCGCTGCCGTACCTGTGTAGTGTTTCAGGCGCATCAGGCTTAAATCAATACGTGGTGCACGGAATAGCGCCAGCGGTGCCGGTTCATTTGGCTTCTGCACATGTGTTCCGTTGGCCACTTCATCATCCATGATGCTGAGATCAGGCTGGTCAAACGTCAGCGGCAATGCATTGATTTGTTCGGCTGTCAGGTCACCTTCCAAATGGAACTCTTCGCCTAAGGCAAAGTGGATGGGAATGGGTGTTTCGCTGACTCCCACTTCCACAGCGGTATCATGATTCAGGATCAGCAGACGCACCTGCTCCAGCAGGTAATCAGCAAAGATGTCAGGACGCGTCACTGTTGTTTCATAAACACCCGGGCGCGGAGCAAAACCGTAAGACAAGCGCGTATCAACCCGGCGCGCCATGTCCGTTTCAATTCTAATGTATGGATAACAAGCCCGCGCACGGTTACCGGTAATATTACCTTTGGCGAAAGAGTCAAACTGGCCACGGAGGTAATCCATATTAGCGTCATATATCTCTATGACCGCATCTACGGCTTCCTGAGCGTCTTTGAATTTACGGGGGCGAAATTTGGGAATACCTTTTGTCATAGGCCTATGGTCGCCCAGAATCAGGGATATTTCAAGGCGTTAGTGCTGGGCACCCACCAGGGAATCCGAAAAATCACGGGCACTAAACGGCTGCAAATCCTCAATCCCCTCACCCACGCCAATCAGGTGGATCGGCAGGTTGAAACGGTCAGCCAGCCCCACGACCACGCCGCCTTTGGCTGAACCATCCAGTTTTGTCACTACCAAGCCGGTGACTTTGACCATTTCACGGAATGTTTCCACCTGAGCATGCGCATTCTGGCCTGTGGTCGAGTCCAGCACCAATATGGTGGCATGAGGAAGTGCGGCATCATGTTTTTTAATGACACGAATAATTTTCTCAAGCTCGGCCATCAGGTTTGATTTGTTGTGCAGGCGCCCTGCTGTATCCACCAATAGAACATCAAGATTCTGATCTTTCGCCTGCTGATACGCTTCGAATGCTACGGCGGCCGCATCAGCACCGGTGTCTTTGGCAATAAATACGGACTGGGTTCTATCCGCCCAGACTTTTAATTGTTCAACAGCGGCGGCGCGGAATGTATCACCAGCGGCAATTGCCACCTTCTTTCCTTCCTTATGAAGGTTGTGCGCTATCTTGCCAATCGTAGTGGTTTTTCCAGCGCCATTTACGCCGCATACCAGCACAACAAATGGCCCATTTTCAGGTTTGGTAAAATCAAGCGGCTTTGCCACAGGCTCAAGAATGGTTGAAATGCTGGCTGACAACGCGGCCCGGATTTCATTCTCATCAAGATCTTTGCCGAAACGATCTTTTGAAAAATCAGCAATGACCTTGGCAGCCGTCACCGGGCCAAGATCAGCTGTAATCAATAACTCTTCGAGTCCGTCGAGCGTATCCTGGTCCAGCTTCTTCTTGGTCACAAGATCGGCAAGGCCCTGCCCGAACTTCGCGGACGACTTGCTAAGCCCCATCCCCAGACGGGACACCCATGTTTCACCAGGCCTATCGCCAGGACGCGCTGCAGGCTTTACAGGCTCAGGTAAAGGCGCAGGCGTCAGCGGAACCGGCTCAATGGGCTTTGCCGTTTCTACTACTGTTTCTTTTTTGTCTTTACGCCAGAACATCATGGCCGGACACTAGCAAACCCTTACAGCAAAAGCAAAACATCACTGCGGCAACGTCTTATTATAAAGATTGATGCGTTCCTTCGTCCTTTTACGAGGCTCTTTTTTCTGATTTTGACCTGATGGGGTCTCTTCCAGGCTCGCGTTGTATACGCCGCATTTGCGCATTTCTACGCCGAAACTGCCGTATTCCTCGGGCGTATCGACAAAGTGATTCAGCTTTTCCATTTCCTCTCCCATGACCTGCTGGAAATAGACATCTACAATACCCCGTATACTTTCTTTCATCCGATCACTATGCGGGTGGATATTGTCTGAACCGACATGTTCCTTTTCAAGATCCGCCAGAATCTGTGGCATATCCTGTCGCAAACGCTCTGCCGTTTTCTGTGCCACCATTTTATTGACATTAAAGTGTTTAAGCTCATGCGTATGGATCAGGTTAAAAGCGCAACTGCCTTTCGGGTACTCTTTAGGGATCATAATGATCGTCCGGAACATCATACGAATTTTAAGTTCTTTCACGTACAGGCAGGCATATGCCCAGTATTGATCCAAAGGTTCAGGATCAATTGTGTATTCGTAATAAACACCCCATCCCCCAGAAGCTAAACCTGCGGTTTGCATATGCTTAGAAGACCAAACGCCCTGCATATTATTCTTCTTGAGCCACTCTTCGGCGCTTTTGCCACCGTCGTTATTCAGATATGCCAAATCGCGTGAGAAATCATAGTGAGGATCAGGCGTTTCCATTTCAATCAGGATATCGCTGACGAAGGGCTTTTTCTGCGCACAGACAGAATCCTGCGCCCATGCGGGATTGGCGCATATCAGCATCAGCAGGCCCATCACAACCATGACAAGCCGGTTGCTCATAACCTATTGAAACTTTCTTTTCAGGGTCAGCATGGCCAGGGCCGCCTTTGCAGCTTCGCCACCCTTATTCTTGCGTGTTATATCAGCACGCGCCAGAGCCTGCGCTTCATCCTCAACG
Organism: uncultured Alphaproteobacteria bacterium; assembly: GCA_946480475.1. The sequence continues at coordinate 72,285 of CAMLJM010000007.1, forward strand.
GTGAGAATAGCGTTACCGAGCGCCAGATCATGCTCAAGCACCAGTTGGTAAACGCCACGCGCACTTTCGTTCTGAACAACATCATAATGTGTGGTTTCGCCCCGTATGATGCATCCCAGAACGACAAAAGCAGCATAATCACCTTTGGTGATCGCGAAATTCAGAGCGGCGGGAATTTCAAGAGCGCCCGGAACCGTAACCACTTCGCTTATGACGTTATGTTGCGCCAGTTCTTTCTGCGCACCCTCCAGCAACATATCGTTAATGTGATTGTAGTAGCGAGCTTCGATAATCAATACGCGGTCAGTGGTCATGCAGCCTTATCCTTCTTGTGCGTCTGGCAATACGCCGCCAGATCAGCGATTGTACCAATCTTCAAGCCATGTGTCTTGGCAAATTCAACCAGTTGCGGCAAACGCGCCATAGTGCCATCGTCATTCATGATTTCGCATATTACACCCGCAGCCGAGAACCCTGCCAAACGTGCTATATCTACGGCGGCTTCTGTGTGCCCCTTGCGCGTTAACACGCCGCCATTCTGCGCACGCAGCGGAAATATATGTCCAGGGCTCACAATGTCTGCGGGAGCCGCATGCGGTGACACTGCTGTCTTTACCGTGAGAGCCCTATCCTGCGCGGAAATTCCTGTAGTTATGCCTTGACGGGCACCGATGGAAACAGTGAAAGCTGTTTGCTGGCTGGATTGATTATGCGCCACCATTTGCGGCAACTGCAGGCGATCGATCATATCGCCGCTCATAGGTAAACAAATCAGGCCACGGCCGTAACGCGCCATAAAGTTAATGGCCTCCGCTGTGATGCAATCAGCCGGTATAATCAGGTCGCCCTCGTTCTCGCGGCTTTCATCATCGACCATGATAATCATGCGACCTTGCGATGCTTCAGCAATGATATCCTTGATCGGGCTGATCATGCTGTCTCTTTCTGCAGGATGCGCGCGACGTAACGAGCCAGTTGGTCCACTTCCAGGTTGATGCGCGTGCCCTCATCCCATGACTTAATATTTGTCACTTCCCATGTGTGCGGAATGATGCAAACACCGAATACGGAGCCTTCTACTTCATTTACCGTCAGAGAAATACCATTCAATGCCACAGAACCTTTGGGCGATATATATTGCGCGAATTTATCCGGCACGCGGATTTTGAAGCGCCAGGAATCACCATCAGGCTTCACATCCTCTACTGTTGCAATGCCATCGACGTGTCCTGACACCATATGGCCGCCCAGTTCATCACCCATACGCAGCGATGTCTCGAGGTTTACGCACTTATCAATATCCCAATCACCCAGCGTAGTCAGGTCCATGGTTTCAGCGCCGACATCAAATGTCAGCGTATCTTGCGTTTTCTCGACAACGGTCAGACAGCATCCATCACATGCCACAGAAGCGCCCATATTGATGTTCGATAAATCCATCTTCGTCGTCATCGTGATACGACGGCTTTTGTCACCTTCGGAGATCGCAATGATCTTGCCTTTATCACGGATAATTCCTGTAAACATTACACACGCACCCCATAAAGCTTGCCGCCTTCAAAACGACTGATTTGAATGTCATGAAGATCGCCCTGCGCGGCTGTAAAATCAAGGTGCACTTCAGCAAAATGTTCAGTACGCCCCAAGCCATTCTGCTCAACGATCACCTGGCGCTTACTACCTAAATGGGCATTCATGAATTTATCCAGCTGCTTCTCGCCCAGATCACGCAGGCGCGCTGCCCGTTCCTTACGAATTGACGGCTCTACCTGCGGCATGCGCGCGGCGGGCGTACCTTCGCGCTCGGAATAAGGGAATACATGCAGGAATGTCAGGTCGCATTCCTCGACGATCTTTAATGTGTTGGAGAACATCTCTTCGGTTTCAGTGGGGAAACCCGCAATAATATCGGCGCCGAAGGCCATGTCTGGACGCAAGCTGCGCGCACGCTTGCAAACATCAATGACATCCTGACGCAGGTGGCGGCGCTTCATGCGTTTTAAGGTCATATCATCGCCTGCCTGGAGACTCAGGTGAAGGTGCGGCATCAATCTAGGTTCATGTTCGATCAGGTGCCAAAGGTCATCATCGATTTCAACCGGATCCAATGAAGACAGTCGTACACGCGGTAGTTCCGGTACCAGAGCCAGCACACGACGGATCATCTGTCCTAATGTCGGATTACCCGGCAGATCGTGGCCATAAGAGGTGACATCCACACCGGTGAAGACGATTTCCTTATATCCGGCATTCACCAGATGACGTACCTGCTCAACAATTACACCAATAGCGACCGAACGTGAATTGCCCCGGCCATAAGGAATAATGCAGAAAGTGCAGCGATGATCACAGCCATTCTGAACCTGCAGGAAGGCGCGCGTGTGCCCTTCAAAACCATCAACCAGATGGCTTGCGGTTTCTTTCACCGCCATGATGTCATTGACAATAACTTTCTCTTCCGGTGGTGCGCCCCAGGTTTCGGGTTTGAGTTTCAGGTCATTACCAATGACCTGATCAACCTCGGCCATGCCGCCGAAACCTTGTGGATCAATCTGGGCTGCACAGCCCGTCACGATAATCCGGGCATCAGGGTTTTCGCGGCGGGCGCGGCGAATGGCCTGCTTGGCCTGACGCTCCGCCTCTTTTGTAACTGAACATGTATTAAAAATGATGGCGTTTTCGATTCCTGCATTCTTCGCATGCGCGCGCATAACCTCCGACTCATAGGTGTTGAGTCGGCATCCAAACGTCACCAATTGCGGATCTTTTGCAGTCACATCTAAATCCTTGGAAAAGCTGACTTATCTTATTTCAAGATTCTGTCAAAGCCAATCTTTTTCCTGCGTATCAAAAGACATTCGAAATGTTTTAATCCCAGCAGGAATAAATAGCATTAAATTATAATTTTCAACAACTTATCTGCCTACAAATCTGTAACAAATGAGCCTGAAAACACCACTTTGGCGGCTCTAATTCTGCACCTTCCCCACCTATCATTTTACACATGGCACCTCATAAGGCCTCGCGAGAAAGGAGTAACGACTATGTTCATCGATCATCCTGACATCCATTTTGCTCAGTTATTGGAAGAAACGGATTTCCAAGGAACCGCGACAAGGATCCTGCTGTTGGAAACAGATATAACTCTGGCGCCAGCTCAGAAGCTGCATCAGGACGGTCGCTCCGAGAACCTCGTGAGCTACCTTGAATACCTCTACATGCTGAGGGATGAAGGTTTTATCGAATGTGATGCCATCGCTATCCGTGATCGTAACGGACGCACATATATGCATTGCAAATGCGATGCATAAATAGACCTAATGCGATGCATAAATAGACCTAACGCCACAAAGAGGAGACCAACATGACTTTTAACAGACACCCGCATATTTCGGCCCTGCACATGGTACGTCGCTCCGACAATCAAACAGGGAAAGAAGAGAAGATTCTGGTCCTTGAGACCGATATAAACCTGCCTAAAGCAGGTGAAGAATGTGACGATATGAACTTGTATATGGTGCTGCGCCAACTAGAGCGCCTGCGTGAGGACGTAGAGAGCACATACGGTAAATTTCACGTTGTTGAAATCCGCAGCACGAATGACAACAAACGTCTGCCTGAGACAAATAACTATTTGCAGTAAGAAATGAGAACCTAGAGAGACAGTTCCTTAAGAATCCCCCTGCTGAAATATGCAGGGGGTTTTCTTATGCGGCCCTTAAAACACCTTCATAAACGCGTGTTGCCGGACCTGTCATCAGGATATGACTATCCTCACTGCGCCATTCCATGAACAGGCTGCCGCCATCAAGGACGATTTCCGCTTTGCGCCCCGTCAGTCCCCGGCGTGCGGCAGCCACTATTGTCGCGCACGCACCAGAACCACAGGCCTGTGTTACGCCTGTGCCACGTTCCCATACACGCACCCGGATTTTCTCAGGCGATAATATTTGCGCGAATTCTACGTTCGTGCGCTCAGGAAACAGCACGTGATTTTCTACCTCCGGCCCCAGCTTTTCCAGTTCAACTTTCATCACATCATCGACAAAGAAAATGGTATGCGGATTACCCACATTCACAGCCACAGGGTCATTCATGGTTTGGCGACCATGCATTATGCCCAGATTCAAAGTATCACATTCCTGGGATAATGGAATTTCCTGCCATTTTGTGCGGGGCACACCCATATCCACCTGAATAAGTCCGCCATCAACAATGCGGCTTGGCAGCAAACCCGCCACGGTTTCAATGATGCATTCGCTCAGATTATTCCGGCTCATATAAAGGGATGCCACACAGCGTGTCCCATTCCCGCAGGCCTGCGCCTCCGATCCATCAGGGTTATATATGCGCATAAAAATATTGGCTTTGGGATTCATGGGCTTTTCCATGACCAACACCTGATCACACCCCACGCCGCGGCGGCGATCCGCAATTTTCCGGGCCATATCGGGGGTAACAGCACCGCCTGCCGTAACGTCTATCACAGCGAAATCATTACCCAGACCATGCATTTTGATAAAACTTGTTGGCATTCGGCCCTCTTTTTCCTAAAGTCTCTGTCTAAAGACTATAAATAGAAACAATAAAAAATAAAGAGACAGGGAATGACCAATCCATTGAAACCGGCTTTTGACCGGGCACGTCGCCATAAGCCGAAAACCGAACATTACGCCCTGCCCCTACAGGACCTGGCCAATCTGTTTGATCTTTTGAACAGCAAATACAACACCAAACCCAGTTACTGGCCCAGCGTGTTCACGCCGCTGAAAGGCAACTCATGGAGCAACCCCGGCCATACCCTGGCTTATTTTACTAGTCTGAAAGAGAAAGTATACATCAAGGGCAGCCCCGATGATCCTGACAATGCCCATACTTATCCGGCATCACCTGGCGTGCTTTACTCTGAACATTATAAATTTTGGAAAAAGAAAACATTCGGCCTTGTTATCCAGCAACGTATTCCTCTGAATGACAAAGGTTTACATGACAAAAAGCTCCTGGATACAACGCCGCCAGTTTTTGGGATTGAAGGCATCAGAGATGATCGCGATCCCGCTACTGACAAATTTTACGTTCATAAGCTCATTCTACCTGTATTCAAGGACAATAAGGTCGTCGGCAGCCAAATTCTCAAGGCCGCCGATCTTCACCCTGAAGTTATTGAGCGGGCCCTGCTTTATGGCCGTTTATGCACGTTTGAACTGCTGACTAAACGTACCCTGAGCGCCAAGCGTAACTGGGATTTAGTGCAAGGCTTTGATTTAAAAAGATTTCCAGCCCCCTGGAAGCCTCAGCCCCCGCAAAAAGCCATACCCGTCTGATTGGCGGTTTTGCTTGACTTCTTAAGCCTAAACCCCTATTTTCCCATCAAATTTCACGAACACTGTTAATTATATCAGTGCTCTCGGGTACACCGCAGTCGGCGAATTTACGCTCACTGCGGCAGTTCTCCATTGTCATCCCGGCGAAGGCCGGGATCCAGTGAAACGGTAAAACAGATTCCGGCTTACGCCGGAATGACGAAGAAAGAAACGAATGTTTGAGTCTCTAGGACAAAAACTCGGCAAGGTATTCACGGGGTTGCGCGGCAAAGGCGCCCTGAAGGAAGATGATGTCAACGACGCCATGCGCGAAATCCGCGTGGCGTTGCTTGAGGCTGACGTGGCCCTGCCCGTGGTCAAAACATTCATTGAAAATGTAAAGACGAAAGCCATCGGCCAGGAAGTTATTGCTTCCGTTACACCGGCACAACAGGTTGTCAAAATTGTTCACGATGCCCTCGTCGAAATGCTGGGCAGTGAAACATCGGACCTGAAATTCACCACACCACCATCCGTCTACCTGATGGTGGGTCTGCAAGGTTCCGGTAAAACTACCAGCACCGCGAAAATTGCGCGCATGCTGTCCGAGAAGCAACGCCAGAAAGTGCTGATGGCGTCTCTAGACGTTTACCGCCCTGCAGCGCAGGAGCAACTGCGCCAACTGGGTGAGCAAAACAAGATTGCGACACTGCCGATCGTTCAGGGCGAAAAGCCGGAAGCGATTACCAAGCGTGCACTGGAAGCTGGCCGTCTTGAAGGTTTCGATGTAGTTATCCTTGATACCGCCGGTCGTCTCGCTATCGATGAAGAGATGATGGCCGAGGTGGCGCTGGTCCATGATCTGGCAAAACCTGTTGAAACGCTGCTTGTTGCTGATGCGATGACAGGTCAGGACGCAGTGAATGTCGCCAAAGCGTTCGAAGACAAAGTGGGCCTGACAGGTATTATATTGACCCGTGTTGACGGTGATGCTCGTGGCGGCGCTGCGCTGTCGATGAAGGCTGTTACCGGCAAACCGGTTAAATTCCTAGGTACTGGTGAAAAATCGGATGCGCTGGAGCCTTTCCATCCTGATCGTATTGCAGGGCGCATCCTGGGTATGGGTGACGTTGTTTCCCTCGTTGAAAAAGCAATTGAAACGGTTGATCAGGATGCCGCCGAAGAAATGGCGCGTAAATTCCAGAAAGGTCAATTTGACTTCAATGACCTGCTGACCCAAATGCGTCAGATGGACAAAATGGGCGGCATTCAAAGCCTGGTTAAAATGCTGCCGGGTCTGGGGGACCTTGCTTCCAAGCTGGATGAAGCCGGTGTTGACGACAAGATCGTCAAGCGTCAGGAAGCCATCATCCTGTCTATGACCAAAGAAGAACGCAGCAAGCCTGATATTCTGAATGCTTCACGCAAGCGCCGCATCGCCGAAGGCTGCGGCATGACCGTGCAGGACGTAAACAAGCTTTATAAGCAACTGCAACAGATGCAGACCATGATGAAGCGCATGAAGAAAATGGGTATGGGCAAAATGGCGGGCATGATGTCCGGCATGATGAATGACAAAGATCAGGAAATTATGGCTGAACGCATGAAGGCGAACGGCCTCAAAGGTTTTCAAAACGCATTGCCGGGATCAGACTTCCTGGGCGCCAATCCGTTTTTGAAGAAAAAATAATCGGTTTAACTAAGGCTACTAAAGGAGAAACACTATGGCCCTCAAACTGAGAATGTCCCGTCAAGGACGCAAAAACCTGCCTTTCTATCACATCGTTGTAGCTGACAGCCGCGCCGCACGTGATGGCAAGTTCGTTGAAAAAGTAGGCGTATACGATCCTCGCCTGCCAAACGACAGCGACAAGCGCGTTGTCCTGAACGCTGAGCGTGTAAAATACTGGCTGAGCCAAGGCGCTCAACCATCCGAGCGCGTTGCTATTTTCCTGGGTAAAGCAGGTCTGGCACCTGTTCCAGCACAATTCAACCGTCCGAAAAAATCTGCACCTAAGCAGAAAACAGTTGCACGCCTGGAAGAGAAAGCCGCTAAGAAAGAAGCTGCCGCTGAAGCCGCACGTGCTGCTGAAGAGGAAGCCAAAGCCGCTGCCGCCGCTCCGAAAGAAGAGCCCGCTGCAGAAGCTCCTGCTGAAACACCAGCAGAATAATCGTATAGACGGATATTTATATGACGCACCCGTCCGCAAAACGCATATGCCTTGGAGAAATATCCACGGCACATGGCGTGCGCGGGCTGGTGCGTATCCGTATGTACGGGGATGACCCCCAGGCCTTTTCCGCCTATGGCCCCCTCTTCACTTCTGAAACCGGTGATAAAACCCTCACTGTTAAAATGAAGAATGCGGCCAATAAGTTCTGGATCGCTGAAGTTGAAGGCGTTTCTGATCGCAATGCTGCCGAAGCATTGCGCGGTACCAAGCTCTGGATCGAACGCAGCAAGCTGCCCGAGACAGAAAGCGATGATGAGTTCTATTATGAAGATCTTATCGGCATGGTTGTGCGCACTGAAGCCGATGGCGAAGTGGGTGCTGTCGTTGCCGTTGATAATTTTGGCGCCGGAGATTTACTGGAAGTAAAGCCGCCTATGGGCGCTACTTTCTATATACCCTTCGCCGATGAATATATCGTCGAAGTCAATATGCCCGCCGGCGTGATCACAGCAATCATTCCAGAAGGGTTGCGTGATTAACATGGCATGGCACGTCAATCTCCTGACCTTGTTTCCTGAAATGTTTCCTGGCCCGCTGGGCCAGACGATTGCAGGCCGCGCCCTTGAAAAGGGTATATGGTCATTCAATGCCATTAACATTCGTGACTTTGCCGAAGACAAGCACAAGACTGTCGATGACACACCCTTCGGCGGCGGTGCGGGCATGGTGATGCGTGCTGATATCATTGAGAAAGCACTGCTGTCCCTGCCCCCTACAACCAGGAAAATTTACATGAGCCCGCGTGGGAGCGTGCTGAATCAGCGCATGGTCGAAGAACTCTCACAGGTTGATGGCATTACTATCCTTTGTGGCCGTTACGAAGGCGTTGATCAACGTATCCTTGATGCCTATGACTTTGAAGAAGTCAGCATTGGTGATTACGTTCTATCTGGCGGTGAACCCGCTGCCATGATTCTGATGGATGCCTGCATCCGCCTGTTGCCCGGCGTGATGGGTAACGATGAAACCCCATCAGAAGAAAGCTTCTCCACCGGCGCTGATGGCTTGCTGGAATATCCGCATTACACCCGCCCTGCCGAATGGACCACGGCTGATGGCCGCACGTTTGCCGTGCCCGAAATCCTGCGCTCCGGCGATCATGGTAAAGTTGCCAAATGGCGGAAAGAACAAAGCGCGCAACTTACCGCCGCGCGCCGTCCTGATCTGATTAAGCGTTAGTAAGCTTCTATATAGTTTATTGCGGCAACGGAGGCGGCAGGAAAGTATGAGCACGCTCTGTATGGTAACGTGCCTCTGTTGCCATATCCTGATAATAGGCTTTCTTAGGATGTTTTTCATCAATTGTCAGGTTATGGTCAATGGCATTAAAGCATTCCGTTGTTGCCCACTTGTACGCTGTGGTATCTGGCACTCCATGGAGTTCAGGACCATGCACACAATTATCAATCACGGCTTGGCCAATAATCATATCGCTTTCCACCGCACGAGCAACACGACGCGCTAGATTAAATGTTGCTTTCGTACAATTCATGGCCTCTTGATCCGTCATGCCGGACGGCTTATGACAGGCTTTATCAACAGCAGCCCCAGCTCTTTCAACTTTCTGCTCGTCCGAATTGTAAAATGCCAAAGCGGCAGCACCGCATAAAAGCCCAACTGTGGCCGTTGTTTTCAATGCTTTCATAGTCTTACACCTTTAGTAACCGGTTAAATAATTATGGAAATAATCTACAAGCTTTTTCCTGATTTTGCAAATACTTCTTGCTTAAAAATGGCAAAAAAGCTAGAAAAACCGCGTGTTGGAACGGGTGTTCCAGCCAACCCATGAAAAAGATAACCGAACCGCCGGGGGCTTACCCCTGATACCGGGTTCACTAAAAAGGGCTAACGCTATGAATATATTACAAAAATTTGAAGCAAAACAGCTTCAGAAATACGCCACCAAAAAGATCCCTGCTTTCGCACCGGGCGACACTGTAAAAGTGAACGTTCTTGTCCGCGAAGGTACAGGTGACGCGGCCCGCGAACGTACCCAGGCTTACGAAGGCGTCTGCATCGCCCGTGGTGGTCACGGCATCAATGCCAGCTTCACAGTCCGTAAAATCAGCTATGGCGAAGGCGTTGAGCGTGTATTCCCGCTTTATAGCCCACGTATCGAAAGCATCGAACTGATCCGTCGCGGTTCTGTCCGCCGCGCGAAACTGTACTATCTGCGCGATCGTCGCGGTAAGTCTGCCCGTATCGCCGAGAAAACAGGCGGCTGGGCAGCTAACCAGGATGCGCAGGACAAAGGCGAATAAGAAGGGGGCGAATAATCGCCCCTGTATAAGAATTCAAAAAAAAGCGCAGTAGATACTGCGCTTTTTTCTTTCTATGAATAAGCTAGCAGCCCTTCAAAAGGGCTGCCGCGTTTTCTTTAAAAAAATTAATTCCCTAACGTGCGCGTATCACAGCTGTCACAGCGGCGCCCGTTGACGAACTTACAGTGGGCAAATGCACATCAGATGCCCCTGCCTGCTTTAATACCTGATCAGCCAAGACGATACTCCCCTCTTTCTGTGCGATACCTGCCTGTGCAAACGAATGCAATCTTGCTCCCAACATCGCGTTACTCCTTTCAGTGATTACGCCTGCCCCACCATGACCGGGGCGATTAATTCCAATATCGTGCCATCGGGCTGTACAGCGGCCAGAAGCGCCTCTTTCGAGTGCGCAAAAGCTGCCACCATGGCCGGCGACACATGAGCAACAAGGTAAGGTCTTTCATAGATAATGGCGTGTATGGCCAGATCAGCCAGATCGACATAAATGGCGTCCGCGTGTACAAACGCTGGATCTTCGAACGTGATACAAACCTCACCGCGCTTATTCGACAATAAAGCCGCGTCAAGTTGTTCGAATCCGCCATAAATATCAACAGCTTGTGCCGACATACCCCAAAACCTTCAAATCACCTTGCTCCCTCTTATAGTTTAAGATTGTTGCATTGCAAAATGGTTAATTTTCAAAATAAATCCATAGAAACCGCAGGAAACCGCCTTATAATCCCTTTCATGACAAATAAGACAAACGCAGGCCCCCGGACCCTGTTCCAAAAAATCTGGGATGATCACGTCATCGACCGTTCTGATGATGGCACCTGCCTCATCTATATCGACCGTCATCTGGTGCATGAGGTTACATCGCCGCAAGCTTTCGAAGGTTTGCGTATGGCGGGGCGCAAAGTACGCCGTACCGATGCCACACTGGCCGTGATGGATCACAACGTCCCCACCATCAATCGTGACAAAGGCATCGCCGAAGCGGACAGCCGCCTGCAGATCGATACGCTCGAGAAAAATTGTAAGGAATTCGGCGTCACGCTGTTTAACATGAGCGATAAGCGTCAAGGCATCGTGCACGTTGTCGGCCCGGAACAAGGCATGACGCAACCGGGCATGACCATTGTTTGCGGTGACTCACACACCAGCACGCATGGGGCCTTCGGCGCACTGGCATTTGGCATCGGCACATCCGAGGTGGAGCACGTACTGGCGACACAAACGCTGATCCAGAAACCCGCCAAGAATATGCGCATTTCCATCGAAGGCCAAACCGGCCCCGGCGTCACGGCCAAGGATATAATGCTGGCCGTCATCGGCAAGATCGGCACCGCCGGTGGCACAGGCCATGTGATTGAGTTCGCAGGCTCTGCCGTGCGCGCCCTTTCCATGGAAGGCCGCATGACCATGTGCAATATGTCGATTGAGGCCGGTGCGCGTGCTGGCCTTGTGGCGCCTGACGAAACGACGTTCAATTACATCAAAGGCCGCCCCATGGCGCCAAGCGGCGATAACTGGGACAAGGCCGTTGCCTACTGGAAGACCCTGCCCTCTGACGCTGGCGCAAAATACGATACTGAAATTGTGCTCAAGGCTGAGGACATTGCACCACTCGTCACCTGGGGCACTAGCCCGCAAGATGTTCTGCCGATCACAGCGAAGGTCCCCAATCCAGCAGATGAAAAAGACGATACCAAACGTGCGGCTATGGAACGCGCCATTGAATATATGGGCCTTACACCCGGCGAAAACCTGGAAGATGTGCGGATTGATAAGGTGTTTATCGGTTCCTGTACAAATGCGCGTATCGAAGATTTGCGTGCAGCCGCCGCTATCGTCAAAGGTCACAAGGTTGCCGATCATGTCCAGGCGATGATCGTGCCCGGCTCGGGCCTTGTAAAGGAACAGGCCGAGAAAGAAGGGCTTGATAAAATCTTCCTCGATGCCGGTTTTGAATGGCGTGATGCAGGGTGCTCCATGTGTCTGGGCATGAACAGTGACCGCCTGAAACCGGGTGAGCGCTGCGCTTCCACATCGAACCGCAATTTCGAAGGCCGTCAGGGCCGTGGTGGCCGTACGCATTTATTAAGCCCGGCGATGGCTGCTGCTGCTGCTATTACAGGAAAATTGACCGATATAAGAAAATTTGCAAATACGCCGACAGGGAAAAATTCGAATGCCGCATAATGATATCAACAAATCGGTTTTTTATGAGCTAAAGGGCAAAAGCCTTGCAGCAGCCCTTGATCTGCATGGCAAAATGCATGATGAATTGCTCCCCGCTCTAAAAACATTGCAAGCGGCAAAGAAAGGCAGTCTACTTTCAATGCTCAGAGCGACCATGCAGGTTATGCCTATCCTGCTGGGGCAGAAAGATGTTTCTTATGCGCAAGCGGCAAAAGCCTTCAGCAACGAAGACTTCCTTCCCCTTGTTCATGCCTTCCAGGCAAAATATAAGGATTTGTACGATGCCACGGGACAAAATTCCCGCGCCGTGAAAATTTCATATACTGAAGGTTCTTATCCGCGCGCCTATGCGCACACACCACAGCTTTATTTTCATCCCGTTTATAAAAACAATCGCGTCGTGCTGATTTCCCCTGTCGATTATAAAGACCGCACGTTCCTGCCAGAAGATGCAGTCCCTCTAAGCGATGACGAAGCCAAAGTTCTTTGCGAAGGTCTGTGGCTTGGCGGCCATTCTGATCCTGTACCGGTCATCCACCGCAGAACGCCTTATGGTGTGCAAACCCCGCCGGATTTTGATTTGCAAACATCTTTCTATACGCAGTACCCCACCCCCTTTGATCCCCGTAAAACGGATGAACTCGTCCGGGTATTCAACAATATTATGAAGGGATTGATAAAAGATGGCGCCGTGCCCGGCATGGATAACCCTGAAGATGTTTCGTTAAGTTGCAGCATTGTGGACCATGAGAATGGCCGCCCTAAGATTTTGGTGGCGCTTTTTAATAAAAATGATCACACGCCGCTCACCCTTAAGGACAATGCTTACTTTACGATCAGGCCAGATCTAGGGGCTTATGAAGTGGTGCCCCGTGCACATAAACCCCTACAGCGCACGGATACGGCTGGCGGCGGTGCGTTACAAAGCTTTATCGATGCGGTCCCGAACCTGTCTGCTGAGGAAATCTGGCAGACTTGCGATCTTGCGGATGAGGAAAGCTTTATAAAGCCCCCGCCTCCGCCCAGGGAGCTGCTGCATACGGCACCTGAAGCACCGTGGCCATTCCCCAAATCAACCCTGGCCCCCTAGAAAAACACGGACCCTTATGTGCTATAA
>CAMLJM010000008.1 GCA_946480475.1 uncultured Alphaproteobacteria bacterium
GCAATCATGAAAGCGCGTCTGAATGCCCATATCGACATCGAAAAGATGCCAGACAATCCGGTGATTCCGGATCGTTTGGGCGCCTTGTTCTGGCATTTCGTGCGTCAGGCCAAGGGGCCTTTTATGTGGCTGTTGGCGTTCAATGCGGCTTGTGCCACCTTTAATGCGCTGATGATTTACTTCGTAGGCGCTATTGTTGATGTGCTGACAAGCGGCGGTGCTCCCGCCGAAATCCTGCATAACGCCGTGGGGGTAATTGGCGGCTTTGTGATCTGCGGATTGATTATGGCCCCGCTGACGGGCATTGGCGCGCAATATGTGCATAGCATTGTTGTTGTGCCGTTTTTTGGCAATCTGATCCGTCGTCAGTCGCACTGGTATGTGCTGCGCCATTCACTGTCCTACTTCCAGAATGATTTCGCTGGACGCATAGCCAACAAGGTGCAGCAGATGGGGCCGGCTATTCGTGACGTCATGACGCAATTCATCGGTTCGGTTATGTATGTGGCGGTTTTTATCGTTTCAACCACGATCATGCTGACATCGGCGGACGGTGTGCTCATCGTGCCGATGCTGCTGTGGGTGGCCTTGTATATAGCAATCCTGTGGGTTTTTATTCCCCGTGTGCAGAAACGCTCTCTGCGGCTGTCAGAATCGCAAAGCCATATGGTGGGCCGTATCGTTGATAGCTATACCAATATCATGACGGTGAAATTATTTGCGCGCCGCCAGTACGAGGACGACTTCGTTCTGGGATCTCTGCACCGCCACTCGGGCCGCATCCTGGATAAGAATATTCAGATTTTCCTGATGAATACGACTCTAAGCCTGGCGAATAATGTAATGATAGGCGCTATCTTTGTTCTCTCATTATGGTTATGGGCCAAGGGACAGATTACCCCGGGTGCTGTCGCCATGATCCTGCCGCTGGTCATCCAGGTGCACCACCAGATGCACTGGATCATGTGGGAACTGACCGGCATTTTTGAATGGATCGGCACCGCACAGGAAAGCATGCAAACGATTTCCAAGCCGCATCGCGTTACCGATGAGAGCGCGGCGAAGCCATTACATGTAAGTCAGGGTGAGATTCGTTTTGAAAATGTCGCTTTCCATTACGGCAAGACATCCGGCGTCATCGATGACCTGGATTTTGTCATTCCCGGCGGTCAGAAAGTGGGCCTAGTCGGGCATAGCGGCGCGGGCAAAAGCACGATTGCCAATCTGTTGTTGCGTTTTTACGACTTGCAGGGCGGGCGTATCCTGATCGATGGCCAGGATATTGCGCAGGCAACGCAGGACACTTTACGCGGCAATATCTCTATGGTGACACAGGATACATCACTGCTGCATCGCTCGATCATCGAGAATATCCGTTATGGCCGTCCGCATGCAAGCCGTGAAGAAGTTATCGAAGCCGCGCGTAAGGCGCAGGCGCATGATTTTATCCTGACGCTGGAAGATGACCGGGGCCGCAAGGGGTATGATGCGCATGTGGGCGAACGCGGCGTGAAGCTATCCGGTGGTCAGCGTCAGCGTATCGCGATTGCCCGCATTATCCTGAAAGATGCGCCGATCCTGATTTTGGATGAGGCGACATCAGCGCTTGATAGCGAAGTTGAAACTTATATCCAACAGCAATTGACTACGCTGATGCAGGGCAAGACCGTCATCGCGATTGCGCACCGCTTGTCAACCATTGCGCGCATGGACCGCCTGATCGTAATGGACCACGGCGAGATCATTGAAGATGGCAGCCATGCTGAACTCGTAAAGAAAGGCGGACATTACGCCCGCCTGTGGTCATTGCAATCCGGCGGTTTCCTGCCGGAATAACTTCACCGGAATAATTTCATTAGAGCATAGGGATTTGAACGGTAACCGAGCGACGCTGATCCCGGACTTTAAAGCTCTTTCATATAAAACACTTCCGCGACGGCTTCATCGGGGTTAGCGTTCAGGGAGCCAATCTCTCGCAATCCCATTTTCTGGATCGTTTGGATCATTTTTTCACGATCAGTCTGGGTGGAAATCAGTATCCTTTTGTAGTTTCGTTGCTTGAGATTCTGGAAGCAGAATTCAACCAACGTTCTGGCAACCCCCTGATCGCGCCAGGCCGGCGCCACGTAGACCCATGACAAGAGCGGCAGCATCATCGGCCATAGGCGATCAATCGCAAGGTATCCGACAGGCTTGCCGTCAGATGTCGTCGCAAGAAAAATTTCACCGGTATCAATGCGGGATTTTATAAGGGCTTTTTTTTCTTCGTCGCCGCGGGAGTCCGTCGGATCTGTACAATCAAAAGCGATGCAAACCTCAAGATCCTCGAGTTTTGCCAATCTTGTGGAGACAGGCGTCAGGGCTTTCTGTGTTGCTTCCAAAGTCATGTCGTCTATTTCTGCTCATCTGATTTCAGGACGCCCGCGGTAGCATAATCATGGCGGGCCATATCATGCATAATGATTTTGACGGCGTCAGGTGTCACATTAACGGCTTCACAGACAGCATCGGTCATTTTTTTAGCCAGGGCACGTTTTTGCTCAACGGTGCGCCCTTCAATCAGGTGAACATGGATAATGGGCATATATCTCTCCTGTCTTTATGCAGCCTTGTCCCATTTGGGCGCCCAGGCGGGGTTAATCAGGCGGCCATCGGGACGGGCGAGAGCAAATATAGCATTCATTTCCTCGTCCGAAAGCGTGAAATCATAGATATTTATATTATTACGGATGTTATCTTCGCTGGCGGCCTTGGGAATGGCTGCCACGTCTGGCTGTTGTGTTAGCCAGCGCAAAGTAATCTGTCCTTCGCTCTTGCCATACTTATCGCCTATTTGCTTTAGGACAGGATTGCCAGCAACCGCGCCACGCGCCAGCGGGCTGTAGGCTGTAACCCACATATTATGCGTACGCACAAAATCAATGACGGGTTCCTGCGACAGGAAAGGGTGGTATTCCACTTGGTTATTAGCAATCTTAATGCCGTAATCCTCTATAACTTCGCGCATCATGGCTACGGGATAATTGGAAACACCGATCAATTTTGCTTTGCCAGTTTTCTGCACGGCGGCCAGTGATTCGACCTGTTCTTGCAAAGGTTCTTCCGTTACGGGCCAGTGAAGAAGCAAAAGGTCAACATATTCTGTTTGTAGTTTCTTCAGGCTTACATCCACTGATTTTGCTAATTTTGCCTTTGGTACATTCTCCATCCAGACTTTAGTCGTCAGGAAGATATCGCGACGGTCGATTCTGGAATTTTTGATGGCTTGTCCAACGGCCTCTTCGTTTTCATATATTTGCGCTGTGTCGATATGGCGATATCCGACATCAATGGCAAGTTCAGTTGCGCGTACGCATTCATCACCGCGTAGTTTCCACGTCCCGAAACCAAGGGTGGGAATATCTGTGTTCTGAATTCTTATATTTTTCATGATGGTCCTGCATTTGACTGAAACGGATCAATCAGATACGCTTCATACAATAAATTCAAGGAGAGATCCTGCCATACAGGATCCGCGTGATTATGTCACACTATGAACAAGGTTTCTGGGATCGTCTTCGGGAAAATGCCCGGGCAATCGTTGAAAAAGAATATGCCGATCTGCAAAAGCAGACCTGCGCCCCTGAGCTGTGCCTGCTGGACAGCGACAAGGATATCATGCGCCAACGTCAGGCTCTGTTGACCCAGTTTAATCAGGATAGGAAGCGTCTGGAGCAGGATAATTGTCGCAGCCGCTTGCTGGCCCTCAGCACGGTTGTGATTATGCAACCGCTCATGCTATTTAAATAATAAATAAAATCAATGATTTGCATGTTTTATTGGAATTTTAATTCGTTAAGTGTTTAATATTATTATAAAGATTGCAGTAAGGCAGGAAAAACATGTTTCCACAACTGAAGCGGGCTTATAGTAATTCAAGTTCAGGCAAGCCGCCGCAGGAACCCGAAGAAGGTGGCCTGTTGGAAGATTTGGCCGCAAAATATGTGGCCCCTTGGCTTAAAGGGCAGTTGAAATCTGAATATGAAGCTTTGGTGCAAAAGCCCCATCCCCGGGATGTCCGCTCTGTTTTAGCTCTGAGTAAGATCGGCGAGAAGGTCACGGAACTGAACGTTAGTATAAGCTCAGGCAATCTGACAGCGATAAAAAAGGCTTGGGATTTCAGGAAAAGCCTGCAGTCTAAAGGGCTGGAAGCTGTCTATATTGGTTAATTCAACTAACTAGCCATTTTGATCTTCACATGAAGAGTAGTAGGCCTTATTCTATATCTTTGTTTTCATTTGAATAAGTGCACATCATGGTACAGCTCAGACTTCCCCAGAACTCCAAAGTTAAACCGGGCAAAAAAATCGACGCCGCCAAAGGCGCGAAGAAGGCCAAAACGCTGAAGGTTTATCGCTATGATCCGGATGCCGGTGATAATCCGCGCACGGATGAATACACCATCGATCTGTCAAAATGCGGCCCGATGGTTCTGGATGCGCTCATTCATATCAAGAATGATATTGATCCGGGCCTGACCTTCCGTCGTTCCTGCCGCGAGGGTATCTGCGGTTCATGCTCGATGAATATTGACGGCAAGAATACGCTGGCTTGTACCAAGGCGATTGATGATGTGAAGGGTGATATCAAAATTTCGCCGCTGCCGCACTTGCCCGTGCTGAAAGATTTGGTTCCTGATCTTACGCATATGTATGCGCAATACACATCGATTGAACCTTGGCTGAAGGCTGATTCACCGGCGCCGACACGTGAACGTCTGCAAAGCGCTGACGATGCCGAGTTGATGAACGGCGATGATGGTCGTGGTGCGGCTGCCTGTATTCTTTGCTTCAGCTGCTCAACATCATGCCCCAGCTACTGGTGGAACGCTGATAAATTCCTGGGCCCCGCAATCCTGTTGCAAGCTTATCGCTGGCTGATCGATACGCGCGATGAGGCAAAAGGTGAGCGTCTTGACCAGCTCGAAGATCCATTCAAGCTTTATCGTTGCCATACTATTATGAACTGCACCAACACATGTCCGAAGGGTCTTAACCCGGCGAAAGCCATCGGTGAGATCAAGAAGATGATGGTGGAACGCAGCTAACATTTTAAATACCGGGGAGAAATAAATGGATGTTGTCAGTGCTGTAAGCTTTCCTTATGCCGCTACGCTGCCATCAGCACTGGGGGCGTTTGCTCTGGGGCTATTGTGGTATCACCCCAAGGTTATGGGGCGCCGCTGGATGGAACTACGCGGTCTTACAGCTGATGATATTAAGGTTAAACCCATTCAATATATTTCGACGTTGCTGCTATGGCTGCTGGCTGCCGCCTTTTTCTCATTTTTTGTTGATATGCTTGAGATCAATAAAATTCATGAGTTCATCAGCTTGGCATGTCTTGTATGGGTGGCGTTCTCCATGCCGCCTACGGTCATGGGCTCGCTCTATACAGGTATCTCATTTGAGGCGGTGGCTATTGACATGGCTTATCAGTTGGGTGGGTATTACGTATTTGCCGTTGTGCACATCATGATGATGTTCCTGCCTCAGGTGATTTCAGGCATAGGCTGATTTAATAAGCTTGCGCCATGCTCACGTTGCTGGTGCATACGCCGCCAGTCACCATGATGACTTTGTTCTTCAGCGCGATCTGTTGTTCGCAATAAGATGTCCCTGTCACAGGGATCATATATTCTTCCCCTTCATTGGCATAAGGCACTTCGCCCTTCTCCATATTTGTGAAGACAACCGATGCCGTTGTGCCGCTATCCTCCACCCTCACGTATTCTATATGTACGCTGGACTCACGGTTTTGCACGGCTTTCATTTCCTGCAGGACATGGCCAATAAAGTCCATACGGCCCATTTCCATTTTCTCTTCA
Source organism: uncultured Alphaproteobacteria bacterium (assembly GCA_946480475.1). Next base: position 5,867 of record CAMLJM010000008.1, read on the forward strand.
CGGGGTTCGCCATTGGCGGGGGAAATATTCATGTTGGTGGTGAACTTGCTGTTCTCATCTACATGGCTCATAAGCCATGTCGTCACACTGTAGGAATCAGATTCAGGCATAGCCCCCGCGCTGACGCGATTCATCTCTTCAACGAAGGCGCTGACGCTGGCTTCGGTTAAACGCGAAGGACTTTGTTCATTATTACGGCTCAGGAATGTGGTCGTCAGGACCAGCCCCAAAAACACATTGAAGCTGGCTAACCCCAGCAGCTCCAGGCTCTTCCCCATCATTGTAGACGTACTCCCCCCAACAGCATGAACCCGGGCGCCACCCGCAACGCCCATTAGCAAATGCTTATCTTCCCAGTATCACGGGGAAATGGTAAATTTTATGGAAAAATTGAGGGGTTCACGCCATTCTCTTTAGGATAAGCAATAGCGGAAATCCGCCATTTTTTCATCGCTGGCGGCCTAAGCGCTCCTTTTCGCGCTCTTTTTTCATGACCTGTTTGGCCTCAACCCGGCGATGTGTCTGGCCATAGGTTTCGCGGTAGCGCTCATAGTAATTCTGGTGGTATTCCTCGGCGGGCCAGAACGTAGAAGCGGGTTTAACTTCCGTGACAATTGATCGCTTGAAATACCTCTCTGCCGTCAGGCGATCTATCACGCTTCGGGCAATTTTGTGTTGCTCTTCATCATGGTAATAAATACCCGAACGATACTGCGTGCCCACATCCACCCATTGTTTATTGAGTTCTGTGGGATCATGTGCGCGTTTCAGGAAATGTTCAACCAGCTGTTCATAGGTGATTTTCTGCGGATCAAAATAAATCTCCAAGGCTTCTGCATGCCCTGTTTTACCGGTACTCACATCTTCATAAGTGGGGTTCTCTTTGTGCCCGCCTGTATATCCGACAATGATAAATAAAACGCCAGGCAAGGGCCGGAACTCACTTTCCGTACACCAGAAACACCCTCCTGCAAATGTGGCAACCGGCGTATTAAGGGGTTTTTCCTGTAAATAATCAGGCCCTGCTTCGGCACGGGCGGGCGAAAAGAATGAAAACATGGCTAAAAATATGACTGCCAGGATAGCGGGTCCAAGGGGGCTTTTCATGCAGTCATCCTTTCTATACCAATAATCTAGTACGAAATCCGGTTCCGGAAGGCCATATTTTGAATAAAAAATCGATCTTTGCATGGTGTCTGTTTGACTGGGGTAACTCGGCTTTTGCAACTGTCATCATTACCTTTATCTTCAGTGTGTATTTCGCGCGCGGTATTGTCGGTGATGAAACGGCAGGCTCAGCGCAATGGGGTTACGCGCTTGCATTATCCGGTATTCTGATCGCCCTGTTAAGCCCACCGTTAGGGGCGATTGCCGACGATTACGGCTCACGTAAAAAATTCCTCACTTTCTTCTCTCTGCTATGTGTGATCCCGACAGCTTTGCTCTGGTTTGCTGTTCCTGATCCTTCTACGGCTAACATTCTGATGGTGCTCACCTTGGTAGTGATTGCCAATATCGGTTTTGAAATTGCCCTGGTATTTGCAAACGCGATGCTGCCGCATATCGCGCCGCCTGCGATGATCGGACGTATATCGGGATGGGCATGGGGTATGGGGTATCTCGGTGGCTTGCTATGCCTTGTGCTTTCACTCGTTTGCCTTGTGGGGCTGGGTGAAATGAAGCCGCTGATTCCACTGCCACAGGAGCAATCGGAGCATATACGGGCAACGGCGCTTCTGGTAGCGTTATGGTTCTTTATTTTCCTGCTGCCGCTGCTATTTCTGACTGAGGATGTGGCGCGTACAGGTATGAGTATGAGTGTTGCGGCCAAGAAAGGTTTTTCCGACCTGATTCATACAATCAGGAATATCCGGCAGTACAAGAACCTGGCGACTTTCATGATCTCCAGCATGATTTACCGGGATGGCCTGAATACCTTGTTCGCGGTGGGAGGACTTTACGCGGCGGGTACGTTGGGCATGACATTTGAACAAATCCTGATCTTTGCAATTGGCCTTAACGTAACGGCGGGCATGGGTGCTGCCGGGTTCGCATGGCTGGATGATGGCATAGGTTCCAAGCGCACAATTATAATTGCGTTGGCGGGCCTTATTATCACAGGTATCGGTGTGATCATGGTGACGGATGTGAAAGTCTTCATTGGGTTGGCACTGGTGCTGGGTATATTCTTAGGCCCCGTGCAATCCGCCAGCCGTACAATGGCGGCACGGCTGGCGCCACCGGATATGATCAACCAGACCTATGGCTTTTACGGCCTGACGGGTAAATGCATTTCCTTCCTGGGGCCTCTGGCTTTCGCTGTTGCAACGCAGGCTTTCGATAGCCAGCGTGCGGGTATTGCCACTATTATTGTCTTCTGGCTGGTGGGCATGCTATTGCTGATGAAGGTAAAGGAACAACGATGACCCTGAATATCACTCGTAAAGATTCAACCCATCACGGCGAACGTGTTAACGGCGCACAACCTTCCTTCCTTATCATCCACTTCACAGAATCAAAAGACGGCACCGAGCCTGATGGCTATTTCATGGCCACGATTCCGCGTGCAGATGGCGCACGTGTCAGTGCGCATTATATGATAGATGTTGATGGTGCGACGACACAATACGTTGATGAAACGCGACGCGCCTGGCATGCGGGTGTATCTGAGTGGGAAGGCGTCTCTGACATGAATACCCATTCGATTGGTATTGAATTAGTGAATGGTGGACCCAGCTACGGCTATACAGACTTTCCCGGCGCACAAGTGGATGCGCTGATCGCATTGTCTAAAGAAATACTGAAGCGTCACAATATTCCTGCACATCGTGTGTTGGGCCATTCTGATGTAGCGCCGGGACGCAAGATTGACCCGGATTATAAATTTCCCTGGAAAAAGCTTGCTGATGCGGGCATCGGTGTCTGGCCACAACCGATACAATCTGACTTCAACGAAGCTGCCACCTTATTGCAGGATGATGCGAAGCTTAAACAGGCGTTGGTGGCCTATGGCTATAACCCGACACTTGACCTGAGCAAGCTGGTGACCGAGTTTCAGCGTCATTTCCAGCCTGAAGCCTTTACGGCCACCCCACCTTTCGCGGGTAAGGCCAATGATGAGACGGCTCTGCGCCTCGCGGCACTCCTGCGCCAGAAACTTGCTATTCAGCCCTGATTGGTGCCATAGTCCCCCCGCCAGAAGAACGGATGGCCGCTCTTAAATTATTAAGGGAGGAAAGTCCGGGCTTCACGCAGATACGGTGCCGGTTAACGACCGGGCAGGGTGACCTGACAGACAGTGCAACAGAAAACAAACCGCCGATGGCTGTCGTAAGGCAGATCAGGTAAGGGCGAAACGGTGGGGTAAGAGCCCACCACGGGCCTGGTAACAGGAACGGTATGGCAAACCTCACCGGAAGCAAGACCAAATAGGGGCCGCGCATAGGGCTGTCTGCGCCTTGTGGCCCGGGTTGGTTGCTTGAGGTGATTGGTAACAATCATCCCAGAGGAATGGTCATCGCCACGCGCCGCCCGTGTTAAGGGCTTAAACGTGGTACAGAACCCGGCTTACAGGACTTCTGGCATCTTTACTATTCTTACATGTGAAAAACCGCCCGGCAGAACCGGGCGGTTTTCTTATGCACGTAACAGAGAGGCGTGATAACGCACTGTTCCTGAATTACAGGGACAGCGGCAATGACCACAGCTTCTCGGCGAAATTGATGGTCTGATCCAGACGTGAGGCCTTCCAAGCAGAATACATAATTGTACCCGCAAAAAGGCCGCCATGAATGGCCAGAACCATCAGGACGATGATCGATAACATGATGTTTTCTCCCCACACAAAACATTGATATTCACCATGTGAGCCATCTGATTACCATAAAGTTTGATTAACTTTCAAGCTTCATTTCTTAGGGAAAACCCAACTTTCATCTCCTTATGGTTGTAGAAATGCTCAAAAACCGCACAACTCTGCGACTTCCAGGCTCTAAAAAATAGACATAATATTTCGCGCATACATACGAATCAGCTCTGATAATTCAAAATCTTTGGGACATAAATGGGGATAAAGCCGCATCGGGTCGTGGGTAAGTCCGTGAATATAGAGGGTAATAGCGGGGATAAAAATGAGGGCTATAAAAATAATGCTGATATTACAAAGAATTACGAGTGGGTTCTGAGGCGGTATAGAAAGCTGTGTGTGAAAGGCTTCTGGTTCCATAGGTATAATTGACCGCCCATCTAAACCCATGATACCCCATATATATCCATGTTTTTCCATGAAAGAGAGGCGTGGGCATTCCTGTACAGGGCCAGAAATGGAAAGTTTTGGCGCTGTCTCACAATTTTCTAAGGGACGTCGACGATCAGCATGACGCTGTTTCTTTCGACATATGCGAACAAGGTGGACCGCAAAGGGCGTGTCTCCGTACCAGCGCCATTTCGGACGGCGCTGCTTGGTCAATCTTTGGCGCAGTCATTTCCGGGCATCGTGCTGTTCCGATCCAGCGCACATGCCTGCCTGGAAGGATTTTCTTACGCGACGATGGAGGAACTGTCGGCGCGTCTTGATCATTATGATCTGTTCTCTTCCGCGCAGGATGATCTCGCCACAACAATTTTTGCCGAAGCCGTGCAATTGCCGTTTGACCCCGAGGGTCGTATCGTCATCCCCGAACACTTGCTCAAACATGCCGGTATTGATGATCAGGCGATGTTTGTCGGCCTTGGCCGCAAATTCCAGATCTGGAACGTCGTATCGTATGAAAAGCGCCGTGATGAAGCGCGCCAGCAGGTGAAAGATAAAGGTCTTACTCTTCCACGCATTACGGGAGAGGCGGCATGATGGCGGCACGTATCGAAGCGCAAGGGAAGCCGCATATATCCGTTATGCTCGATGAAGTGCTGGCGACGCTGAAACCTGCTGATGGTGAGGTTTATGCGGATGGCACATTCGGTGCGGGCGGTTATTCCAAGGCTATCCTCGATAGTGCTGATTGCACTGTGATCGGTATTGATCGCGATAAATCGGCGCTCTGGCTCGGTGAAGACCTCAAGAAGGTTTATAAAGATCGCCTGATCCTGAAGCATGGACGTTTCAGCGAGGTTGCCGAACTGTCAGCAGATGCCGGGCATCCGCTGCTGGATGGTTTCGTGCTCGATCTCGGCGTATCATCAATGCAGATCGATCAGGCCGAACGTGGTTTCTCATTCCGTTTTGATGGCCCTCTGGATATGCGTATGAACCAGGAGGGGGATGAGCCCTCTGCTGCTGATATCGTCAATACGTGGGATGAAGAAAATATCGCCAATATTATCTGGAAATATGGTGAGGAGCGTCATTCCCGTCGCATTGCCCGACGGATTGTTGAAACACGTAAAGAAAAGAAAATCACCCGCACAGGTGAACTCGCTGACATTGTGCGGGCATCTGTGCCGCGTAGTCATGGTGACAAGATTGACCCTTCGACGCGCACGTTCCAGGCGCTGCGTATCGTCGTCAACGCCGAAATGGAAGAACTGGAAAACGCGCTTGCGGCTTCGCTCACGGTTCTGAAGCCGGGTGGGCGTCTGGTGGTTGTTTCCTTCCACTCCTTGGAAGACCGTATCGTCAAAAATTTCATGCAGGAGCATGCGGGCATGACCGCGCGTTCTTCGCGTCATATGCCGGAGCTGCCTGTTCAGGGTGATTTTTCCGGCGCCGCCTTCACACTCCCCTCCCGGAAGGCGATTTTCCCGACCGATCATGAATCGGAAACAAATCCGCGTGCGCGTTCCGCACGTTTGCGTGTGGCTGTGCGTACAGCCGGTAACACAGAAGGAGGGCGCGGATGAAATTTTTCCGTGTTTCCACACTTCTGGCGCTGACATTGTCGGCGGCTTCTGGATTTATGCTTTTCAGTACTGCACAAAAAGTGCAGCAAACTGACAGCGATCTGCGCCGCATGCAGATGAAAGTCTCCCAGGAGGAGCAAACAATACGTGTCCTGCGCGCTGAATGGGATTATCTCAATCGCCCCGATCGACTGGAATCTCTGGTAAAGAATAATCTTGATCTGATACCGGCAACGCCTGAATCGGTACGTGCCGATACATCGGAATTGCCTAAACCCTTCGCCCCGATTATACCTGCCCGTAAACCTTCCTCTTCACCCGTTGCGAAAGCAATTCCGGCTGTTCTTGAATCGCAATCACCTGAATTGCAATCATTAGAAACCTCCCCTCAGGCGCTTCCTAAACCTGCCGCGCCACAAACTCCCGAAAAGCCCTCTGAAACGCCTCAGAAAGATTTTAACAAACTCTTGAATGAACTATCTCCTGCCGGAGGTGGTGAATGAGCATTGTTAACCGCGTCAAAAAACTGCGTATACGTATCGATGGATCCAAACGCTCTGCGCTCGATATGGCACATGGACGTATTGTTCTCATCAGCGCTGGTTTTGCTTTCTTGTATCTGGGGGTCGGCGCACGTGTCATGGATCTTACGATCCTGCAGGGTGAACTACCGCGTTTGACGGGTACGACGGTTGAACGCCCCCTTGAACCTGAGCAGCAGAAAGCAGCCATTCGTTCCGATATTACTGACCGTAACGGTATATTGCTGGCAACATCACTGGAGACGGCATCATTGTATGCTGATCCGGCGTTGGTGAAGGACCCCGCGCGTGCGGCAGAAGCGTTGAGTAAAGCGATACCAGGAATCGTTTATGGCGATGCGTTGGAAAAACTGCAACGCAAATCCCGTTTTGTGTGGCTGAAACGTAACCTGACCCCTGCCGAACAATCGCGGATTCTTGAGTTGGGTGAGCCCGGATTGCAATTTCAGACGGAATATACACGCATATATCCACAAGGTGAGCTTGCGGCGCATATGGTTGGTTATGGCAGTGTTGATGGTGCGGGTCTTGCCGGTGTTGAACGTAGTTTCAGTGATTTGTTGAATAAAGGTGGTAAGCCTTTAGCTCTCACTCTTGATATGCGCCTTCAGCATATCCTGCGTCGTGAAACGAAAAAGGCGATTGCTGATTTTACCGCTAAGGGCGGTGCCGGTATTATCATGGATGTCGTGACCGGTGAGATTCTGGCGGCGACGTCGCTTCCGGATTTCGATCCTCAAAATCCGTCTGCTGCCAAGCCGCAACAGATGTTTAATAATATTACGCTCGGCGTTTATGAGCCGGGGTCGACTATGAAAATTTTCTCGACGGCAGCCTTGCTGGAGCTAAAGAAGCCCGGTTTGGGCATGACCTTTGATACGACAAAGCCGTTGAAAGTAGGTCGTCATACCATTCATGATTATCACCCTGAAAAACGCCCTCTCACAATTCCAGAAGTGTTTATGCATTCTTCCAATATTGGCTCTGCCCTGATGGGTCAGATGGTAGGCACAGAAGCACTGAAAAATTTTTATAAAGATCTGGGCTTGCTGGATCCGGTCAACGTCGAAATTGATGAGAAGGGTCGTCCGCTGGTGCCCAATCCATGGCGTGATATCAACACGCTTACAGCGGCTTTTGGGCATGGGGTATCGGTATCGCCCTTGCAGATCGTCAGCGCATCATCAGCGATTGTACGGGGCGGTACGCTGGTCAAGCCGACAATCATTCTTGATGAAGCGCTTGCCAAGGGTGCCAAAAAAGCCACAAACGAAGGCGAAATCCGCGTTGTTTCGCCACAAACATCGCACAGAATGCGCCAGCTGATGCGCCTGGTGGTAACCGAAGGTACCGCCAAGATGGCCGAGGTGCCCGGATATAATGTTGGCGGCAAGACAGGTACGGCGGAAAAGATTGTGAATGGCCGTTACGACCACGATAAGAAAATTTCATCCTTCCTGGGTTTCTTCCCCATGGAAAGCCCGCGTTATGCCGTATTCATTATGGTGGATGAGCCAAATGGCAATAAGAAAAGTTACGGTTATGCCACAGGGGGGTGGGTCGCTGCGCCGGCTGTTGGCCGTGTGATTGCCGCCATGGCGCCTTTACTAGGGATGAAGCCAGAAAACACCGCTGAGGAAGACGATATTTCTTTCCCGTTGCTTCCCTATCTTCACGATAAGAAACATGAGGGAGGCCAGCTTGCGACTGTCACAACTGAATAAAGATTATCGCGGTAGCTTCGATCCGGAAATTGAGGGTCTGACAGAAGATAGCCGCCGTGTCGAAGAAGGTTGGTTATTCGCAGCGTTCCCTGGCACAAAGGTTGATGGTCGTCGCTTTGTTGAAGAGGCGGTGCGTCACGGTGCTGTGGCTGTTCTCTCTGACCGCAAAATAGACATACCTGCCGGTATGCAGGTAGCGGTGATTGAATCCAATAACCCAAGGCAGGCGCTGGCCCGCATGGCGGCGGAATTTTACGGTCGCCAACCGGAAACGATTGTGGCTGTTACGGGCACGAACGGTAAAACCTCAACCGCATGGTTTACCCAGCAACTCTGGGAGGCGCTGGGTATCAAGGCCGCAAGTCTTGGTACGCTGGGTATTCGCGGTATTGAAATCGAAGCACTGCGTAACGCCAAACTGACATCCATGACCACGCCGGATATGGTGTCATTGATGGCGACACTGGCTGATCTGTCCGCTTCAGGTATCAACCACCTGGCGATGGAAGCATCCAGTCATGGCCTTTCACAGTATCGTCTTGATGGTGTGAAGGTGCGGGCGGCGGCATTCACCAACCTGACACGTGATCATCTCGACTATCACCCGGACATGGATGATTATTTTGCTGCCAAAGCACGTTTATTCACCGATGTGTTGATTGAGAGCGGTACGGCTGCCTTGAATGCTGATGTTCCTGAATTCTCGAAACTCAAAGATATCTGCCTGAGCCGTAATATCCGAGTGATTGATTATGGTCGTAACGCACAGTCATTGAAATTGATGGATCGCCAGGCGGAAGCGAAAGGTCAGGCGCTCGTCATTTCATGGCAAGGCAAGATCTATAACGTCACTTTGCCATTGGTGGGCGAATTCATGGTGATGAATGCGCTTGCGGCATTGGGGCTTGTGCTGGCGGATATGCCGGAACGGGCTGATGATCTGGTGGAAGCGCTGGGTACTTTGAAGGGGGCGCCAGGCCGCTTGCAATTTGTGCCAGGACATCCGTCGGCTGCTGTCTATGTTGATTATGCGCACACGCCAGATGCTCTTGAGAATATCCTCAAAGCATTGCGCCCCCATACAGAGGGGAAATTGTTCTGTGTTGTGGGCTGCGGCGGTGATCGTGATCCGGGAAAACGTCCGATCATGGGTAAGCTTGCAGCGACACTCGCCGACGTCGCGGTAATCACCGATGATAACCCGCGCAGTGAAAATCCTGCCAAAATCCGCGCCGCCATGATGGCTGATGCGCCGGGGGCCAAAGAAATTGGTGATCGCCACGAAGCGATTAAATGGGCTGTAAAGAATTTGAATAAAGGTGATGTTCTGGTGATTGCCGGCAAGGGGCATGAGCAAGGCCAGATTATCGCGGGGCGCGTAGAGCATTTCGACGATGTCGAAGAAGCCGAGCGCGCTATCAAGAGCTTAAAATAGGAAAGACAGTAAAGATGACCACAGGATCAAGCACGATCTGGACCGCCAAAGAGGCCGAAGCCGCCACGCAAGGAAAGTCGACGCAAGACTGGAATGCTACTGGCATCTCTATTGATACACGCACGATTAAACCGGGCGATTTGTTCATCGCTATCAAAGGCGATGTTATGGATGGCCACCAATTCGTAGCGGAAGCACTGAAAAAAGGTGCGGCTGCCGCTGTTGTCAGTACTGTGCCACCTGGTGCCACAGGCCCATTATTGATTGTGAATGATACCATGAAAGCGATGCAGGATCTGGGCATGGCTTCACGTTTCCGCGCACATGCCAAAGTGATTGGCATTACGGGGTCTGTCGGGAAGACAGGCACTAAGGAAATGCTGGCTGTTGCTTTCGGTGCCTTGGGACAGACACATGCCAGCAAAGGGAGCTTCAATAACCATTGGGGCGTTCCGTATACATTAGCGGCTATGCACCCAGGATCCGATTACGGCATATTTGAAATGGGTATGAATCATGCCCATGAAATTACGCCGCTGACACAGATGGTGCGTCCGGATATTTCCATCATTACGACAGTGGCGCCCGTTCATATTGAAAACTTTGGTAGTGAGCAGGAAATTGCGGATGCCAAGGCCGAAATTTTCAATGGTATGGATCATAACGGCATTGCTTTGCTGCCGCATGACAATAAATGGTTCGCGCATCTGAAAGCAGCGGCTATGACCCGGGGTGTCAAGGTATATTCTTTTGGCGAACATGCGGATGCCGATATCCGCCTGATGGATAGTCTCGAGGCTGCCAATGGTTCCCGTATCAAGGCCAACGTTCTGGGTGAAGAAGTCAGTTTTACATTGTTGATCCCGGGGCGTCATATAGCTGTGAATGCGTTGGCCGTTCTAGGTGCAGTAAAAGCAGCAGGTGGCGACTTGGGACTGGCAACTGCTGCCTTGGAAAAGATTGAGCCGATTGCAGGACGCGGCAAACGTGAATTGCTGGATATTGGCGATCCGACAAATCCCGTAACGCTCATTGATGAAAGCTATAACGCTTCACCCGTGGCTATGCGGGCGGCGTTCAAGGTATTGGCACTGGTTGACCCCGGTCGCGGCGGCAAGCGTATCGCCTTTCTTGGTGATATGCGGGAATTGGGTTCCAATGGTCCACGAGATCATGCCGACTTGGCACTGCCTTTACAGACTGCGGGTGTTAACCTTGTTTATACCTGCGGTACATTGATGAAAAACCTGCATGATGCCTTACCTGCCAACCAGCGGGGCGAGCATCGTGATACAAGTCAGGAACTGGCGCAGATTGTACCGGATGTTCTGAGTCCCGGGGATGTCGTCATGGTCAAGGGATCACATGGAAGTCGTATGGATATCGTGGTAGAAGCCATGCGCGCATTGCCCAAACAAGTGAAGAACGGTAAACCCGCCAACAAAGGAATGGATCATGCTTTATAATCTTCTGGCGCCGTTTGCCGATGATCATATTGTTTTTAATATTTTCCGTTATCTGACTTTCCGTTCCGGTGCGGCCACGCTGACGGCCTTTGCATTATGTTTGTGGATGGGCCCCCGTATGATCCTGTGGCTCAAATCCAAGCAGGGCAGTGCCAGCAATATCCGCGAATATCTGGAAGAAACCCATGCCAAAAAATCAGGAACGCCGACGATGGGCGGTCTGATGATTCTGATTTCCGTGACGATCAGCACATTACTGTGGGCTGACCTCTCTAATAAATTTGTCTGGATCGCATTATTGGTGATGGTCGGGTACGGCCTGATCGGGTTTGGTGACGATTACCTGAAGCTGACAAAGAAGAATTCCAAGGGCTTGCCCGGTAAACTGAAATTACTGGGCCAGATTGTCATTGGGGGTCTGGCAACGGTCTGGATCATGTCGGCACTGCCTGACACGATCAATACTCACGTGGCTATTCCTTTCTTCAAAGATTTCTTTATTAATCTGGGCTGGTTCTTCATTCCCTGGGCTCTGGTCGTGATGGTGGGTGCTTCCAACGCCGTAAACATTACGGATGGTCTTGATGGGCTCGCGATTGTGCCGATCGCGATTGTGGCCGGTTGCTTTGGTCTGATTGCTTATTTGTCAGGTAACTTTGAGTTTGCCAACTACCTACAGATTCCATTCGTCAAAGGTACAGGTGAGCTTGCCATACTATGTGGCGCACTCGTGGGCGGCGGTCTCGGATTCTTATGGTATAACGCACCGCCCGCGCGCGTTTTTATGGGTGATACAGGGTCTTTGGCCCTTGGTGGTGTTCTGGGTGCTATCGCCGTGATTACGAAGCATGAGTTGGTCTTGGCGATTGTTGGTGGTTTGTTCGTATTGGAAACGGCATCAGTTATCATTCAGGTCATGTCTTTCAAATTGACAGGGAAACGTGTTTTTGCGATGGCCCCTTTACATCATCATTTCGAAAAGAAGGGCTGGCCTGAAACTACCATTGTTATCCGCTTCTGGATCATTGCCATTATTCTGGCACTGGTTGGATTGGCTACACTGAAACTAAGATGATCGATATTAAGCATTTCGCCAAGGGATTAAATGAAAAACCGGTTGCTGTATTTGGCATCGGCAAGTCCAATCTCGCAGTGATACATGCTTTGCATAAGGCGCATGTCACAGTCGTGGCTGGTGATGATATGCCGGAGAATATAGCCGAAGCTGTGAAAGCGGGTGCTAAAGATGGCCTGATGGAAAGTGATTTTTCTCAATATGCCTGCCTTATTCTGGCGCCTGGTGTGCCGCTATACTTTCCAACGCCGCATGCCGTAGTAAAGAAAGCCCGTGCGGCGAGTATAGAAATTATCTGCGACGTGGAAATTCTCGCGCGCCTTAACCACCATCGCCAGACGATTGCGATTACCGGTACCAATGGCAAATCAACCACAACAGCGCTGATTGGCCACATATTAAAAAAATGTAATGTCGAGACTGAAGTGGGGGGCAATATCGGAAATGCTGTCCTTGATCTCGATATGCCACCTTCCGAGGGTGCTTTTGTCATCGAAATGTCTTCATACCAGATCGATTTATGTCCGACATTCGCACCCGATATCGCTGTCCATCTGAACCTCACGCCGGATCATCTAGATCGCCATGGCGATATTGAAGGATATTTCCAGGCGAAAAAAGGCCTGTTCAAGGGAATAGGTTCGGCCATTATCGGGGTAGATGATGAGTTCAGCGCCCGTATGGCCCTTGAAGTGGCACAGGATGGTGTTCGCCAGGTTTATCCCGTATCGGTGTTACGTCCTGTTGTAGGCGGTGTCTATGTGCTGAATGGAGCGCTATATGATGCCATGTTCGGTGAGCCGGAAAAAATAGATGATCTGGATACTGCGACATTGCCGGGTCTGCACAATCACCAGAATGCCGCAGTTGCTTATGCGGCTGTGCGCATGATGGGTGTGCCGTCACACAGGATTTTACACGCGATGCGCTCATTCCCGGGGTTGCCGCACCGTCAATACAGGGTGCGTGAAATCAACGGCATACCCTATATCAACGACAGCAAGGCAACCAACGCCGCAGCAGCTGAAAAGGCACTAGCCTGCTATAACAATATTTTCTGGATTGTAGGTGGCAAACCGAAAGAAGGCGGGTTGGAAGGGCTGGATCCTTACATGGAACGCATAGCCCAGGCTTTCACAATTGGTGAGGCCATGGATGATTTCTCACAATGGCTGGAAGCGCGCGCCGTGAAGGTAACGCGTGCGGGTACGCTTGATGAAGCTGTGCAATCCGCACACAGGGATGCGCAAGCGCAAGGGCATGGCGTCGTCTTGCTATCGCCTGCATGCGCATCCTTTGATCAATTCAAAAGCTTTGAGCATCGTGGCGAGGAATTCGTCACACTGGTTCACAAGCTGAAGGAGGCATCATGATGAATCCTCATCTCTTTTCACGAACAGATCGCTCTGTTCTGGGGCGTTGGTGGTGGACGGTAGATCGCCCCATGTTGGCGGCGCTGTTTACGTTGATCGTTCTGGGTATTATGCTTGTGACGACGGCGAGTCCGCCGGTAGCGCAACGAATCGGCGTCAGCGAATTCCATTTCGTGATTCGCCATATTATTTTCCTGATACCGGCGATTGCCGTTCTGCTGGGGCTTTCCTTGCTATCGCCTAAATCAATATGGCGTCTGGCAACGATTATTCTGGGTTTTAGTATTCTGGGATTAATCCTTGTTCTTTTGACGGGTACGGAAGTGAAGGGGGCGCAACGCTGGATCAGTTTGTTCGGATTCTCGCTACAGCCCAGCGAATTCATGAAGCCATCTTTTGCTGTTTTGTCCGCATGGTTCCTCAGCCGCTCTCGCGAACAACCAGGATTTCCGGGACAATGGATATCAACGGGGTTATTCGGCCTCATCATACTGCTGCTGGCATTGCAGCCTGATATCGGCCAGTCTGTTGTGACAGCGGCAATCTTTGGCGCGCAGATATGTCTCGCGGGGTTTCCGCTCTGGATTATCTTTGGATTGATTGCACTGGCGGGCGTATCATTGTTTGGCGCTTACTTCCTTTTCCCGCACTTCCAAAGCCGTATGGACAGGTTCCTTGACCCTACCAGTGGCGACAATTATCAGGTCAGCCGTTCTTTCGAGGCCTTCCGTCAGGGCGGCCTTGGTGGTGTAGGGCCAGGCCAGGGCGAGGTCAAGCTCACCATCCCCGACGCGCATGCCGATTTCATATACTCAGTAGCAGCCGAGGAAATGGGTATGGTTTTTGCCCTCGTGATCCTGGGTATTTATGTGTTTATTATTATGCGCGGCCTCAATCGATTGATGGAAAATGACAACCTGTTTGCTATTCTGGCTACCGGGGGCATTCTGACAATGTTCGGCCTGCAGTCGGTCATTCACATGGGTTCAAGTGTTGGCATTTTGCCAGCCAAAGGTATGACGCTGCCATTTATAAGCTATGGTGGTTCATCTTTATGGGCGATTGCGTTGGCAATGGGAATGGTGTTGGCACTGACACGCCGCCAGCCGCGTACATCGATTGCCAAGGGCGGCAGTATTGCCCGTGGATTTTTTGCGAGAGGACCCCACATAATTGAAAGGGGAGTTGAAGGATGACGATAGAAATTCGCGATAAACTGATTCTGATCAGTGCGGGTGGCACAGGCGGCCATATGCTGCCTGCGGCGTCTCTGGCGCGTGATCTTGTTTCTCGCGGGTTCCGTGTTGAAGTGGCAACAGACTGGCGTGGCTTCACATTTGAGAAATTCTTTGGCGGTCTGCCCATGCATGTGCTGAAGGCAGGAACCATCCAAAAAGGATTTATCCGCAAATTTACCGGTCCTGCTTCGCTTGTAGTGGGCATAGGACAGGCATATCGCCTGATTGATAAGTTAAAACCCATCGTAGTGATTGGTTTTGGCGGTTATCCTTCTTTCCCCTCCGTTTATGCGGCACAGAATAAGAAGGTTCCCACCATCATTCATGAACAGAATGCTGTATTAGGGCGCGCCAATGTGGTGCTGTCTAAACGCGCAGACCGTATTGCCTTGTCACTCCCCCATGTTGAAGGTGTCTCTGATTTTGACTCGCCCAAGATTGTCGTAACCGGCAACCCCGTGCGTGAAGAAATCGGCAGGCTATATGCTCTGCCATATCCACTGTTACAGGCCGATGGGCCACTCAAAATTTTTGTCATGGGTGGCTCGCTGGGGGCTAAGGTATTTTCAGTCGTTGTTCCGGCGGCCTTGGCGCGTCTGCCAGCGGCACAACGCAACCGCATCGAAATCATCCAGCAATGCCGTACCGAAGATATAGAGGCGGCAAGGGATATATACGTGCGTGCCGGTATCAAGGCCCGTCTGGAAACATTCTTCCATGATGTGCCGGATATTCTGGCATCGTCACACCTTGTTATTTCCCGTTCTGGTGCCAGCACGGTGGCCGAAGTGACGACAGCGGGTCGTCCTGCGATTTTTGTGCCTTACCCGCACCATGCCGATATGCAGCAGAAAGCCAATGCCGAAACAGTCGCTGATCAGGGCGGGGCATGGGTAATGACAGAGCAGGGCTTTACCGAAGATGCTCTGCTCACACGTATCGAAACATTCCTGCAGAACCCGGAAACCTTATTCCGTGCGGCAGAGGCCGCCCGTTCCTGTGGTCGTCCCGATGCCGCCCGTCGCTTGGGCAATCTGGTGGTAGCGCTGGCTTCCGGCTGGGATCAGATCAAATCGTATGATCTGGAAGATTGAACATTCCCACATCCATCGACCAGGCCTTACGGAAGGACTGGGCAATCTTGCGTGCCTTGATGCTGTATATATTGGCCAGGTGTGCAAGCCCTGATAAATCGGGCAGCCAGCCCTCATCAAGGTCTATGATCTCACCACGGCTGGGTCCGGCACCAAACAGGCGCGGAATCAAATCAAAGCCCATGCGCAGCACAGTAACATTTTTATGAAGCTCTTCCTTGGCCTTGTCCAGAATGCCTTTGGCGCTGGTATTAAAAATTTTAGTTAGTCCTTTATCGGCAATCCCCAGGTCTGAGGCAACAGTACCCTGTACCCCGTATTTGGCGGCGATGTAATTGACATGCAATGTACCTAAAGAAAATCCCACAGTCTGTATGCTTTTCACATCAGGGTGATAAAGCGTTTTCAGATAAAGCTGTTCGGCAAAAGTTGTTTGCTGGTTAATGCCACCCTGGAACCATGATTGTGCCGCCGTAAAGGCATCCCGCAGGAAGGCCAGTCGTCCGTTACCTTCATTCTTGAAGGGAACATCCATGCCCTTATAAAGGATAACCGCGTGACCACTGGCGCGGTCGATCATGACATCACCCCGGAATCCGCTCTGGTGATCATCAAGCGTCATAAGATGCTCGAACCGCCAGTGTTTTTCCGCACTGCCAGGATGTGTGCCAATATCGATCACTTTCTCAGCCTTCGAGAAGTAACGGTAATAAAGTTCCGGTGCGTTCAGGGGGTTAAGAGCCCTGAACACCGGCGTTAAGCGCAATGTTGTTTCCATGCAACCATTGATATCAGCGGATATTTAAAGAATGATAAACAACGGTAAAATACCTCTAAGTCCTAGGAACTAAAGGCTAAATTTTCTGTCGCATCTCTTTTCAATCCCGGCTAGATTAGCCCCTCAAAGCATAAAAACCGGAGTGATTCTCTTGAGCATGAAACCAGCCCCCGTGGATGTGGGCACTATTCATTTTGTTGGCATTGGTGGTATCGGCATGAGCGGTATTGCCGAAGTTCTGCATAACCTGGGTTATAAGGTGCAGGGCTCGGATATTGCTGACAATTATAATGTGAAACGTTTGCGTGAAGCGGGTATCCGCATAGAAATCGGTCATAAGGCCGAAAACATTGTCGACGCCGAAGGTGGCTTCGTAAACGTTGTGGTGGTTTCGTCAGCGGTGAAGAAAGATAATCCGGAATGGATTTGCGCGCGCGAACACAAGCTGCCCATCGTGCGCCGTGCTGAAATGCTGGCGGAACTGATGCGGCTTAAATCTTCAGTCGCAATTGCAGGTACACACGGCAAAACCACAACAACAACCATGATCGGGATGATGCTGGAAGAAGGCGGCTTTGACCCCACCATCATCAACGGCGGTATCGTCAATAAGTATGGCACTAATACACGTCTGGGCCAGAGCGACTGGATGGTCGTTGAGGCTGATGAAAGCGATGGAACTTTCACGCATCTGCCAGCTACTATTGGTATCGTAACCAATATTGATCCTGAGCATATGGATTATTATGGCGCCTTTGAAAATGTGCGCCAGGCTTATTACCGCTTCATTGAAAACCTGCCATTCTATGGTTATGCGGTTTTATGCATTGATCATCCTGAAGTGCAGGCCCTGATCCCTGAAGTCACAGATAAGCGTATTGTTACATATGGTTTCAATCCGCAGGCTGATGTGCATGCATTCAATGTGCGCAGCGATTCCCACGGCAGCACCTATGATGTGAAATTTTCAGATGGTCTGACCGATGATGGCAGAGAACTGATCGTACGCGACATTCATCTGCCTATGCTGGGCGTCCACAATGTGCTGAACTCTCTCGCGGCCCTTTCGGTGGCGCGCAAGATGGATATACCTGTGGCAACCATGAAAAAGGCATTGGCCGGGTTCTCCGGTGTCAAACGCCGCTTCACCAAAACTGGTGACAGCAATGGCCTGACCGTCATTGATGACTATGGTCACCACCCGGTTGAAATTATGGCCGTGTTAAAAGCGGCACGCCTCGCTGTGGCAGAATCCGGTGGGCGCGTTCTGGCTGTGGTGCAGCCACACCGCTATTCGCGTCTTTCCAGCCTGTTTGATGAGTTCTGCACCTGCTTCTACGATGCCGATACTGTGATTGTTGCCGATGTATACGCCGCAGGTGAGCAGCCGATTGAAGGCATTGATCGTGATCATCTGGCGCAAGGGATTAAGGCTCATGGCCATAAGAACGTACTGACATTGGATAACCCGTCGGAGCTGGCAAATATGATAGCTGAAATCGGCGAAGAAAATGATTTCGTATTGTGTCTGGGGGCCGGGGATATCACCAAGTGGGCTTATGCACTGCCTGCCGAGTTAGATGTTGCTTTCGCTGACATGAAGAAACAACGCGCATGAGTACTTTATTGAAAGAACAGGAATGGGGCTTGCCACCTATTCGTGGTCGTTACACTGAAAATGCCCCTTTGGGCGAAGTAGGCTGGTTTCGCTGTGGTGGCGCAGCCGAAGTATTATTTAAACCGGCTGACCAGCAGGATCTTTCCGATTTCCTGACTCAATGTCCTAAACATATTCCTATTACAGCACTGGGCGTCCTTTCCAACACGATTGTGCGTGATGGGGGTGTGCGTGGCGTGGTTATTCGGCTGGGCAAAGAATTTGCGAACATCGAGACGCTGCCTGATGGTCATGTTCGTGCGGGTGCTGTGGCACTCGATGGTAATGTTGCACAGGCGGCCGCGCGGGCTTCGATAGCGGGTCTTGAATTCTTTAGCGGTATCCCCGGTACCATCGGCGGTGCGCTGCGCATGAATGCCGGTTGTTATGGCACCGAAACAAAGGATGTGTTGGTGGAAGCGACCGCGATCGACCGCGAAGGTATCATTCATAAGTTGACGCCGCAGCAAATGGGTATGAGTTATCGCCATACCGACACCCCCGAAGATTACGTTTTCACAGAGGCGCTGTTTAAAGGTAAACCGGGCGACGAAGAAGAGATCAAAGCCTTTATGCTTTCGATCAAGGAAAAGCGGGGGGCTTCCCAGCCCATTCGTGAAAAAACGGGCGGTTCAACCTTTGCCAATCCGTCAGCAGAAGACATCGCCCGGGCAGGCTTGCCTGAAGGCACTAAAGTTTGGCAGTTGATTGATCGTGCCGGTTGCCGGGGATTAACCATCGGCGGTGCGATGATGTCGGAACTTCATGCCAACTTTATGATTAATACAGGTACGGCCACTTCAACAGAGCTGGAAGCTTTGGGGGAGGAAGTGCGTGCCCGGGTTCTGGCTGATAGCGGGATTACGCTACGCTGGGAAATCAAGCGCATCGGCGAGCCTGTTACTCAATAAGTCGCAATAAAAAACCACAGAAAAGCCTTGGTTCGGGCTGGAATCCAACACCCTGTTTATGTCATGATGGGGGTGTAGGCGCATTTCCTGCCTGTTCTCAAAATCCTGGGGGGTTTCAATAATGACAAAAAAAGTTGCATTGCTTGTGGGCGGCTGGTCAGCTGAACGTCAGGTGTCCCTGGAGAAAGGTAAGTCTATTGAAAAGGCTCTCCGGGAGAAAGGATATGACGTCAAGGTGATCGATGTCAGCAAGGATATCGGGCGCCTGATCGAGCAATTAACCCCGAAGCCGGATGTGGTTTATAATAACCTGCATGGCAAAGGTGGTGAGGACGGCACCGTTCAAGCTGTTCTGGATATGCTGGAAATTCCTTATACCCATTCAGGCGTATTGGCTTCCGCGATGGGTATGAATAAACCTGTCGCAAAACGTATGGCGGCATCCGTAGGCGTGCGCGTACCGCAGGGGCTTGTGGCCTTGAAAGATGATGTCGTGAAACAGCATGTGATGGAGCCTCCTTACGTGGTAAAGCCACCTTGCGAAGGCTCTAGTGTAGGCGTGCGTATCATTCTGGAACGTGATAATCAACCACCGCTGGATCTTGAGAACTGGGCTTTTGGTGAAGAGGTGCTGGTGGAAGAGTATATCCCTGGCCGCGAACTCACCGTCGCCGTGCTGGATGGCAAGGCACAGGCTGTAACAGAAATCGTTTCACAAACGCGCTTCTTCGATTATGAAGCGAAATATCATGACACGCGCACAGAATATGTGCTGCCCGCTAAAATCCCTCAGGATGTATACAATACGGCCCTCGATTATGCAGAACGCGTATTTGCTGTACTGGGCTGTGCCGGTATCGCCCGCTGCGACTTCCGTTATGACGATAGTCGTGCGGGGACTGAAGGTCTTTATTTCCTTGAAATCAATACCCAACCGGGGTTCACGGCTGAATCAATCGGGCCGTCCCAGGTTATTTACAACGGAACGTCTTACAACGATCTTTGTGCCCACCTCGTAGAAACCGCAAAATGCCAAGGTCAGGAACAACAAAATCCCAGATCATCGGCAGACGCGCTCGATCAGCAAAAAAAGCGCGCCTGACCGGTTTTATCCGACGCTTCGGCTTCGGCCTTGTCGCTCTGACTGTTGTGGTCGGTGCGGGTGCATGGCTATCGTCCAGCGGGGTGCTCGATCGCACGCACCAGCGTATGCAGAATAAGGCTTACAACCTGCTGGCCGATGCCGGTTTTCGCGTGAATAACATATTGGTTGAGGGGCGTACTGAAACAGATCCCGACGTCCTGCGCGCTATCATTAACCTTAACCGTGGTGACCCTATTTTTGCGTTTGATCCTTCCGAAACCCGGGAGATGATCGAGCGTCTGTCATGGGTACGGGAGGCTCATGTAGAGCGTCGCCTGCCTGATACGATTTACGTGGGCATTATTGAACGTAAACCCATCGCTTTATGGCAGCATAAAAACAAACTGCGTGTGATAGATGCTGAAGGCGTCACCCTGACAGACAAATTATCGGCCAGCCAAAGGGCTTTGCCGATTGTTGTGGGCGAATATGCCAATGAACAAGCTTATCAGTTGTTGGTGATGCTTGAGGCTGAGCCGGAAATCAAAAACCTGGTTGAGGCTGCGACATGGGTGGGTGATCGCCGCTGGGATCTGACGCTCAAAAACGAAATCAATGTGCGCCTGCCGGAAACGGAAATAGGTCTTGCCTTGAGCCGTCTGGCCAAAGCGCAGGCCCAGGATAAAATTCTTGATAAAGATCTGAGTGTCATAGATCTGCGTGAGAATGATCGGATTACTGTGCGCACACGCCCAGGTGCCGTGCAGGAATATCAGGCCAGCTTTGATTCCAAAGCGGGCGATAATATCTGACCGGCCATGAATAAACCGGTATCTGCACCAAAGCGGACAAAGAAATCAGTCCAGCAAAATCGAAAACGTAAAAAGGCAGAAAAATATGTGATCAGCCCCGTGCGTCGCATGATATCGCTTCTGGTATCAGGTATAGTCGGCATTTCATTTGCTGTGCTCATGGGTCTGATTGTTGAGGCACGCCATAACAGTTTCTACGGCGAACCTTTAGGGGAAAAGGTCATTTCCCTTGCACAAATCCATTTCAAGGGACTACCAGAAAATCCGGAAGCACGTGCGCGAGTCCTAAGCGGCATCCCTAATCTAAATTTACTCCCCGCGGAGGCTGTCCTGCAAAAAGAATTGGCAGAACGCTTTGCCCGCCTGGGTATTCATTTTGCTTTTGTATCTGAAGATGTACGCCCTGGTAATGGCCGCTATACGTGTAAGGCAACCAATACAGATCTCATTCCCGCTGTGGCCTGGAATATAGCGGCAGCGTTATATCCCATTCCGGATGAGGTGCTGGTATCGCTCAACCTCGACTATATTATCTTCTGCGGTGATCTTTATCAGGACAGGATGAAGGTTGGCGGCTTTCCTGTTCCTGTAAACAACCTGATGATGTTGAACCTGACGCATCGGACACAGAATCGCGATATTCAGGAGTTTTTCCTGCATGAGTTTTATCACCTTGTTGAAGATCGCAATAAGCTGGTCAAGGATCCCGTTTGGGATAGCCAGTTTGGCAGTGGCTATAGTTATTCATATGCAGGTAATACAGGGTCCGCCAATAGTAATGTAGGGACGGGCAATTACGGATTCATCAACCGCTATAGTGAGTCATTCCCCCATGAGGATCGGGCCGAAATTTTTGCGATGTTGATGGTGGCCCGGCTAGAATTGATACAATTTATTATCAGCCAGAAAGACGAGATGCTGTATGCCAAGGTCAAATATGTGGCGGAAACAGCCCGCCAGCGTCTTGGGATTAAAATAGAACCTCTCTAGGGCTTGCCCGGAAGCCAAAGGGAATACTATAGTAAGCCATAATCTTTAGTCTGATCCGGCCTGAATTCATGAAACAACGTTCCCGTCCCAAAGGTTCTGTCATTGCTGCCCTCGATGTGGGGTCCAGTAAAATCGCCTGCTTTATTGCGCGTGTCGTCGATGATGAAGGGCGCTTCCAGATATTGGGTATTGGCCATCAGGCGGCTGTAGGGATCAAGGCTGGCACAGTCATTGACCTAGCGGCTGCTGAAGCTTCCATTCGCCAGACCGTGCATGCCGCCGAGAATATGGCGGCCGAAGCCATGAAGGGATATCCCCTGCGCGAAGTCATCATCAATGTGCCGGGCGTTCATGCCAAATCACATAACTTTAATGTCGAGGTTCATACCCTGGGCCATGAGGTCGCCGATACGGATATCCGCCGTGCTTTATCGAAAGCGCAGGATCAGGCTGTCACATCGGGCCGCGAACTCGTGCATACTATTCCTGTCGGCTACGGCCTGGATGGTAACCAGAGTATCCGCGATCCACGCGGCATGGTGGGGCATAATCTGGGTGTCGATATTCATCTGGTAACCGGTGATACACCGGCCCTGCGTAACTTTGCGACCTGTATCGAGGCCAGCCATCTGGATATTGCCGCGCTATGCCTTTCCCCATACGCGGCGGGGTTATCCTGCCTCGTCGATGATGAAATGGATTTAGGCTGCACGGTTATTGATATGGGCGGTGGCGTCACTTCGTTTGCTGTTTTCCATGGTGGCGCGATGGTCTATGCAGATGCCATTCCTTTGGGGGGGCAACATGTTACCAGTGATATTGCACGTGGCCTGACAACTTCGATTGCCGATGCTGAGCGCCTGAAAACGCTTTACGGTAACGCTATGGCGACGCTCGCGGACGAAAGCGAAGTGATTGATGTACCGATTATTGGCGAAGATGACCGCACACATCCAAACCATGTGCCGCGTTCTCTGCTGGTCGGTATTATCCAGCCGCGCCTTGAAGAAATACTTGAGCTTACGCGCGCACGCCTGAATGACAGTGGTGCCGGCCAACTGGCAGGGCGTCGTGTGGTTCTGACAGGCGGTGCCAGCCAGATTCCAGGCCTTCGTGATCTGGCGCAGCTGGTGCTGGATAAGCAAGTTCGCCAGGGCCGCCCCATCCGTGTATCTGGATTGGCAGAAGCTGTGAATGGTCCCGCCTTTGCAACCACCGCAGGCTTGTTGACCTATGTAGCCGAGAGGGGCCATGAAATCCCTGCTGCTGTTACGGCGCAGGCCGCTCCTGGCTCTATGTGGGAGCAGGTAAAAGTCTGGTTTAAAGAGAACTGGTAAGGTCCCCCGCCTGACATATGGTTGTTTTCTTCGTTTATTTGGTGATTTTTGATTCGTTTTTGCGATAAAACCGAAAAGTATGAGTCATTTCAGGGGTTTCCCGAATCAAATTGAGTGACAACCTAGTTTTGCACGGGACTGTCAACAGGCCGAAAATGCACTAAATTCATTTTCAACAGAACATTAGCCTTCAAAACCCCGCCTTATCCACAGCTTTCTGCCTGCATGCTCTTCACGAATCAGGAGCCCTTTGCCAGACTTCACAAACCTGAGTCGAATGAGTCACTTAGCGTGCTTCATTCATTTTTAGATTCCACATAAAGAGTGCCTGAACCATGCGTAAATCACTGATATCTGAGCAAAACATCAAGTTTCGCCCCTTCATAAAAATCAATGAACAGAGATAGAATCACAAGGAGATCAAGCCAATGGAGGAGTCCCCGCCATGATTAACATTAGAATGCAGCACAAAGAGGTGCAGAAATTGTCCCCTAGAATAGCAGTCGTAGGCGTCGGTGGCGCTGGCGGTAATGCCGTCAATAATATGATCAGCGCAGGCCTTGAGGGTTGCGAATTCGTGATCTGCAATACAGATGCGCAAGCCATTGAAGGTAGCCTGTGTGAAACCCGCGTTCAGCTGGGCGTCACAGTAACGGGCGGTCTTGGAGCGGGTGCCCGTCCGGATGTAGGTCGTTCAGCGGCTGAAGAATCTCTGGATGATGTAATGCGTCATCTCGAAGGCTCCAATATGGTTTTCATCACTGCCGGTATGGGTGGTGGTACAGGTACTGGTGCGGCGCCGGTTGTTGCCCGTGCATGCCGTGATAAGGGCATCCTCACAGTCGGTGTGGTGACCAAACCATTCCACTTCGAAGGCACGACACGTATGCGTATGGCGGAAGCTGGCATCGAAGAGATGCAACAGTACGTCGATACGCTGATCGTGATCCCGAACCAGAATCTGTTCCGCGTCGCGAACGAGAAAACTACATTCGCTGAAGCCTTCCGCATGGCCGACAGTGTTCTGCAGGCTGCTGTACGCGGCGTGACGGACCTGATGGTTATGCCCGGTGAAGTGAACCTGGACTTTGCTGATATCCGTTCCGTTATGCAGGAAATGGGTAAGGCGATGATGGGTGCCGGTGAAGCCACCGGTGAAGGTCGTGCGATTGAGGCGGCTGAGAAAGCCATCAACAATCCATTGCTGGATGATGTATCGATGAAAGGCGCACGCGCTGTCATCATCAACGTCACAGGCGGCAGCGATCTGACCCTGTTCGAAATCGACGAGGCCTGCAATCGCATCCGCGACGAAGTAGACCCGAACGCCAACATCATTTTCGGTTCGACCTACAACCCCGCCATGGAAGGCGTTATGCGCGTATCCATCGTGGCGACAGGTATCGATGCTGCAGAGGTGAAAAAATCCAAAAGCAATTTCGGTCCGCACATCATCAATGCCGTGACAGCCCAGCAACAGCAGGTTGATCGCCGTGTTGAGCGTGCTCAGCCGCAAACAGTGCAAGGTTCGATGGAAGAGCCTGCTGTATCGGCTTATGCCCGTAACTATCAGCCAGCTGTACCTCAGGGTATGAATGTGGCGCGTTCTGCAGCGACAGTGGCTACACGTGCTCCTGTTCAGACTTATTCTGCACCGGCCGTTGCAACAGCACGCCGCGTGGAAACACAAGTTGTGGAAGCATCTGTAGGTGGTGATCTCTTTGAACAGGAAATCATGCAGCCTGTTTATGAGGCCACAGTAAAAAAGCCTGAAGCGGCTTCCGTGCCTGCGCCTACATACGTAGCGCAGGGTGGGGCGCAAGAAGTCGCATCTCAATCTGTACGCGGGACGGTATATAACAATGCCTTCATCCCGCCGCAACCGGTGGAAGTACCGCCGGAAAGCCGCAGCCGCGACGGTATGTTGTCCGGCTACGGCCCGCAATTCAGTGGTCTGGCGGCATCACGCACGCCAGCACCTGCTGAAGCGCAACCTGCTCAGGGCTATAACCTGCGTCCTCCCGTCCCCGGCGCAGCCAGCACACCTAAGAAACGCGGTCCTTCGATTTTCGAACGCTTCACCAGTCAACTGCGCCACCACGGCCATGACGACGAGGAAGTGGCTCAAGAGTCGGTAGCGCCTGCATCTTCACACGTAGAAACCGGTTTGCGGGCGTCACAACGTCCGCTTCAGGGAAGCCTGAATATCGAAGCGCCTGCGGCAACCCGCCCTGCGGAACCTGCCGACGACGAACTGGATATCCCGGCTTTTCTCCGTCGCCAAGCCAACTAGCCGTTGACGGACGGCTGACAACTTCAAAGGGTCTCCTTACGGAGACCCTTTTTTTACCCAGAAAAATATTGACATAATTTGCGCTTATATCTTATGAGGATGCTTCACAAAGGAGTGTGTACATGCCTACAGAAAACAGAGTATTGGATGTCAAAATCCTCAATAGCAGCAACAACCGTCAGGCTGTAGAAGATCTGGTGCAAACTTTTGCGCAAGCCGGCAAGGTTGCGGCCATCAATCTGGGGCCAGCATTCATGCGCTATGAGGCGATGTGCCCTCTGACAGCGGCTGATTCAATTACGGATACAGAGCTTTCAGCTTTGCGCAGCCTTGGTGCTTCTGCGAACGTGCGTTTGATTCCGCAATAATATTCGCGCTTGTTTAAAAAGGGCCTCTAGAGGCCCTTTTGTTCATCAAGGTTTGGCAACAGGTTTTGCTGGTGCAGGTGCGGGTGGCGTCTTAACCGCCTTCTTCTGTTGAGGTGTGGCGGTTTCTTTCAGGGCATCGCTGGCGCTTGTAGCAACAAAGAAGGCTGCGCCTAAACTGAGCAGAATAATGCCCAGAATTGCTGAGGTGCTTAGCGTTGTTGTGCCGACAACCTGCGGATCGTCACTGAAATCATGAATTTTGTGATCAGCCATAAAATTCCCCTGTTGCTATTTTACAGATTTATAACACAACCCTCTGTAACAGACAATAAAATCGGACTCTCAGCGATGTATAGTTAATGCATTGATTTGATTGAATAAAATAACCTCTGTGAATTGTAACACGGCGCAATAAACCGTGATTTGTTTAGGAAAATGCCCCCTCTTATATTAATCGAACAGAATTAGATTCATCTAATAAAGGCTTTGTGCGCGTATGCAACATACATTGAAATCCGCCGTTACTTTTGAAGGTGTCGGCCTGCACAGCGGGCAGAACGTCACCATGACCGTGCATCCGGCACTGCCTGATCAGGGCATCGTTTTTGTACGCACCGATGTTAGTGACCGCGACAATGTTGTGTCGGCGCTCTGGAACAGCGTCGTTGATACGCGTCTGTGCACTATGATCGGTAACAAAGACAAAGTGACCGTGGGTACCATCGAACATTTGATGGCCGCTTTACGCGGTTGCGGCATTGATAACGTGCGCATTGAACTGAATGGTCCGGAAGTGCCTGTTATGGATGGCAGTTCGGCGCCGTTCGTAAAATCTATCGATGAAGTTGGTACAGTGGCGCAGGCGATGCCGCGTCGTGGTATTAAAGTTCTCAGGGAAATTATTCTGGAAGAGAATGGCAAACGTGTTCGTCTCTCACCTGCCCAAGGCAGCGTTTTTGCAGGCCAGATTGAATTCCCGAATGCTGTGATCGGCAAGCAGTTCTTCGAAACCAAGCTGGTGAACGGTAATTTCCGTCATGACCTTTCCGAAGCCCGTACATTTGGTTTCCTGAAGGATGTTGAAGCCATGCGTGCAGCAGGTCTTGCACGTGGCGGTTCTCTCGATAACGCCATCGTTCTGGACGAAGGCCGCGTGATGAATAAGGAAGGCTTACGCTTCCACAATGAATTCATCCGTCACAAGCTTCTCGATGCCGTAGGTGACCTGTTTCTGGCGGGTGGTCCGATTATCGGCGCTTACGAAGGTTTCCGCGCAGGCCACGACATGAATAACAAGATCCTGCATAAGCTTTTCAGTACAGAAGGCGCCTGGATGCCTGTAGATTTGTTCATGGATGATCCCGAAGCGACTTTCAGCCATATTGCCGGTCATGGCGATGCTTCGACTGTAGCACTGGCCTAAGGCCTGATTTTCTTGACTTTTCACATGGTTTTCGGCTTTTATGCCGCCCATGATGCTGCTCCAATCTATGGCTAGATCCGATATATTCGACGATATCCGCGCAGGCTTTGCTTACGTGGCGGCGAATGCGCGCCATGTGCGTATCAATCGTGATCGCCTTGTTGAGTACGCGCGTCAATTGCCTGACAGGCATCCTTCAACCATCTTTGATACAGACCATCACTATATCGGTAATCCCGAAGATACGGCGGCTTACGTGCTGGCGCTGGATGCGATCAATTACGGTTCCGGTTATAAGAATATGCTGGCCGCAGAAGGTTGGCCACTGATTGAAGGTTCCATTTACTATAGCGTTTCTGTGCGCCTAAAAAAATGTTTTGAGAAAAAGCCCCTGACGGCAAAAGATCTTGCGCACATGACATCTGATCATGTGCATGAAATTCTTGAGCTTCCTTACCAGCCACAATCACAGAAAATTGCTGATTTATTTGCGGCAGGGTTACGTTATCTGGGGCAAATGATTGAGCACGAAAATAGTGGCTGTTTCTTAAGTTTTATCAACGATGCCAATGGTCGTGCGGCGCGTATTGTGGAACGTCTGGCCAAGCTGCCGCAATTTGCCGACGTGCACGAATATCGGGGGCGCGATATCCCTATTTACAAACGGGCGCAAATTGCTGCGGCTGATCTGCATTTGGCTTTTAATCATCTGGGCATACATTTGTTCAACGATATGGATCGTTTAACCATGTTTGCGGATAATGGTGTACCACAAATCCTTGAGGCTGAGGGTGTTTTGGAATACGAACCGGATCTTAAAGCGCGTATTATGCGCGGTGAGGAAATTCCCGGCGGCAGCGACGAAGAAATTGAAATCCGTGCCTGTGCATGCCAGGCTGTAGAAGAGATGGCTGTTGTGATCGCTAGAAAGCCTGTCTCGATTGACCATACGCTTTGGCACTATCATGCTGAGGATCCGCGTTACCGTGCGTACCCCAGTCATAAGACTTTGGGCTTGTTTTACTGATTTTTCTTAGCATATTCAGAGGATTACCCTGTGGATTCTACGGCCTGCTCCTCTTTTCAGAATGCCGGGAAGGGGCTATTCTTAGGCCCATGAAAAACATGCAAAAACACACACGAAAAATCCTTCTGGTTTCGGCATTCGGCAGCATGATGGTGCTGGCGGCCTGCGGCTCCTCCGGCGACAAGAAAAAACTGGAGGCGGATAGGCCTGTTGAGTCCCTGTACAATCAGGCGGCTGACTCTCTGGATAAGGGCCAGTATAACGAAGCTGCGCGCCTGTTCGAGGAAGTCGAACGTCAGCATCCTTATTCGCAGTGGGCCACGCAGGCCGAGATGATGGCGGCGTTCTCATACTATAAAAATACACGTTATGATGAAGCAATCCTGGCGCTGGATCGTTTTATGGAGCTTCATCCCGGCAATCCCAACACCGATTATGCGCTGTACCTGAAGGCGCTCTGTTTCTATGAACAGATTACCGATGTTGCGCGCGATCAGGAAATGACACAGCTGGCGCTCGAGTCGCTTGAGACTTTGATCAACCGTTATCCCGATAGCCGTTATGCCCGCGATGCAACTTTAAAACGCGATCTGACACTGGATCACTTGGCCGGCAAGGAAATGGAAATTGGCCGTTATTACCTGAAGGCTAACCAGACCAATGCCGCCATGAACCGTTTCCTGAGCGTCGTCAGGAATTACCAGACGACAACACACGTGCCGGAAGCGCTTCACCGTCTGGTCGAAATTTACCTGACTCTGGGCTTGCAGGGTGAAGCCACACGTGTAGCCGCTGTATTGGGGCATAACTATCCCGGCAGCCAATGGTACGAAGACAGCTTTAAACTGCTGACGCCAGAATTGCGCAAGCAGGTCATGGAAGATCGTTCATGGGTCGATAAAACTGTCGATTCCCTGTTTAAGCCGGAATAGTAACGGAAGAGTAGTGCAGGTATGTTACGCACACTGCATATCCGCAATGTTGTTCTTGTCGATCAGCTGACCGTTGAGTTCGCGACCGGTTTTTGCGCCCTGACGGGTGAGACGGGCGCTGGTAAATCCATTCTGCTTGATTCCTTAGGTTTGGCGCTAGGGGGGCGTTCAGATAGCGGCTTGGTGCGCAAAGGCGCTGATCAGGCGCAGGTAACGGCTGAATTTGATTGTCCCGCTGATCACCCTTTGCATGCCTTGTTACGGGAACGAGGTTTTGAAAGTGATCAGACGATTGTTTTGCGCCGTATTGTAGGTGTGGATGGTCGCAGCCGCGCCTTTATCAATGATCAACCTGTCAGTGTAGGTGTTCTGAAGCAGGCAGGTGACCTGCTGGTGGAAATCCATGGCCAGTTTGATACGCAAGGCTTGCTTGATCCGCGTACGCATCGCTTGTTGCTGGATGAATATGCGGGTGTGGATGGCTGCAAGATCAACAGGCTTTGGAATGAATGGCGTGCAGCAGGCAATCAACTATCTGAAGCACGTGCCGCACTGGAAAAGGCGAAAGCTGATGAAGAATATCTGCGTCATGCCGTGAAGGAGCTGGATGATCTGGCGCCTGAGGTTGGCGAAGAGGAGCAATTGCTGATCCGCCGTGAGGGTCTAAAACATCGTGGGCAGGTGTTGGAAGCATTGCAGGAAGCATGGGATGCCATTGGTGGTGACTCTGGGGCTGAGATGTCTGTCGGTCGTGCCTCCCGCACATTAGGCCGTATTCTTGATAAAACCGGTTCGGATCTGTCGCAAGCTATGGCGGCATTGGATCGCGCGGGTGATGAGTTGCAGGCTGCTGTTGCCGATGTACAGTCTGTTATAAGCAGAATGGAAAGCGGTGAAATGCCGCTTGAAACAATTGAAGATCGCCTTTACGCCTTGCGTGGTATGGCGCGTAAGCATCATTGCAAGGCAGATGAACTGGCGGCTCTGGCTGATAAAATGCGTGAGGAGCTGCAGATGATCGATAAACAAGATGATCATTTGGCGGCTCTGGAGCAAAAGGTCGTGCAGGCGCGTAAGTCATATGAAGCGGAAGCCAGCGCCATCAGTAAAAAACGCCAGGATACCGCGACCAAGCTGGACAAACTTGTGGCGCAGGAATTACCGCCATTGAAGCTGGATAAGGCACGATTTGAAACGCGCGTGGATATGCTGGATGATTCGGCATGGGGACCACAAGGTATGGACCAGGTACAGTTCCTGGTCGCAACCAACCCCGGCAGCAACCCAGGCCCGTTAAACAAGATTGCCTCAGGTGGTGAAATGTCGCGCTTCATGCTGGCGCTGAAAGTTGTTATGGCAGAAGTGGGCGCGGCCCAGACGCTTGTCTTTGACGAGGTTGATAGCGGTATTGGCGGTGGCACAGCTGCGGCTGTCGGCGAAAGACTGGCGCGTCTGGCACTGAGCAGGCAGATATTGGTTGTAACTCACTCACCACAAGTGGCCGCACGTGCCAACGCGCATTATATCGTTATGAAGAGTGGTAAGACGGATGTTAAAACCACAGTCCTGCCGCTGCAGGGCATGAATGATCGCCGTGAAGAAATCGCCCGCATGATCTCCGGCGCTGAAATCACTGCCGAAGCCCGTGCGGCAGCATCCAAATTGCTGGAAACAGGTTCGTAATGACATCTTTATTTGATCATGCCGATGCCAGAAAGCGCCATGCCGAACTGGTAAAACAAATCCGGCATCATGATGCGTTGTATTATCAGAAAGATGATCCTGAAATCTCTGACGCTGAATACGATAAATTGCGCCAGGAGCTGGAAGCGATAGAAAAGAAACATCCTGAACTTATAACAAAAGACAGTCCTACACAGACTGTGGGTGCATCTGCTTCGTCAGGCTTCAAGAAAGTAAAGCACGCGGTTCCTATGCTGTCCCTTTCCAATGCCTTTGAAGATCAGGATGTATACGATTTTCTCGAACGCATGCGTAAGTTTCTGAACTTGCCTGAATCAGAGAAGCTGGAAATGGCAGCAGAACCAAAGATTGATGGTCTCTCCTGTTCTTTGCGGTATGAAAAGGGCAAACTGACCCTTGCAGCAACGCGTGGTGACGGCGCGGAAGGGGAAGATATAACCCAAAATGTCCGCACAATTAGCGATGTTCCTCAAATATTAAAGGGAAACCCTCCCGACGTGTTAGAGGTGCGTGGTGAAGTTTATATGCGCCGTGATGAATTCAAGAAACTGAATGAGCGGCAGGAAAAGGCAGGCAAACAACTTTTTGCCAATCCACGAAACGCAGCCGCCGGAAGTGTGCGGCAGCTTGATTCAAAAATTACAGCAGAACGTCCGCTCCATTTCTTTGGTTATGCACTGGGTGAAGTGAGCGCCGAAATGGCAAATACGCAATGGGGTATTCGCAAGGCTCTCAAATCATATGGATTTACAGAGGCTGAGCCCGCAAAACTTTGCAAGACAGTAGATGAAGTTCTTGAATATTATCGCGATATTGAAGTTCTGCGGCCTGAATTGCCTTATGAGATAGATGGTGTGGTATATAAACTGAACCGTATTGATTGGCAGGAGCGTCTGGGTTTTGTCTCACGCGCCCCCCGTTGGGCTGTGGCACATAAATTCCCTGCCGAAAAAGCTGTGACGATTATCAAGGGTATTGATATTCAGGTGGGTCGTACAGGTGCTCTGACACCTGTAGCAAGACTAGAGCCTATCTCTGTGGGCGGTGTCGTTGTATCAAACGCGACGCTTCATAATGCAGATGAGATCGAACGCAAGGATATCCGTGTGGGTGATCATGTTGTGATCCAGCGTGCAGGAGACGTTATCCCTCAGGTGGTTGAAGTCTTGCTCGAAAAACGTGAGGGCAATCCGCATAAATATAAATTCCCGGATAAATGCCCCGTTTGTGGTTCTCATGCCATTCGCGAAGAGGGGGAGGTGGTCGTGCGCTGTACAGGCGGGCTTATCTGTGCGGCTCAGGCTGTTGAACGTCTGAAGCATTTTGTCAGCCGCTTGGCATTCGATATCGAAGGCTTGGGTGATAAAATCATTCAGGAATTCTGGGACGAGGAAATTGTACGTACCCCGGGTGATATTTTCCGCATCGAAAAGATCAATAAGCAATTAGAAGTACCGCTGCAGGAGCGTGAGGGCTGGGGCAAGAAATCCGTCGACAAATTGTTCAAGTCTATCGATGCGCGCCGCACGATTGGTCTTGAACGTTTTATCTATGCATTAGGTATTCGTCAGGTGGGCGAGGCAACAGCAAAGAAACTGGCAGCCAATTATGCAACTCTGGATGATTTGCGTAAGGCCATGAAAGCTGCTGCCAAAGAGGATAGCGATGCGCATCAGGATTTACTGAATATTGAAGATATAGGACCGAGTGTGGCTGATGATATCATCGCGTTTTTCAATGAACCACATAATCAGGATGTGCTGACTGATCTTGCCAAACAGCTTACAATCACACCCTATAATATCCCGAAAGCCGGAAACTCACCTGTGGCCGGGAAAACCGTTGTGTTCACAGGTACACTGGCAACAATTGGCCGTAACGAAGCCAAGGCACGGGCCGAACAATTGGGTGCCAAGGTGGCAAGCTCTGTATCAGCGAAAACTGATTACGTGATTGCGGGCGAAGACGCAGGCTCAAAGCTGACGAAAGCGCGTGAGTTGGGTGTCACTGTGCTCTCTGAAGAAGAATGGCTGACGTTGATAGCTTCTTAGTTACGAATCTGCGTCGAGTTCTTTTTGACTTCTCGCAGCTTATCCATGGCTTCACGGATTTCAGGCGGATAATCGCGGCGTTCTACAAATTCGCCACCACCGGTGTTACGCGTCATGGCCAATTCAAGAGCCCGAACCAGTGCTTCAGAAATGCTGATGTCTTCCTGTTCAATGGCCAGTTCCAGCGCATAAAGAATACGGTCACTGAGGCGGACCCGTTTGGCATCAAATTCTTCACCGGCTGCTTTTTTCATAACAAAAATCCTTTACTGAGAGCATCATTCTGCCCCGAGTCGAAAAGTGTTTCAACTGTCTAGAAGGGTTTAACCTGCCCGCGCACCGCCGCATGGGACAGAAGCTCTTCGAATGCTTGGAAGAATTTTTGTCGAATATCATCAGTTTCCATCAGGATTTCATGATGGGCACCGGCAATCTCTAACAGGCGCGCATGGGGGATGATTTTTGCAGCACGGCGAATGGCATTATTGTCAACCAGCATATCCTTCTCGGCGACTGATAGCAGTACCGGTGTCTTGATATCTTTTAGAAATTGTGCCTGATTGATCAACGCACATGATTTCACGGCTTCATATAACCAACGGAAGGTAGGGCTGCCCACTTGTAAGCGCGGATCATGCAGGCACCACGCATTATGAATGGTATCACGCATAGCATCGCCCGAGAAAATGTTGTGGCCGGGATTATTACGCACCTCTGCCCGCCAGTCGCTGCCGCCAAACACATATGAATTACCCAT
Organism: uncultured Alphaproteobacteria bacterium; assembly: GCA_946480475.1. The sequence goes on from CAMLJM010000008.1 coordinate 39,776, forward strand.
ACACTCATTCAGCGCGGCGGCCAGAGGTTTATGTAAGAGGGTAGGTATAGCGCGTAAGTCGCGCATACCGAGCATAGGGGCGCTAAATGCCGCACAGGCAAATGTCTCTGGATGTTCGTGCAGGTAACGAAGGCCAATGTTACCGCCCAAGGAGTGGCCGAGAAGTACTAAAGGAATTCTGCCGACATCAGGATGCACAGCAGAATGCTTCACATATTCCATGATGAAATAATGAAAATCAGTAACGTCATCGTCAAAGCTGGTGGAGTGACGTTTATGTGGCGTGTTCTTAAGATGGCGGTCAGAAAGCCCCTGGCCCTGCCAGTCAATCACCCACAGACTTAAATTGCGCTGCAACAGATCATGCGCCAGCTCAAAATATTTCTCACCGAATTCACTTAAGCCCGGGGCCATGATGACAACAGCATCAGGAATGCGGCTGGCAGGGGCTACGGTGCCAAAACGAACCTTGCGGCCTTGCGGATTTGTGAATGTATGCCAGCGCCAGCCTTCGGGCGGCAGAAAGCGGGACTCAAGAGAGGGTAGGGATAGGGCAGGTTTCATAGTAGCAATATGATAATACAGCTTGTGAATGAAGCATAGGGGGCATTAGGGCTTAATTACCAAGGCCCAATTTGATGGTTTCTTTGATAATCCGGTCGCGGATGGGATCTTTCTCCATCAGTAATTCGTGGTGTCCCTCAGGAAAGTCCAAATGTATGGCGTTCCGCATGCGGGAAATCACCTGCATGGTTCTCTGCGGGTCAACATGCAGTTTCATGTCGCTGGTGCAGACGGCTATAGGGTGCTCTATGCCTTCTATGTAGCCAGGGTTCCTGATGAGTGTCATAGCCCGTGACATTTCCTGAATCCAGCCCATCGTACAACTGGCAGTACGCAATTCGGGCTTATGAACTTGCCAGAAATCATGAATAAGTGAACGTTGTGGGTCGGTGGAGAATTCTTCGACTTTATGCAGGCTGCGCGGATCATATCGCGCCACCCAGTCGCTCAGGCCTCCGGGCACCGTCATGCGGCGGACCGACCGGGGCATGGGTAGAAACGCAAGTAAACCTTCACGATGACGAGCTGCAGGCTCCAAAAAGCCCAATAAAGGGTCGCTTAGGACAGCGGCTTTAAAAAGTCTTTGTGTCTTTGGCTTAAGACTATCAGCATGCAAAACGGGCAATGTCAGCAGACCCCCTGTCGAATGCCCCAGCAATACAATCGGTTTCCCGTCTTTTGGGATTTTTGTCATCGCGTACTGGATAATGTCGTCAACATCATCGCGATAATCATCACAATGAATCTTATAGGGGTGCTCCGTATTGCGGCCTGAAAGGCCTTGGCCCTGGCGGTCAAAAATATGAAAGCCCCAGGAATGCCTGTTAAAGTCACGTGCCAGTTCAATATATTTCTGCTTATATTCGCCCAGACCTTCTGCTACGAGAACATGACCTTCAATCTGGTTTTCAGGCAGGGCTTGCGCGCAAGAGATTTGGCGACCGCGACGATTTGTCATCCAGTCCGATTGCCAGTTGTCGGGGTATTTAAAGCGCCCCTCAAGTTCATCCCATGATTTCAGATATGTCATTTTTATACCCTGTTCCCGCCAAGAATATTTAATTATGGCAAAAGATGCAAGACGGTATTATGGGGTTGAAAAAGCTGTAGGTTTTTGCAGCTTTTCACTTGGGAAAGGCGATTCCCGCCCGAGCGGCGCCACTCTGTCCAAAAAGGCAGATACATGTTTAAGCCACTCTTGATAACTATGCTCCCGATCATGCCATAAGCTGTGCACGGCAAACGGCAGTTTAACCAGTTTGGCATAGGGCATGATACGGGCGACGCGGGCGTGGGCATCGGTCGCTACCAAATCTTCAAGGGGACCTGCGCTACCAATAAGCAGGGGTGTGCGAATGTTACGCAGGAAGGAAGTCTTTAGTGCCGGTGTAATCGTTTTGAAGGCGGCATTTACCCAGCCAAAACTGGGAAGGTCATGATACCGTTCTGGATGCTGGCGCTTGATCTGGCCTTTTACCTCATCCCGGTAATTGATTTCGCCCAGAGAAATGCATGCCAGACTTTCACTCGTGCGTTGTAAACGATCAATTAGCCGGGTATATCCCGTAACCGGTGTTGCTGTATTTTTAAAACCCAGCATACATGCGGCCTGAAAGAGGGCACGGATAACTGGTCTGCATATAGAGGGCATGCCCAGCCTGTATATATCAAACATAGGCGAACTCATAATGGCAGCGCTGAAAATATCGGGATGACGTTGCATATATATCAAACCGCTATGACCGCTGAGGGAATGCGCACTCATGATCAGGGGTTTGTTGGGAACACGCCTGACAACGTTATGTACGAACAGGTCAAGATCATGAACCGCAGCAAATGTGTCTTTGGGGCTGGGGTTATGATTAGGGTCTTTTCCTTCAGACAATCCATGTCCGCAAAGATCGTAAGCCCAGACATCAAAGCCTGATTGCTGATACCAGCGCATCGCTTCATTATAAAGATCGATACTCTCGCCATGGCCATGACGATGAATGATTGTACCACGTGGTGAATCAGTGAGTGCCGGAGCATAGCCATACCGGATCTTATGACCTTGCGCATTGATAAAGAACTTATTGCCGCTCCAGCCTTCTGGCATGGTAGAGGCTTCGCGGAAATGCGCGCGCAGTTTACTCTCATCCATATTAAAAGCAGTCCCTGTTACTCTTGCTTAAGGCTCTGATTTTGGCCTTATTTTAGGTAAGCATAGCATGGGTAAAAACAGAGGGAAAACCACTAGTAGTGCGCTGCACATGAAAAATCGGGAATAATAATAGTTGACCTCTTAAGGGGTGTGTTGTTTGTTATGGGTAACAATAAATAATCAAACAGGGTCATACATATGAAAAAATCCCATAAAATAGCGATAAGCTTGGCTATCCCTTTTGCACTCGTTGCGGGCATCACTTTTGACTACCAATATGATAAAAGCCGGAAAGAAACGGCGCAGAAAACATCCCGAGCTTCATCGGATAAGCTGAAGCAGGAATATGATCAGAAGATGCTTCCAGCATTAGTAGACCTGGCAATGAGCCGCTGCGGGGAAGGGCCCGAGTTAGGGCGCTTGCATGGCACACTGGCAGCCAGATTTATTTTCGACAGTAATGCCAACGATAAAGCACGTCTATTTCTAAAATCTAAGAACGCCGATCCTTATCATTATGGCACTCACGAGATGCCTGGTGGCGATGGTTACATGAGCGCTGATGCGGCGATTAAATTTGCAAAATATCTCCTTGATAATAATATCGCTGTCACAGCAGAGCCGGATGTTTCAAAAGGTCAGCATCAGGCAGAGTACGTTAATAATGGAACAGGTGGCGGTCACCTGAAGTTTTTCTATCATCCTGCACCATCTGATATTGATGGTAAAGATAAGCCATGGATACCTGAACAGGATAAACAGATACCGGCTGATGGCATTTATGTGCCCATGTCAGCGGCGCTCGGCAGCTTCTTACATGATTTGATGAATGGTAAGTATGGTGACGTTGCGCTGTACCAGGTGCGTAAGAGCGATAGGTCATCCAGTAGTTCCGGTAATAACTGGGAGATTGCGAAATTCGCACCGAACCGGGATGTAGAAATTATCCCACACCTGAAAGATGCACAAAAGCCGCAGGTTGTTATGCCTGCGGCCTCTGTCCCAAAACTTGTAAATTAGTGTTCCAGCGACTTGACGATATCCTCCGTCATCTTCTTGGCATCGCCTAGAAGCATCATGGTGTTGTCACCAAAGAAGAGCGGATTGTCGATACCGGCATAACCTGAACCCATTGAGCGTTTTACGAATAACACGGTCTTTGCCTTCTCAACATCAAGAACCGGCATACCATAGATCGGTGATGACGGATCGTTCTTTGCTGACGGGTTAGTAATATCATTTGCACCGATCACATACACAACATCTGTCATGGCGAAGTCACGGTTAATGTCTTCCAGTTCCAGCACTTCGTCATACGGCACATTGGCTTCAGCCAGCAGAACGTTCATATGGCCCGGCATACGGCCTGCCACAGGGTGAATGGCATAACGCACTTTCACGCCCTCTTTCTTCAGAACATCAGCGGCCTCGCGCAGGGCATGCTGTGCTTGTGCTACGGCCATACCATAACCCGGTACAATAATCACGCTCGATGCATTCTTAAGGATATAAGCGGCATCTTCTGCGGAACCGATCTTGGCTGTACGGTCGCCCATGCTTGTCGCAGCAGCACCAGCAGCTTGTTCACCACCGAAACCGCCGAGAATAACATTCATGAAGGAACGGTTCATGCCTTTACACATGATGTACGACAGAATTGCGCCAGACGCACCTACCAGAGCACCTGTCACAATCAAAAGGTTATTGTGCAGGGTAAAGCCGATACCTGCGGCCGCCCATCCCGAGTATGAGTTCAGCATCGAAACGATTACAGGCATATCCGCACCACCGATCGGCAGGATAAGTAATACCCCCAATGCCAAGGCTAGCAGGATTACGAACAGGAATAATATCGGTTGTTGTGTCGTGCACAGCATAAAGATCAGGAACGCCAGCAGGCCGCCCAGTGCTGCATTCAGCATATGCTGGCCTTTAAAAGTCAGAGGCTTGCCGGTAATGACGCCTTGCAATTTACCCCATGCAATGACGGAACCCGTAAAAGTAATAGCGCCGATGGCTACACCCAGAGACATTTCGATCAGGCTGGCAATCTTGATATTGCCGGGAATGCCGATGTGGTAAGCCTCAGGGTTTGTGAAAGCCGCCGCCGCCACGAACACAGCCGCGAGACCCACAAGCGAGTGGAAGGCCGCAACCAGTTGCGGCAAAGCTGTCATCTGAATTTTCATCGCGATGATGGTGCCGATAGTGCCACCGATAATAACACCTGCGATGATCCAGCCGTATGATACGACATGGGGTAGCAATACGGTCGTCAGCACGGCGAGGCCCATGCCGAATATACCAAACATCAGGCCCTGTTGTGACGATTGCGGGTGTGAAAGCCCGCGTAGTGCCATAATGAAACAAACGGAAGCGACGAGATAGGCAAGGGGAGCGAGGGTTTCCATGGTTTTTCGTTCCTTAAATTTTAAAAGGCGAGTCTACGCACGATGGGTTGACTACAGAATTTTTCGAAGTCATCCGTGGATCTAGCGTTGATCGAGTAAATATGATTCCCATTTTCCTGCGGAAAATGCGTGCTGAACGTGACATTCTCAGGCCACTGCTGAATAGATTCGGTGGTTTCTACCAACGCATTGATTTCTGTTTGCGGTGTCTGTCTACGGATTTCCTCGTAATGACGCCAATCTGCGTGGAGGCTAAATTTATCTTTCAGGTACATGATTATGCACCCTTCTTCTTGAACATAGACAACATGCGACGTGTGACAATAAAGCCGCCAAAAATATTGACGCTGGCCAGAATGACGGCCAGAAAACCGAGGAACTTGGAGAATGTCAGCCCAGCGGGGCCAACCGCGATCAAAGCACCCACGATAATCACGGATGAAATGGCGTTGGTGATCGCCATAAGAGGAGAGTGAAGAGCAGGTGTCACACGCCAGACAACATAATAACCGACGAAGCATGCCAGCACGAACACGGTCAAGCCCGTGACGAGGAAATCATCACCACCGACATGGGCAACGGATTGTGAAGCCTGCATGGCAATTTCTGCAGCACGGTCAGAAAGCAGGCGCGCCTGCGTCGCTAGGTCAGCGGCATTTTCTGTCAGGTTTGTATCGTTCGACATTATATATGTCCTTTTCTAAAAAAGTTATGCAGCCGCTTTCGCGCCGCCGAATTGTGGGTGTACCAGTGCGCCATCACGTGTCAGTGCAATGCCCTTAATAATGTCATCATCCCAATTGACATTCAGCGCCTTGGTTTCTTTATCCACGATCAGATTGACCAGGTTCAAAAGGTTGCGGGCATATAGGGCTGAAGCATCGGTGGCAATACGGCTCGGGACGTTGAGGTGACCAACAATGCTGACGCCATTCTTCTTCACGACTTTGCCAGCTTCCGCCAGTTCGCAGTTACCCCCTTGTTCAACAGCCAGATCAACGATCACAGAGCCTGGTTTCATCGACTCAACCATTTTAGCGGTGACTAGGCGTGGCGCCGGACGACCCGGGATCAACGCTGTAGTAATCACAATATCCTGCTTGGCGATGGTTTCTTCGATGAGCGCCGCTTGTTTGGCTTTATAAGCATCGGACATTTCTTTCGCGTAACCGCCGGATGTTTCAGCAGCTTTGGTTTCATCATCTTCTACCATGACAAAATTTGCGCCCAGTGACTGCACCTGTTCTTTAGCGGCCATGCGCACGTCTGTTGCGGAAACAATCGCGCCCAGACGGCGTGCTGTTGCAATCGCCTGCAATCCGGCAACGCCTGCACCCATGATAAAAATTTTAGCGGGAGGCACTGTACCGGCAGCGGTCATCATCATGGGGAAACCGCGTGTAAAGTGTTCGGCGGCATCCAGCACGGCTTTGTAACCGGCCAGGTTGGATTGGGATGAAAGGACGTCCATAGCCTGCGCGCGGGTAATACGCGGTACTAGTTCCATGGCAAAAGCATTAATGCCCTTGGATGCCAGATCCTTGATCAGAGCTTCATTTTTATAAGGGGAAAGGATTCCGGCAAGGATGGAGCCTTTTTTCATATTAGAAAGCGTGCCGTTATCGGGGGCCTGAACCGACAAAACGATATCGGCGTCTTTAACAGTCTCACTACTGCCGTTAACTAATGTGGCTCCAGCATCTTTATACATATTATCAGTATAAGATGCTTCGGTACCGGCACCTTCTTGAACTTTCACAGCACATCCGAGGGCGGTATATTTCTTCACCGTTTCTGGGATCGCAGCAACACGGCGTTCGTGAGGGGCGGTTTCTTTTATAATAGCAATCGTTAGAGTCACGGTTGATCATCCATAAATTTACAGAATAATAGATTCTGTGGTGAGCGAATGGAAAGACGATGCCTTAACTGGGGGGCTTTGTGAAGCCCCGATCGGCAACAGTACACGTTGTGTGTAAGGACGCTTGCGTAAATCCTTGTTCTTGTTTAGATTCAACATATTAGATTTTTTTCTTTAGGTATCTCCTTACTCATTCCCGCCGCTGATTTCATTATGATGAAAAGCCATATGTCCCTCATGTTTCGTACCAGCACTTTTGTTCTGGCGCTTTGCCTTGCGCCTGTTCCGGGACAGGCAGAACCGCTATCTGATGCTGTACTTCAGGCGCTTAACCATCATCCATCCGTGGAAGCCGCTATCGCGAACCGCGATGCGTTAACACAAGAACGCCGTGAATATGTGTCGGATTATTTTCCGCAGATTGATGTAAGCGCTGGAACAGGCCGCATGTATGGCGACAATAGCACCAGTCGTGGTTTGAATGTGACACGGGGCGCAGGATACTCCTGGATCCACGAAGCATCAGTATCCATGAACCAGATGATTTTTGATGGTTTTGAAACCATGAACCGTGTGGATGCGGCGACAGCGCGTAAAGAGTCTGCAAACTTCCAGATCATGGATACGCGTGAGTCTTTGGCTTTACGTACGGTGGCTATATACCTCGATGTGATGCGTAACCAAGATATTTTGACCCGTATCCGCGCACAGGAAGCCAAACTCGACGATTATATTAAACGCATTGAAACGCTGGTGGCTGAAGGCGTTGTTGATGAAGCCATGGCAGCGCAGGCACGGGATGTGAATGCCCAATTGGCAAGTACGGCTGTCACAATTGAAGGTGCATTGGCAACATCACTGGCGGATTATCGTGAACTTGTCGGTCATGCACCCGAAGGCGCACTGGCCAAACCAGACGATAGAACAGCTCTGATTGAGCCGGATGTGGAAAAGGCCGTTCAGACAGCACTGGAAACGCATCCTGCCTTGCGGGCAGCAAGCCTTTCAGCGGATGCCTATGAACAAGATGCTGATGCAGAAAGTGCCACGCTTTATCCTGATCTCAGGGGAGAGGTATCCTATACCAAACGCGATCAGCGCGATGTGCTGGGGGGCGAATTACTGGATACCCGCGCGATGCTGCGTATGAACTGGGCTTTGCAAACAGGTGGTGAACAATTCGCGCGCATGAAAAAGGCCAAATATCGCCAAAGCGAAGCAACGGCACAGCGCCAGGGGCAGGAACGACAGATTGAGCGCGCCGTGCGGGCGGCTTATGCTGACATGAAAACCAGCAAGCATCAGGTGGATGTGCTGAATGACCGTGTGCGTTTAAGCAAGGATCTGTTACGCACGCAAAATACACAATTCGAAGGCGCGCGGATTACGCTGCTGCAACTCATGCAAACGGATAATGCTTTATTTAATAGTGAAATGTCATTGCTGAACGGGGAATACCGCTATCTGGCATCACAATATGCGGCACTTGCCGGTATGGGACGGTTGCAGGAAGCTCTCAGCATTACGCCTGTGGCAGCGTCTGACAAATGAATGACAAGACAAACAAGAAAGCTCCCGTAGATTCTCTTCTTGAATGTCTGGTTTTCCTGACTGCACATTATGGTCATGCTAAATCTGCTGAAGCCCTGAAAGCTGGCCTTGCTTATGATGAAAAAGGCATGGGCCCGGATACGTTTTGTGATGCAGCATCCCGGCTGGGTTTGAAAGCCAAAATTATCCGCCGTGCTAACCTTTCTTCCTTCCAGCAGCCGGTATTGCCGGCTGTCATGATTCTAAAGGGTGGCCGCGGCGTTGTTCTGGTTTCTCGCGATATATCAGGCAAAGCCCGCATTTATGATCCTGAGGCTGGACAAGAGCGTGATATTAAATTCAGCGAAATAGAAAAGAACTTTGCCGGTTACGGCATCCTTGTTCACCCGCAATCGGCATTTACAGATCCGGCGCTGGCCCATACGGAAGATATGGACCGTACATGGTTTTGGTCCCTGATTCAGGACAATATGGGTATTTATGGTCGCGTAATTGTGGCTTCTTTATTGATCAACTTGTTCGGCCTGGTTAGCCCCCTTTTCATTATGAATGTTTATGACCGCGTCATTCCGAATAGCGCGATTGAAACAGGTTGGGTTCTGGGTATTGCCGCACTCACAGCATTTGCTTTTGATTTTATTATGCGTACGTTGCGGGGGTATTTTATTGATCTCGCAGGTCGTCGCATCGACGTGATGGCCAGCCGCCGCGTGTATGACCAGGTTCTGAATATGCGTCTGGCCGGAAAACCCGCATCCAGCGGGGCCTTCGCCAATATGCTGCGTGAATTTGATTCTGTACGTGATTTTATCACGTCTGCGACCCTGACCGGACTGGTGGATCTGCCATTCACATTCCTGTTCCTGTTTGCCATCTTTATGCTTGCGGGACCTGTGGCGTTGCTTCTGTTCTTCCTGATGCTGGTGGTGGTCGGTATCGGCATGCTGCTGCAGATTCCGCTGCGTAGTGTTGTCGCTCGTTCCGCGCATGCGGGCGAGGCCAAGCATGGGCTGCTGGTTGAAACGATTGGCTCCTTAGAAGCTATTAAGTCCATCGGTGCTGACGGTCGCCTGCGCGCGCGTTACGGCGCACATGTGGGCGAGGCTGCTGTGCATGCCACAACATCGCGTTTTATCTCCGGCCTGGGCGTCAACATCGCAACCTTCCTGCAACAGGCAGCGACCATTATTGTTGTGTTGCTCGGTATGTATATGGTGCGCGACGGCGACATGACTATGGGCGCTTTAATAGCTGCAGTTATGCTGGGGGGGCGGGCGATTGCGCCGATCGGTCAGGTGGCCAATCTTCTCACGCGTTACCATCAGTCTCGCGGTGCGCTGAAAACATTGAATAATATCATGAGTAAACCGGTCGAGCGTCCGGCTCACAAGCAGTTCCTGCATCGTCCCCATCTGGAAGGCAAGCTGACATTTGACCGTGTCAGCTTCATGTATCCGGGAACAGACCGTAAAGTGCTGGACAATATTTCCTTTGTGATTAATCCCGGTGAAAAAGTGGGGGTAATCGGACGTGTGGGTTCAGGCAAGAGTACGATTGCTCGTTTAATGCTGGGGCTTTATGAACCAAAAGATGGCGCTATTCTGGCAGATGATACCGACTACCGCCAGATTGATCCGGCTGATTTGCGCCGTAACGTGGCTTATATTGCCCAGGATATAGTGCTGTTCCGTGGCACCATCCGTGAAAATATAACCATCGCTAGGCCACAGGCTACAGAAGCCGAGATTCTGGAGGCGTCAAAGGCATCCGGCGTGCATGAATTTATCTCCCGTCATCCTATGGGTTATGATGCTCCGGTGGGTGAACGTGGTGAAGGCCTTTCCGGGGGGCAACGCCAGGCGATTGCCCTTGCACGCGCCATGCTGATGAAACCTCAGATTTTTGTATGCGATGAACCAACCAACGCCATGGACTCATTTGCAGAAGAAGCCTTTGCCCGCCATATCAAAAGCCAGATTGCGGATAAAACATTCGTATTGATTACGCATCGCCAGAATTTACTGACGTTGGTTGATCGCCTGATACTGGTCGATCAGGGCAAGATCGTGATCGATGGCGTACGTGATCGTGTGTTGCAGGCTCTGGCGCAGGGCCGTATCGAGATGCCTGCGCAAAAGGACGGTGCATAATGGCACAGGACGTTCGCGAAACAGAATTTATGGATCAACTGGAGGCTGCTACACGACTGAAACCCAGTAAGGCTTCCAATATAATGCTGTGGTCTATCACAGCCATGATTGCGCTGTTCATTATCTGGGCGAGCTTCGCAAAGATCGAAGAGTTGACGCGCGGTCAGGGGCAGGTTGTACCAACGCAGGAAATCCAGATCGTGCAAAGTTTGGAAGGCGGGTTGCTGCAGGAATTGCTCGTCGGGCAGGGTGACCGTGTAACCAAGGGGCAGGTATTAATGCGCCTGAGCGATGTCATGTTCTCATCTGAAGAACGTGGTGCTGAAGCAAAATCAGATAGCTTGAAGCTGAAAATAGCACGTCTCGAAGCGGAAGCGGCCGGTAAGGAATTTGTTGTTCCTGATGAATTAATGAAGAAGATTCCCGATATTGCGCAAAATGAACAGGCACTTTATCGCTCCCGCCAGCAGGAACTGAAAAATGCGATCTCTATTCTTGAAGATAAAATCCTGACTGTAAAATCAGATATCGATGAGGCACAGGCACAAATAAACAGACTTTCATCCAGCAGAGGATCGCTCCAACAGGAATTATCCATTACGCGTGAAATGGTCGCGAAGAAGGCAGTTTCAAAACTTGAGCAAATTCGACTTGAGCGCGAAGTAAATGACATGGGGGGCCAGATAAATGCCCAACAGGAACGTATTAGCGGTCTTAAATCTGATCTGAGCGCCGCTGAAAAACAAAAAGCCGATCAGATGGATCGTTTTCGCTCTCAGGCGTTGACTGAACTCTCGGATGTTAAAACGCAGGTAGCGCAAATTGGCGAGAGTCTTAAATCAATCGGTGATCGTGTCAGCCGTACGGAATTGCGCGCACCTGTTGATGGCATCGTTAATAATATAGCAGTACGCACCGTCGGCGGCGTCATTGAACCAGCGCAAAAATTGATTGAGATCGTGCCGCTGGACAGTGAGCTTAAGATTATTGCCAAGGTATCGCCGAATAATATTGCTTTCCTCCGTGTCGGCCAGCCTGTGAAAGTGAAAATCAGTGCCTATGACTCACAACGCTACGGCAGCTTGAATGGCAAGCTAGTTCGTATTGGCGCCAGCAGTGTTTCCGACAAGGAAGGGAATGTTTTCTTTGAGATCGAAGTGCATACTGATAGAAACTATCTCGGCACAGCGCAAAACCCGCTGCCAGTGACGCCCGGTATGATTGCCGATACGGAAGTCATTACAGGTAAGCGTACAATCATGGAATACATTCTCAAGCCGTTCCTGCAGGCGCGTGACCGTGCCCTCAGGGAACCGTAAGGGGGCTTCATTGTCCCGTCTGATACAAAGCCGTCTTTTCCATTTTTTGATACTGCTGGTTTTACTGGCGGCGGCCACGTATTACAGCCATTCCAATCACGATCTGCGCAAGCGCCTGCAATACGTCGTGTTTGACGCCTTTAATCAGTTACATCCACGACCTGCGACAGATGATGTAGTCATTATCGATATTGATGAGGAGTCATTAGAGAGATTGGGGCAATGGCCATGGCCGCGCACAATAATGGCTGATTTGACGACACGCCTGAAAGGCATGGGGGCAAGCGCAATTGCCTTTGACATGGTTTTTGCGGAGCCGGATCGTACCTCCCCGGGTATGATCGCGGAACGCTTGCCAGAAACAGATGCCATGCAGCCTGTAAAGGACGCCATGACGACTTTGCCGGATAATGATGCCGTATTTGCCGAGGCCATAAGTAAGGCGGGCAATGTTGTTATGGGTTTCGTGGCGGCTGATGCAAAAACCCATCTACGTGATCCTGTGCTGAGCCGTGAAACCCGCTTCCTGCCGCCTGCCAAAGCCCAGCAAATGCGCGGCGAATTTCTTCAGCAGACAGTGGGGCGCGATAATGTCGCCACAGATCTGCAGATATTGAGTGATGCTGCCGTTGGTAACGGCCATTTTATTGCGGAACCGGATGTGGATGGTATCATCCGCAAAGTGACATTGTTTATGCGTTATCCGCGTACCATATCGGATGATAAACCCGCACAGCTTTATCCCACATTAGGCATTGAAGCGCTACGCGCTGCGATAAATCCTAAAATTGAGAACCAGATCCTGCTAAAGAAGGCAGAAGAGCAAAAATCTCTGGATACTCTATATAAGCTGCGTATAGGGCAGAAATACGATGTACCGATTGAGCCGGATTCGCGTTTCTGGGTCTATTATCGCGATATACGTGCAGATGAATATGTGCCGGCTTATAAAGTGCTGGATCCGGCAGACGAAGCCGCCGTCATGCCCCAAATTGACGGTAAGATCGCTTTTGTGGGCACAAGTGCCATCGGCCTTAAAGATATTCGTTCAACACCGCTCGATCTGTTCATTCCAGGGGTTGAGGTGCATGTGAATGTTGTCGAACAGATATTGCAGGGTAAATTTCTGACGCGTCCCAGTTTGATTGCGGGCGCGGAAAGCTTGACCATCTTTGTGAGCGGCCTTCTGATTATCATATTTGCTCCTTTTGTGAACGCGCTATTACTGGGCCTATTCTCAACGATTGTGATTGGCTGCGGTTTTGCATTGTCATGGCACGCTTATACAACATGGGGTGTATTGCTGGATCCTGTTTATCCCGGACTTGCCATTAGCATGATATTCTTGGTTTCGACCTTGCTTACATATGTAAGAACGGAATCTGACCGCCGCCGGGTCAAGAATGCGTTTGGTCACTATATCTCACCTGAATTCATGGAAGAATTATCTAAAAACCCTGAGAAGCTGGTGCTGGGTGGTGAAACGCGCGATCTTACCATTATGTTTACCGATATTCGTAATTTCACCAGCATATCTGAACGGATGAGCCCGGCAGCCCTTACCCAGCTGATGAATGACTTCCTGACGCCTATGTCGGATCTGGTCATGCATAACCGTGGTACGATTGATAAGTTCATGGGGGATGCCATGATGGCGTTCTGGAACGCGCCGCTTGATGATCCTGACCATGCACGCCATGCCTGCCTGACAGCATTGAAAATGAATGAGGCTCTACGGCCCATCAACGACAAACTTAAAAAAGAGGCACAGGCAAAAGGGGAAGAGCCTATCCTGTTACAGGCCGGTATCGGCCTGAACACGGGTCCTGCTTCTGTGGGTAATATGGGTTCCAGACAGCGTTTTGCTTACTCAGCTTTGGGCGATAATGTCAATCTGGCCTCCAGACTTGAGGGGCAAACAAAGACATATGGTGTCGAGATTTTGATCGGTGAGGGGACGCAAACGCGCGTGCCTGATCTGGCAACACTGGAACTTGATTTATTACGGGTCAAGGGTAAGAACGAACCTGTGCGTATTTTTACAATTCTGGGTGATGAGCACATGGCGCAGAGCGAAAGCTTCATGCTTTGGAAATCAGCTCAATCGCGCATGCTTTCGGCCTATCGCGCTATGAATTTTGATGAAGCGGGTAGTGTTCTCATGGAGTGCCGCGATCTTTCTGCCGGACGCCTGAACGGATATTATGATATGTATCAGCAACGAATTGATTCTCTGAAAACAAACCGTCCCAACGATGGCTGGGACGGCGTGTTTGTCGCGACGACAAAATAGAGATCATTGCACTGTTATAGTGATGCCTTGTTCAACCAGCAACTGGTATCCTGCCCCAAATGTATAGACATCATAAGTGTTGCCACCATCAGCGTGCGTGCCATTAATCGTGAAACCAATCGATGTCATCGTGGCTCCCGCATTCGGGTTCTCAATGACCAACTCTTTGGCGCCACCACCCTCATTGGCAACCATTAGTGTATAACGGCTTCCTACGCCTGCGTTGAAATACTCCTGCGATGTTTGGAGTAGGCCGAAGACGTCGTTCAAGCCAATGGTGAGCGACTGGTTCACGCCAGTATTAAAGGCGATTTTCTCGATACCTGACATTTCACTGATATTGCGGAAATCAATATTGCCTGTCGTGAAAAGGCGAAGTTCATCGCGACCAGCGCCGCCATCAATGACACGGGCCATATTTCCCGTACCGTGCAGGTTGATGATATCATTGCCCGCACCCGCTTGGAAGCTTACGGCATTATAGATACTTCCACCATTGAGGTTTGCCATGATGTTGGCATCTGCGCTACCGACAAGGCCGTCGCCATTGCTGGATGTAATCATGTTAGCGCCGGCGTTTGCCATTGAGTATGCATTAGCAGAGTAATCCGTATGGACTTCTGGATCGGGACCAGCCAGGTCAAACGGATCGGCGCGGCCATAAACGACATAATATCCACCGTCACCGTTATTCAGATCATCAGATGTAAGGAGAAGGTCTTCGAAACCATCCCCATTCTGGTCGCCAATTGACATGCCGCTAATGCCAAATCCAGCGGGGCTGCCATGCGCAGTAAGATCCAAAGTCATATGATAATAATTGCCTTGGTTGGCCGCCAGCCATGATGCATCGACGGTCAAGGTGCCGCCCATGCCAGCACTGCCATAAAGCACATAAGCATCGACAGTTGTGCCTGTTTGAATGGCGATGAAGATGTCATCGTAGCCATCACCGTTGAAATCCCCGGCTGCGCCACCACCCACCAACCTAGAATTGATGTCGGATACAATATTCAGGCCGATGGCGCCATTACTGCCGCCTAATGTAATCAGGGCGCGACCTTCAAGATCGCCGGTGCCATCAGGGTTATAACCTGTTTCACCAATCATGAGATCAGAGAATCCATCGCCGTTAATATCGCCAAGATCGAAGACGGGAATATTGTAATTATCGATAGCGCCTACAGTAATATTTACAGAGGTTCCGGCTACACCACTTGTGTTGCCCATATAGATTCTGACGTAACCTGAGGTGGTGCCTGTCATGCCGGCAATTGCTACATCGCCAAAGCCATCATTGTTGTAATCGCGCAATGAGGTCATGGCTGTGCCCAGGGAATCCAGCGCACCACCGGCAGTACCCGTAGCGAAACCGGTAAGGGGAATACCTGTAAAGCTCATGCTGTTGTTGCCCAGGAAGCGCGTGACTTCACCTTCGCCGCCGCCAGCGCCTTTGGCGCCATTAAAGACATCGGCATAACCGTCGCCATTAAAGTCGACTAAGGCAACAGATGAACCATATAAATCGCCCGTAATACCGTTGTTTGTACTGTACAGACTTGTATTGGCTCCGCTATGGACGCGTATTTGGCCTTGGTTGGTATTGAAGTAAGGCGTGCCAACTACAAAATCGAGATAACCATCGCCGTTTACGTCACCGCCGCCGGCTATACGCATTTCAGCAGCACTGGTTGAAATGTTAGTGGCAGAGGGCATTTGAATGATGCCAGCCAATGAGGTAACACCAAAATTCTGGGAACCATTACGGTCAAAATCGCCCAGATAAACACCGGCTACACCTAAGCCCTGGCCAGCACTACCTGCCACACTGTAACCGTCAGCCATCAGGTTATCCAGAGAGATGGTAGGGTTAGGGGTAATGACAGGCGTACCGCCGGTGTTGTCACCATAGTGAGAAGTTGTATTTGTTGTCGTGGAGCGCCCATCCGGTAATGTAGCGACAACATCGACAGCGCCCAGTGATGTAACTGCGCCGCTTAGTCCATCGATAGCGTCTTCACCGGCATCTGTCAGGATAACATTGTATACACCGGGGGCAACCTGCACCAGTTCAAAAACAGGCAGTCCTCCTTCGAGCGGTACATTGGCAAAGCTGATTTCTACTTCAGGGAAGTTGATCGTTGTAAATACGCGCCCCACGACGTCACCAGCTAGGGCATCATCGTCAACAAAAATTTCAACGACAACTTCCAGCGGCAGTAGTACAGGTGTTGCCACAGTTTCAGAAGTGATGGTTGCCATAGCATCTGTCGTAAGGACAGGAGGAATAGCAAGTGTAGTTGTGTTCAGGGGCAGGCTGGATGCGCCCAGCAAAGAGGCCGTAACCGTTGTTTTGCTATCGAACGGATTAACAGGTTCAGGCATGACACTAAGATCAAACCCCGTATTCAGCGGATCACTGAAAATATCGTACGAAGCCAATACAGGCTGCTCGGTTTCGACCTGGCTTTGTTCATCCACAGGTGCATCTTCCGGTGCAGCATCAACAGGAGCATTCTGTTCTTCAGGAGAACCATCCGGAGACTTTTCTTCGGCGGGTGCCGTATTCAGCGTATTCATGAAAGCAGGCGCTACGGTGCCAATAACGCCATAACTGCCTTTCATGGCATCGGCATCCAGTGTGCCTACCATTTGTATTGGCGCATCAAAACCTGTCAGCTTCACAGTTTCATATTGATCGGCCAGTGTCACTTCGGTATTGCCGTTCTTGATGACAATAGCGCCCTCGACAACTGTAATCTGGCTTTCGCCATTGGGATCAATACGTCCGGCAATCGTGGTGCCGCGAATACCGATAGAGCCTACAGGTGTGTCAATCTGAACATCGTCAGGATCATCACGGCCAATCAGGCCTGATGTAAAGACGAACATACCGCGCAGGATGGAGACGTTTGTTTCGCCTGACTGTGTAGATGGATCAAATACGTATTCATCAATGGCCATACGGGCATTGCTGGAAATGGCAAACGTGGATTCATCGAGGAAGACAATATTGACGGCGCCTTCACCAGTGGTTTCGATGACATCGCCCTGATGCACATTCATACCCAGCGTGACTTTCTCAGATGTACCGTCAACACGCGTAATGGTCGCATCACCTGAAACCTCTTTGACGATACCAACGGCGGAAGCATCCGTTTCAGTATCGTTGGCGGCGTATTCTGTGGCGCCCTCTGATTTCACAAAAGATTGCACAAGCTCTGGTGTAAGCTGGCTGCCATGGGGCGTGGTCAGCAGCGGCGCAGGCATCGCGCTGAAGTAACCTTCAATAACGATCTCACGACCATCTGAGGATTGAAGGATAAGATCCTGTCCATCGCGCAAGATATCGCCTTTATCCATGAAATCACCTTCTGGTAAGGCAATCTTGGATTGGCCATCCGCCTGCATGACTGTGAGATGTCCCTCGGCTGAACTGCCGGTTTGGCCACCTTGATCGTCGTGAATAATGCGCGCCATATTAAGTTTCCCCAAATCCCGGCCCTTACTGAGCCTGCTTGAATGAACGGATCAAATTATAAACTAAAAACAACCCCTAAGCATTCCCCCGGCCCGGTCATTAAATCGAAAAAGACCCCCAATAAGCCGAACAGGCTACAAGCAGCCTATTCTCTATTTTAGGGTCCAATTGCTTAACATCCGGTAATCTTTAGTTTGAATTTTATGAAAAAGATGGGTGGGCTTAAAACCCTGAAATCAGGCAGAAATCCGTGCGGGTTGCCATGATTTCAGCAATTCGATGACTTTGCTTTCAGGCAGGGGTTTAGCGAAATGGTAACCTTGTGCCGCTTCGCAGCCCATATCCCGGAGCAGGGCAGCTTCCTCACGGGTTTCTACCCCTTCGGCAATGATATTCAGGCCCATATTTTTACCCAGCCCCACGATGGATTTTACCAATTCGCGGCTGCGCGTGTCTTTTTCCATGGCCCGGACGAAGCTTTGGTCGATCTTCAAAGTTTCGATGGGGAAGTAATAGAGATAACTGAGTGAGGAGTAACCAGTGCCAAAATCATCAATCGAAATGCCCATACCGGCATCTTTACATTTCTGCAGGGTGTCTTTGGCCATGTCTGGTTGTTGCATCAGCAGACGCTCGGTAATTTCCAGCTTGATCTGCCATGGTTTCAGGCCGCTGGCTTCAGTCGTGCCAACTGTATTCTGCACGAAATCGCTTTCGGCGAAATCATGACTCGAGAAGTTGACGCTCACGTAAAGCTTTTCCTTTTGGCCCAGCGCTGCTTCGATGCGTTTCAGCGCCGCGCATGACTCTTTCAATGCCCATTTACTCGCATCAACAATTAAACCGCTTTTCTCGG
This sequence comes from uncultured Alphaproteobacteria bacterium, assembly GCA_946480475.1. The sequence goes on from CAMLJM010000008.1 coordinate 58,405, forward strand.
CAATCGGAATGAATACGCCCGGTGAAATGAAGCCTTTTTGCGGGTGTGTCCAGCGCATAAGGGCTTCAAAACCGATAACAGAACCTTCTTGCAGATCAATGATCGGCTGGTAATGCAGCTCCAGCTCATCATTCTCGAGTGCATGCTTGAATTCGTTCGATATGGTCACCGATTCAAAAACGTCTGATTGCGTCGCATAATTTCGTTCCAGAATTTCCGGTGGAGGGACAGCAGCGCTTTCATGCAGTATCTCGGCGCGCGCCAGCGTATCGCGGAAGCGCGTCAGAATAACCTGTGACACCATCTGAATTACGGGGTCAGATGTTTTCAGACGCTGCGCGAAATCTTCACGCGAAATTTCCAGCATCTTGCAATCTTTTAAGGCGCGTACTGTGGCTGTGCGGGGGGCGGCATCGACAATTGCCATTTCACCGATGATAGTACCTTCACCGCGTGTGCTGATAATTTGTGATTTACCATCCGCGCGCTGGATCAGAATTTCAACCTGACCCTCTTCAATGATATAGGCGCAATCGCCTGTCTCACCCTGTTTCAGGATGATATCTCCGGCTTTGAAAGTGCGTCTGGCGTGCTGTTGTTGGCCGCTCATGACTGCTGGTTGTCCTTGTTGTTATTTCCACGAAGGGCAGGGGATACCCTTTATTGTCACGTTTACTATGCAGGATAAGGGGTTAGCGGGTGGTTAATAAAATACGCGGGTACTGCATGCAAATTATGGGGTAAGTCCGGCATCTTGGCAAACCGAGGCTTTCGCAGCATAATTGAATCTGTCTTGTTTTATTATTTTCATAATATATAGGAATATTTTTATGACCCCCCTGACCCTGCTGGTTCTCTATATAGCATTCAGGCTGAAACAGTTTATCTGTGATTTTCTGCTGCAGAATGACTGGATGGCTCTCAATAAGGGTAAACCGGGCTGGGAAGGCTATAAGGCTCTGCTGACCCATGCGGCTGTTCATGGCGCGGGAACAACCCTTTTGATGGTTCTGTTGGCGCCAGGCTTTTGGTGGTTAGGGGCTATCGACTTTCTGATGCACGGACTCGTCGATCGTCTCAAGGGCATTTATAGCTATCAAAAGGGTTGGACCTATACGGACCGTTGGTTCTGGTGGTCATTCGGATTGGATCAAGAGGCTCATAACTTCACGCACTTGGCCTATATATTGATGATTGTGGCCCATATGGGCGGCCTGCATTTCTAGGAAACTTTTCGGGCTTGATCCGCGTTAGTGCAGTTGGAGATAAAATCATGAAAAAAACCATTATTTTAAGCTGTTTTATTGCCCTAATAGGCTTGAGTGCGTGCCAGACACATCCGCGTCACCCGCACGATGGTGATTTCTGCCCGCCAGGGCACGCTAAAAAAGGCTATTGTGACTGATTTTTAAGCGCTAAACCTGATCTTTTCAGCTTGACAGTGTCCGGGTGATATCGCTATTGTCCGACCCTGATCCAGAATTCGTATAAGGAATAGTGCGATGAAAGTCGTTAACTCATTGAAAACATTGAAAGTTCGTGACCGTAACTGCAAGGTCGTTAAGCGCCGTGGCCGTGTATACGTCATCAACAAAAAGAACCCGCGCATGAAGGCACGTCAGGGTTAATTCCTGTACGTCTTCATAAGATGCATTTAAAACCCCGCCGAAGATTCTTCAGGCGGGTTTTTTACATCCCCTTCCTGAAGAATCCATAACATTTACAGGGTGTGAATGACTGGTGCACGACTGCAGAATCCCCCGTGCGTGGGCTTGGCGGCTCTGCTATAACCACTTGACTTCAACATCACTTTTGCGAAAGAGCGCACATGTTCTCGAAACTCTTTGGTTTCATGTCAGCAGATATGGGTATTGATCTGGGTACGGCCAATACTCTGGTTTACGTCCGCGACCGCGGTATCGTTTTAAACGAGCCTTCCGTTGTCGCTATCTCCATGGTCAACGGCAAGAAAACTATTCTTGAAGTCGGTAACGAAGCCAAGCAGATGCTGGGCCGTACACCGGGTAACATTGTTGCTATTCGCCCTTTGCGTGATGGGGTGATTGCAGACTTCGATGTCACTGAAGCCATGATTAAACATTTCATCCGTAAGGTGCATAATCGCCGTTTCGGCGTAAGCCCCCGCATGATCATTTGCGTGCCTTCTGGCGCCACAGCCGTTGAACAGCGTGCGATTGTTGAATCCGCGCAGAGTGCAGGTGCCAGTGAAGTGGCATTGATTGAAGAGCCAATGGCGGCAGCGATTGGTGCGGGCCTGCCAGTGACAGAAGCGACAGGCTCCATGGTTGTTGATATCGGCGGCGGCACGACAGAGGTCGCTGTGATTTCTCTGGGTGGTATCGTCTATTCCAAATCCGCACGTGTGGGCGGTGACAAAATGGATGACGCGATCATCAATTATATCCGTCGCGTTCATAACCTGCTGATCGGTGAAACAACCGCCGAGCGTATTAAAAAAGAAATCGGTTCCGCGTGCCCGCCTGCTGATGGCGAAGGCCGCAAGATGGAAATCAAGGGCCGCGATCTTCTGAATGGCGTTCCAAAAGAAATCATTGTGACAGAACGCCAGATGGCGGAAGCTCTGGCTGAGCCTGTAGGCCAGATCGTTGAGTCTGTAAAAGTGGCGCTGGAGCACACACCGCCAGAACTGGCAGCCGATATCGTTGATAAAGGTATCGTTATGACCGGGGGCGGTTCTCTCCTGAGTAACCTGGATTACGTGCTGCGCCATGCGACCGGGTTAGCTGTGACCATCGCGGATGACCCGCTGTCCTGCGTGGCGCTGGGGGCGGGCCACGCGCTTGAGGAACTGAAAAATCTCAAGGGAATCCTTATCAATGGCAACTTTTACTAATGAGCGTTGAAAAGTTCCCGGCATACCATTGAAATTTATCCACGATTTCAGGGCTTCAAGATAGACGAAGCCCTGTTTTTCTTGTTAAACTGATAGGTATCAGGGGTTGCTTCTTTCCCGGTTTCCTTTTAGCAGTTGGTTAAGTGTTTTTACGATAATTTAGAACTGTAGAAATGCGGGCCAACCATTTTCGATAATTAGGATTTTTGACTTGCGCGTACGCTCTCGTCCCAGAAGCCTTATTAGAATTGCTACGCTACAGGCGTGGGGACCCCGTGCGACCTCCATGTTTTTTGCGCTGGCGGCTTTGGTCCTGTTTGTCATGTCCTTCGCAAGCCCTAATAACATGCGTTTATTGCGCACAGGCGCGGCCGATATGTTTGCCCCGGTTCTCTCTGTTGTAAATTATCCGATCGAGCAAGCGGCTTCTTATATTCGCGCTGTCACAGGCATCGCAGAACTGCAGAATGAAAATGCTCGCCTGTTGCAGGAAAATGCCCGCCTGCGCGAGTGGTATCATGCCGCCATGCAGCTTAAGAATGACAATGAATCCCTGCAAAAGCTTCTGAAAGTCCAGATAGAGCCGCAACACACCTTCATTACAGCGCGTATTATCGCCGATTCGGACACAGCCTTCGTGCGCAGCGTTCTGGTGATGGCCGGGAGTGAAAATGGCGTAGATGAAGCCCAGGCCGTTCTGGGCGGCGAGGGCCTCATGGGCCGCATTGTGGAAGCGGGTAAAAAGTCGTCCCGCGTGCTGCTGCTGACCGATATGAACGCCCGTGTGCCCGTATTCGTGGGTAACGAAAACATTCGCGCCATGCTGGCGGGTAATAATACGGATACTCCCGAAATTATCCACCTTCCACCTCAGACAACGATCAAGGCCGGTGATCGTGTGACTACTTCCGGCCATGGCGGCCTGTATCCTCACGGCATTCCCGTGGGTGAGGTTGTGGCCACAGCGACAGGCGATCTGCGTGTGCGTCTTTATTCCGATATCGACCGCACTAATTATGTGCGCGTGGTCAAGCGTACGGATGATCCAAACCTGAGGATTGCCCCGGTTTCTGAGCCTGTGGCGGATTGACCCTAGGGGCGCTAGTCTTTACGTTATCTCCATCATGGCAAGGCGCAGAAAAAGCCGGCATTCCGGCATTTCCGAGATATCATTCTCGCGGCGGGGACTGGAGGCAATCTTCAGGCTCATGATCGTCTATGCCTTTCTCGCAGCGCTCTTTATTCTGAATCTTACATCGTTACCTGTACCGCATGCCGGCTTGATCAAGCCGCATCTTGTGCTGATGGCTGTTTATTACTGGGCCATTTTTCGCCCCACTTTAATTCCGACATGGCTTTGTTTTGTCGTGGGTGTGCTTCTCGATATTTTGTCGGGCATGCCGCCGGGATTGCAGGCATTTGTTCTTGTATTAACACAAAGCTTTGTTCGTGATCAGCGCAAATTCCTGATGGCGCAGCCCTATATTTCACTCTGGGCTATTTTTGGTTTGGTCGTGTCTATGGCAGCGCTTATTCAATGGGCGCTTTTTGGCCTGGCGAATAATATGCAGTGGTTGCCGCTCATACCGCTGGCGGCGGGCGTGCTTGTGACATTCTGCCTGTTCCCGGCTGTCAGTATGGCGCTGATTGCCACGCACCGCATGTTGTCACCTGGCAACCGTAACTCCTACTCCTAAGGGCATTCACATGCTGGAACGCGATCAGGACAGAGTGGAAAAGTTTACGCGCCGTGCCTTTGTGGTGGGGGGCGTGCAGACTTTGCTGCTCGGGACTTTGGTGGGGCGTCTGGGCTGGTTGCAGATATCGCAGAGCGAGCGTTATCGTACACTGGCTGATAGTAACCGTATTAACGTGCGGCTTGTGGCGCCGCCACGCGGTCTTATTATTGATCGTACCGGTAAGTTGTTGGCGATCAATGACCAGAATTTCCGCCTGATCGTCATTCCGGAACAGGTCGAGAGCATGGATGACACACTGCATCGCCTGCAAAAATATGTCACGCTCACCGATAAAGATATTACGCGCCTGAAGGCGCAGGCCAAGAAGAATCCAAAATTCTTCCCGCTTGAAGTGCAGGAAAACTTGGATTGGGAAACCGTATCACGTGTTGAAGTGAACCTGCCTGACCTGCCCGGCGTTGCAATCGATGTGGGTGAAGTGCGCAGCTATCCCATGGCGCAAGCCACAGCGCACATTTTGGGTTATGTAGGGGCGGTTGCCAAAGGGGATGAAGGCACAGATCCGCTTTTGAAAATGCCAGGTTTCAAAATCGGTAAAACCGGGATTGAAAAAACCTATGATAAAGATCTGCGCGGCAAGGCCGGATCGGCCGAGGTTGAAGTAAACGTTGTAGGCCGTGAGGTGCGATCCTTACGCAATACGCCATCCCAGCCAGGTAAAACCCTGCGACTGACGATTGATGCTGATCTGCAGGCCTTTACACAGCAACGCCTGCTTTCAGAACGCAGCGCTTCTGCTGTCATTATGGATGTACGCTCAGGTGAAATTTATACGCTGGCATCATCACCCAGTTTTAACCCGAATGATTTTGCCAAAGGTATTCCTGCCGATCTTTGGGAAGGGCTTCTTTCTGATCCCGGGTTGCCGCTGAATAACAAAGCCGTGGGGGGCTCATATCCACCGGGCTCGACATTCAAAATGGTGACCGCGCTGGCCGCACTGGATGCAGGCCTTATCGGTCCTGGCTCAACGGCGTTCTGCCCAGGTCACTATCAATTGGGCAATACCAGATTTCACTGCTGGAAGCGCGGTGGTCATGGCTATGTGAATGTGGTCAGCGCTCTGGCGGAATCATGCGATACGTTCTTTTACAAGATTGCCGTTGACCTTGGTATTAACCGGATTGCCGAGATGGCAAACAAACTGGGCCTCGGGGCAAAGTTGGGCATTGAACTGCCGGAAGAACGCCCCGGCCTGATGCCGACCACGCAATGGAAAAAACAAACGATGACAGACAAAATCTGGCATCCGGGTGAATCAATCGTTTGCTCCATCGGGCAGGGTTATGTGCAGGCAACGCCCTTGCAACTCGCGGTCATGACGGCACGTATCGTCAATGGCGGTTATGCGGTAAAGCCATGGATTACAGGATATGTCGGTGAAACACCTACCCATGATGAACCATGGGAAAAAATCGGCATTAAGAAGCAATATCTGGATATCGTGATGAAGGGGATGGATCATGTCGTGAACTTCCCCGGCGGTACAGCCTTAGGCTCACGCATCAATACTGAAACAACGGGTGTGGGGGCCATGGGCGGTAAGACCGGCACGTCACAGGTCAAGCGTATTACGGCTGATGAAAGGGCGCGCGGCGTAAAGCAGGAAGACCTACCTTGGAAATTTCGCCATCATGCACTGTTTGTGGGGTATGCGCCGGTCGATAATCCGCGCTATGTTTGTTCAGTTGTGGTCGAACATGGCGGCGGTGGCTCTGCCGTCGCGGCCCCGATTGCCCGCGATCTTTTGATTGAAACGCAGAAACGAAATCCGGCCTCGAATATCTTGCGCCCCGTGAACGCGCAGGAAGTTGACCGGACATTCCCGCCGCGCAAACCGAAACCATCAACAGAACAGGAATAATATGGGCCTGTCATTTGATATACAGACAGATCAAAGACCGCTACAGAAGCTGGGCAACCTCAACTGGGGTCTTGTACTGCTGATTACGGTGATTGCTACTATCGGTTTTGCGGCCCTGTACTCTGCCGCGAACGGTAGTTTCGAGCCTTGGGCCCTGAAGCAGATTATCCGTTTCATGGTGGGATTTGTGATGATGCTGGTCATAGCCATGATCGATATACGGTTCTGGTACAGGATAGCCTATCCCACGTTCCTGATAGGTTTTGTGCTGCTGGTCATTGTGGAATTCATGGGCCAGATCGGTATGGGTGCGCAACGCTGGATCAATCTCGGCTTTATCCAGATACAGCCTTCGGAACTGATGAAGATTGCGCTGATTATGGCGATGGCGCGCTATTTCCACGCGGCTACCAACGAAGATATGAAACGCCTGTCGTTTCTGATCGTTCCGGCATTGATGATGGTGCTGCCTATCGGACTTGTATTGCTGCAGCCGAACCTGGGTACAGCGACCATTCTTGCGGTTGATGGTGTTACTATGATGTTTATCGCCGGCGCGCCGTTGTGGATTTATATTCTGGGCGGGGCCTCGTTAGTGGCGTTGATCCCGGCGGTATGGATGTTCTATATGCACGATTACCAGAAGCAACGTGTATTGACCTTCCTCAATCCTGAATCCGACCCGCTCGGTGCTGGTTACCACATCACCCAATCCAAGATCGCTCTCGGGTCTGGCGGTGTTGATGGTCGCGGTTTCCTGCAGGGCACGCAAAGCAAGCTCAATTTCCTTCCAGAGAAGGAAACAGATTTCATCTTTACGCTCTGGGCGGAAGAGTGGGGATTGTTAGGCGGAACGCTGCTGCTACTTCTGTTCGGTCTGGTATTTCTCTATTGCGGCTGGATTGCTTTCCGTTGCCGCCATGCTTTCGGTCGCTATCTGGTTTTTGGTTTGATGGTAAACTTCTCACTCTATGTTTTTATTAATGTAGCGATGGTGATGGGGCTGATCCCTGTCGTGGGGATTCCGTTGCCGCTGGTTTCTTACGGCGGCACGGCCATGCTGGCCTGTCTTGCCGGGTTTGGCCTGATCATGTCGGCCAGCATTCATAAGGATGCCAGGTTGGCACGGTTCTGACAAAGTAAAAACCCCGCTTTTGGCGGGGTTTTTTAAATTCTGATTTCTCATGCCGCAGCGTTGAAGCTGATACCCTTGGATTGCAGCAGTTCCTGCAGTTCACCACTGGCATACATTTCGCGAATGATATCGCAGCCACCAACAAACTCACCTTTGACGTAGAGTTGTGGAATGGTGGGCCACTGCGTGTATTCCTTAATACCCTGGCGGATGTCGTTATCTTCCAGAACATTCACGTCCTTGAACTTTACGCCCAACTGCGACAATACCTGAACCACGGCAGCCGAGAAACCGCATTGCGGGAATACAGCGGTACCCTTCATGTACAATACGACTTCGTTAGCACCGATATCGCCGCGAATACGTTCGAAGACTGTGTTCGGTACGGTTTGTTGCATCATAGTGTTTTACTCCCTTATCAATATCTATTCAGGAACAGCGGTCTGGATCGCCAGCGCATGTAATTCAGTGCCCATTTTGCCCTGTAAAGCGGCATAAACCATTTGATGCTGCTGCACCCGGCTTTTGCCGCGAAAGGACTCGGAAACGATATAGGCTGCATAATGATCGCCGTCACCCCTCAAGTCGGAAATAGTGACAATAGCATCGGGAATACCTTCCCGGATCATCTTCTCAATAGTCGGTGCGTCCATACTCATTACACGCGTCCTTCCATGAAAGCAGGCAGCCAGTTTTCGTGAATATTCCTGATTTCACTTATAGTTATAGCCTGATTTTCCGGAATTCTCAAGGATAACCCGGCTGTCTTACCTATAAGAGTAGCCGGAATATCTGATTTCTGAGCCCATTCCAGCAATTTGTCAGGATCTGCGGTGGTGATTACATACCGTGCCTGATCTTCGCCATACCAGTAGGCCGCATCACCGGAAGTGGTCAGGTCTGCACCAATACCAGAAGCCATGACCATTTCAGCAACGGCAACCAGAAGGCCGCCATCAGAAACATCATGGCATGCCGTGATGCTGCCGCTTTGAATCAGTGTCCGGATAAAATCGCCGTGACGTTTTTCAGCCACCAGGTCCACAGGGGGCGGTGCCCCTTCTTCCCGGCCCAGAATTTCGCGCAGGTAAAGCGACTGGCCCAAATGGCCTTTTGTCTCACCGATCAGAATAATGCTTTCGCCTTCTGCTGTGAAACCAAAGCCGACAGATTTATTACCATGGTCAATCAGACCAACACCGCCAATCGCGGGGGTAGGCAGGATGCCTTGACCGTTTGTTTCGTTATAGAGCGATACGTTACCCGAGATGATGGGGTATTGCAGTGTCACGCATGCTTCCGCCATACCTTGCAGGCATGTCACAAATTCCCACATGATTTCCGGCTTCTCGGGATTGCCGAAATTCAGGTTATCCGTGATCGCAAGTGGCAAGGCGCCCGTTGCGGTCAGGTTACGCCATGTTTCGGCGACAGCCTGTTTGCCACCCTCATAAGGATCGGCAAAACAATAGCGTGGTGATACATCGCAGGTTATGGCGAGTGCTTTTTTATCCGTCAAACGTACGACAGCCGCATCAGCGGGCTTATGCGCTTGTGTCTTCTGAATGCCGGGGCTGGAGATTGTTTCGCCACGTACGAGTGAATCATACTGTTCCCAGATCCAGCGCTTGGAGGAAAGGTCAGGGCATGCCATCAACTTTTTGAAGGAACCGATAATATCCTTATCAAGGGATAGAGTGCCCAGTGGGGTCGGCGCCGGACGTGGCTTTTGCGGACGGTCATAAACAGGGGATTCATCAACCAGCGGCGGCACAGGGATATTGCACCATGTCTTGCCGTACATATTCAGTTTCAGATGCTTGTCATTTGTGGTTTTGCCGATGACCGCGAAGTCGAGATCCCATTTTTCAAAGATCTTCCGCGCCATCTCTTCCTTGCCGGGTTGCAGGATCATCAACATGCGTTCCTGCGATTCCGACAGCATAATCTCGTAAGGCGTCATGTGCAGTTCGCGTTGCGGTACCTGGTCGAGATCAAGCTCAACACCGATTTCACCTTTGGCGGCGATTTCAACGGACGAAGATGTCAGGCCTGCGGCACCCATATCCTGAATGCAGATGATGGCATCGGATTGCATCAACTCAAGGCAGGCCTCGAGCAACAGCTTTTCAACGAAGGGGTCGCCGACCTGAACTGTGGGACGTTTGGAATCTGACTCATCATCAAACTCCGCACTTGACATGGTGGCGCCGTGAATACCATCGCGCCCGGTTTTTGAACCGACATAAACAATCGGCTGGCCGACACCGGCACCGCGCGAGTAATAAATCTTATCTTGTTCGACAACGCCCACTGTCATCGCGTTAACAAGGATATTGCCATTGTAACGCGCATGGAAATTGGTTTCTCCTCCGACGGTCGGCACGCCCATGCAGTTGCCGTATCCGGCAATACCGGCGACAACGCCATTCACCAATTGACGCGTTTTCGGATGTGAGGGGTCACCGAAGCGCAGCGCGTTCATATTCGCAATCGGGCGCGCTCCCATGGTGAATACGTCGCGCATAATGCCGCCTACACCTGTCGCCGCACCTTGGTAAGGCTCGATATATGACGGGTGGTTATGCGATTCCATTTTAAACACAGCGGCCTGACCGTCCCCAATATCGATGACGCCTGCATTCTCACCTGGCCCCTGAATAACCCAAGGCGCAGAGGTCGGAAGTTTCTTGAGGTGAATGCGCGATGATTTGTAGGAGCAATGCTCCGACCACATGACTGAAAAAATGCCCAGTTCCGTGAACGTCGGGTCGCGGCCCAATATCTTCAGCATGTGCTGGTATTCATCGGGCTTGATCCCATGCTCTGCAGCCAATTGGGGCGTAATCGCAGGCTCTTTGAACTGCGGGACGGAAGGGGGTTTTAACGCTGCATTTGTCATGCTCTTTTTTACCGCGAAGCATCAAAAGTTCCGATAGTTTTTTAAAGAAAATTGCGGGTTATCCTATTGTCATATTTAAAATCGGACTTGCCTTTGCCAGTTTCACTTTTATCTTCAGATTATGCCTTTCGTTTTACCCGCCAATTGGCCCGATAATGCCGCCGATGCAACCATGATGCAGAATGAATTGCGTCATCAGGTCCGGATTGAAGACGCGTTTGACCCGCCGAATATTATCGCGGGTGTTGATGTCGGTTTTGATATCGTGCGCGATGAGGCTAAGGCGTCTATCGTGTTGCTGGATGCAAAGACTTTGGCCGTGAAGGCGCAGGTCACGGCGCATCAGGCTGTATCATTCCCCTACATACCGGGCTTCCTGTCTTTCCGTGAAATTCCCGTGTTATTACGGGCACTCTCTGATCTGCCAGAAATGCCGGATATGCTGATGGTCGACGGGCAGGGAATCGCCCATCCACGACGTTTGGGAATTGCTGCGCATCTGGGTGTGGTGACAGGCTTGCCAAGTATCGGTGTGGCGAAATCACTGTTGTGCGGTAAATACGATGAACCCGGACCGCATAAAGGCGATACCAGCGTACTGATGCATAAGGGTGAAAAAATCGGCACGGTCCTGCGCAGCAAGGATAACGTAAAGCCGCTGTTTATCTCGCCGGGGCATCGCGTTAGCCATGATACGGCTGTGGCGATGGTGCTGCGTTGTCTGACTAAATACAGACTCCCCGAGCCGACACGACTGGCGGATAAATATTCAAAGACAGTTAAAGGTCTAGCTAAATAATACCGCTATACCAACGCCGGTCATCGTGATCGCAGCTATACGGTTTAACCATGAGACCGATTTTTCATTGTTAAACCATGTTCGCACTTTAAAAGCACTTAAAGCATAGATACTGAGAGTGGCTATAAAAGTAAGAACGATAAGAATAGCAGGAATGATCAGGGATTGAACTGATGGGTTCTCCAAATTGACAAAGGCAGGCAGAAAACTCACAAAAAACAGCAAATCTTTAGGGTTGCTTGATGTAAGAAGAAAGCCGCTGATGAAAAGCTGCCAACCCCTTTCTGGCTGAACAATCTCTTCTTTTCGTACCCTTCCAGCAGATTGCCAAGCTTTCCATCCCAGATAAATGAGATAAAGTCCTCCTGCTATCTTGAGTGTAAGAAAAGCCGGCTCGAATTGGCTGACTAAGGCAGCAAGGCCCAACATAGCCAGCAGGGCGAAAAGGAAATCTCCGGCTACAATTCCGGCAATGAAAATATACGTCTGCTTAAGACCTAAATTAATGGCACGGGCAATTGTGGCGAAAACAGCAGGACCCGGTGATAATCCTAGCAGTGCTGTTGCTATAACAAGGCCGATCATAGAGGGAATATCTATAACCATAAATTTCTATCTTAGAAAATTAGGTAAGCTACCCACGATACTCTCAAACAACGGCAAACCTGTCAGATTACCCTGATGGTCCTGCGTGGCGTTTTCTGGGTGCGGCATCATGCCGAGGATGGTTTTGCTCTCGCTTAAAATGCCCGCGATATTGCCAAGCGATCCGTTCGGATTTACGGTTTCATTTACTACACCGTTTTCATCGCAGTAACGGAACGCGATGCGGTCCTGATCTTCCAGTTGTTTGATGGTGGCATCATCGGCAAAGAAATTACCTTCGCCGTGTGCGACAGGGACCTGAATGATCTGATCTTTTTTGAATTTGGACATGAAGCTGTTCTGGTTCGTCGCGGCTTTCAAATGCACCTGCTTGCAGATGAATTTGAGTGAGCGGTTACGCAGCAGCGCACCGGGCAGCAGCTCCGTTTCCACCAGCACCTGAAAGCCGTTGCAGATGCCCATCACACGTGTGCCTTTTTTTGCAAGGCTGATCACTTCTTTCATGACAGGCGAATGTGCGGCCATCGCGCCACAACGCAGGTAGTCGCCGTAAGAAAAACCACCTGGCAATACGATCAGATCGGGTTTGCCCAAATCGGTGTCTTTATGCCAGATGAATTTCGGGGTTTTGCCGGTCAGGCGCTTAAAGGCCTGGGCCATATCTTGCTCCCGGTTGGTTCCGGGAAAAACGATCAGAGAAACTTCCATGGGGTTAATTTAGCACCTGCGAAAGCCGCAGGAAAGCAGGGTGCGGCGCAGTAATCACAGGAAAAAAAGGATAAGAAACATCCGAAAAAACCAAGTCGTCCCCCATTTTCCGAAAAACGAACGAATATTTCGCATTAGGGCAAAATTGTGGAATTTTTATCTTGCACACACGGGATTCTTAATCTAAGGAATCTAATATACAAAAATTAAAAACACGCTGGATCAAGTTTAAGGCACCCCAAAAAGCTAATAAGCAACGGAAGGGGCCAAAACGGAGCGGAATAGAGGAAATCAGCTCAAGCCAGCGAGTTGAACTAGGGATAATAAATCGAAACAGACTAAAAAGCCCCGTGATGAACGGGGCTTTTCTTATTCTGCATACAATCGCATGCTTTCTTGAGTTATTGCTGAATGAGCTGTTTTTGCGCTTCTTCAAAGCATTGTTCGATGTGGCGGTCCAGCACATGATCTGACACGTCTTTGCCCTTGGCGTGCAGGTCAGGAATAACCTTACGTTTGATGTCTTCAAAACCGGCTTCTTCAAGGTTCGCGGCCACAACGGTTTTGGCATATGTTTCGGCATCGGCGCCTGTCAGGCCGATCTGTTCGGCAACCCACAGGCCAAACAGCTTGCTGGTGCGGGCCTCGACTTTGAACATCAGCTCCTGATCGTGGGCGTATTTCTTTTCAAATGCGTCCTTGCGGTCTTCGAGGCTCATCAGGTGTCTCCTTTACATATGCGATATAGGTGCGAGTTGGATAAAATCAAAATCACCGCTTTTCTAGCATTTGAAAGCACAGAAATCTAGGCTATATCAGGGGTATGAAAACATGGTCAAATATGGGCGCTAAACGCAAGGTTTTGTACGAAGGCAAGGCAAAGACCATCTATGAGGGTCCGGAACCGGGAACGGTTATCCAGTACTTCAAGGATGATGCCACGGCAGGCAACGGCGCAAAGCATGACATCATCGCCGGTAAGGGTGTTCTGAACAATCGCATATCCGCGCACCTGATGACCAAGCTGGAAGCCATCGGTATCCCCACGCACTTCATGCGTTCACTCAATATGCGCGAACAGCTGGTGCGCCAGCTTGAAATCATTCCTCTTGAAGTCGTCGTGCGTAACATTGCGGCGGGTTCTCTGTGCAAGCGCCTCGGTGTGAAGGAGGGCACAATCCTCACGCACCCCATCATCGAATTTTATTACAAGAAAGATGAACTGAACGACCCTATGGTGAACGAACACCATATCGTCGGTTTCGGTTGGGCCGATCCCTATGAACTGGAAGAAATTGTTCATATGGCGTGGCGCGTGAATGATTACCTGAACGGCCTGTTTGCCGGTATTGGGTTGCGCCTCGTCGATTTCAAACTTGAATTCGGTCGTCTCTATGGCGAATACGGCGAGCTTTATATCCTGCTCGGCGATGAAATCTCTCCGGATAATTGCCGCCTGTGGGATGCTCAAACCAACGAGAAATTAGATAAAGACCGCTTCCGTCAAGACCTCGGTAACGTGATCGAGGCTTATCAGACTGTTGCTGAACGCCTGGGGCTGATCCCTAAAGGCGGCATCATCGAGGGTGGCAACATCAACGAACAACTGGCAGCATCGCTGGGCGAGATCCAGAACGAAGTCGCCGAACAGCGCAAATTGCGCGAAGTAAACAAGACATCGCCGAACAAACCGCGGAAGGTTTAAGTCATGAAAGCTTATGTGCACGTTACACTGAAAAAAGGCGTTCTGGATCCGCAGGGTAAAGCCATCGGTCAGGCATTGCATGGCATGGGCTTTAATGAAGTGGGCGAAGTCCGCCAGGGCAAAACCATCGAGCTCGAAGTGGCGCCTGGAACAGATGTAAAACGCATCGAACAAATGTGCGAAAAGCTCCTCGCTAATACGGTGGTTGAGGATTACAGGATCGAGATTGCCGCCTAAAACCTTTTCATACCTTCACGAAATTCCGCATATCCGTGAAGGTATCGATCATCTCCTGCTCAATGATCGTGTTTTCAAAAAACTCGAAATAACAGCCGAGCAATTACTCTGGCGCTATACACCACCCGGTTATGATGCCTTTGTCCGGATTGTGATCGGCCAGCAGGTTTCAACCAAGGCCGCCCAAAGCATCTGGGAACGGTTCCAGAAAGAATTCAGAACAGTCACGCCCGCGAAAGTACTGAAGTGCCATGATGATGAATTAAGAGCGCTGGGCTTAAGCGGGCAGAAAGTCAAATATATCCGGGGTCTTTCCGAGGCTGTGCATGGCAAGTCATTCGATCCGCATGCGCTTGAACACCTGAATGATGACGAGGTGTACCAGGCGATCACAGCGTTAAAGGGTTTTGGCCGCTGGAGTGCCGAAATGTACCTGATGTTCTCGCTGGCGCGGCCTGATATCTGGGCACCTGCCGACCTCGGTATCCAGAATGGTCTGAAGATTTATCACCGTCGTGCGGAACGGCCCACAGCCGAAGAGGCTTTAAAGATGGGCAAGAAATTTGTGCCCCACCGTACGGCGGCTTCCATTCTGCTTTGGCACCTTGCTTCTACTAAATCATAAGAGAACAGCCCCTCTGGGGAGAGGGGCTGTCTACTCTTAAGACGCCAGAGTGTGTGAGGGAGGCGTCTTATCCGGTCGCACATGCCGTTCGGTGTAAATACCGGGTGGGTGTGCATAAGTCTTGAATACCATGTACTCGGCAATGCTTCCGGCGTTGTGGGCATCTTGTTCCATCGGCTGGAACCGATAGCCCCGATGACCGGCTTCTTTATCGCCGCTGATATAACCGCCAGATTTGCCATTGGCAGAAAATACGCGGGCAGCCACATAATGGGCATCGCCCTTCTTAATGGTGCCGGCTTCATAAGCCTCGGCCAGGCGTGCCTGTGATGTATGCTGGCGCTCATGCATGATGATGCCGACACAGGCCTGGAAATTTGAAAGCTCATTCACGTTCAAGCCGATCACTTCCGGTTTTCCGGGTTGCGGCGGTGAATAGAAACCTTTCAATCCTGGTTTGCCATTGAACAGGCCAACACGAATACGCGGCTCATTCACTGAATCGCTGTAAGCATCGCAAAGGAATTGCAGCAATTGTATACGGCGTTTGGCATCATTTGCACTCCAGATCGGCGGGTTGGCAAGTTCTTCTGCCATCGCATCTTCAAAACGAAGAGCATGATCACCTAAACGACCTTCGCGACGCGCTTCTTCCCATTTGGTTTGCATCCATGCCTTCTGGTTCTCGCCATAGAAGCGCGCCATAGGTTGAATACGCTGTTCGTAGAAGGAATCAGGCAGATCCAGTGCTTTATTCAGTTCCTGCAGATACAAGCTGTTGCCCTTGGCATCGCTCTGCGAAATTTTTTCATAGAGCGTAATAACGGTTTCAAAACCCAGATCTTTAAGGTTCTGTCCCGCACGTGGATCAGTAATATCGACATCGTTGGCAAAAACGCCGCTCAGGAAATCATTGACGAACTGGCGTGCTGTCTCTGCTTCTACATCACCGCCTTTAGCAATGACTTCGCGCCACAAATTGGCAGGTTTGTATGTGCGTTTACCGCGTGATTGCTTGAACGGATCACTAGCCGACTCGAAGAACGCTTCGCCGATTGTCGGCGTGCGGAATTCGGTAGGGATGTGATCGACACTGATAATGCTCCGGTCTTCCAGAACATCGTAACGTGTATTTGAGTTCGCGAACGCAAAGCGTTTCGCAACATAGGTTGCAGCCATGTGAGTCCTCCCAGACTTATCTGTTTTTATTTTTATTATCGTCTGCAGTTTCTTCTGCAGCCACACCCTGTTGTTGCTTATCGTGTAAGGCTATTGGTCAGAGGTGAATAAATCGTAAAGGCGGGAAAGATTTTTATTATGGTAAGATGCGAGCGCTACTCAAGCACTCCCTGTTACTCATGAATATACATGAAATAGGGGCTTAAGGCAAAAATTGCTCTTTAAGGATGCGCTCTTCCAGGTTGTGGTCAGGATCAAACATCAATGTGACAGACAGTGATTTTGATTCACGCACCTCAACACGTGCGACATCACGGACCTCGGTTGAATCTGCTGTCGCACTTACGGGGCGTGCAACCGGGTCCTTCACTTCGAATTTAATGGATACGTGAGAAGGCAATAGCGCACCTTTCCAGCGACGCGGGCGGAAGGCACTGATGGGTGTGAGTGCCAGTACATTCGCAGACAAGGGGAGGATAGGGCCGTGCGCAGAAAGGTTATATGCCGTACTGCCCGCAGGTGTAGATACAAGGATGCCATCACAAACCAGTTCCGGCAGGCGCTCAATATTATCAACGGTTACACTGATCTTGGCAGCGTGACGTTCCTCACGCAGGAGAGATACTTCGTTGAACGCAATCGCATCAATTTCCTTGCCGTCTTTAGTGGCGGCTCGCATGCGTAAAGGGTGAAGTGTAACGCTTTGGGCGTTATTCAGGCGCTCGAGAAAGTTTTCCGTGCGATAAGGGTTCATCATAAAACCGACAGAGCCGCGGTTCATGCCGTATATAGGTCTGCCTGTCTGATAAAAATTATGCAGGGTCTCCAGCATCGTGCCATCACCCCCCAGAGCAACGATAACGGCGGCGTCATCAGGATCGCATTGGCCGTATTGCCCTGTCAGGGTGCTAAAGGCTTCCTGTGCTTCAGCAGACGTAGCAGCGTGGAAATGAATGGTGCCTTTTTTGTAAGTCATGTCAGTAAATTAGCCTGAAATAGCCGGGTGGGCCAGAATCAAATATAACTTTGAAAAATTATGAAAAATATAATATAAGGGAAATGTAAGGGTAGAATTCATGGAAACATTCAGAAATGCAGCCAACCCACTTGAGGGGTTTGATCAGGCGATTGCCGAACATCTTAGGCATTATCCTGATGCTAAAATCCGTGACTTTGAAAGTGCATTGAAACATGCCAATGCCATTTTCGTCAGTCAGGGTGCCACACGCCTGGAAGAGTTTGGCACTGACATACCCAATGGCCGCTACCACATCGGCATATCCTGTGGCGATGGAAGCGAAGCTTTCTTTATCGACGTAGGATTTTCACAAGATCGTGGCAATCAAATGGCCCGTCAACTATGCTGGTATAATGCAGACCTGAAAATTCTGTCAGAAAGACCGCCGCAGCCATTCATCGCTGTCAATCCTCACCGTATCGGCAAGGTACATGATCATCGCGGCAATATGATCTTTAACATTAAAGACCAACCCCATGCTTTCTCGGTTGTATATGCCGATGATCATCGCGCCAGCATTGATTCATTCCTGTTGGAAAACAGATTAATTCAGGCGCGATTTGGCAATGTGCGTCTTGATCGGCCTAAGGCCGTTGGTTCAGGCGATAATGATAATAAAGTGGTGGCCTTGCCTTTTCGTACAGCTAAGCTGATTTAGCCAGATGCTTATTATCTTCGGCCCATTTATCCGGGGCTTTCAGGAAGGCTTCGACGGAATTCAGTGTTTCTTCGTCGAAATACTTCTTCTCGCGTGCTACAGCCAGAACATCCCACCATGTTGTAAGCGCATGCAGTTTTACGCCCATGGCTTTCATGTTGACTTCGCTGGCCTGGAAAATACCGTAATGGAATACGACGAATGAATGCTCTACGATGGCACCGGCTTCGCGCAATGCATCGATGAATACTTTCTTGCTGCCGCCGTCTGTTTGCAGGTCTTCAATCAGAACGACCTTCTTCCCGGCATCATCCATAACGCCCTCGATCTGCGCCATGCGGCCAAAACCTTTTGGCTTTTTACGGACATACAGCATTGGAAGGTTCAAACGTTCTGACATGAAAGCCGCATAAGGAATGCCCGCTGTTTCACCACCCGCACAATAAGCCAGGTCAGGACATTCCTTGCGCAGAATCTCGGCGCCAAAATCCATCAGCGTGCCGCGCTCCTTAGGGAAGGATATCAGGCGGCGGCAATCAACATATACGGGACTGATGCGGCCAGATGTAAACGTAAACGGCTCACGCGCATTAAAGAGAACGGATTTTGTATCCAGCAGGATCTGTGCGGATTGGTGTGCGATGGAGGGGGCGATATTGGTCATGATGTCCTCTTTCTTTGTCTCTATATATTCGTGCGGGGTCTGCCACCGGTTACCTTCAGGATCTGGCTGGCAGTTTCAATACCCTGCCGGGCGGCTTCCTGATAATTCTTGCCGGCGACCATAGCAGCAATAAAACCGGCTGCAAACTGGTCTCCCGCACCGATTGTGTCAATAATTTCAGATTCCGGGATTTCCGGTACCGGCAAATGATCCAACATGTGCGGGCCTATCAGATAAACACCATCGCCGCCATTGGTGATAATGTAATTGCGCCCGCTTTCCTGGGCTTTCTGAAACGCAATCGCCATATCATGCACATCGAATAAGGCCAGCAACTCGGTCAGATTGCCCATGAGTGTGACATTCGGACAGGTTAGGGCATCGCGCATTTGCATCCGCGCTTCGCTAATAATTTCTCGGTCATTCAGACCGATGAACATGCGTATCCGACTGTGGCCGTATTTTATCAGGGCCGCCGTGAAGACACTTTCCTCCGCACTGTAACCTGTGGGCATGCGTGTGGTATTGGTCTCTATGCAGACAATTTCCTGCGGGCTATTCGGCAGGTTAGGTAAGTCAGCGGGTTTCAGGAACCACCCGGCTGTGCCGGTGCTGAATACAAAGCTGCGCTCGTGATCCGGCGTTACAAGGGTAAGGCACGTTGATGTCTGGCGATCCTTATCAGCATCAACAGAAAAATGAACGCCGTAGCGCGAGAAATCATTCTTGAAGATAGCGCCATAAGTATCGCCACCGATCTTGCCGACAAAATCAACATGCAGTCCCTGAAGGCCCAGGCCACAAGCCAGATTGGCAGTAGAGCCACCAGGCCGTATGACGGGGTGCTCAGAGATTTCCAGCAGATACCCCAGTTTATGGGCGTCCACAAGGGCGGAAGCACCTTTGGGCAGGTTGTGCGCATGCAGGAAATTATCATCGACATTCGTAATAACATCGACATTGGCAACGCCGATGCATGTAATGTGTGGTGCATCGGTCATGTTATTGGCTCACCCAGATAATACGGGCCATCCAGGAAACCTGATCCAGCTCGATGTGGCGGCTCTCGGATGAAGCATCCATGGTCTTCAATTCAATACGTGTGGCGGTCTGGCGACGTAATTCGTGAATGACCAATTCCCCCTTGGTTGTTTTCACAACAATGCGGTCGCCGCGACGGATATTGGCGTCTGGTGATACTACCAGCACATCACCTTCACGATATACAGGGGCCAATGTGTCATTATTGACCTCGAGCGCAAAAAGATTCTGATCACGCGTGTGAGAGGCGAGAGGGAATGCGAACTCATCCCATTGTTCACCCTGCGGATGGCCTTCGCTGTTAAAGTGCCCTGACTTACCTGCGAGAGACGTATTCATCATCGGAATCGTGGAATGCCCGGGCGTAGCTTCATCACGGTCAAGACCAACCAAGGCGATGAAGTCACTCATGGTCGCGCCCGTTACAGCGAGAATTTTTGAAATGCTTTCCGTAGAAGGCCAACGCGGCTTACCGTCACTGCTGACGCGCTTGCTCTTATTAAAGGTAGTGGGGTCAAGGCCTGCTTTTTTAGCCAGGCCCGAAGGCGAATAACCGTGGCTATCAGCCAGACGGTCTATCGCACGCCACATATCGTCATGGGTAAACATTTTAGGTCTTTGCCATCTTTCAAATTGATAGGACCACAATCCCATTGTATGCAGCACAAATAAATAGGAAATTAATCCTATTTTTCTCTTGACCTGATCCTAAAAAGGTATCATAACTAGAACATAAAGAGAACATTTGTGTTCTAAATAAGAACAAAAAGGATCAGAAATCATCATGCCCCCCCGCGAACCCTATACGCCGAAACCGGTTTCTTCTGTGGAAACCCAGCCTTTTGGCTCCGCCGAGGAAGCCTGGTTCTGGTTTATCCAGGCGCAGGCGGCCAAAAACGATGGCGCCCGATTCTCCGTTGGGCAGGGCCTTATTGCTCGCCCATGCGAACCAATAGACATATTAAAGGTCGTTGATCGCCTGTACCGCCAGCGCCGCCTGGTGATGGACCATCTGCTGGTGTTGCGCCATTACGGGCGCCGCCTGATGGCCCCTGACGCGCGCCGTGTCAAAGAAGTAAAAGCGCATAACCTCTGGGTCGAGGCGCTCGAGCGTATGACTCCGATACTAGAGCGTAAGGGAATTATCGAGGAAATCTCCGCTTGGCATCCCTTCGCCCCTGAATTCAACCATCACAACATTATTCCCTTCAACGTTACAGGAGCCGCAGAATGAGAAAATTTTTTGATGAATCCGAAGAAGCGATCGTAGGTATGAAACCCGTGACAACGCGGCCCCTGCAGGAAAAGGCATGGGTCGTATTTAGCGGTAAATCTGATTGGCCGTGGCTGAAATTCCTGCGTCCCGGTTTCCGTCATTGCTTTGTAATTGTGCATGATGGCACACGCTGGCTTTCACTTGACCCCTTGCTCCAGCATACCGAACTCAAAGTTCATGATGTGCCTTCTGATTTTGATTTGCCGGGCTGGCTTACAGCGCGTGGCAATCGTGTTATGCCTGCACCGCTTGATCGCACGCATAATAAGCCAGCACCTGTGATGTTCTTTACATGTGTGGAAGCGGTGAAACGTGTTCTGGGCATGCATCGCTGGGGCGTGCTGACGCCGTGGCAGCTCTATCGCCACCTGACCCGATACAATAATGACCTCCAACTTCAGGGAGCATAATCATGGGAAGCCTTGCTTCACGCCCAAAAGTCCCCGATATACAGCCTGTACAATATGTGTATATGCCGACATCCCCCGCGACAACAGTGACAACCCCGGCAGCGACAAATGGTGGTTCCGATACGACAACACCTCCACCTACAGATGAAGAAGTGCAGGCTGGTGCGCGTAACGCCAATCTGCTGGAACGCCGTCGTGGGCGTTTGGGGACCGTTCTCACCAGTTTTCGTGGCCTGCTAAGTGATACTGTCGACGGCGCACGTAAAACACTTCTCGGTGAATAATAGCCGCCTGTGTCAAGGGCGAAAGGAATAACAATGACATCAATGGTTTTAACAAAGGCGCCACGCGGTGGTGCTGACGGCGAAGCTTTGCGCGCGCTGATCGAACGCTATGAAATGGCGCGTAATCGCCGCCGCGCATGGGAACCCTTATGGCAGGATTCTTATGAATACGCCTTGCCGCAACGTAACAGTTTCTCCGGCGGTGTTCCCGGTGATAAACGCATGGAGAAGATTTTTGACGGTACCGCACTGGATGCTGTCGATTCTCTGGCGGCGAGTTTGCTGGGTAACCTGACGCCGCCATGGACGCAGTGGTTTGGCCTGAAACCGGGGCCGGATCTTTCGGCTGCGGAAACCGAAAGCCTGTCCCCTGTACTGGAGCAGGCAGCCCGTACGCTACAGGCGCATTTCGACCGCTCCAATTTCATTGTGGAAATGCATCAATGTTATCTGGATCTCATTGTCGGGGGCACAGCGGCTTTAGTACTGGAGGAATCGGAACCGGGCAGCCTGTCTGCTTTCCGCTTCACCGCAGTCCCCTTGAGCGATATCGTGCTGGAAGAGGGTGCAAGCGGTATGCTCGACGGCTCTTATCGCCGGTTGTCGCTAACGCTATCACAGCTTCAATCGCGTTATCCTTCAGTGGAATTGCCTGCGCAAGTGTTGCAACGGGGTCAGAAAGATCCGCAAGCACGGTTTGAAGTTCTGGAATCAGTATTACCGGCATCATTCGGCAATTATGAATTCAAGGCCATTCTTGTTGAGGCCAGCACACCTGTATTGCTGCGCGAGGGTACATTTGCCGCATCACCTGTTATTGCATTCCGTTGGTTGAAAGCGCCAGGTGAACTTTATGGCCGTTCACCTGTCATGAAAGCGTTGCCCGATATCAAGACAGCCAATAAGGTTGTTGAACTTATTCTTAAAAATGCATCCATCGCTGTAACGGGTATATGGCAGGCCGATGATGATGGTGTCCTGAACCCTGCCAACATCGAATTGAAGCCCGGCGCGATTATTCCCAAGGCTGTCGGGTCGGAAGGGTTGCGTCCGCTGGATATGCCGGGACGTTTTGATATCTCGCAACTGGTATTGGACGACTTGCGCAATCGCATTCGCCATGCGTTGCTGGCGGATAAATTGGCGCCTCTGTCGTCACCACGGATGACAGCGACCGAAGTGATCGAACGCTCTGGTGAAATGTCGTTACTTCTCGGGGCTACTTATGGACGGTTGCAATCTGAACTGTTAACGCCTCTCGTGCAGCGTGCTTTCGGTATTTTGCGCCGTCGCGGCGAAGTGCCGGATATCCGTCTGGATGGCCGTCTGGTCGCGCTTGATTATCGCGCACCTCTCGCCCGGGCGCAGGGACAGCGCAACATCCAGAACACACTCTCATGGATTGAATCTGTGCTCCGCATGGGGCCGGAAGCCTCTTCGGCGATTGATCTTGCAGCTGCCGCCCGTTTCCTCGGAGATGCGCTGGGTGTTCCCGTAGACCTCATCCGCCAACCCTTATCCCTACCTGAACAGGAGATGACCAATGTTCTTCCGCAAACTGTTTAAACCCAAACCGACACCCGTATTCTGGATGCCGGAGCCATTATCTGGCGATCGCCGCGATGTTGAACGCGCTTATGCGCGCGCATTCACCAGCGACGACGGCAAGGCAGTACTGGGACATTTGCAAAACCTTACATTCGCGCGTGCTTATGGCGCCGATGTTCCGGAAGGGCAGCTTCGTTATGCCGAAGGCCAGCGTGCGTTGGTTGGTACCATTCTTCGTCTGGTGAATGCCGGACGTAACCCCCAATAACTAAACATTTAAAAAATCACAGGAGACTTTTATGACTGATAATTTACTGACACCGGAAATTGAAATCGAGGCCTCGGAAAAACCCGCAAACCTGCCGGAAAAATTCTGGGATGCTGAGAAAAAAGAAATACGTGTCGATGCGCTACTCGGCTCTTACCTTGAACTGGAAAAGAAACTTTCTGGCATGATCAACCCAGATGATCGCCAACGCGTATTAAGCGTCCTGGGGGTGCCAGAAACCGCCGATGCTTACGAAATCAATGTCAGTCACGGATTATTCCCGGTTGATGCTGACATCAACAAGCGCCTGCATGAACGCGGTTTTACGGCGGAACAGGTACAAATGGTTTATGACCTGGCCGTTGAAAAAATGGTGCCGATGGTGCTGGAACTTGCCGATGAGTTTAAAGCTGAACGCGAAGTGGATCGCCTGATCGCAGCCTTCGGCGGACCTGAGAAATGGGCAGAAATCTCCCGCCAGCTTCTGGCCTACGGTCAGAAAAATCTACCTACCGAAGTTCTTAGCAATCTCGCCAGCAGTTTCGAGGGCGTCATGGCGCTTTATCGCTTAATGCGCGGTGAAGAGCCTGTTCTCTCGCGCGAGGACATGCAAAACATATCTATGGGCGAAAGCGATCTGCAATCGATGATGCGCGATCCACGTTATTGGAAAACCAAAGACCCGGCTTTTGTGGCGCAGGTAACCGAAGGTTTCCGCCGCATTTATGC
>CAMLJM010000009.1 GCA_946480475.1 uncultured Alphaproteobacteria bacterium
AACCCTCATAGCCAGCTTGGAAGGCTGGAGCTTTACCACTAAGCTACACCCGCGCCCTGCGTGAATGCCCTTATAAAAGACAGAAGGGCCACCAGAAATCAAGGCATATTAATAACGGATTTAACGTTCGATCGATTTCCACATCACGACCTTGCCGCCCGCGGGTTTACCGAATGCATCGGCGGCGCTGCCGCCACGGCGCACGATTTCCGCAAATTCGACACGATTCTTGCCTGTACCCAGCGCCCAGCCGGAACTGCCCTTGGCAAAACAAAATTCACCATCCGGCACTGAGAATATCCCTGCGCCCACATGCACGGGCATATTGTCCGAATCGCCGACTTTCACATAGGCAAGCTTGCCTTGCAATTTCTTGAGGTCTTTGGGTGAGACGGATGTTTTTAAATTACCGTAACCATCCGTATAGACAACACGGTTCTCGGGAATGGTCGAAGGTACGGTTTTGCTGACATCCTTCCCGAGAATAGAGGCATCACCGCGCAGAACGGCGCCCACGGCATAAGGGAAAATATCACGGGAACGGAACTGCGATCCGGCTTTATCTACTTTCAGTTCGCAAATCATTTGTGCGAAAGGCTTGATAAAGGTCAGCGAATAACCGCTATTCACAGCCACAATCTGCACACCGTTTTTCAGTTGCGCATAGACCAGACCTTCGCCTTCGTTATTGATGCGCGCTGATTTTTTATCTTTACGCGGGGCCGTATTCACATAGAAAATATGGTCCTTACCCAACTTGCTGTTCACGGCCAGCTGCGCCAGCGTGAAACCGGTCGCATAGGTATCGAAAGCAGGCACTGAGGTAGAATCGATTTTATAATCCTCAATCCCTGCCTCGCGCATGACAGCGTGCAACCGGTCAGTAACTTCGGAGAAAGCAAGATCACCCAACTGCCCATAATCAGCGATTACACGCACATATTTGCGGTTTTTATCTGTGACAAGGATGTTCTTCTTCACTGAAGTTTTCGCCTTTGCTTTCGTCATTTTTTGCTCCTCTATGAAACGGGCAGAAACTTGATGCCCCGCGCCAGCATGTGGTCAATCAGCGCGGTGGTAACGTCATACATATTATTGTGATCATGCGCCAGAATAATATTGGCGCTATCATTGCTGGAAAGCCAGGGATCGTTATCGATTTTTTCCTTGAGAGCGTCAAGCGATTGATACGCCCACTTATGGCGGTGTTCAGAAAAATCCGGATTCATCATCCAGTCAGACGTCGAAAAGGTGTAAAGCGAGTCCTGTGCCTGCGCCATTTCCGTTTCCGTGTACCAGGGAAATGTAATGCCCTTGTAGATATTAGCTGTAAAACCTTCCCGTTTCAGATATTCCTGAATTTTGGCTTTCTTTTCGACCTGCGCCTGGGAAGGGGGCGTAAGGTTAATATTCAAGCCCTTGCCAAACAGTTCTCCCAGCGTATCGCCATATTTCCCAGCAGCGTCATAATCGACAACCCACCCGCCAGCACCCCGGTCAATATGGGGAAAGCGTATAACTTTATGCGTGCGCATCCTGCCCGCCTTACGATAAAGATCATCAATGATTTTTTCCGTCTTCTCGATCTCCTCGATCACTTCATCGTAAGAAAGCGCGGATGAACGGCGATGCGTGTATGTGTGATTGCCTATCAGAAAGCCCTTTTCAATAGCGCGCCGGATCGGATCAGGTCTTTGTTCCATGCCTTCGCACTGCAAATGAAGGTCTGTATAAGACGTGCCAATGCAAAACAGCGTCGCCGGGATATTATGCCTTGCCAGATAGTCCGTCAGGGCATCTGTATGCTTTGTCGGAGAGTCATCAATGGTCAGATAAGCTGTTGCTGTCATGTTTTATGCCTCGTATCGTCAGTATCACCATAGGGGTCCACATGGATCATGATTTCAGCCTGCGGGAAATCACGTAAGAGATCATATTCAACGTTCCGCGCGATATTATGGGCGTCGGTCAGTTTCATATTACCGTCCACTTCGATATCGAACGAAATAAAGACGCGCATGCCTGACTTCGAAGTGCGGAGGTCGTGGATATCTTTCACATGCGCATGGGCGCGCACTTTACCTATGATGGCCTGCCTTACCTGTTCCGGCAGTTCACGGTCGAGCAGCATATCCATACCCATGACGGCAATCCCCCGGGCTGCCCAGCCCAGATACCCCACCACCAGAATGGCAAAAAGCGTATCGATCCATAAGGGGGCGCCTGCCATCAGGGCCAGCAACACAACGATCACGCCCGCATTAACAATAATATCAGTCGCGTAATGAGCCTGATCGGCTTCCACGGCGAGAGAAGGCGCTTCTCTCAGAACGCGGCTCTGAATACGCACCAGAATAACGGAAAGCACGATAGAGATCAGCATGACGGCAATCGCCGCTTCATGATATTCGACAGGGTGCGGATGAGTGAAGCGGCGCAAAGCTTCCCATAGCAAGCCTAGCCCTGCCAGCATTATGAGAGATGCCTGAAAAAGGGCCGCAAGCCCTTCAATCTTGCCATGGCCGGAACGGTGATTGTCATCGGCAGGCTTCAGCGAAAAACGGATTGCAAAAAACGTCATGACTGAGACTGTCGCATCCGCCATAGAATCCATCAGTGACGCCAGTACGCTGGCAGAATCGCTCAGGATATACATGACGGTCTTCAGCGCGATCAATATCATCACGACGACGATAGAGGCCTTGCCCGCCACCAGAGCCTTGTGCGGGATATAACGGGACAATTCATTACCGGGATTGTCGCTCACACGCGCGCTCCTGTTTTGCGATCAATGGCTATCGTCACAGCTGGCCGGCGCATGGCAATGACATGCGGGAATGGACCCTCTTTTAGTTCCTGCCAGCGCTTATATAAAAAAGGCGGCAAACTTTCAGGAGGTATGGTCTGAAAGCCAACCTGCCCGTAAAAGCCATCGAGCCATTTATGAGGCAGGCAAAAACAGTCGCGCGTACCCATTTGCTTGGCCAGTTCATGAAGCATCAGGGTGCCGATGCCACGACGTTCGTAATCAGGCAAAATCATAAAACCGCGCAGTACCTGGATACGCTCTTCATAACTTAGGCGGGCAGCGCCCAGAATGTGCCGGTCATTTCGCGCCACAACCACCCGGTCATCAGCATGGATAGGGTTCGTGTAATCCATCGTGGCATAGAATGCCTGCACTTCCGGGAAACGTTCAGGCCCAGCATTTTCGATAATAAAAATTTGAGAGTTCATGCGGGTATCATACCTAAAATCATGCACTGCAGAACACCCCCTACCCTTGGACAGAGAAATTTTGTAACCTGAACAGACGGCAGGAGACCGCCAATCTTTATGTAAAAAAGAAAGCATTTCCCCCTGCCCCTGAAAGAGCGACTGAACCTCAAATGTTCGAATGGATATATGACCCGGCGGCATGGGCCGGTTTGACCACGCTGGTGGTCCTCGAGATTGTTCTCGGTATCGACAACCTGATTTTCATTGCCATCCTCTCCGACAAGCTGCCGCCGCACCAGCGCCAGAGAGCGCGCGTGCTGGGCCTGACGCTCGCCCTTATCATGCGTATGTGCCTGCTGGCCGGGATTTCACATCTCGCCAACCTGAAAGAGGCGCTTTTTACAATAATGGGGCATGGTTTCTCGGCCCGCGATATCATAATGATCCTGGGCGGCGCGTTCCTGCTGTTCAAAGGCACAATGGAACTGCACGAAAAGCTTGAGGGCCACCATTCCGGTCGTGATGGCCCCGTCAATTACGCCAAGTTCTGGCAGGTGATCGTACAGATCGTCATTCTGGATGCCGTGTTCTCGCTGGATGCCGTGATAACAGCCGTCGGTATGACGCATCACCTGCCCGTGATGATGCTGGCAGTCTGCATCGCCATGTTCCTGATGATCGTGGCAAGTAATAAACTGATGAATTTCGTCAGCGCACATCCGACGGTCGTGATCCTGTGCCTCGGATTCCTTTTGATGATCGGCTTCAGTCTGATCGTTGATGGCCTGGGCTTTCATATTCCGAAAGGTTACCTGTATGCCGCAATTGCCTTCTCGATTGTTATCGAAACCTTCAATCAGGTGGCGCTTAAGAACCGCCGCAAGGCTTTCGGCACCATCGATCCCCGCACACGCATGTCGCAGGCCGTGCTAAGCCTGCTGGGTGGCACTTCGGAGAACCCGAACATCCAGAGCGAGGTCGCCAACCTTAAACCGGACGAAGCCGAAGCGGCGTTCGACCCGCAGGAGCGCCTGATGATGCAGCGTGTGATGCGCCTGTCGGAACAGACGGTGCCCAGCATCATGACGCCGCGTAAGGACTTATTCTGGATTGACCTTGCCGATGATGCCGATGAAATCAAAAAGGACATTCTTGATTGCCCTTATTCATCGCTGGTTGTTGCCGGTAATGGTGAAATCGAAGAACCGGCCGGTATCGTGCAGAAAAAAGATCTGGCCAATTTCCTGCTGAATAACGGCGATCCGGCACAATTGAATGAAATTATTGTTCATCCGATTGTATTGCCGGAAACCGTAACGGTCATGCAGGCGCTGGATGCATTCCGCAAAGACCGTATGCATGTGGCCTTTATCGTTGACGAATACGGCACCCTCGAAGGCCTTGTAACCCTTACGGATGTCGTGGAAGCGATTGCCGGTGATCTGCCGGAAGATCATGAAGGCCATGAATTCCGTTTTGAGAAAAAACCTGATGGCAGCATCATCGTTAGCGGCAGCCTGACGATTCAGGAACTGGCTGAAATTCTTGAGGAGCAATCCTTGCCCGAAGGCGACTACAACACGGTTGCCGGCATTGCTCTTCATGTATTGCGTCGCATGCCGCAAAAAGGCGATAGCTTTGACTTCGCCGGATGGAAAGTCACTGTAACCGCGCTGGATGGCCGTCGCGTCAGCCGCCTGAGCTTTCACAGATGACAGATAAAACCATCCTCATTACCGGAACAGCCGGATTTGTTGGCCATCATATGGTCGAACATATTCTCAAAAATACTGATTTTAATATCATTGGTATCGACTCGCTGTCCTATTCAGGTTCGCTTGACCGCTTACGCGATATCCAGATCGACCCCTTCCATCACCCGCGTTTTACACATATCGGCTATGATTTCCGCCAGCCCGCCGGACCCAACCTGATCAAAGAGCTGTCAGCCGTTACCTATGTGCTGCATATGGGTGCTGAATCGCATGTTGACCGCTCGATCAGCGACCCGATGAGTTTTGTAATGGCGAACGTGGTGGGCACCACCAATATGCTGGAACTGGCGCGCGGTCTGCCGAACCTCGAACTCTTTATCTATTTCTCGACGGATGAAGTGTTCGGCCCCGTGCCACTGGACCCTGCTTATCCAGGACACAAGGAAGAGGCCGTTCATAATCCCAAAAATCCCTATGCCGCCACCAAAAGCGCAGGCGAGCAGATGGTCACATCATTCGCCAATACATATGGCCTGCCCTGCATCATTACGCGGCAGATGAATATTTTCGGCGAACGCCAGCACCCGGAAAAATTCATTCCCAAGGTCATTCGCAGCGTCCTGACCGGTGATACCGTGCCCATACACGCCACACCCGATAAGCTGCAAGCGGGGATGCGCCATTACATACACGCCCGCAATGTAGCAGACGCCCATATGTTCCTGCTGCAGAACGAACCATGGAAGAAAGCGGAGAGCGGCCATGTCGAGTCGTATCACATCGTCGGCGAGCGTGAGGTTGATAACCTGATGCTGGCCAAGATGATTGAAGGTTTTGTGCGCGACCTGGCCCCGGCACAGGGCTTAACCGTCGCAGGATTAAAATATGAAATGGTTGATTTCCATTCCAGCCGCCCGGGTCATGACCTGCGTTATGCGCTGGACGGCAGCAAGATGAAACACCTGGGCTGGCAGCCGCCGAAGAATTTCGAAGAATCGCTGAAGAAGACAGTGGAATGGAGTCTTGCGAACAGTGAATGGCTGACCGATTGATTATGGAGAGAGATTCTCTAGGCGCATGAAAGAGGAGCAGCTAGATGACGAAAAAAAGTCAGCGGCCTAACCAAATCAGGGTAAGAACGAATAAGCCAGCCCATAACATGCCAATCGCTATAGCTCCCCTATAGCTTACAGGTCGTTCAGAAATACGTGCAGCTTCTTCACGAAATTCCGACAAAAGGTCAGCCGGAATCAGGCGCACGACCAGAAGAATGCCTATGGGAACAAGGATGAGATAACCCAGCACCGGAATGAAATCAGGAATCAAATCGACGGGGCTAAGAGCGTAAGCGGCAATGACAGCAGCGGCGGCTTTGGTATACCACGGCACACGTGGATCACGCGCAGCAAGCCAGATTGCTAGAATATCGCGCTTCACCAGCCGCGCCCACTCTTTGGCCCTTTCCAACACTATCAAATGTCTCATATCCATATCCGACCTTAATCAGCCATCTTTATAATTTTGTGAGACTTTGATTCTAGCCCCCAACTGTATCTTCTGATAGCAGCTGAAAGAGGGACGTTACCCCGGCGTTATTGGGGGTCGCGGCCATGAACATTCGCGCTTAATGAACCTTCACTTCAACCTCACAGTACGACTATTAAATAACGGCTGCACAACCCAATTAAATTGGAGTTGTGCGCTCAAACGTATGAACCCGCATCAATACTAGCTTAGTTGAAGAAACACGATCCGTTACCCCGGCGTTACCCCAAACCACAAATGGCAATTATCCCGATTTTAGGGTCGCTACTAAGTCATTGAAATATAAGGGGAAAATGGTGCCCCAGACGGACGCAATCCTATAAAAATTCTCCGCTACAAGTAATTGTAATTGTTCGGATTTTCTGGGGGTATTTTTTGACATTTTTGAGAGGGTGAAATTCTCCACCTCCTCGCTGGAAAAACGCATTCTCCGCACCTTCGCTGAGGACTACGACATCATGAGGTCCAGCGCCTTCTCAATGTGAATGCGTGTGGTGTCAAATACGGGGAAATCAAAATCCCGCTGATCGATGAGCAAAGTGATTTCAGTACAGCCGAGAATGACCCCTTGTGCGCCATCCGTGACCATAGCATTTGCTGCTTTAATAAAATCTGCCTTAGAGGTCGGATTAATTTTGCCAAGGCACAGTTCATCATAAATGACTTTATGAACCATCTTTCTCGATTCCGGTTCAGGAATGATAACATCTAGTCCCTGTTGCGAAAGACGACCTTTATAAAAATCCCGTTCCATTGTGTAGATGGTGCCCAGCAGGCCGATTTTATTCAAACCAGCCGCCTTGATCTTTTCAGCCGTTGCATCCGCCAGATGAACAAACGGGATTTCGATGGCCGCCTCAATTTTATCGGCAACACGGTGCATTGTGTTTGTCGCCAATAAAACAAAATCCGCACCGGCCCGTTCCAGCTTTGCAGCTTCCTGCGCCAATATATCTCCAGCCTCATCCCATTTATCGGCAGCCTGGAGTTTTTCGATTTGTTCAAAATCGACAGAGGTTAAAATGACTTTCGCAGAATGCAGGCCACCAAGACGTTCTCTCACGCCTTCATTCAGCCATTGATAATACTTGGCGGTTGATTCCCAACTCATGCCACCGATAATGCCTACGGTCTTCATAACATTGCCTTTCTTATTCTACCGATAGCATGAAAAACAGAATGACTGGGAAATATTTCTCCCAATAAATTTTCCGTTTCTCCGGATTTGTCCTGTCGCAATTGTTCAAACGTCAACGCTCAATCGCAATCATTTCAATAGCATGTGACAGCATGAAAAGCGGTGCCTCGTTCATATATCATGCCACCTGCATCAATTTTCTGATTTTTATTAGCCTTTCAAGAATGTTTCACCATTCTCCACGTCAACGGTCATCGCTATGCGAAGGTCGACCTTTATAGAATTTTCAAATGGTATGAATGGGGATGCGTTGAGGTTTTGAATAGGACGTCAACGCATGGTGTTTTGAATCAAATCAATAGGATAAGCAGGGCGTGGTCGTTAACCGGTTTAAAGAATCCGGCTGGTTACCATTTTTCAGTCTATAAAGATTTTTGCTAAGTAATTGATCCGATTCACAATCGATTTTTCCAGAAAGTATGGTGCCGGCAGAGAGATTTGAACTCCCGACCTTCGGTTTACAAAACCGCTGCACTACCGCTGTGCTATGCCGGCGCACCAAAGAGGCCCCTCTTATACAGATTGCGGCGTCAGTTATCAACTCCGAAGATTGAAGATTTAGGGCGGAAAGCCGCCATAAAGTCAGATTTTTACTTCTGTATTTACATAATTATAATTTTTGTGATTATGCCGTCCTTTTTTAGGCCGTTGTTATTGGTTTAGAAGGATTTTTTCTGATAAATTAGAGTGCCTTTTCCGAATAAGGTGGAACGGGCGGGTGTGATTATTTCTCTGTGCTTTTTCAGTTCGTAAAAATCTCACCCTTCATTTTGACCGGACGTATCTGTCCGGGTGAGTTTTAATCGGGGTTATAGCGGAAGTGTCAGATCAGAAGGCATCAAATACACTGCATGAAAACGCCGTAGGCTGGATCATTCTCGGGCTAGTAGCTTTGGCGATATTTGCGTTGTTCTGGTATTACAAGGAATACGACGTTAAAAACTTCATCCGCTGGGTACGCTGGGGTCAGATGTACCTGATCTCATTCTTTGTCGATGATGATTACACTGTCGCCTGGAAGAGCATTCAAAACGGCAAACTGGTCGTTATCGATATCAATTATAAACTGGCGCTTGAACAGATTGCCGCGCTGGATAAGTACAAACTGAGCGACGAAGTCATGGCTATGATTGGCACGCTGGCGATGAAGCCGCTGCAATACATCTTCATGGCGATTATCGCTCTGATCGGTTCTTGGGGTTTGCGCAAAGGGCCCGGTACGCAGTTCCGCCGCAAGCTGAACCTTGATGGCCTGATTGGCGTGCAATCCAAGGTCTTCCCCTATATTACGCCGTTTGTAAAATTCAACCCCACGACAATGCCGGTACGCCCGCCCGGGGCGCCTGTGCCATCCGAATTGCCGCTTTTCTCAGAGGCTCTGGGGCCTGAGGAATGGATTGCCTTCAACCAGATCCCCATCCCCGATGGCCGTATGGACGAACATGCCGCTTACATTGCATTCGCCAAGCAATTGGGTCCACGCTGGCAAGGCTGGATGAAACTTTCACCCTACAAGCAGATTTTGCTGGCCGCTTTCTGCATGAAGGCTGCCCGTAAACGTAAGGACAGTGATGATCTGTTGGGCCGTCTGGCAATTTGCTGGCAAGGCACCAAGGGTATGAATCTGGGCGCTGATAAAAAATTATTGTCCGATGCCCGCAAGGCCCTGAAAAGCGATGCCGCCAAAAAAACGCTGGCGCAATGTAACATGCATGCTTTTGAAACCACGGCGATGTTACGCGCCCTTCAGGTTGCACGTCAGGAAGGCGGCGTTCTGGCGCCCGCGCAATTCGCATGGCTGCGCGGTCATAACCGCGCTCTGTGGTATCCGCTGAATAATCTGGGCCGCCAGGCTTTCCACATGGAAGCGCTGGGGGCAATGTGCCATTTCAAAGCTGAAAAAATGACACAACGCCCGATCCCGAAACCAAAAGTTTCTGAGGCCGTCAAAAGCATCATGGATTATATGAAATCAAGCCGTGCGCGCCCGATCCCGCAACTAGACTACAAAGGTTCCAAAGCGCGTGGCGTGAAAAAACCCGCAGGCGGCATCAAAAAGCCTGTATCAGGCGGGATAAAAAAACCGGCGCGCGCCTGATCAACTGACAAAACTATGCGTTAACACTGACCTGGAAACTCAAACGAGGCACATAACATGAAATGGATCGAATCATTGACCGGTAGTTATTCATCAAGCGCCCGCGTCGTTGACGGCACTCTGATCATTTCGCTGCCACAGGCCATTACACCGGTTGTCTGGCGCATGGAGCTGGGACATGTGCGCGCATCGGCGCTGGAAGTGCGCCAGCAGGAAAATGCTTACATGCTGACATTGAAAACACCCAAAGGCGATGTAAATGATATTGCACCGTTTGATACACGCGGTAAGGCTGTACAAGCGCTGATGGCTGTCAGTCGTGCCATGGAGCAGGCACACGGCCAAATGCGCCCTTACGCGGCGGCCAATACAACCGGTGTTACAAACCTGCCCGCCGTGCGCCCTGAGAATACCAAGCCTGCTGGCAAAGGCCAATTTATAGCGGGCCTTGTCGGCACAGCCCTGTTGATTGGGCTGATCACAGTTTTCGTGAATATCAGTAAACCCCAGAATATCGCCCCGGCCAGCGGCGAAAGCAGCTCTATCGCAGACCATAATAGCAACACACCGGGAACCACCGGCGTACCGCAATCCGCCGACGACTTTTTGAACAACCGTTAACCTGAAGAAGCTAGCAAAGGGCGTCGCTGACAAATGGCATTAGATACCCGGAAATATGAGAAGAAACATACCGAGCTGCTGCGTGACACGCGACCGCTTTATGTACGCTTTGGCGAATGGCTGAAAAAACCCGACAGCACATTTGCCGTCTGTTTCATTGGCGTTTGCGCGCTGGGTTTTTCCCAGGTCGCCCTCTTATCAGCGGATGTTATTCTTGTTTTCTATCTTCTGTTCCTTTGGTGGCTGCTGACGCGTGATCGCTCTTTGGCCTTTAAACTGCCTATGGGTGCGAAATTCAAGGACTCGCGTAACGCAGGCCCCGGTAATAGCGGCAAGGCCGAGGGCATTCTTTATCTGGGCAATGTCGATAAAACCAACGAAGAAGTCTGGTTCACGAACTCCGACGCCCGCACGCACATTCTCTATCTCGGCACCACCGGCGCCGGTAAGACCGAAGGCCTGAAATCAATGGTCACCAACGCCCTGACATGGGCATCGGGCTTTGTGTACATCGACGGTAAAGCCGATACCGATTTGTGGTCTTCGCTATCTTCTCTCGTGCGCCGTTTTGGCCGTGATGATGACCTGCTGGTTCTGAACTATATGACCGGCAACTCAGACACCAAAGCACCCTCTAATACCATGAACCCGTTCAGCTCGGGTTCTGCGTCATACCTAACCAACATGCTGGTTTCCCTGATGCCGAACGCCGAAGGCGATAACGCAATGTGGAAAGAGCGTGCGGTGGCGCTGGTGGCATCCCTGATGCCGGTGATGACATGGAAGCGCGATAACCAGGAACTGCCGATGTCGGTCAGTACCATTCGTAGCGCGCTGAACCTTGATGCCGTTATTCGCCTGTCCCGGGATCCAGCGGTGCCTGATCACCTGAAAGCCGGTGTAAAGGGTTACCTTGATACGCTGCCGGGTTATATTGATGCTGCTTTCGATGACGACGGCAAAGAAAAACCTGTAGGACCTGATAACCCGGGTGCCGATACCACCACCCCACGCCAGCAGCACGGTTACCTCGCCATGCAGTTCACCCGTTCGCTGCAATCGCTGGGCGATGACTATGGCTACATCTTCGATACGCAGGCCGCTGACGTCGACATGCTCGACGTGGTCCTGAACCGTCGTATCCTGATCGTTCTCATTCCAGCCCTTGAAAAATCATCAGATGAAACCGCCAACCTCGGTAAAATCGTTGCCGCGACCATTAAAGGCATGATGGGTTCGACGCTGGGCTCCACCGTGGAAGGTGAATCGGCAACCGTAATTGAAAACAAGGTCACGACATCAGCCACGCCATTCATGACCGTCTTCGACGAGGTCGGTTACTATACCGCACAGGGTATGGCGGTTATGGCCGCGCAGGCGCGTTCTCTCGGCTTCTGCTTGATTTACTCCGCACAGGACTTACCGGCGATGGAAAAGCGCGTGAAAGAAGAAGCGCGTTCCATTACGGCGAACTGTAACATTAAAATCTTCGGTAAACTGGAAGACCCGACGCAGACAAAAGAATTCTTCGAAAAGACAGTGGGTTCGACCCTCGTCATGGAAGCTTCCGGTTTCCAGCTGGCCGGTGGTTCCGCTTCAACAGGTTCTTATTATGATACCAAGCAGGCGGGCCTGCAGATCCGTTCGCGTGCGAGCTATGACGCCTTACGCGGCTTCAAGGCGGGTCAGGCCTGTATCGCGTTCGGCGAAATGGTGATCGATACCCAGATATTCTATTGCGCGCCAGGCTTTGCCAAAGCAATGCGTGTGCAACGTTTTGTCGCCCTGCCGCCGCCGGATGAACAATTGCTACGCCATGCGCCTGTTATTACCAAAGTGCGTGACCTGCTGGTTCACAAGACATGGACAGCCGCAAAAGCCGCCGCCAGAATTGATACACCGGATGAAATTGCCGCGATGGCCAAGGCACTGCAATACGCCAGCAAGGCGGGTGACATTACACCAGCACAAAGTGGTATGGCGGCTGTCGCCAGCGTACATATCCTGCACAACCCAGGTGATATGGAAGCGCCGCCGGCAGGCACTGCATCAGGCACGGCCACAGGGGGAGGCCCTGTATTAAGTGCTACACCGCCTGCCCAGCAGGCTCCGGCAGCTCCAGCCCAGCCATCACCGATTGCATCAATTATTGCGACAAGACCGCAGGCACCAGCAACACCACCAGCGGGCGTTCCACCATTGACAGCGACGCCACCAGTGCCGCCGCCCGCAGCACAACAAGCGGCGCCACCGCCAGCGGCAAGCGCGAACCCGATGTCGTTCTTTACGAAGAAACCGGCTGGTGAAGAAGTAGCACCACCACCAGCTTATGTGGAACCCGCACCGGCAAAACCGGTTAACTGGGAATCACTCATCAATGCACCGCAGGAAACGCCACCGGCACCGCCAGCAGAACAGCCGCCAGCGCAAGCTGAGAAGGCCCCTGAGAAACTGCCGGATGTGGACGATGAAACACGCGCCATTCTTGATAAGGCAGCCAAAGATCTGCAGAACAAGATCAGTGGCAACGATGATGGTAATGGTGCAGCGTAATTACAATCATCACGAATCCGGCAACGTTTTCCTGATCATCCTGATAGGGATAGTTCTGTTCGCCGCCTTGATGTTCACATTCTCGCGAGGGGTGCAGCAGGGCACCGAAGGCATGGGGGGGCGCGAAGCCGAACTGGCCGCCAGTGATATCGTAGCTTACGGCCAGCAAATGCAGCGCGGCGTTGAACGCATAATCGGGCGGGGCATTTCAGAATCAGACATTAGTTTCGCGAACGATCAGGATACAAATTACACCAATCCTGCCTGCGTTGATAATCGCTGCCTGATTTTCCATGCCGATGGCGGCGCCGTAAAATGGAAGTCACCCCCATCTGGCGTGAATTTCACAAGCGCCACTTACTTTATCGGCCCCAACAGAGTGGGTAGCGCAGACGGCACGACAGCGGATATCGGCACAGGCGCGCGCGATCTGGTGCTGATGCTGCCGGTGAATACCAATGTTTGCGAGGCCATTAATACAATAACCAGCAAACTTCCCATCTGGGCTAACGGCAGCACAGCGAACGCCACAACAAGATTTATTGGTGATTACAATGCGGCAGGTGGCACTGCTTTATCGTATGGCAATGACGTAAACCAGCCCACAAGTGGTTGTTTCTGCCAAGGCACCCTGCCCTGCGACCCAGCGACAGAGCAGCTTTACTATTATAACGTGCTGCTCGCGCGCTGATTACATACGCTCCGGAATATCAATACCCATCAGGCCCGTCAGCAGCGTCAGCTGTGCCAGCGCCATACGGCATAGTTGCAGGCGACTTTGCTTCAGGCCTTCATCCGTTTCGGACAGGATGTGACAGTTGCCATAGAAACTGCTGAATTCTTGTGCCAGACGATGCGCATATTCGCACAAGACATGCGGCGTGTAGTTCTTCAGGGCATTCGCAAACACTTCCGGCAACTGGGTCATCAGCAATGCCAGTGCACGATCCCCGTCCTGCAACTGAAATGGCAAGATTTTTCTCACCTCCCCCGCCTTACGCAGCAGTGATTTGATGCGCACAGCCTGATACAGGATATAAGGGCCGGTTTTACCTTCGAAGCTGGTCATTTGGTCGATATCAAATATGTAATCGACATGCGCCTGATTCAAAAGATCGGCAAACTTGATCGCCGCTACACCAATCATACGCGCTGTATCATTCCATTCCTGTTCGGACAGGTCTTGCGCCAGATTGGCTTCCTTCATGCGTTCGGCGGCTTTATCCTTCGCCAGATCCAACAGCATGTCAAAGCGCATCACACCCCCATCGCGGGTCTTGAACGGCTTGCCATCCGCACCATTCAATGTGCCGAAACCGATATGCACAAGTTCAATTTTATCGACCAGATGCGCCTTCTTCGCCGCGCGGAAAACCTGTTCGAAGTGAAGATTCTGACGCTTATCCGTCACATAAATGACTTTGACCAGATCAGGATAAAGCTTCACACGCTCATAAAGTGTCGCAAGGTCGGTCGTGCCATAGGTCTGCGCACCGTTCGATTTAAAGAACATCAAGGGGGGCACTTCTTTCTTATCACCCTCTTCAGCAACTTCGATGACCTGCGCACCATCACTCTCAACCAACAGGCCTTTGGCTTTCAGTTCTTCCGCGAAAGCAGGGATCAGGTCATTGACATCGGCTTCACCCTTCCAGATTTCAAAATGAACACCCAAAGCGTCAGTGTTCTTCTTGAGATCGGCAATCGAAAGCTTCATGAAATGCTGCCACAGGGCGCGATAGCCAGGGCGACCGTTCTGCAGATCAGCCGTGGCCTGACGCGCTAATTCCAGACGGTCAGCATCTTCCTTACAGGCAAGGGACGCTAAAGGATAAATCTCTTCAAGCGTGCTGTATACGAAGGGCGCTTCTTCCGGATAAGGTCCCGTGAAATTCGCATCGAAGTATACCCATTCAGGGTTACGCAGCGCAAACTCGCTGATGATCTGCCCCATCGGCAAGCCCCAGTCACCCATGTGAATATCACCGAGTGCGTTATATCCGGCAAAGCGGACCATGCGTTTCAGCGCGTCCCCAATCACGTTCGGGCGCAAATGCCCTACATGCATGGCCTTGGCCACGTTCATGCCGCCGTAATCGAGCACGACGGTCTCGCCATGCCCCAAGAGCGCAACACCACAGCGATCATCTTGGGAAATGCCGGTCAGGTGCCCGGCCAGCATATCATTGGTAATATTCAGGTTGATGAAACCGGGGCCCGCAATCTCGACTTTTGAGAAAAGCGGATTACCGGATAATTTCGCCACAACCTCTTCGGCAACAGCACGGGGGTTCTTTCTGGTCTGCTTGGCGGCCGCCATAGCACCATTGCACTGAAACTGCGCCAGATCAGGGCGGTCGGAAACACGCACTGCCCCCAATTCAGCAGGCAGATCAAGACTGACAAAGACTTCGCCGACAATTTGCGACAGCGTCTGAACCAAAGACGACATTTACATTTCTCCTAAGGCATTCTTAGCCTATGATAAGAAATCTATCCAGAATGATTTTTGATAGAAACGATGAATAAAATTAGATTTTTTATATTAAAAGCCCTGTTGCCCGTATTGGGATATTACGGTTCTTA
Organism: uncultured Alphaproteobacteria bacterium; assembly: GCA_946480475.1. The sequence continues at coordinate 15,536 of CAMLJM010000009.1, forward strand.
CATCATTCTATTTGTCGGCGGACCCATCATGGGAACAGGCCCGTGGAGATTGCCTGTGGACATATTTATGATTATGGCCATGGTTTTTGCAGCTGTTTCGATGATCATTGGGCTGGGAATGCTCGTATTCAGGAAAACAAGAAGTAAAGGAGCACATATCACCTTAATATCTTTACTACTTATTATTCTACTCATGCCGACTATCATATTGGGAGATAAATTGAGAATATATGGCTTCCACTTAACGGCACAAAGAGCAAAACCCGTTATCGAAGCAATGATGGCCTACAAAAAAGAGAACCACGAAATACCTGATTCATTAGACCAATTAGTACCTAAGTATTTAATAAAGATACCTTATGGATTGCCAGATTTCCGCATAGAAAAAGACAAGTATGGTGTATGGGCTTTAACAGCCGATGTTGGTACAGGCATATTAAATTGGGATGCTTTTATATACAGATCCAGCCTAGACTATTCAGATTTAGGCCAAAGCGCCAAGCCGATTGGCAAGTGGGTATACCTGTACGAATAAATTAGACGTCAAGGTTAGAAACCTTCAGGGCATTATCCTGAATGAACTTGCGGCGCGGCTCAACAATATCCCCCATCAGTGTCGAGAAAATCTCGTTCGCCTTCTCGGCATCCTTGATGTTGACCTGCAACAGCGTACGAACCGCCGGATCCAGCGTAGTTTCCCACAATTGTTCAGGGTTCATCTCACCGAGACCCTTATAACGCTGGATCTGCAGGCCCTTACGACCAATGGTCTGGATTGCATCATAAAGACTGGATGGACCCTGCACACTGGCAAGTTGTTTACCACCATCCCCCGCATGAATAGCGGATACATCCTGTGAGAAGCTTTCCGTTAGCCAGTCACGGTTATGATTGAGACGCACAGCTTCCGTGGAACGCAGTGATTCCACAGGAATGCGCACCTGTTCCTTCACACCGCGCAATGTACGGCTGAAAACATAACCCCCGACAGGCGTAAACTCGCCACGCCAGCCCTTTTCGCGCTTATCAGCCAGAGCATTCATACGCTCGGCAAGCTTACCAGCCAGATCTTCACCTTTTTTCACATCGGCAAAGATCGTATCATCGAACGCACCCACAATAGCGGCTTGTTCAACAACGGCACGGTTGCCCACACGGGCCACCAGAGCCTGGATGCTCGATTTAACAGCACGTGCTTTCAAAAGCAGGTCGCGGAGGTCTTCCCCGTTGTAAGTCTTAGGACCGATAGACAGGATCACATCATCGCTGAGCGCCGCATCGATCAGATAATCCTCCAGCGCGGCATCGTTCTTCAAATACAGTTCCGCTGAGTTGCCACGCTTCACCTTGTATAGGGGCGGCTGGGCGATGTAGAGGTAACCCTTGGTAATGATATCCGGCATATGACGATAGAAGAACGTCAGCAACAACGTACGGATGTGCGAACCATCGACGTCGGCGTCGGTCATGATAATGATTTTATGATAGCGGATCTTCTCGATATTAAATTCTTCGCTACCGATGCTGGTGCCCAGCGCCGTAATCAGGGTTCCCAGTTCGTTATTGCTCAAAACTTTGTCGAAACGCGCGCGCTCGACATTCAACACCTTACCGCGTAAAGGCAGGATCGCCTGAGACTTACGGTGGCGACCGGATTTCGCAGAACCACCCGCAGAGTCACCCTCGACGATGAAGAGTTCAGATTTCGCCGGATCACGCTCCTGACAGTCCGCGAGTTTGCCCGGCAAGCTGGAGATATCCATGATACCTTTACGGCGTGTCAGATCACGCGCCTTACGCGCTGCTTCACGGGCTGTCGCGGCCTCAATGATTTTACCAACAATACGCTTGGCATCCTGTGGGTTCTCACCCAGCCAGATACCCAGATATTCACCAATCGCCGTTTCCACAACCGGACGCACTTCGGATGAAACAAGCTTATCCTTGGTCTGCGATGAAAATTTCGGATCCGGCACTTTTACAGACAGTACGCAGGTCAGTCCCTCGCGCATATCTTCGCCAGACAGTTTCAGGTCTTTGGTTTTCTTCAGGAGACCTTCTTCTTCAGCGTATTTCATGAGCACGCGTGTAAGCGCGTTACGGAAGCCCTGCAGGTGCGTACCGCCATCACGTTGGGGGATGTTGTTGGTAAAGCACAACATGGATTCATGATAAGCATCCGTCCACTCGAGCGCGCATTCAACGGTAATGCCCGCTGTATCATCGTGGGCTGTGATATAAACCGGTTTCTTGCCGAGCGGAGTCTTGTTACGGTTCAGGTAATTGACGAAGCTTTCGATACCGCCGTCAAAATGGAAGTTCACTTCCTTGTACGGTTCCTCGCGGTCATCGCGCAGGAAGATATTCACACCTGAATTCAGAAACGCGAGTTCACGCAGACGATCCTCAAGCGTTGTGAAATCAAATTCGGTCATTGTGAAAGTTTCAGGCGACGGCAGGAATGTGACTTCCGTACCTGTGCGCTGACCTTCCTTCATAACGCCTGTTTCTTTCAGCGGCGCCTCGGCGTCACCATGGCGGAAACGCATTTCCCAGATTTTACCCTGGCGATGAATTTTAAGATCAAGATATTCAGACAGGGCGTTCACAACGGAAACACCCACACCATGCAGACCGCCTGAAACCTTGTAAGAATTCTGGTCGAATTTACCACCCGCATGCAGCTGCGTCATGATCACTTCGGCGGCAGAAACGCCTTCTTCCTTGTGAATATCAACAGGAATACCGCGACCATTATCACGCACAGTGACAGAGCCCGCTTTATTGATCACAACATCGATACGATCACAGTGGCCCGCCAGCGATTCATCGATCGCATTGTCGACAACCTCGTACACCATATGGTGCAGACCTGAACCATCGTCGGTATCGCCGATATACATGCCGGGGCGTTTACGCACGGCATCAAGGCCACGAAGGACCTTAATGGAGTCAGCACCGTATGCTGCGGCAGCGGCGTTCTGGGCTTCGAGTTGTTCAGAGTCAGTTTTACGTTGGGCCATTTCAGACATTGTTTTCAGGTCGTTTGTTTAACAAAAATAATGTAGTTCGGACGGTCGTTTTTTATAGCATTCGTCCCCTGAAAAAGCACCCTTTTAAAACATTTTTTTGGCGTTTTCCCTGCCTAATTTATCATGAAAAAACAATGAGTTATCCCACATCATCTAATCAGGCGGCAACAGCGCTGCCACGTCTTTGCAAATGGCTTTTTTCAACGTGAAAATAATGCGCCCGCGACCCCAATGAATCGAATAAAAGCGCATCCGTACCCGTCATCCACACCTGCCCGCCCAGGCCCAGTAAAATGTCGTAAAGCGCCGCCCGGCGATTTTCATCCAGATGGGCGGCCACTTCATCAAGCAGTAAGATAGGCGGTGCACCACGCTCAACCGCCATCAAACGGCTATGCGCCAGCGTAATGCCAATCAAAAGCGCCTTTTGCTCACCTGTTGAACATTGATCGGCAGGCATATTTTTGGCGGCATAGGTAACGGCAAGATCGGCCTTATGCGGGCCTGTTGCCGCACCACCGGTACGCGCATCTACAGAACGAGAGTCACGCAGTTGGTAACGGAACATATCCTCAACCTCCAGCGCAGGAACCTGCGCCAGCAGTTCTTCAATCGTACCACAAAGCCTCATGAAGGCGAGTGGGAACAGGGCTTCTTCAACGTGGCCCTGATCACAGGCACGCTGCAATATCGTAAGAAATTCGGTACGCGCCGCCGCAATGGCCACGCCCGTTTCAGCCATTTGCGCTTCTAACCCATCCAGCCACACAGGATCGGGACGGTCGCTTTCACGCAGGATTTTCGAACGCTGGCTCATGGCATTTTCATACCGGGTCACACGCCCCGCATGACCGGGATCAAAGGCAAAGATCAGACGATCGAGAAATTTTCGACGTGCCGATGAGCCTTCAAGAAACAAACGGTCCATCTGCGGCGTAAGCCAGACACAGGCGAGATATTCCGCCAACGCAGTCTGCGCTTTTGCCGTTTCACCATTAATCCGAACAATACGTTTTTCAGTCACACTGTTGGCATCAAGTCCTGTGCCAATACGGATGCTGCCAAAGGGCGTTTCCATCTCTGCCGATAACGCCCAGGGTGATGGCGCATCACGCTGCTGCATCTCTGATATTTTGGCACCGCGCAAACCACGTCCCGGCGAAAGCAGGGAAACAGCTTCCAGCACATTGGTCTTCCCCGCCCCGTTCGGCCCGGTCAACACCACCGGCCCCGATATCAAACCATCAAGGCGCGCGCCGTCATAGCAGCGAAAATGCGTAAGCTGTAGTGAGCGTATAAAGGCCATAAGCTATTTAACCATAAGCGCAAAAAGAAAGGCACAGAATTTCTCCTGTGCCTTTCCAAAATTCTTTAATAACAATTACACGCGCAACGGCATCAGAACATACAGCGCGGAGGAATCGGCTGAGTCCTGAATGATCGTAGGGGACGCTGAATCAGCCAAAGTGATACGGCATCCATCGCCTTCCAGCTGGCTTGTGATATCCAGCAGGTAACGCGCATTGAAACCGATTTCCATGTTGTCGTTGGAATTCACTTCCAGATCTTCGGTCGCACTGCCGGCTTCCGGAGAGTTCGCAGACAGCGTCATGGTCTTGCCGTTCAGGGCAATCTTCACAGCGCGGGATTTACCATCGGAAATTGTGGAAACACGGTCAATCGCATTGCTGAACACCTTGGCGTTCACTTCTACAACCTTGTCATTCTTGGTCGGGATGACTTGTTCATAGTTGGGGAACGTACCGTCGATCAGCTTGGATGTCAGTTCGATATGATCAAACGAGAAGCGGATTTTGCTTTCTGACAGGCTGACCTTGATCGAATCCGCTGCTTCATCCAGCAATTTACGCAGTTCGTTAATGGTTTTACGCGGTACGATAACGCCGGGCATGCCATCAGAGCCTGCAGGCAGCGGCATTTCAAAGCGTGCCAGACGGTGACCGTCTGTCGCCACAGCGCGCAAGACCTTGTTACCACCAACATCAACGGCATGAACATAAATGCCATTCAGGTAGTAGCGTGTTTCTTCTGTCGACATCGCAAATTTCGTGCGGTCGATCAGGTTACGCAGTTCAGCCGCAGGGATCGTGAAGCTGGACGGCAGTTGCGCGTTACCAATTTCAGGGAAATCGCTTGTCGGCAGGCAGCTCAGTTTGAACATGGAGCGGCCCGCTTTCACGGTCATAGAGTTACCGGAAGCATCAACCTCAAGCGTTACATCCGCACCATCAGGCAGTTTGCGCACGATATCGTGCAGTGTGTGCGCGGGCGCTGTTGTCGCACCAGGACGATCAACTTTGGCAGCTACAGACTCATTAATTTCGAGGTCCATATCTGTTGTCGTCATCGACAGGCTGTCGCCATCGGCCTTGAACAATACGTTCGAAAGAATAGGAATAGTGTTCCTGCGCTCAACAACGCTCTGCACGTGGTTCAGAGAGCGCATAAGGGCAGCACGTTCGATGGTCAGCTTCATGGGAAATCCCCCGTAATCCGGCTAAAAAATGGTTCTTGAATAGGATATTTATAGCACGCGGGGTTTCCGGAAAAAGCGGAATCTTGCGGGTTTCCGGGGTTTTTCCACCTGTTCCACAATAAAAAACATGATTATGCCAATATTAAGCATTATGGCTTATAATGCGTTATGGCCGAACGATTTGTTGTCTGTAATTGGGATTTTTTAGGTGCCGGAGACCGCAGCGCCTTGGAGACAACGGCAAGACAAATCTCAGGTCAGCCGCCTCTTGTACTGGACATGCAGCGCATGGCAGGTAAGGATCTGAACCAGGCGCAAAAGGCTGCCAATACTATCGCCCAAGAAATTCGGGACGCGGCCGGAAACGACAAAATCACCTTTATCAGCAGCGGCCTTGATCATATCCATCCTCTAGCCCATGGCCTTAAAAAAGCCCTGAATGCAGACTGGCTTGATATCCGGCTTGATATAGATAATGGGCAAAGCTTCAAAGATTATCCAAAACATGCCGAACCTTTTCAGCCTGTCGATTGCGCCGTCGAGTTGAAGAATCTGAGCGTTGGCAAAATAGGTTCCTGGCTTTTAAAAATGTTCAATGTGGCCGGAAGGCCTGAGCGAGCCGCCATGACTACTGTACCGGTCATCCCCGACCATGAAAAAATGACCCTGCAAGCTGCGCGTTTTACGCAGGCCCATCCCGAGATGAATGAAAATGCGATAGTCATCCTGCTGGGATCATATATTCAAAGCAACACCAAGAAAGAGGTTGAGAAAATTGTAGCCCAGGGACAAGCCGAAGAACGCCCTGTTATTTTTGTCACCAGCCCCCGCACGGAAAAGCAGCAACGAAAAATCGCTGATCAGCTTGAGCAAAAATATGGCGGGCAACCAGGCGTATATTTCCATCGCTTCTCGGTAAATGATCCGGCAGAAAATATTTACCCAGGCATTCTGGCCTTTGCGGGCGACGTAGCCGTTACCAGTGATTCTCTAACAATGGTTTCAGAGTCAATTGCCCTAGGCCTGCGAACACATATTCTACCCACGATGGCAGATCGCCCGGCATATTATGAATCATTACAGCAGCAAAACCTTGTCCGCTTGGCAAAAGATGGTTTGGATACAAATTGGGTACCCTCAACCCGCCCCGACCCCTTTACCGAGATAAAAAGAGCTCGGGAAATATCAAAAAGTGGCATCGATAACACTCACAACGCCGGAGTTCTGCCTTCGGCAAGGGGATGGTCTTTTAATAATTTGTAACATTCAAAGAAAACGGGCCAGGAAATCTTTTCCCGGCCCATACCATAGATGCCTTAAATCCTGAAGGATCAGCCCGTCAGTGCGCGGCGGATGATTTCAACATCCTGTGCGATCTGGGTATCGTCAATCATCAGTTCTTCGATCTTGCGCACGGCATGCATAACGGTCGTGTGGTCACGGCCGCCGAATTTACGGCCAATTTCCGGCAGGGAACGTGCTGTCAGTTGTTTTGCCAGGTACATCGCCACCTGACGCGGGCGAGCCACGTTACGAGCGCGACGTGCAGAATGCATATCCTGCAGTCGAATATTGTAGTGTTCCGCCACTTTGCGCTGGATTTCATCAATCGTAATGCGGCGATCATGCGCACGCAGCAAGTCTTGCAGAACATCCTGCGTGGATTCCAGTGTGATCAATTGCTTGGTCACATCGGCATGCGCAACGATACGGTTCAGCGCACCTTCGAGTTCACGAATGTTCGATGTCACTTTCAGCGCCAGGAATTCAAGAACCGCATCAGGAATATTGGCATTCAGCAATGTGCGTTTGGATTCCAGGATGCCAAGGCGCAGGTCATATGTGCTGGGCTGGATATCAGCCACCAGACCCCATGCCAGACGGGAACGCAGACGCTCTTCCAGGCCCAGCAGGTCGGACGGTGCCTTATCAGCAGAAATAACGATTTGTTTGTTCTGATCGACCAGCGCGTTGAATGTATGGAAGAATTCTTCCTGTGTCTGCTCTTTGCCGCTGATGAACTGGATATCATCCATCATCAGAACGTCAACAGAACGGAAAGCTTCTTTAAAACTCATCATGTCTTTGGCGCGCAATGACTTGACGAACTGGTACATGAATTTTTCAGCTGACAGGTAAACCACGCGTTTTTCAGGCGATTTTGCCTTCATCGCGGCGCCGATAGCGTGCATCAGGTGGGTTTTACCCAAGCCTACGCCACCATAAATGAACAGCGGATTGAACGGTACGTTCGCCGATTCGATGATACGGGACGCCGCCGCATGGGCCAGAGCGTTCGGTTTACCGATAACAAATGTATCGAATGTGAAACGCGGATCGAACGGTGAGGAAATTTCCTGCAGTTCTTGTGCAATGGCATTGCTGTTCTGGTTGGCCTTAGGCTTCTGTGCCTCTTCAGCAACTTGCTCAACAGCCATCGCGCTTTGCACGACAACGATTTCAAGGCGGCGGATTTCCGCATCGCGCGCGGCGCACATTTCAAGAATTTTGGCAGCATAGTGTGATTGAATCCAGTCACGCATAAAGCGTGTAGGAACAGATACTTCGAGTGTACCGTGATAGGACGCTTGTAGTGTCAACGGCTTGAGCCAGCTACGGAATACGGCTTCACCAAATTCGTTGCGCAACTCATCATGAACAGCATCCCAGAGCGCCTTGATTTCCTTACTTGGAACATAAGAGTCCTGGATTTTCTCTTTCTTGAAAGCAACGGCCGTAACGGTTCCCGCAGATTCGGATGACATGTTGTTCAATTCTCCCACTAAACAAGTCGTTTCACACACAAATAGGCACTTCACAATACAAACGAGCAGACAAAGAAAAAGGGTTCAGGCACCTCAATGATTGAGCGTGTCTGTGGTTCCGTTTATCTTTTCAAGTTTTTCAGGCGAAGCATCAGTCAATCATCATGTCGCTTACGCGATGTAACAATCTGTCTGATGTAATCCTTCCTTGTTCTCCTACGTTTGCTCAATCCTGCTTCAGAACAACGAGGTACTGGGCCGGATTTATTCGATCATCGTTACAGCGTTGAATGACGCGGTCTTCTGATCGTTCACATACTTTGTTTTTCAACACGTACGCGATTTATATTCGAGAGTTAAAAAAACACTAACGCTAAAAAAAATTTTTGTCTATGCGATCAAAGTGGGAACAAGCAAAAAGAAATTTTCGTGAACCCACTTGCAAAAACAAAAACACACCTCTTCCGGAGTTTTTATACTCCAGCTTATTTCGTGCTTACACACGCATTTCTTATTGTTTGGAAATTCTTAGTTGTCGAACTTCCCGTTTTACTCAAACAAAACGCTGATTATTTTTTCAGCGCTTTGATACGGGCATTCAGACGTGACATTTTGCGGGCAGCCGCATTCTTGTGCAGCAGACCCTTTGCAACACCGCGCATGATTTGCGGTTGCGCAACTTTGTAGGCAGCCTCAGCATCTTGTGCATTACCGCCAGCAATCGCCAGTTCAACTTTTTTGACGAATGTGCGGATAGCGCTTACGCGTGAACCGTTGATCTCAGCACGGCGTGCGTTGCGACGAATGCGTTGTTTAGCAGAGGTATGGTTTGCCATTTTTAACCCTTTAACATAGTGCCTGCGGGACGTACCCAGGCATTCAAAATTTTAAAACCTAATTTGGTAACCCAAATTCTTCCGCAAAGTCGCTGCCAGCCTTGTTTTTTTATGGTCTGCGTTCGTTGCGAGACCAGTGTTGTACGCTCACCCGCACCATCTTGTCAAGCTAAACAATTCACAAGTTAAACCCCTGAAAACTTGAGGTTTCTTGGCTTTTCCACGGAAAATTGCGGGTTTAGCGCGGCTCCACCTGTAAACGGGCTATGCTAACCCCTTCTTTCACCTCAATAATCAGCTTCAGGCGCTCCTGATCCCGTAAAAAGGTGCCATTTTCATCCGGCTGCCAGCCCAGCTGCGGCAAGGCTTCTTTATAGAAGTTTTTGATCGCTTCAGGCTTCACCGTATCTGAAACCGCCGTGGCGCTGACAATACGTCCCTCAGGCTTGTCAAAATTGACAGCTTCATCTGTCAGCTCGCGCAAACCCGGCATCACCGGCACATCGTTTAAAGTGTGAAAAAACGTTGCAGCATGCGGCTTCGTTGCAAGTGGCGCCTGCGCATGCACAGCATAAGAGGCGAGGATTAAACCAATACCGAAGATTGTATAAATCAAAAATTTCTTCAAAACACACATCCTTATTTCTGGCAGCCGGGGCAGTAAAAAGTTGAGCGCCCGCCCTGCACAATCCGCTGAATAGGTTTGGTGCCGCTGCATACGCGGCAAACCTGCCCTTCACGATCATAAACCGAAAAAGAATGCTGGAAATAGCCTAATTCACCATTGGCCTGGCGATGATCCCGTAGCGTACTGCCTCCCGCTTTAATCGCCTTTTGCAGGACTTTCTTGATGGCCGTAACAAGCTCTTCCGCCTTGGCCGGGGGAACTTTCCCAGCAGCCTTTTCCGGATGAATTCCCGCCAAAAACAACGACTCGCTGGCATATATGTTCCCGACACCAACAACAACCGTTTGATCCATGATCACCTGCTTGATCGCGGCTTTCTTACCCTTTAGGGCTGCCGCCAGAACAGGTCCGGAAAAACTGTTTGATAAAGGCTCAGGCCCCAGATGAGAGAACAGGGCGTGCGATTCCAGATCTTCGATTGAAACCAAATCTACGATCCCGAAGCGACGCGGATCGTTCAGTACGATCTGTTGCCCATCCCGGAGATGAAGAATGAAATGGTCATGCGTCTGCGGTTTATAATCGCGGGGGTGAAAAACAATCCGGCCACTCATGCCCAGATGAATAACCAGCACATAACCGTTATCGAGATGGATCTGGATATACTTGGCCCGGCGCGTAATATGCGTGACTTGTGCTGATTCTATGCGGGTTTTTAAGCCCTTGGGAAATGGCTTGCGCAAATCTTTGCGCCGCGCATCGACCTTTACAATCACTTGTCCGGCCAATACAGGTTCAAGGCCGCGACAGACCGTTTCAACTTCAGGGAGTTCTGGCAACCCAGCCCGCCTTATGCGCTAACTGAACACCAATGCGCTGTTCTTCAATGGCGCCATTCGGTTGCCTCCGGTTGATAACCACCGATGCGACCTTCTCATAGCTGGCACGCATAGCGCCCATCGTGATCCGGTGGCCATTCCCGGGTACGCTAAAAATCTCTTTTGCTAATGCAGACTTCAGAGCTTTCATGACAAACAATATAGCACAAAATCAGAAGAAAAAAGACCCTGAAATCCCGGGCTTTTTGCGTACTACGGGGTTACATAGCAGGTCACGTGATCCAGGCGGAATTGATGCCTGTAATCCAACATAACTTTTTCGCCTGTATGGGTGTGGCGCGCTTCGATCTGTTTCACAGATGGCATTTCGCCAAAGGTGCGTTCGCCCCGTGCATATTGCGCAAATTTAGTTACGTTCTCGGTGATGCCGGCGATGGTCTCTGTCCCGCGATATTCGGCAGAAATTTCAAACACGCCTTGCATAGTTTTTTTAGATGTACGACCCGCCTTGGGCACCTCTACATCAGCATCCTGTGGCTGGGCCTCACAACGTGCCAGCAAAGAACCATGCTCACCTGTTCTAAAACGGCATTGCATGGATTCTTCAGCAACCAACCCCTCAAATTTATATCGGTCAATGCGCCCGACGATGGCAGAGTAAGAAAGCTTGTAGCTGCCATCCTGATTGCGGTCCAGCACGGCATCATCATCGCCTGCTATACACTTGATACGCTCAGGTGCCGGCATAGCGACACATGCAAAGGAAGCTGTGGCCAGCGCTGTCGCCACGATCTTTGTCATCGATTTCATGATTTATATCCCTGTCACATTTTTTATAGGCAAGCACCTTAGCCGCCAATACGCCCTCAAGGCAAGACAAACAAAAAGGGCCGCCCGGAGGCAGCCCTTTGTATTCATTGTAAATCGCAGACGGATTAGAAATCCATACCGCCCATGCCGCCCATACCGCCGCCTGGCATACCGCCAGCAGCAGATTTGCCTTCGTCTGGCGCTTCCGTAACCATGGCTTCGGTTACGATCAGCAGACCGGCAACAGACGCAGCGTCCTGCAGAGCTGTACGAACAACTTTCACAGGGTCAACGATACCGGACTTCACCAGATCAACATATTCGTTGGTCTGAGCATTGTAGCCGTAGTTGCTGTCTTTCTGATCAAGCATACGACCCACAACCACAGAACCTTCAACGCCCGCGTTTTCAACGATCTGACGTACCGGAGACTGGATCGCGCGACGAATGATGTCGATACCGACTTCCTGATCGCGGTTGTCGCCTTTGAGGCCTTCCAGCGCTTTTGTAGAGTACAGCAGAGCCGCACCGCCACCCGCGATGATACCTTCTTCAACGGCAGCGCGTGTTGCGTGAACGGCATCGTCCACACGGTCTTTACGCTCTTTCACTTCCACTTCGGAAGCGCCGCCCACACGGATCACAGCAACACCGCCAGCCAGCTTAGCCAGACGCTCTTGCAGTTTTTCACGGTCATAGTCAGACGATGTTTGCTCGACTTGCGCACGGATTTGTTCGCAACGTGCTTCGATCTCGGCTTTCTTGCCAGCACCGTCGATGATTGTAGAATCATCTTTTGTGATGCGGACTTTTTTCGCCTGACCCAGCATGTCGATGGTCACGTTCTCAAGCTTGATACCCAGATCTTCGGACACAACCTGACCGGCTGTCAGGATGGCCATGTCTTCCAGCATCGCCTTGCGACGGTCACCGAAACCAGGGGCCTTAACAGCAGCCACTTTCAGGCCACCGCGCAGTTTGTTGACAACCAAGGTTGCCAGCGCTTCGCCTTCGATGTCTTCAGCGATGATCAGCAGCGGACGACCGGATTGAACAACAGCTTCCAGAACTGGCAGCATGGATTGCAGGTTGGAGATTTTCTTTTCAGACAGCAGGATATACGGGTTTTCCAGCTCGCAAACCATTTTGTCCGCATTGGTAATGAAGTAAGGTGACAGGTAGCCACGGTCAAACTGCATACCTTCAACGGTTTCCAGTTCTGTTTCCAGTGACTTGGCTTCTTCAACAGTGATCACGCCTTCCTTACCGACGACTTTCATCGCTTCGGCAATTTTCTTGGCAATGTCGCTGTCGCCGTTTGCGGAAATCAGGCCGATCTGTTCGATCTCACTATTGTCCTTCACAGGCTTGGTGCGCTTTTTCAGGTCTTCCACAACAACACCGACAGCCTTGTCGATACCGCGTTTCAGATCCATCGGATTCATGCCGGCAGCCACAGCCTTCACGCCTTCGCGGATGATCGCTTGCGCGAGAACGGTTGCTGTTGTCGTACCGTCACCGGCGATGTCGTTCTGTTTGGAAGCCACTTCACGAACCAGTTGGGCACCGAGGTTCTCGTGCTTGTCTTTCAGTTCGATTTGTTTCGCAACGGTCACGCCGTCTTTGGTCACTTGTGGTGCGCCGAAGGAACGCTCCAGAACAACCAGGCGGCCTTTCGGGCCCAGTGTCACTTTTACAGCGTCAGCGAGGATATTCACGCCACGCAGCATCTTTTCACGGGCTTCGCCGCGGAATTTTACGTCTTTTGCAGCCATTTCAATTCTCCTTGAATGGGTTTGTAATCATTAAGCGGCGATAACGCCCATAATGTCGCTTTCTTTCATGACGAGGAATTCCTCGCCGTCCATGGTGATTTCTGTGCCTGACCATTTTGAGAACAGAACACGGTCACCGGCTTTTACATCCAACGGAATAACTTTACCGGCTTCATCGCGCAGGCCAGAACCCACAGCGACAACTTCACCTTCCATCGGTTTTTCGGTCGCGGAGTCGGGAATAATGATGCCACCTTTGGTTTTTGTTTCCGGCTCGACGCGGCGGAGCATGACGCGATCATGCAGGGGACGGAATTTTACAGTCATCAAATCCTCCTTAAAGGGTTGATATAATTAACAAATTCATAGATTTGAGGGCTTTGTTAGCACTCAACATCAATGAGTGCCAGATATGTAGGACATTCCTGGAAAAATTTCAAGTTCCGGTGACGAGGGTATGTCGCGCGATCAGACTAGACGGCACCCGGCATATGGAGTGCCGCGGTAGTGGCTGAGACTTTAAGCTCACAGAGGGGAATATGACCAATAGAGGGGTGTTTCTTAAACTCATGCTCGATCGACGCCACAATACGTTCGGTCACAGCCGCTGAACGGGGAAAAGCCTCATGCAATGCCCCGCCACCATCACGCAACTCGGCAAATAACTCGGCGAAGAGTTCGGCGCGGGCAGTAAACTCATCATCCTGTACACCGCCCTGCACCTTAGGAAGGTAGTAATGAAGAGAGTACCCCTTCTGGTCAACACGTCCGGCCAGCACTTCTACATCCTGCCGGAAGGCCTCGGTAAAAGCACGACCGTGATCACTTTGCGGATCTTCTGCATGGGGTCTAAAGGATGTGGCCTCAAAATAGCCTGTTACACACAAGGCAGCATCCACGGAATGTCCCGCTTCGTGCAGGCCGGAATGAGCTGGATGTGAATCTTCATAATAAGTCTTATTATCCTGGCTCAGATATTCCTGTGCTATAACCATACTGTTCTCGCTTGATTCATAGTAAGCTGATGTATGCTCATAATTCAGTTCAGGAATGCCGTTGACGGGCGTCTCACCTGCGTCCTGCATGACATCTTTCAAGCGGCGCACCAATTTAAATTCAGTACCCTGTTCAGCAAACAACTGCTTAACACCGCCCGGGAGTTTTTCAAAAAGCAGCCGCATCTCTTTTCTAAAGGAATTTGCTGTATCTGGATTTAAAGCGCCCACAACCACAGGCCTTTTCAGTTCCGGCACATAATCATCATTCACAAGCTTATAAGAAGGAATGCGACCAGTGCCCAGATCAGGAAATTCTTCAGGGTCATGTAGTTTATGAAATCCGAAAAAGCGGAATTGAGCGCGTGCATTGCGCAAGTCATGCAGGTCAAAAAGATCGGTCCGTGGCAGTGGCGGGTCAGGCGTTGTGGCATTCCGCCACATTTCTACCAAGAGTGATTTAAGCACCTGCATAATAGCTCACATACTTAGGCCAGCGTAAACTGGTTGCGATTTGCAAATGTCCGGTTCGAAGCATCCATATCCGCGGATACCTCTGGTTTTGGCGCTCGCGCCATAACTTCGAGAGATTGAGGCCCTACATTTTCTTTAGCGGCAAGAAACATTGGCTGGACACTCAGAGGGCTCGATTTAAAATCCATTTGGCCGCCTTGCACATAGCTATCAGCAGCCGTAAGCTTCATAATATTACCGCCCTGAGGTTTGGACATATCCGTAGGCACATTCATAATAACAGGGGCTGGATCTGTACCAGGTCTGTAAGGAATATTCATCACTGCTCCTGAAGCGGATGGAGACTTCACCCCCGCCAAGGGATTGCTGGCAGCAGGTTCCTGAACGCCCCATGATTCAACGCGTAGCTGCGCATGCCTTTTTTGATCCCAATTGCCGTCTTTATCAATCAAACCTGCTGATTTCCACTTATCTACCTGCGGCCCCAGATTCTTAAATTGCGGATCGGCCTTCATCGCAGCGACAGTACCCTCATCGAACTTGCCCGTTTCCGGCAGACCTGATTTTTTCTGCACCATATCGGCAAATTTCTTCGACATGCCGGCATAAAACTCTGCTTCTTTTTCCGGCGGAACATCCTGATTAACGATGCCTAGTTTATCAAGCGATGGTTTCTCTGCCGCTTTTGGCGATATCAGGTTTGTCGGCCCATTAGCCTGGGCTTCAGCTTTAGGGGTTTGGGGCTTTACTTCCTCACCCGGTTTAACCACGCAGGTGACGCGTGGCAAGCCTTCAGGCTTGTAATATGGATTGACCTTTTCCAGCGAGTCAACCAAACCGCCAGGCAGGGATTTATCCTGCCGCATGCGCTCCAACGTATCCTTATTCAGTTCGCCCGGTGTTTTAGCTTCGATACCATTCTGTTTTTGATACTCAGCAACCTTATCGCGCAGGGCTGTACGGGTTTCACGGGTCATGCTGGCACCCTTAGGATCTTCTATGCCCGCCCATTTTTGCACCTGTTTGACTTCCGCATCGCGGCGCACAACGGGACCTTGCTTATAAGTCTTGGGTGTAACCGTCGCATTCGGATTGGCGCAGTCACATTGATATTGAGAGAGAGAACCTCTCATTACATCTTCAAGTGCCCTGTCTGTCGTCATTTGAACCCCCTCTTCACCCGCTTTTGCATCCCCATTCTATGGTTTAAGCTTTAAAAATTTATGAAAATAGACGCCTTTGCGGTTTTTTTAAGAAATTCTCAATAGCCCCATGAGAAAATAAAGCCATGCGGAATAGGAATAGTCTGCAGGGAGCAAGACCTCGAGAACGGAGGCCGACATGACAGGATTAAAAGACCAGTTTATCAAGGACTACCGCCTGATACTGGCGGAGATTATTTATCACATGCCTGACAGGCCTCAATTTTTGCAGACTTTCATCTGGAATCAGATGGATATTGCACCACGCTATCCTGAGCTTCATAACTTCCTGGATTACTGGCAAAGAAATATCGACGGGAAATTGCATTCAGTTTACGTCGACTCCCAGCGCATTATCATGCCCGGCGAATATCGTTATGCGCAGATGCAGATGACTGTGCAATAAATCTAATTCGGAGCAATCGTTACTTTCAGACCCTGATGTTCTGGCCCGAGGATGATCTGGCAGGAAAGGCGGGAATATTTTTTCACCCCAAGTGCATGGTCCAGCCTATCCTGTTCTTCTGCGCATGGGTACGCGAGTCTTGAAGCCCAAACAGGATCAACATACACGTGGCATGTAGCACAGCTGAGCGCCCCACCGCATTCCCCAACTACACCCATCTCATAATCACGCAAAACCTCCATGAGGCGCCAACCCGTCAGGGCAACCAACTCATGAGATTGCCCCTTCAGATCGATTACAGTGATTGTGATCTCAGTCATTACCCCACTCTCACAGCACAATTATTTTTGCGGTGTATGCATGAACAGGCTGCGAATAGCATATGAAACGCCCGCTGTCGTAATCAGCGTTGTCAACATCATGACTAACGAATGCACAGCAGTCATTAGAAAGGCCAGCGGTACAGAAATAGGTTGCGCCGGGTTATAAGACGGCACGATAAAGGCATAGGCCACAGCAAGAGGGATAGTACAAATCATCCATATGCCCAGCAGGCGGATTGATCCCATTATACCGCCTACGCGTTTCAAATATTCACGCCCCGAAAAACCGGCCGCCGCAGGAATATAAAGCCAGAGATAACGAACCACCCAGATGGTCACGATAATCATCCCAATACCGATGAAAGGCGTATAAGGAGAGACAGGGGCATCTGGCATAGGCGGTGCAGGCATCTGGCCTGGAGTATCGCCAGTGCCCATCGCCACCGATAGCATGAGACCGGAAACCCCTGTCTTCAGGAATTCAATCAAGGCAAAACAAACCGTACCCGCCATGATACCACCCGCGCGGTCACGCAGGGTCGCCATATCATGTTGCGGGTTTCCGGTTGGGCGGAAAGGCCAGCGCTGATCGAGATATATCAACCGCACCAGATGCGACATCACCCACCCGTCTGCAAAATATGACGGCAACATAAGCAGGGCCTGCTTCGTGAAATCCGTATCGAGGTCATTGATCGTAACCGTAATTGCGCAGACGAATTTGATAAAAAGCGGAAAGAACGCCAGACGTACCAGATAGGCGCGTTCGTTCCAGATCAGGGCATAACCCTTCATCGCAGAATCGGTAACATCGTATGAAGCCATACCGGTATTCCTTGGGCGTTTTAAAGCAACAGGCCGCTATTCTGCCACGGTCAGGCGGCAGATGCTACGCCGAGTTTTTCCTGCAGGGCGCTGGAGGACGTCGTGTACTGGAAACGCAGTTTCTTATCGGGATAGACATAACGAAACGCTTGTTGCGACATAAGGGCCCCTTCATGGAACCCGGAAAGGATCAACTTCAGCTTGCCGGGATAAGTATTAATATCGCCAATCGCGAAAATACCCGGTATGGACGTCTCAAATTTCTCGGTATCCACGGGGATCAGGTTTTCATGCAAATTCAGACCCCAGTTAGCGACAGGCCCCAATTTCATGGTCAGGCCATAGAAAGCCAAAAGCGTATTGCAGGCCTGTTTGCTCTCACGGCCTTCGGCATCGGTTAGCATAACCCCATCCAATTGCCCGTCTGCGCCAGACAACCCTGCCAGATTGCCAATAACCAAATCCATTTTACCTTCAGCCACCAGCGCACGCATCTTATTCACGCTATCAGGAGCGGCACGGAACTCATCACGGCGATGAACCAATGTAATACGTTCGGCAATTGGCTGAAGATTTAATGTCCAGTCGAGCGCAGAGTCGCCGCCACCCGCAATCATTAAACGCTTACCACGGAATTGTTCCATCTTGCGTACGGCAAAGAACACCGATTTGTTTTCATACGCATCAAGGCCCGGTAATGGTGGCTTTTTCGGAACGAACGAACCGCCACCGGCAGCAATCACAACAACCTTGGCTTCGATAACGGTTTCACCATCTGTTGATACTTGCCAGTTTCCGTTATCCAGTTTTTTCAGTTCCTGCACCATTTGGCCAAAGTGGAAGGCGGGGCTGAAAGGTTTGATCTGTTCGAGCAGGCGATCAGTCAGCTCCTGCCCTGTAATAATCGGCCATGCGGGAATATCGTAAATAGGCTTTTCAGGATAAAGCTCGGCACATTGCCCACCTGGTTTATCGAGGATATCAATCAGATGGCATTTAAGGTCCAGCAGGCCAAGCTCAAACACCGCAAAGAGACCTACCGGGCCTGCGCCGATAATCACAACATCTGTCGTATAGTTTTCCATGATCAGACCTTCTAAGAAATCTGCATGAAGATGTATAGCGTGCCATCCCGTTTGGCAACCATTTAAGGGGGATTAAAAGGTGCGCATAGGAATTTTAACCAGACGGCCCACCTGTTCCGGCTTAGACGCGATATGGTCAAATATTTCACGCTCTTCCAGAATACGTCCGGGCATTGCACGGGTTAGGTTAGCATCAGCCATAACCGATTGCCCGGATGCCCCTGCATAAGAAGCCCCCGTATTATAAAATTCCTTCATGAGCTGGAGCACGGCGGCCTGCTGCTGTAAGTCGTTCGATTTCGCATTCAGCCTAATAGCGTAACCGTTGGCATGCTTTTCAAAGACAGCCGTCGTTGTGTCCAGGTTACTGCAAACGACAAAATAAACACCGCGATTTAGCGCATGTGCTATCAGTGTTTGCCCTCTGAGGCCTGTTTCTGCGTCCTGTAAATCAAGCAAGGGTGCCAGGGTACGTGTCAATTGCCCTGAGGATACCTGCGACGGGCAGACTTCCGGCACCGCATCAGGAAAGTGAATCCGGTTAAGAAGCGACTGACGTTCATTCTCGGCCTTGATATCTTCGTACGTCTGATAACCGACTATCGCCAGAACCGCAGACACAGCGCCGGCAGCCAAAGCGCGCAGTCTCCATGATGGTTTCTCATTCAAGGATGTTTGTTCGGTCATTGTCATCTTCCCTATTACGGCTTGCTAACGATGATCTTGCCCTGCCATCGTTTTCTATTTATTAGAATTAGCGCAACCGGAAAGGCGCTGTCCATTATCATGCATAACCCTTTGATTCGTAACTGGCTTTTATTGTGCTGTTTCATGGTCTTAGCCATGGCTGTCGTGGGAGCCGTCACGCGCCTGACTGAATCCGGCCTGTCCATCACCGAATGGAAACCCGTAACAGGTGCCCTGCCCCCTTTAAGCGAAGCGCACTGGCAGCAGGAATTCGATCTTTACAAGGAAAGCCCGGAATTCAAGAGCAAGCATTTCTGGATGGAGCTGGAAGACTTCAAGAAGATCTATGTGTGGGAATGGTCACACCGTTTACTGGGCCGTTTGATCGGTGTTGTATTTGCTCTCCCGCTTCTTTGGTTTGCCATCAGAAAGAAAATCCCCCAGGGCTATGGATGGAAATTCATAGGGCTGTTGGCATTAGGGGGCGCACAGGGATTCATGGGTTGGTACATGGTCAAAAGCGGCCTTGTGGATCGCCCCTCTGTAAGTCATTTCCGTCTCGCGGCGCATCTGGGTCTGGCTGTACTGATCTTCAGTTTTATGTGGTGGATCGCTCTCGACTTCATGAAAAGACCTGCATCGCAGGCGGTTTCTAAAGGTCTGGTCATGCACGGCTGGGGCATGCTTGTGTTTCTGGCGATCACCATGGTCTGGGGTGCATTTACAGCCGGTCTTGATGGAGGCATGATTTACAATACCTTCCCCAAGATGGATGCACACTGGATCCCACCCGAGCTGACATTCAACGCCCCTGCCTGGTATAACGTCCTGCACGCTCCGGCAGCCGTACAATTCCTTCACCGTTGCCTGGCTATGCTGACAGGTCTGGGATTGCTGGCACTGGGCTTGCGGGCAAAAGACCCGGCTTTAACAGCGATGGTATTCGTGCAGGTGGGATTGGGTATAGCCACAATTCTGACGCAGGTGGATATACATCTGGCCGCCCTGCATCAGGCATGCGCGATGATCCTGCTGGCACTTTTACTGCGCCGCCTGCATATATTTATAAATTCATCGGAAGCTTAATTTAAGCGGGTGCTGCGCCATGAAGGCCAGCGCGTTCATGTGCATGCAATCCGGCGCGCGCACCAGGCGCTGTCTGGCCCAATGGATTCGCAGCCTGCGCAAACAGAGAACGCAGGTACTTATTGAAGTCTTTAAGGTGCGCGCATGGATATTCGGTAGAGCACTTAATGCGGCAGTCAGCCGGAATCATGCCTTGCTCACGCATCTTGTTGATGACGTTTTGCACATGAACACCCATGGCTGGATCAGGTCTGCCCTTGTGATCCCACATGTAAATGGTTTCCCATGGCGGATCTTTACGATTAATCGCCGCCAGAACCAT
Organism: uncultured Alphaproteobacteria bacterium; assembly: GCA_946480475.1. Next base: position 36,123 of record CAMLJM010000009.1, read on the forward strand.
TTTCTGGATTTGTTTTTCGTTTACAGGGTTATGTTTCGTGCCAGACATATGCACGCAGTCGCCGCAGTCAAAGACCTGATGACCTAAACTGGTACGGAACCAGAGCTTTTTATATATATCGTCAGGCTGAGGATCTGTCGTAGCGATGGATTTCTTCTGGAAGCGATCTTTCATCTTGCCCCAGAGTTGATCACATTGATTGGCAAACTGACGCGCCCATGATTTGCTATCTTCCGTTTCCACAGCACTGGCAGCCCCTGCAGTAGGTGCGGCAGCCGCTGACGAGAAACCTGCAAAAGAAGATGTAGCCTCGGGTACAGTAGTAACCAGGGCCATTTCCAGGCTATCAGTTTGTTTGTCGGGATCAGACACCATTATCTCTACACTTCGATCCGTTATTCAGTTTTTCGGGGCTTAAGCCCTCGTTATGCCTGCATTATGACACATACAGGTTCAAAAAAGAAGAAAAACACACACCCCACTGGCCTTGATAAAAATGGCCTCCGTTTGTCCGGTAACTTGGGAATTTCTCAACTTATGTACTGAATAAAATTATAATCACACGAATGAGAATCATTTGCAACCCCATCTCGTATATTTTTTTATACCGTAGCGGTTAATCCTTCCCGCTTCAGGATTTCATGGTAATAAGCCAAGTACTGGGACACGGTGTTCGTTTTGGTGAATTCTGTCTGGTACCGCTCAAATCCGCGTTCGACAATCCGGGTCCTTAGGTCTGCGTCCTCTATGACGCGCGCAATCGCCGCCGCCAGAGCCTTTGTATCATCAACAGGAACCATCAATCCGTCTTCGCCATCGCGCACATACTGGCGTGGCCCGTCAGAAGCTGTCGTCACAAGCGGCACGCGCTGCGCCCAGGCCTGCACAAATACGGTACCAAAAGGTTCATAGCGTGAAGGAAACACACAGATGTCGGCTGTCGCGAATAATGCCGCGCGGTCATCCCGCCAACCCAGAAACCGCACACGATCCGTCATGCCGATCTTTTCGCAATAAGCTTCAAGCGCCGCACGATCCGGCCCCTCACCCGCGATCCAGAGATAGGCCCCCGGTACCATGGCCACAGCATCCATTAACACATCCATGGCTTTTGCCTGATGCAGCCGACCTAGCGCCAGCAGTAAGGGCGCATCATCAGGCGTATTCAAAACAGCCCGATCCAGCGGCACACCGTCCGCTTCCAGCTCGGCAAAGTTATTGATATGACGCACCTTATATTCGGAGATACCCGCCTCGATCAAATGACGGCGAATATCCGGTGTAATGGTGGCGTAGTAATCCGTCTGGCCAAAATGGGAAGCCTTGTAATAGCCACCCAAACGTGAAACCACCAGATATCGGGGTATCCCCTCTGAGGCTGTCCAGCGGGGGGTGCGTTGTGCGGCACGCGACATCCATGTCTGAATAATATGCGGCTGAAATTCACGGATAATTTTACGCATGCGCAAGGTCGTAAAAATATCAACCATGCCGCCAAATGGTAAAATATGAACCCTCAATCCGGCGGCCCTTAAACGCGCTTCCCGTGCGGGATTCTTGCGTGTGACCACTTCTATATCTTCACCCGCTTCATGCAGGGCGATACACATATCGACAAAAGCGGTTTCAGCGCCGCCATGGGCAGCGCCCGCCATAACCTGAAGAATTTTCACTCGTGGGCTCCGGCAGCCGGCGTCTCTTGCTCAGGTTTTTCTTTAGGCACAGCATACGGGAACTTCAGCTCTGCCAGCATCGTACCTAGTTTCTTTGCCGAGTCATCCATCGACTCTTTCAAAGATTCGCAGGAAGATGGCGTGCTCAAAGGCTTCTTCTCCATCTTGTCGTATGTATATTCCGCTGTTTTATCCAACAGGTCGAGGAAGGCAGTCACCTCTTTAGGCTTGCTGAAACGGCCATCATTAATGGCGGTTTTCATTTCTTTTTCTTTAGCCGTTAGTGCGGATCCGATATCCGCATACCAATTCTTATAGGCAGCATCCATATCAGCTTTCATTTCAGGATTATCCTTGCCGCACAATTTGACGGTCGTGGAAACGCTTTTATTCGTCATCTGCACAGCATGCAGGATACCAAACGCATCCTTGATAATGCCGAGGTTCTCAATCTCAACAGGTGTAAAAGACTTCGCAATCTCGACGGCCTTTTCCTGTGTCTTGGCAATATAAGGGTTGTCCGTCACCGCCTGGGGTTCCGTTTCCGCAAAAGCCGGAGCAGACATCATCACGATCAAGGCAGTCAGGAATAATGGGGTGCGTAGCATGGGAAACATCTCCTTGGTTGGTTCATATTTACGCATAAAATGCGGCTAAATGAAAGCAAGCACAAACAGCCAAGTAACGATGATGGATTTTGTATCGAAAATAACTGTTTTTGAGAACCGTATTGCAGAATACATAAGCGCATTTGAGAAACGGAAGCGCAAAAAACAGTCGTTTGCAGATCAAAAGACAAAGTCGGATATACAAAAAATTAGCCATCGGCATTTCAGCCGATGGCTAAGGGGACAATCCATTCACCCCGTCATGATTGCGCGGGCCAAGGACAATTGCGGGGCTAACAACCCGGCAACTCGGGAGTGAACGAATACGAATATCTTTTTATTTTACGGAAACCAAGTAAAGGCAGGGTAAACAATAGATACAATTTGATCTATTAAAAAAGGGCGCCATTCAGGCGCCCTTTAAATCTTTCTATTCAACCAGCTTGTTCCACCAGCCCTTTTTCTTTTCTGTGGGGGCCGCATTTACGACCTCATAATCCTTAGGAGCGGACGCCACCGCTGGGGCAGCATCCTGATTGTTGTTGCTGGCACGTGCGCCATGACGAACAATCTTGATCTCGCTACGCTCAGCCGGTGCTACAGTTTCAGCAGCGGCAGGCTTCGGTTGGTAGCTGTCATCCGAACCTTCGGAAGAACGGGGTTGCGGTCCTTCACCACCGTCGGCAGAGGCACCTTCACCATCACGCGCCGGACGGTCGCCACGGTTACGGTTGCGGTCGCGGCCATAGCGACCACGGCCACCACGACGGCCTCTGCCACCCTCGCGTCCGCCTTCACGGCGACCTTCGCGCGCTTCACCATCAGCGGCTTCGCCACCTTCTGCAGAAACGCCTTCATCAAAGCTTTCGCCGAAACCACCTTCGGATTCTGCCGTTACAGCATCACCTTCTTGTGGCGCAGCACCATTATGATCATGATCATGATCACGGCCGCGCCCGCCACGGCGGTTACGGCCACCGCGACGACCACGGCGGCGGCGTTCGCCGTTACCTTCACCATCGCGGGATTCTTTCTCGCCGCTTTCGGATTCGGATACTTCTTCCTCTTCGAATCCCTCTTCGACGATATCATCATCTTCAGAAGATGTGTCGGTAGCGATGCCATCAGCAGAAACACCCTCAACAGGAGCTGCCATGACAGGCGTACCGCGCACGAGGTCAATCTTGTGATTGTCCGGTGCCAGTGCTTCATCGATACGGATCATGATACGGAAGCCATAGCGACGTTCGATATCATCCAGCATATCGCGCTTGTGATTCAGGATATAAATCGCCACTTCGTTCGGCAGATGCAGGATCACCTCGACGGAACGACCGCGAATGCCCTCTTCCTCGAGAGCACGCAGTGCCGTAATCGCCGCCGAGTCGACGGTACGGACATAACCGATACCTTCGCAATGCGCACATTTCTGGAACTGCGCTTCGGTGAGGGACGGGTTCAGGCGCTGGCGCGAAAGCTCCATCAGACCAAACATCGAGATGCGGCCCACCTGGATACGGGCGCGGTCATTTGACAGGGCCTCTTTCAGGCGACGCTCAACCTTTGCATTGTTGCGGCGATCTTCCATGTCGATAAAGTCGATCACAACCAAACCGCCAAGGTCACGTAGGCGCAACTGGCGGGCCACTTCATCAGCAGCTTCCAGATTGGTTTTAAGCGCCGTTTCTTCAATGTGACGTTCTTTGGTTGATTTGCCCGAGTTCACGTCCACAGAAACAAGTGCTTCTGTCGGGTTGATGACCAAGTAACCGCCGGATTTCAGGGTCACTGTCGGCTCGCCCATTGCCGCAATCTGGCTTTCAACCTGATAACGGTGGAACAGCGGAATGGAATCTTTGTACTGCTTCACACGCTTGATGTGTGATGGCATCAGGATACGCATGAAATCACGCGCCATCTTGAAGCCCTCTTCACCGGCAACAACGATTTCCTCAATATCGCGGGAGTAGATGTCGCGGATGGTACGGCGGATCAGCGTGCCCTCTTCATGGATTTGCGCCGGCGCCACAGATTGCAGTGTCAGGTCGCGAATGCCATCCCAGAGCTTCAGCAAGTAATCGAGATCGCGTTTAATCTCGACTTTATTACGCTGCACCCCGGCGGTGCGCATGATCACGGACATACCGTCCGGAATCTCGAGATCGGAGAGCAGCTCGCGCATGCGCTTACGCTCTTCAAAGCTCGCAATCTTACGGCTGACGCCACCGCCACGCGGGCTGTTTGGCATCAGGACGCAATAACGGCCCGGCAGCGACAGGTATGTCGTCACGGCAGCACCTTTGTTACCGCGCTCTTCCTTGCTGACCTGGATCAGCATGATCTGGCCGCGCTTTACAACTTCCTGAATTTTGTAATTACGGCGCAGTGATGGACGTACAGGGTGTTCACCTTCCGTATCGCCACCTACCATTTCCACACGGCGGGAATTGGCAGCCATACGGCGGCCGCCCTGGCCATTACGACCGCCGCCACGCCCATTACGGCCACGGAAACGATCACGGCCGCCACGGCCGCCGCGACGGCCACGGCCGCTACGACCTTCACGGCCACCTTCGCCAGGAATGACGTTGGCATCTTCACCTGATTTCAGATTGCCGATATTGTCATCAACAGCTTCTTCTTCGCCAGGCAGCATATTGCCAACAGAGTCGCCTTCTTCCTCAGGGTCCTCTTCGGATTCCTCATCAGAATCATCCTCTTCGCCGCCTTCATCATCGACAAAGGAAGCATCAGGTTGCTCTTCTTCATCTTCTTCAGCATCGAATTCATCTTCAGATGACCCTTCTGGCGCAGCGTCTTCCTCAACGACGTCAGAAACTGGCAGCAGCGGCTCTTCTTCATCATCATCGACAACAGCATCAAGATTGTCTTCACCGGAATCTTCTTCTTCCGCCACGACGCGGTTCTCACCGCCAACCTCTTCTACAGCGTCCTCTTCTTCAGGCTCTTCTGCTTCTGAAACACCTAAGCCTTCTTCCCGGTCTTCCTCTTCCTCAGCGCGGCGACGCTCTTCCATCTCTTCCCGCTGTTCAGCCAGCAGGGCTTCGCGGTCGGAAATGGGGATACGGAAGTAATCGGGGTGGATTTCAGAGAATGGCAGGAAGCCATGGCGATTACCGCCGAAATTAACGAAAGCCGCCTGCAGCGAGGGCTCAACCCGGGTTACTTTGGCGAGGTAGATGCTGCCTTTCAACTGGCGGCGGACTTTGCTTTCATAGTCGAAATCGTTAAGGCGGTTGCCATCAACGACAGCCACACGCGTTTCTTCGGCATGTGTGGCATCAATAAGCATACGTTTTGTCATGGTTATCTCCTGACAGGTAGGCGCAATGCAGCCGTCAATCCGTCAGCGACATACGGAATAGCAGCGCAAAGCGCACGCTTTTAAAAGAAAGGAAGGCCCTATAGCCCGGCTTTGGAATTCATAAAAGGGGAGAAGTTCATCGCAACGGTTAAAAACTGCGGTCTAAACCAACCACTCCCGGTCCTGTTGTCAAAGCCGAAACAGGTACCCTCGTCACCGTTGCTGCTAGCGAAACTCTTTCGATACAAAAAATGCTAAAGCTTCAACGGGTCGCTGTATGTGACAATACAGATATAGGTCAGCTTCCACAATCAAAAAGATCGGCCATCCCCATATCTTTGCAGAGGCATCCCGCAGCAATCCAGGCTTTTATACCTTTTCCCCCTTGCCAGTCCGGGGCCAATCTTCTTTAATGAAGCGGTGGGTTTCCTTAAGACTATAGAGTACGGACAGGCGTTTTGCGCTCATTTTTCAGAATAATACCTATATTGGCACTCCTGATCCTGATGGGATCATGGACCGGGCAAGCCTATGCTTTTGCCATTAATGACATTCGATTCGGCACCCACCCGGACAAAGTGCGCATGGTGATCGAGTTAAGCGAGATTAAGCCCTTCCGTACCTTCGCGATGGAAAGTCCATCCCGCCTGATCATTGATATGCCTTCTTTTGACTGGAATGTATCCAACATTGGTCGCGCACAGGGCGCGACGGTGACATCTATCCGTCAAGGCGCCCTGCAACCCGGCATTGGCCGCATCGTGATTGATTTCCAGCATCCGGTAAAAATTGACTCAGCCTTTATCCTGCCGCGTGATCCCGCCGCGAGCAAACCTGATCGCCTCGTAATTGATTTTGAACGCACAACAGCGCAGGGTCTTCAGGCACAAAACCAGAAAATATTTGGCAAGCTGCAAGTCCCTGGTGATGAAAACCCAACCACCGTAACAACAACCACAACTGCAAAGCAGGAGCGCCCTGCTGCCGTTATTGAAGAAATCGCAGAAGTAGCACCACCTATAGAAATTGCAGCCGCACCTATACCAACGCGAAAACCCGCTCATGATGCGCCTTTAAAGACCCCCGCGGCCGGTAAGAAACCAATTATTGTCATTGATCCAGGCCATGGCGGTGTTGATCCCGGCGCGCTGGGCGCAAACGGTGTGTATGAGAAACAGGTCACGCTCAACATGGCAAAGGCGCTGAAAGAAGAACTGGAAGCCACGGGGCGTTACAAGGTTCTGCTGACACGTGAGAAAGATGCCTATCTCAAATTATATAAACGTGTTGAGTTCGCACGCATGAACCATGCAGACCTTTTCATTTCGTTACATGCTGATTCCATAGGTAAATCGAATGTCAGCGGTGCATCGATCTATACCCTTTCAGAAAAGGCATCGGATGAACAGACGGCATTGCTGGCAGATCGTGAAAACCGTGCCGACCTGATTGCCGGTATGGACCTTGATACCAATGACGAGCAGGTGGCCACTATTCTGGTAGATCTGACGATGCGTGACACTATGAATCAATCCAAGTTCTTCGCCAATAAACTGGTAGGTCATATGGACGATGGCAGCATCAAAATGCTGGAGAACCCTCATCGTTATGCAGGCTTTGCTGTCTTAAAGGCCCCGGATATTCCATCTGTCTTGATTGAAATGGGCTTTATGTCCAACCCCCGCGAGGCAGCCCAACTGACTAAACCCGAGTACCGCCGTACGCTGGCACGTTCATTAGTTAAAGGGATTGATGGCTATTTTGCCAAGCTGGCGCAAATGCAACGGAGTTAATGGGCAGTTATGTCCAATAGAACGCAAGCCTTTGATTAGAACATAGAAAATTCAAATTCTGACTTTATTCTCGCCACAACTCGTGTATATATGACGGGGTATTCGCAATCACCCGAGAGCGAATCATCTTTGTTTATTAACCCTCTAGCGCTAATTTGAGGAACTACGACCATGAAAAAAATCGTTTCTGTATGCCTGCTGGGCACAGCTCTGGCTCTGTCTGCTTGTGCAAGCGGTGAGCGTAACGCTGACTACTCCTACGAAACAGCTGCTCCTTACACAGAGAGCCGCACTGTAGGTGCAAAAGAAGTTAAACAAGAGCCACGCGTATTCGAACAGCGCGTTCGCAAGTAATTTGGCTTAACAGCCTCATTATTAGAAAACTGTCCGGCCGATATCAGCCGGACAGTTTTTCTTTGGGCGCTTTCCATTAAGGAAATTTGTAGTAAACTAAGCGCATGATTCATGTAATTAAAATCATCCTGTTCCTGATTACCAATGCTATCGGCTTTTATACAACGCCAGTCATCATCAATCTGGCCGTTTTGATGGGCCGCCTGCCCGATGTAGCCGCTACAAAACCTGAGGCATTTGAAACATTCCAGTTTCTTTTACTGAGTATGTCGATCCCTGTCTGGGGTATGGCTGCGCTCGCGAGTATAGGATATTTCTTTGCCACCAGATCACTGCGTCCATGGCTGATACTGGCGCCGATTTATGTGCCCGCCATCTATGAGATCAGCGTCATCACATACTTTCACTTCATATAGAAACCTTATTAGGATTTATCAGCCGTAACAGCAGGCTGCCCGTCAATATCGACAACGGCTTCGCGATCACCTTTAGTCTTAGGCACAGCTTCAGTACCTTTGGCCGCTGCATTTGATGGCCTATGCGCCACAACGATCGGGTAACCAGGGCGCTCACGGATAACCTTACGAACCGTGCCCCAATCCACCAGATGCGCATAATCACCCGCCGTGCGGACGATGGCCGCCATATCATCATCAGTCATCTCATAATGAGGCAATCCACCTTCATTCTCGATTTTGTTCGCTTGCGCCAGTGAAGAATGCGCTTCAACAAACAGCTTGTCATCAATCCATGCAACCTTCACAGGTTGATCCACCACCGTTACGGCTGTGCCAACAGGAATTTGCGGGAACAATGCTTTGATATCTTCAGGATACATACGGATACAACCGCTGCTGGCGCGACGCCCCACACCGTATGGCTTGTTGGTCCCGTGAATACGGTATTCAGACCAACCCAGATAGAGGGCATGTTCACCTAATGGATTGTCAGGACCTGCGGGAACCACTTCCGGCAATGTCGGGTCCTCCTTGCGCATACGCGCTGTCGGACGCCATACAGGATTTTCACGCTTGTTTACAACAGACGTGGTGCCCGTCGGTGTTTCCAGACCTTCACGGCCAATACCCAGCGGTGCCGAGAACGGCGGCTGACCGGGTCTGATGTACGCATAAATACGCATCTCAGGAAGATTAATCACAATACCCTGGCGCGGTCCCTCAGGCAGAATATGCATCGAAGGGATATTGATCTTGGTGTTTTCACCCGGCATCCAGGGATCAATGTCAGGATTAGCCGCCCGCAATTCTACAAAACCCACATCATACTTACGGGCCAGGTCAACCAGTGTGTCTTCATACTTAGCCACATGCGTAACCATACTGCCGACATGCGTGCCGCTGAAATAAATCTTGTCCGGTTTTGCTACGCCCGCAGGCTGCGCGGCCCTAGCAGGCTTTGGCGGCGGACGCAGCGTTTCTTCGTCATCCTTCTTTGCAGCGACAGCCGTAACAGACCACAGCGCACAAAGTGACAGCAACGAAACGGCCATGACCAGTCGTCTGAATGTCTTCTTCTGATGCGCTGTGTTATTGACCATCTTTTATGCCGCTTTCCTGAGTTTTGTTTCGAGCTGTAACGCTACTTTATCCATGTAATCTTCTGTCGTGAGCCAAGGCTGTTTTTCGCCGACCAGAAGCGCCAGATCCTTAGTCATGTGACCATTTTCGACAGCCTCAATGCAGGCCGCTTCCAAATTCTGGGCAAAATCGATAACGCGCTGGTTTTTATCAAACTGGCCACGATATTGCAAACCTCTTGTCCAGGCAAAGATGGAAGCAATCGGGTTGGTCGAGGTCTTCTCACCCTTCTGCCACTGACGGTAATGGCGAGTCACAGTGCCATGGGCTGCTTCAGCCTCAACACACTTGCCGTCCGGCGTCAGTAGCACGGATGTCATGAGGCCCAGAGAGCCAAAACCTTGCGCCACCACATCGGATTGCACGTCACCGTCATAGTTCTTGCAGGCCCAGACAAAGGCGCCATCTGACTTGATGGCAAAAGCCACCATATCGTCGATCAGGCGATGTTCGTACCACAGCTTGCGGGCTTCGAATTCTTTCTTGAATGACTGTTCATAGACACGCTGGAAGATTTCGATGAATTTGCCATCATATTGTTTCAGAATGGTATTTTTAGTCGACATATACAGCGGGTAGTTACGCGCCATCGCATAGTTAAAACAGGCGCGGGCGAAACCTTCGATGGATTCATCAACGTTATACATGCCCATGGCAACACCCGGGCCTGTGAAATCAAATACTTCCCAGCTTTGCAGCGCGCCGCCATCAGCAGGTTGATAGCTCAAGGTCAATTTACCGGGGCCGGGAATTTTGACGTCTGTCGCCTTGTACTGGTCGCCAAAGGCATGACGCCCGATCACAATCGGGGATGTCCAGCCCGGCACATAGCGCGGCACGTTTTTGCAGATGATGGGCTCGCGGAAGACTGTACCATCCAGAATGTTACGGATGGTACCGTTCGGGGACTTCCACATTTTCTTGAGATTGAATTCTTCAACGCGTTTTTCATCCGGTGTGATGGTCGCGCATTTGACACCGACGCCGTATTTCTTGATCGCATGAGCAGATTCAACGGTCACCTTATCTTCAGTGGCATCACGGTTTTCAATCGAGAGATCGTAATATTTCAGGTCGATATCCAGATGCGGCAGGATCAGGCGCTCCTTGATCATCGCCCAGATGATGCGTGTCATTTCGTCACCGTCGATTTCAACGATCGGATTATCAACCTTGATTTTAGTCATAAGACTCTCCCGGGGAATGTTTTTAAACTGGGCTTATCCTAATGAAAGGCAGCAGGAATATAAAGCGCGAATGGGGAAAATATATGGCTGAAATAATAAGGCAACGCCTAGCCGACGGGGGGCATTAAAGCCGTAATTTCAATCTCTAGGCGCTCATAAGCCCTTTGAAACAGGCCGCTTTTTACCAACTGGCCTTTTTCCGTCTTATAAACTTCATACATGGTGGTTTTAGGCCCCACATGACGCACGACAAAACTTAAGTACGGTTCATAACGTGTTTTATAGTAACTGATTGTGCAGGTACCTTCTTCAAAATCAATATCGACCGCCATATCTATAAGGGCTTTAGCGGAAGCTGCACGGCTGAATAATCCTGCCAGCAACCGGAACTCAGCATTTTTGAACCCGGAACGGGCACGAAACTTACCAAAATCAGGGTTATCAATGACCTGAAAGACCATAGGAAGAGTATAGCATAAAGCTATATCTTTGAAAAATAGACGGCTTTTAGGAAACAGCAGGCGCTACAGCCTTCAGTCTGATAGCAGAAGACGCGGCAAAAGATGCTTTCGCACGAGCGACCTGTTCTGGATCATGAAGATCTAAACGGTATTCAGGATTATATCCCTCAAGCAATTTCCACCCTAGCGGTTTACCGTCCAATGTTCCCTCCAGATGCGCTAAATGCCAGCACATATCCAACCCTGTATTATCAAGTATGTCCTGCACCTGCTTTTGGATTCCAGCAGGTAGCGTATCGGAATAACAGGAAAGATTTTGGACAACCTGTTCCTTCATTTGCGCGCGGTAATGTTGGTCTTTGAGGTAGAACCCATGACGAGCCCAGAAATATTTCCCATCCTCTTTGCCTGCACGCAACTGCATGTGATCAATCCCACCCTTCTCAGCAATTTCAAAAAGATTCTTAAATAAATTCAGACCGGTGCCCTTATGCCTTGAATCAATATTTTCATTTATCCATTCTTCAAAACGTATAAACTTACCACTGCCATCACTGCCAATCTTATTTTCGGATTTAAATACGATACGCCCATTTCGCCTGATATCGATATCGAAATTGTCTTCGCCCGTTTCCATGAAATCAATATGGACACTCAGCTCCCCTTCAATATTGCGACCAAGCGTTTCATAAAAAGATTGGGGCGATTGCCCGATGAGGAAATCCCAGGCATAGGTCCATTTCGGGTCGTAGGTCGCAACCACCAGTTTGGCTGGCATTTCAGCCATAAGTGCTTTATGGCGGATCCGCGATGCCGCCACATCAAAATCCTGATTTAAATGATAACCAGACATAGAATGCCCGCCCTGGAAAATTTGCGTTTATAAACCGGAGTTTTTCATAAATTATGTAAATAAGCAAGATTTTGTAATAAATACCCAAAATCTGTCGCACAGACAGGGCATAAAGCTATTCCTTAATGCTTGTTTCAGCAACATTTTTGGCTATTATAGCGCCGTTATTCCGGCATTTTAGATATCAACCGCATTAAGAAAGTACCGCTATGGCTTCTGACCAGAACCTTATTCTTGAAATTGACGAAGCGCTGAAACGCGAAAAAACCGAGAAAATATTCAAGGAATATGGGCCTTACATTCTGGCCGGCGCCATTCTGGCCGTTCTCTTTACCGGCTTGATCAGCGGTTACCGCAGCTGGAATAACAAGGTCAACGCCGCGCAGACAGCCCAACTGATGCAGGCCCTGACATCGGAAGACCAGGCGAAGGCCCTGGAAGACCTGGCCCCAAGCCTGCGTCCGGGAGCCCGCGCCATCGCCTATATGACAGCGGCAGGCAGCCTGATGAACCAGAATAAAACAGCCGAAGCACAGGCAATCTTTGCCAAGACAGCAGCAGATGCAGCTTTGCCAGCCCTTTACCGCGATCTGGCCACCCTGAGCAATGTACGCCTGAGCAGTTCAGGCAAAGCAAAAGCTGACCCGCAAGCGCTGCTTTCTCAGTTGCAGCCATTGATGAGCAAAGACAATCCGTGGCGCTGGCATGCTTACGTAGAAGCAGCCCTGATCGCCGCACAACTGCAGAATGATTATGCTGCTGCCCGCAAACAGCTGGAACCTGTTATCAACGCTGATGAGAAACTGATTCCGCCATCGCTGCTGACACGGGCACGGGCCCTTGATCAGGTATTTGGGCAGAAGCTGGGCGCTGCTGAAAAGACAGAGCCCAAATCTAGAACCACTTCCCCAGAAGCAGAGGGTTAAGCATGAAAATCCGCCGCATTATCCTTTCAACATGCCTGTTGATGTTCGTTGGCTTGTCTATGAGCGCTTGCTCAGGCGACAATGACGATGATGCGCCGTTGCCCGGTGAGCGTATTTCCATTCTGGAACTGCAACGCCGCCTGGAGCCGGACGATGCCGCGCTGGAAGCGCAAGGATTTGTATCCCCCAATGCCTGGAAGAATGAATTCTGGCCCCAAGCAGGTGGTTATCCGAACCACACCATGCAGCACTTAAGCCTGAATGAAGGCGCGCTGACCAAAATCTGGAGCGCCAGCATCGGCGAGGGATCACAAAAGAACCTGCCCCTTATTACCCAACCGATTGTCGTGGATGGACGTATCTTCACACTCGACACGGAAAATAACCTGGCGGCATTCGACTCCCAAAATGGCCGCCGCATCTGGACACGCTACGTCGGCAGCACCACAGAAGAAGATGAGGTAATTGTCGGCGGGCTTGCATATTCCAAGGGCCAGCTTTACGTGACAAATGGTTATAACGAATTGCTGCTGCTGAACCCGCAAGACGGCAAGGTCGTCTGGCGTAAAAAAATTCCTTCGGCCTCACGTGCAGCACCCACAATTTCAGATGATCGCATATTCATCAGTACCATGGATAATAAGGTACTGGCACTGAGCGCTGTTGATGGCTCAGTACTCTGGGATTATTCAGGCATGACAGGCAGTGCAGGCCTGGTAGGAGCCGCAAGTCCTGCCGCCAGCCGTGACATCGTTCTGCCCGTTTTTTCATCTGGTGAGATTTACGCCCTGCGCGTCGAAAATGGCTCCGCCGCTTGGAGCGATAATCTCTCGAGCATCCGTACGGGTAGCGGCCTGAGCGGTATTTCAGACATCCGCGCCCTGCCCGTCATCGATAAAGGCATCGTAGTCGCAATCAGCTTTGGCAATCGTATGGTGGCATTGGATGAACGCACAGGTAATCGTATCTGGCAACGTGATATCGGTGGTTCTGAAATGCCCTGGATTGCCGGCAATTATATTTTTGTCGTCACCAACGATAGTGAACTGGTAGGCATGGGCCGCGATAATGGTTTAATTCGCTGGGTGCGTCCGCTGCCTAAATTCAAAAACCCGGAAAAGCGTACAGAACCGATTTACTGGAGCGGACCTGTCATGGCTGGCAATCGCCTTATCGTAGCGGGCAGTGATGGCGGCGTGCTGGAGGTCCATCCAGAAACCGGAGCTGTAATCCGTAGCTGGGGCTCGGGCCTGTCTGTAAATATCACCCCTGTTGTTGCGGGTGAAACGCTGTATCTGCTCGGTGATAACGGCACATTGGCAGCGTATAAGTAACTAAAGTAAGGAATATCATGTTTACCCTCGCGATTGTGGGCCGCCCGAATGTCGGCAAGTCGACCCTCTTCAACCGTCTGGCGGGTAAGAAACTGGCCATCGTTGACGACACACCCGGCGTTACCCGCGACTGGCGTGACGCTGAAGCGTACCTGTTCGATCGTAAATTCCGTGTGATCGATACGGCAGGCCTCGAAGAAAGCTTTGACGACAGCATTCCCGCCCGCATGCGCCAGCAAACAGAAGCAGCCCTGAAAGAGGCCGACGCCGTATTATTCCTGATCGATGGCCGTGACGGCCTGACCCCGATGGATGAACATTTTGCCCAATGGCTGCGCCGCCAGAAGAAGCCCGTTATCCTGGGCGTCAATAAATGTGAAAATGAACGCGCCGTTATCAGCGGTCTGGGTGAAGCTTACGCCTTAGGCTTTGGTGATCCGATCCCTATGTCAGCGGAACATAATGAAGGGCTTGATAACCTCTATTACGCCCTGCAAGCACACTTCCCTGAAGAAGAGAAAACAGAGGAAGAGGAAAAAGAACGGGAAATTACTCTGACCGATGCCGCCCTTGATGAAATTGAAGGCGTTGAGGATTTCGATTTTACCATGCTGCTGCCGCAGGAGGATGAGGTCAAATCGATCAAAATTGCGATCGTAGGCCGCCCCAATGTTGGCAAATCGACATTACTTAACGCGCTGGTGGGCGAACAACGTTCCATGACAGGCCCTGAGGCAGGGATTACACGCGACGCCATCACCGTACAATGGGAGCATAAAGGCGTCCCTGTCCGTCTGGTTGATACCGCCGGTATGCGTAAGAAAGCTAGCATCATCAATAACATCGAGAAAATGGCCGTGGACGATTCACTGCGTGCTATTCGCCTCGCCCAGGTTGTCGTGCTGGTGCTGGATGCCGATCTCGGGATGGAAAAACAAGACCAAGCGATTGCTGATCTGGTCATACGCGAAGGCCGTGCGCTGGTTATAGCTCTTAACAAATGGGACCTGATTGAAAACAAAGAGGAATACCTCAAGGAATTCCGCGAGGACATTCAGCATCAACTGGGTCAAGTGCCAAACGTCCCGTTTGTGACATTATCAGCCATACGTAATGCCAACGTGAACCGTGTTCTTGATGTCGTACTGGAAACATACGAGATATGGAACAAGCGCGTAAAAACCGCCACCATGAACCGCTGGCTGGCTGGTATGGAAAGTCAGAACCCGCCCCCCCTGGTAGGGGGCCGCACCAACCGCTTGCGTTACATTACGCAGGTTAAAGGCCGCCCGCCTACCTTTGCCATCTGGGTATCATATCCAAATGAACTCCCCGATAGTTACAAGCGTTACCTTATGAATGGTTTGCGCCGCGATTTTGACATGCCGGGCGTACCCATCCGGTTGATGATGCGCACATCTAAAAACCCGTACGTCAAAGAATAACGTATCAATAGCAGGAGTAACCCATGGAAAGTTTGCCGACTCTTGAGAATTCAGAACTGCAATTCATAGAGCAGCATATGGACCTTGTCTTAAAACTCGGCGTGGATATGATACTCGCGGTTCTAATACTGATTGCAGGCTGGACTGTTGGCAACTGGATCAGCGGACGCATTCAAAAAATCAAACGCATTGATGAAACGCTGGCGGATTTTCTCTCCGGACTCGCAAAATACCTGATCATTGCCATATCCATTGTCATGATGCTGAGTGAATTCGGCGTACAGACCGCAAGCCTGCTGGCCGTCATGGGTGCCGCAGGCCTTGCTATAGGCCTGGCACTGCAAGGTACATTGAGCAATGTGGCAGCGGGCGTAATGCTCCTGATCCTGCGGCCATTCAAACTGGGCGATTACATTACAGTAGGGGCAGGCAGCATCGGCGGCACGGTAAAGTCGTTGGGCCTGTTCGGTACCGAACTGGCTGCTGCCGACAATGTTTATATTTTTGTGCCCAACGGTCAGATCTGGGGCAACAACATCACCAATTACAGCCGCAACCAGCAACGCCGCCAGGATATTATCGTAGGAATCTCTTATGATGATGATATTGCCAAGGCCATTGCCGTTATACGCGATGTTCTTAACCGCGATCCCCGTATTCTGCAGGATGAAGGTAAAAAGCCGGACGTTATGGCCGATAAGCTGGACGATTTCTCAGTCAATATGATTGCGCGCTTCTGGTCGGCTAATAGCGATTACTGGGCATTACATTGGGACATTACCAAAGCCATCAAGGAAGCATTGGACACGCACGGCGTTGAAATTGCCTTCCCAACGCAAGTCCATGTCGACAAAAAAGACCTGGATAAGAAACGTCAGGCCGCATGACGCATATCTTCAATACGGTGAATTTCGCCGTGGCAGGTGCATGCGGGAGACGCCAATTGCAGGAATAGGGGCACAGTATCTTCCGGCGTCTTAGATTTGGCTGGATCTTCACCAGGATATGCCTTGGCACGCATAGCTGTGCGTGTGGCACCGGGGTCAATCAGGTTCACGCGCATCGGTGTTGTAACAGTCTCAGCCGCATAAACCTTGGCCAGAGATTCAAGGGCTGCCTTAGATACCGCATAAGCCCCCCAGTAGGCACGCGGCGTCTGTGCAAGGGAACTTGAAACCATGATCACACGCCCGGCATCGGAAGCACGCAACAACGGATCGAGCGTACGCAGCAGGCGGAAGTTCGCATTCACATTCAAATCCATCACGCGCGCCCATTCTTTGGCATCTACATGGCCAAGGGGTGTCAGTGATCCCAGCATGGCCGCATTACCGACAACGATATCAAGGCGGCCGAATTTCTCGGCAATCGCTGGCCCCATGACATCGATCTTATCAAGATCAAGCATATTCAGCGGCATGATCGTAGCCTTACCACCCGCAGCCCGGATGGCGTCATCAACCTCTTCCAGCGCACCAGTTGTGCGAGATGTCAGGATCACATGCGCTCCAGCCTTCGCGTATGCCTTGGCCACAGCCGCACCGATACCACGAGATGCCCCGGTCACAAGAGCCACACGGCCCGAAAGATCAACTTTCGGCGATTGTTCAGTCATCGTAAATCCTTATCGTTTAAGTGCGCTTTGTAGCCCGTTCACGCAGGTCCGTGACGCGCGTTCCGGCACAATTCGCTATGTTGTCTGTAAGCGCCACAGGGTAATCACCTGTAAAGCATGCATCACAGAAAGCTGGATTCTTATCATCCCGCCCGTTTTCACCCATCGCTTTATACAGCGCCGGAATGGAAATGTAAGCTAAAGAATCAACGCCGATATATTCGCGGATCTGCTCAACATTCATGCGGTTTGCCAGCAATTCCGATGTCGAGGGTGTATCAATCCCATAGAAACAGCTATGCGCGGTCGGCGGGCTGGATATACGCATATGAACTTCCCTGGCGCCGGCGGCACGCAACATCTCGACAATCTTTTTTGAGGTTGTGCCACGAACGATGGAATCGTCCACCAGCACAATGCTCTTGCCCTCGATATAGGCACGATTGGCATTATGCTTCAGTTTTACACCCAAGTGGCGAATTTGATCGGTGGGTTCAATGAAGGTACGGCCTACATAGTGATTGCGAATAATGCCAAGCTCAAACGGCAAACCACTGGCTTCCGCATACCCAATCGCCGCCGGCACACCGCTATCAGGTACCGGTACGACGACATCAGCGTCCGGCGCCGGGGCTTCACGTGCCAGTTCCGCACCAATTTTCTTACGGGAATCATAAACAGAACGGCCTTCCAGCGCACTGTCCGGACGGGCAAAGTAAATATATTCAAAAACACAGAAACGTGATGATTGTTTCTCGAACGGATGCGAAGAACGCATACCCAGTTGATCAATAATCACCATTTCACCAGGTTCAATATCACGGACGAAATCTGCGCCGATAATATCAAGGGCGCAGGTCTCAGAAGCAAGTATGTAAGCTGTACCCAACTTACCCAGAACCAACGGACGGAATCCCATCGGATCACGTACGCCAATAACCATATCGCGGCAGCAAGCCACCAGAGAGTAAGCCCCCTCAATCTGCTTTAACGCGTCGATCATGCGGTCCTGCACTGTTTTCTTCTGCGATACCGCCATCAGGTGCAAAATGGTTTCAGTATCGGTAGTCGACTGGAACAGCGCGCCACGGCCCACCAGATCCATGCGCAGTGTATGCGCATTCGTAAGGTTGCCATTATGGGCAATCGCAAAACCACCAAACGAAAGATCAGCAAACAAAGGCTGGATATTACGGACACTGCCCTCGCCGGTGGTGGCATAACGATTGTGACCAATCGCAGCGTGGCCTTTTAACCGGGCAATTGTTTCCGCTTCGCCGAAAGCCTTATCCACCAATCCCAGCGCGCGATGCGCATAAAAGTCAGTCCCATCATGGCTGACGATACCTGTTGCTTCCTGCCCGCGGTGCTGTAACGCATGAAGACCGAGCGCCGTAAGAGCCGCCGCATCATCATGTCCGAATACAGCGAAAACGCCGCATTCTTCCTTTAGTTTATCATCATCAAAAACAGTATCGCGGTCTGGATTACTCATTCATTTTCATCACTGGTTGAGACGGTGCGGATGCAGGATCCGGCATAGGCGGTACGGCAGCCGGATCCGTCTGGTCCTGTATTAATTCCTGCATATTCTGTCGTTGTTCAGTGCCATAACCTTCTTCTGCTGGAGCGGTAATTGGTTTTTCTTCCTGTTCGCTTTTCAGAAGATCAAGGTCCTTAAGTTTATCACGCGTGGCCTTAGTCAGGGAACTGGCCTGATCAGCGGCATTAGCTGGCGTTGTATTCTTCACTGAATCAGGGAGGAACTCAGCCAGCCATGCTGATGTCTTTTCAATATAAACAATCATGCGGCTGCCCTGGAACCAGCTCTGGCGCGCATCTGCTTCAAAAAGGAGATAGGGCAGCAGGTAGAGTACGGCAAGGACAAGAACACCACGCGCAATACCAAAAATCACACCCAGTGTGCGGTCAATCGCACCGAGGCCTATGGTGCGCGCCCAGCCCGCGAGGAAACCGCTCACAAGGGAAAGGACAATCACAACAATCAGGAAGATAGAACCGTAAGCCAGCACTTCAGCAACAATCGTCAAAGGAACGATGTCCATCAGCTTCTGGGGTTCTTCAGCATGCGGGTCGACACCCAGCCACTGGTTCATCAAAGGGACGAGTTGCTTGCCAAAGGCAAGAGAGGCGGCCAGACCGCCCACGACACCCAGAATGGTCAAAACCTCGCGGATAAAACCACGCAGGAAAGCGAAAACAGCAGAAACAAGGAGAACGCCCAGAATAACGAGATCGACAAACATGGAATCGGCAGCACCAGCTTATTGCAACAAATAAGCCGTGAATGTACCAGATCGGTACAGAACAGAACAGGCCCTCGCAACCAGATTATGTCTAGGAAAAGCAGGAAATACTCTGGCTTTGCTCAGAGACTCTAACCCAATTAGTCGTCTTTGGTCAGAACGAGCCGCAAAATATCGGCTTTCAGGCAATAGCCCGGCGCGGGCCGCCTTCATCACGCAACAGATCTGCCAGATCCTGCAAATGGGCAAGTTCATTGACCTTCAGCGGATCAGGCTTCTTACCCTCTTTCGTAGCTTTTCTGCGGGGAATCGTGGCTTTGCCAAACCCGAGCTTGGAGGCTTCCTTCAAACGGACATCAGGCTGCGGCACCTGCCGGATTTCTCCCGCAAGACCAATCTCGCCAAAGAATACGGCATCGGAAGGGGCCGCGACATTATTGAGCGCTGAAATCAGGGCTGCTGCGACAGCAAGGTCTGCCGCCGGTTCGTTGATACGGATGCCTCCGGCAATATTGAGATAAACATCGCAGCCAGAGAATTGAAGGCCTACACGCGTTTCAAGAACGGCCAGCACCATCGAAAGACGACCGCTGTCATAACCGATCACGGCACGACGCGGTGTACCCAACGGCGACACTGATACAAGCGCCTGGACCTCGACCAGAACGGGGCGTGTCCCTTCTAGCGCGGCCAACACAACGCTGCCTGTGACATCAGGCTGACGTTGCGCGAGGAACAAGGCAGAGGGATTGGCAACCTCGACCAGGCCTTCATTCGCCATTTCAAAAACGCCGATTTCATCCGTCGGGCCAAAACGGTTCTTCACCGCACGCAGGATGCGGAACTGGTGCGAACGGTCCCCTTCAAAATAAAGGACGGTGTCAACCAGGTGTTCCAGGACGCGGGGCCCTGCTATCTGGCCATCTTTGGTGACATGGCCGACAAACAACACAATGATATTGCGTTTCTTGGCGACACGAATGATTTCCTGCGCTGATGTACGCACTTGCGTCACTGTTCCGGGCGCACTGTCGACGTTATCGACATAAACAGTCTGGATTGAGTCAACAACCAGCAGATCAATCTGCTTACCCGGCTCTTCCATCGTCGCGACGATATCGCGCACATTCGTTGCCGACGCCAGCTCAACGGGTGATTGCGCAAGCCCCAGACGATCCGCACGGAGGCGCACCTGATCAACCGCCTCCTCACCCGAAATATAAACGCAACGCGCATTCTTTTTACTGAGCGCGCAGACCACCTGCAGCAGCAATGTAGATTTACCGATGCCCGGATCACCGCCGATCAGAAGCGCCGAACCCGGCACCACGCCGCCACCTGTGACCCGATCAAATTCAGCAATACCAGTGACAAGGCGCGGCAGACGTTCATGGCTTTGCCCGCTTAAATCGACCAGTTCCAGCGCCCGACCCTTTTTCGTGCCCATGCCCTTGGGCACTGTGGCCTGCACTTGCTCCTCGGAAAGCGTATTCCATTCATTACAAGAATCGCACTTGCCCGACCATTTAGTCGCCACAGCGCCGCAGGATTGGCAGACATAGTTTTTAGTTGGTTTGGCCATGATTCGCCCCTCGTTCTTAATTCAAAATAGAACAAAAAGAGAACAAAGTCTAGGGGGATTAAACCCCTTCTCTTTGAAGAGCCCACTTAAATTGCAGGGTATCGGTTTCCATGGACGCGGTAACGACCAGTTGCTTGGTCTTGCGCATTTCGCAGCTTTCGCCGAAATAGACACTATTTTCAAGCGATAGCGCCCCACCGGTAATATAGAAACGCCATCCTGACCCGCCGGGCAAGCGCAGCAAAGCTTCCTCCCCTTCGCGGATCAATGATACCTGCACCTTGGGATGAAGATGGAAACGCATTGTCGCATCAATCGGTTTGCTAAGGCCTACTGTGCAAGTGAGGTTTTCTTCACCGCGCAGATCATGACCCTGATTACCCAGATACAAGCGGCGGCGATGCGTTACACCGTTCACGGGTACATAACCATCATGCACAGCGTCAATCAGTGTGGCATACAAACCTTCTTCACGCGTCGATGAGACGGTGCGGGGACGGCGCCCCATGTGCCCATCCGGCTTTATTTCACAGGAATTGCGGTCATCCAGCGTGATGGTGTTATGGGCTGCTGTACCGCGCAGAACCTCGCGCCATTCATCATCCATCGGATGCGTGCCGCAGGATACGAAGATACGTTCTTTGCCATAGATAAATTCAAATGCTAGCGGGCTGGCATGTGCAACATCATCATACGGCCATGCGGGCGGCACACCGACATCCATCGTCATCACACTGCGACCGAGCGTTACACGTTCATAATCGCTATGCGGCAAGTTACGCAGAACCTTACCGCGCGCATTCGCCTGCGTCAGGATCGCATCTGCATAGGCGCTGTCGAGTTCCTGCGTACCATGGAATGTCGTGAGTTTTTTGTCAGCGTGCCGGAAAAAACGCATCGCCTGCGCCATGCGGTCAATCGTGTGCTCGATTTGCTCCGGCACAGGATATTCACCGGCGCGCAAAGCGATACGGATGTCGACATAAACACGCAGGACTTCAAGCAGCACAGCAGGAGAACGGCTGACATGGCCGCCATCGCTGAGGATTTGTTTATCGGTTTCCATTTCCAGCAGGTCAAGTCCCTGCATCAGCCAGCTTTCATGGCCAGGGATAGTAATGCCGGCCAAGATGAGACCGCGAATGCCATGCAGTAACGACAAACCATGCAAAGTCCCTGGCAGTGCCCGTGCAAGGTGACGTGACTGGCGCATCAGCGAGTGGAAATAGCGATCTTGGAATTCTTCGTCGGCGCTGGCCCCGAAGAATTCATAAAGCATGATCCAGTTGGCCACGCGCAGACCCGTAACATCGGCCTGCCATACATCGGCATCCCAGCCGCTGTAACGATGCATCCAGTCTGATACCAGTTCACGTGCCTGACCACGCCCCTGATCGCCGCCAAGGGAGCGCAAATCACGAAGCCATTCGAAGCCATGCAAATGACGCAACCAGGCCTGAGAAAGATATTCTGTCTCCCAAAGGCGGCGGCAAATTTGTTTTTGCTGGCCTTCGAGCGTAAAAGCGCCACTGCATAGACCACGACCTCGTGCTGTGTCGCCCGGCCAGGGATCAACCGGCTTTACGATTAAATCGTGCGGCGTGTCGCTGCCCAGCGTCCAGTTATAGAATGCTGTATTAAAAGCCGCGTGAGAGGCTTTCTGGCGTAAATGGCGGAGGGCGGGAACACGCATAGACATTTAAATCATGCTCCCCGTATCGCGCGGATATGGTCCGCATATTTTGAAGGACCACCCTTGAACACGGCTGTACCGGCTACCAGAACATTGGCACCGGCCTTGATCACTTCTTTGGCCGTTTCAGGATTGATGCCACCGTCTACCTCAAGATCAATATGCCGATCTTGCGCTTTGATACGCGCAGCAACATCGGCAATTTTATCAGGCAGTGAAATATAGGCCTGCCCGCCGAAACCGGGATTGACTGTCATCACCAGCACCAGATCAACCAGATCCATAACATGATCCAGCACTTCTGTCGGCGTACCCGGGTTGAGTGCCACACCCGCCTTTTTACCCAGCGCCCTGATCGCTTGCAGTGCGCGATGAAAATGCGGGCCTGCTTCCGGATGAATGGTGATAATATCGGCACCCGCATTGGCAAAAGCCTCGATAAAATTATCGACCGGCGAAATCATCAGGTGCACATCGAATATTTTCTGGGAATGCGGACGGATCGCTTTCACGACACCAGGCCCAATCGTGAGGTTTGGCACATAATGTCCATCCATAACATCTACGTGGATGTAATCAGCGCCAGCCTTATCGATAGCCGCAATCTCTTCGCCCAGACGGGCAAAATCAGCAGACAGGATAGAGGGCGCAATGCGGATTCCGGGCACGGATGACATTTATGAAAATTTCAGAGATATTCTGTGAAATGGAATGGGCGTGACGTAAGAGCACAACGGCCCTTATGTATGAATATAGCAAACTGAATAGAAGATTTCACCTTCCATTCACAGAAATTTTGAAGATTTTTCAGTCCGCTAGGCCGGTTGCTTCAGCAACGGCATATTCCATTTAACAGAAAAGTCCAGACGCGTTTGCGGCTGTGGTAATGCATCATAGGCATTCTTGAGCGCCATATGCATCAATGTCAGATCACGCGCCGCATCCGCTTGTGCCTGCGCATTTCCTGTCTCCAATACCCGACGCAGCTCATCCTTTTTCTGCTGGAAAACACCCACCAAATTGTCCATGCTTGGCATCAGGCCTAAACGATCACGTAATTCCTGCCCCAGCTCTCGCCCTCTTGCCTCTAAGGCACTCGCCCCTATCCTCGGGAAAGACGGACTATCAAAGTTGAAGCTGGAGGGCTGTAAGATGGGTTCTGTACGGTTCCCGAAATTGAAGACACGACGTACGGCACCTTCCATATCAGCTTTCAGACGTTGCATGATTTCATATCTTACCTCTACCCTTGGATATTGCTGGCGAAGAGTATCAAGCGCCGATAAATCATAACGATTGGCCATCATATAACCGACGGCGGGTGGCACATCGTTCACGTCAAACACTGAACGTTCTGTTATCTGATGCGCCAGTTCAAGAACCTCCTCCATGCTCATGGCCTGAATACGTTGAGTCCCCAGACGTTCAATCTCGCGCCCCGCATTGCGCGATCCTTCGTGCAATAAATAGGCGTAAGTCATATAGAAACTGACATCATTCGGGTCATTGATGCGCGCAGATACAGGTCCGTTGAATGCGGCAATCGCCAGACGCAAATCTGCCTGCTTCTCGGAAAACTGCGTGTAGCCATCGCGCGCCAGCATCAGGTTGGCAAACACCTCGCCAAATACCTCAGCCTTATGGCGATTCTCCAGGAAGGCCTGAGGCCCCCCTTCACGGGATATATTCTTGATATACCAGCGATCAAAACAATGCCCGATCTCATGATAATCGACAAAGCGCTTCATATACTCGTAGTCCATCGGATCACGTAAGGGTGCCTGCGCCAAAGGACCATGGATGGAAGAATTGCGATTAATCAGATTATCGTAGTATTGATCGCGGCTCTGGTCAGCAAAGTGGGGGAATAAAAGGCATATATTCTTCCCGCTGGATTTGGCGTCCACATCATTTTCACCATATTGGAATTTGATCGCCATCCCTTCCGTACGCAGAACATCGCGTTCAAGGCCTTCGAATGAATCAGGATTAAAAGAAAGGTTTCCTCGTGCACGTACATATTCGGATGTCAGGCGGCGAATAGTTGCTGCCTGACTTTCATTCGGCGCATATTGGTAAGGACGAACGCCATTCAGGGTGCTGTTCTGCTGAAACCAGTCCTTATCCATCACAACCAGTTTTACATCCGGCATCATATTGCCGAAGCGCTGTTGTAAAGCCGCAATACGTCGTGAAAGAGAGGTATCAGAAGATTTAATCGTGAGCGTCGTATCAACACGGGCTTGGTGAGGCGGCATTGTCACAAGCTCACCGCCATAACGGCTTTCCCCGGCCAGGGCAGAACCTGCTGGCAACAAAACAGCGGCGGCGGCAAAAATGGCCGCCAATTTACGTTTTGTAATAGATGATCGAAGGCGGCCTGTGGCCTCTCCCGGTTGACGCGACATGAATATACTCCCTGTAGTATTATCGGCAGTCTTATGACTGTCCGTTTTTTGCTGACTAATCTTGCGGAATGCAAACAGCGGGAGCAAGCCCCAATCGAACAATCAGCCCGAAACGAAACAAGATTCTATAGATAGGGAAACAGATGGGCTTATATATTATCGCTTTTGCAGACGGCAAATATAGAAACCATCCATGCCACCCTGCGTACCATTGTGATGCGGCAGAATACGTAAATCACCAATAGGGCTTAATGAAGCTTCCAGCCCCTCCACTTCCTGCGGCAGAATCGGATAGCGCACCATATCATGGTGATCACGCAGGAAGGACTCTATCCGTCTTTCGCCTTCATCCATCTGCAAGGAACAGGTGCAATAAATCAAAACACCATGCGGATTGAGCATGCTGGCAGCATGAACCAGCAACCGCGCCTGTAATTCAGCCAGTGCATTAATATCCTGCGGACGCTTCAGATGCATGACATCGGGATGGCGGCGAATAGTACCGGTCGCTGAACAGGGGGCATCCAGCAAAATGAAATCAACAGGGGCCGGAGGTCGCCATTCGGTAGCATCGGCGGCCACCACCTGAACATGTGCGGACAGGCGCAAACGCTTCATATTTTCTTCCAGGCGGCGCAAGCGCCCTGCAGAACGATCAAGTGCTGTCACTTGCGCGCCAGCAGCTGCTAGTTGCGCTGTCTTACCACCGGGTGCCGAGCATAAATCCAACACTGTTTTACCATGTACATGGCCAAGCAATTTGGCTGGTAAGGAAGCCGATAAATCCTGCACCCACCACATACCGTCATGATAACCGGGAAGGTCGGTTACCATGCCACCCGATACACGACGCAAGGATCCAGATGGCAATATGATAGCCTCAAGCTGCTCCGCCCAATATTTGACCATGGCGGGATCTTTAATCGTGATATCCAACGGTGCTTCTGCCAGTACGGCATGGGCCAGTGCTTCAGCCTCATCAATCCCGTAATCATGGATCCAAAGCTCACGCAGCCATGCTGGTATATTCAGCATCACCTCATCTTGCTTCGCAATCAGTTCCTGTCCTTCACGGTCCAGACGGCGCATAATGGCGTTCACAAAACCTTTAAGCCGCGCAAGGCCCTTTTCTTCTGCCATGCGCACCGAGGTATCGACCGCCGCATAAACAGGTACATCCATAAAGAAGAGCTGTGTGACACCCAGACGCAGAATGTGATGAATCACAGGCGGCGATGGCGGCACACCGCGTTCGCTCATCTGTATGATCAAACTATCGATCTGGCCGAGCCGACGGAGTGTTGTGGCCACCAGCATACGGGTAAACGCACGATCACGCGCCGATAGCAGACGAAAGGCTGATGAAGAATCAAGAGCCTGATCCAATGGTGTGCGTTTATCCAGCACATCGCTCAAAAGCTGTAATGCCACCAGCCTTGCCGATAGCGCTTCCGTACGTGAATCGGGAGGGGATGCCGGTTGCATCAGCCGTTGACCGCTTTCTTCTTGGCAGCCAGCTCCGCTTTGATCGTTTCCTCCAGATCACAGCTATAACCGATAATGATGCCATAAAGCTGTCGTACCAGTTCAGCATCAAGCCCTTTGGCAGCCGCACGCCCGGCAGCACGTTCCCGCACCTCAATCACGCGATCAGGCAGAACCGCAGGTATGTCATTCTCGAACTTGAAATGACCGACTTCACGGATAATCCCAATGCGTTCGACCAGCAGGTCTATGATTTTATCGTCCAGCTCATCAATGCGCTGACGGAAGGGTTTCATGATTTCCATGATAAATCTCTATTGCTTTTAAACATCTGGAACGCATATTAGGGATATGGAACAGCAAAAGCAAAACCCGTCTGCTGAAAATCAGGAAAAATCGCAGATTCCTGCAGAAAAACCAGCCACTATGCCGTTGGAAAAGGGCGGCCGCAAAGGCCTCGAACCCACCCGTTACGGCGACTGGGAACTCAACGGTAAATGCGTGGATTTTTAAAAAACCTCTTCGCACTTGCAAAATAAATGGTGACACCTCTTATCGTTTCATGTTTCACTAAAAAACAGAAAAGGAACGACAAAATGTCAGCCTGCATGATTCACAGCCCGAATAGGACCGCTCGCACCATGAAACCGGTAGCGAAACAGGACCTTTTTGCCGTGGGTTATGAATCCACAGGTAGAAACAGCTGACAGTTATTCCTTGCACTGTCAGCGCCCGATGAAAGGCTGACAGTGTTACATCTTGAGACTCCCACCTTATAGAATCATTGTCGGCCTTTCGCTGGAAACAACGAAATGGAGACGACTATGACGACGAAACATACAAACCCTATCCTGATCGACATACCGGTGCCGATTGAAACAGATCGCCTGATCATTCGCCCGCCCCGCGCAGGCGATGGTCCACTGGTAACAGCCGCCAAAAAAGAAACATGGGACGACCTGGTACGGTGGATGCCTTGGGCAAAAGACATGCCCGATGAAGCCGCCGATGAAGCCGTCATGCGTCGGGCCAGTGCCGATTTCATTATGCGCACTGACCTGATGATGATGGCTTTCGAACGCGCAAGCGGCCTGCCCGTGGTCTTTACAGGCCTGCACCGTATGGACTGGCACGCCCGTATCTTTGAAATAGGATATTGGGTACGCACCAGTGCACGCGGCAAAGGTTATGCCACAGAAGCCGCCAACGCCCTGACGCGCTTTGCGTTCAATGCGCTGGCCGCACGTAAAGTGATCATCACACACGCTGATGGTAACGAACCAAGTGCTGCCGTTATACGCAGGCTGGGCTATCCGCTGGAAGTCGTTGAACGATACGGCACCACCTTGCCCGACGGCAGAGTTGTGGACCAACACAGATATGCCCGGTTTGACATGAACGGGCTGCCGCATTTAGATGTACGATGGTGAATAAAATGGAAAAGTTATTACGCATAAAAGATCTAAGCATCAGCCAGCGCAATACGCGTCTGGTTTTGATGATGCAGGTGTGCCAGAGCGCGATTTTCTTCCTGCCTGTACTGATCCCGTTTTATCAGGCAGAAATCGGGCTGGGCTTTAAGGACTTCATGATCATCGAGGCTATATTCTGCGCAACGGTGATCCTGATGGAAATTCCTTCGGGCTGGCTATCCGATCTCTGGAGCCGCAAGAACACCATGACGGCGGGCTTGGCCTTTACCTACATGGGTTTTGCCCAGTTGCTGTTTGCCGATAATTTCATGGAAGCCGCGCTAAGCGAAATATTTGTCGGTACCGGCGTCAGCCTGATATCTGGCACCAACAGCGCAATCATATACGATTCTCTGTTGCAGGACGGGCGTCAGGATGAAGGCCGCCGACTGGAAGGCCTGCGTCATGGCAGTGCTTTGTATTCGCTGGCGTTCGCCTGCTTTGTCGGCGGCCTGCTTTATCAGATTGATCATCACTTGCCTGTGATCCTGACGGTTGTAGCGCAATTGATCGGTATGATCTGCGGTTTTCTGCTGATCGAACCAGTGCGCGATTACAGGGAAGCCGAGAAACACCCGGTTGCGGACATGCTGGATACGATGAAGTTTGCCTTGCATGGCCACAAGGAAATAGCAGGCATCATTCTGTTTGCCACGATTGTCTTTATGGCGACAAAGATCATGCTGTGGGTGCAACAGCCTTACTATCAATTACTGGCATTGCCAGAAATCTGGTACGGCGTCTTCACAGCCCTGGGTTTCCTGCTGGGGGGCCTGGGCGGACATCTCGGTCATATGTTTGATGGCCATGTCCGGAACAGAACGATGTTCCTGTTCATGCTGGTCGCTGTGGTCGGAGCATGCCTGATTGCCGGAACGGTCAAAAGCATCGGCGTTATACCGCTGCTTCTGGTTGGTTCGGTAATGTGGGGCTTTGGCTGGCCCCGGGTGCAGTCCGCCATTAACATACGGGTATCATCGGAACGGCGCGCGACGATTTTGTCAACCGCTGGTCTGATGATCAACCTGGCCTTCATTCCTGTTGGTTCAGCCATGGGATTGCTGGCAGATATATGGGGCATACAGGACGCCTTATTGGCACTCGGCCTGTTCATTCTGGTAGGCGGCAGCTTCGGTCTCGGACTGTTTGTCTTCAATGCCCGCCGCAAGGAAGCTCTTGCATAAGGAAAAAGGAAAGGCCGCTCCACCGGGCGGCCTTTTCTCACAAACTGACATCAACCATCACCGGCACATGATCACTCGGCTGTTCAGCATCGCGATATTTCATCATGATGTTGTGATCTTTCAAGTGCGGCATGACGGGTTTGGTCATCCAGATATGATCGAGGCGACGGCCACGGTTGGATTTCTTCCAGTCTTTGTTACGGTATGACCACCATGTGTAGCATTTTTCTTCTGCAGGGACGAAATGGCGGATCGCATCTTGCCATTCCAACGCTGCCTGCATAATCGTCAGCTTCTCAACTTCGATGGGTGTGTGAGACACCACATCAATCAACTGTTTATGAGACCACACGTCATGTTCCAGCGGGGCAATATTAAAATCGCCTAGTGCGATCAACGGCTGGTCGGATTTGTAGTGTTGAGGAAACCAGGTGGAAAGCTCATCGACAAAATCAAGCTTGTGCGCGAATTTTTCATTCTCTTTAGGGTCGGGAATGTCCCCCCCTGCCGGGATGTACATATTATGAATTTCAAAAGGTGTCTTGAATTTTTTTGATTTCATCTGCACGGCGATATGGCGGCAGTCTTCACGACCCACGCGATGATGAATAGCCTTGCGTACAAACGGTGTCTTAGACAGGATCGCCACACCATTATAGCTTTTCATACCGCTCATATGAATGTGCGTATAACCCATACGAATAATGTCATCGCCGGGGAAAAGTTCATCGACGACTTTGGTTTCCTGCAGACATATGACATCAGGCGCGCATTCGCGCGCTATTTTTTTCAGTAACGGCATCCGCAGCCTTACTGAATTGATGTTCCATGTCAGAATACGCATCAGTCAGGGCTTATCAGAATTTGGGAAGTTCAAAACCGGGTGGCAGGCCCATTGATTCCATCATGCGCGCCGTTTCAGAAGCCATGGTTTCATCGGCATTCTGACGCGCCATGTTAACCGCCGCCATCACCAGATCTTCCAGCGTTTCAACATCGGCGGGATTAACAATCTCAGGGGAAATTTTCAGCGCGCGCACATCGCCTTTGCAGGTCATCAGCACCTGCACAAGGCCGCCGCCGGAAATACCTTCAACTTCTGTGATGGCCAATTGCGCCTGCAACTCTTCCATGCGTGTTTGCATGACTTTGGCTTGTTTCATCATTTCGGCAATGTTCATTTTCTAACTCCTCTATTGCTGTGTTCTGATCTTGACAGTGGCACCCGGGAACATCTGCACGATGTTCGATACCAGCGGATGCGCCTGCGCTTCGGCAAGCAAGGCCTGCTCTGTTAATTGTTGTTGCTCATAAAGTGTCGGCACGACAGGTGATTTTGTTTCCGTCACCAGCCAGCCCTGGCCTGTAATATCCTTGAGTGCCTTGGAAAGGTCGCTGAGCATCGTCGGCGCCATATTCTGGTCATAGGCGATTTCAATGCGCCCTTCCTCAATACGGCCCATGCGCACATATTGGTAAACCTTGGCGGCAAGGCCGATATGACCCCGTAAGCGCAGCCCCTCTTCCAAAGTCTGCAAGGAAACAATAGCGCCGATCTTTACAGGCTCCCGCTCCTCCTCTACTTGAGGTATCGGGGCCACGGCAACACCGCCGCCAGCAATCGCGCGTAATTGCGCAACAGGCTCTGGCATGCGGGCATCAGATGCACGGGAGGTCACAGCAGCCATATTAATATTCTCGCCGCTTTTGATTTTCTTGATCAGGTCACCGGGATCAGGAAGATCAGATGTATAGGCCAGACGGATCAGCAGCATTTCAAGTGCAGCGCGTTGCTGCGGCGCAGATTGCACTTCGCCCACCCCCTTCAACAGCAATTGCCAGGCACGCCCCAAAGACGGCATAGAAAGTTCGGAGGCCAGTTTGACCAGACGTGATTTCAAATCCGGCGCCACCGCATTATCTTTATCAATCATAGCAGGCACAGCGCGATAGCGTGTCAGCAGGTGCGTAAGCTCCAGCAGGTCCTGCACAATCACAAGGGGGTCAGCACCACCCCGTGCCATATCATCCATGATGCCAAGGGCCGGTTCACACTCACCTTTCAGTGAATATTCCAGCATATCCAGAACGCGTGTGCGGTCTGCAAGCCCCAGCATATCGCGCACTTGCGTCACTGTGACGGCTTCGTTCGAAAGCGCAATCGCCTGGTCAAGCAGGCTCAAACCATCACGCACGGAACCATCAGCCGCGCGCGCAATCATGGTCAGCGCGTCATCTTCGGCTTTTACATTCTCAAGACCGCAAATCTTTTTGTAGTGATCAGCAAGCGTAGCCACATCAACACGTTTCAGATCAAAGCGCTGGCAACGCGAGAGCACCGTCACAGGCACCTTGCGAATTTCGGTGGTCGCGAAGATAAACTTCACATGTGGTGGCGGCTCTTCCAATGTTTTCAAAAGCGCATTAAATGCATTTTTGGAAAGCATATGCACTTCGTCGATGATGTAAATCTTGTAACGCGCCGATACAGGCGCATAACGCACACCATCCAGGATTTCACGGATATCATCAACACCGGTACGCGACGCGGCATCCATCTCCAGCACATCGGGATGGCGGTCTTCCGCAATCGCACGACAAACTTCGCAATCATCAGTCGGGCCTGTAGTCGGCCCTGCTTTGCCATCAGGCCCTGTATAGTTAAGAGCCTTGGCGATAATGCGGGCAGTCGTGGTTTTACCCACGCCGCGCACCCCGGTCAGCATAAAGGCATGAGCGATCCGGCCCGATTCAATGGCATTCCTGAGCGTGCGCACCAGCGCGTCCTGCCCGATCAGTTCATCAAAATGACGGGGACGGTATTTGCGCGCCAGAACGCGGTAAGCGCCCTGATTTTTCTGGTTTTCCGGTGTATCAGTCATGACTAACTATCTAGGGGGATTCTGTACGCGATGCAAACCCGGAGGCGCAGAAAAGCGCGCTTTTGCCACACATATATATATGCAGCATAGTACAGCCCCATAGATAATGATTTATGGAAATTGGAATTGAAGTGGAAGACTGAACACGACCCGGCGAAATTCGTTACGGCTGCTGCCTCTCGGCCCTGACCGGATTGGCGACACGCGCGCCCGCGTCAGCCTTCCGATGACTCATATAGTTGATTGGCCCCCTGGAAGCAAGTTTTAGGTTGAAATCAAAAAGCCGCCGCTATACCTATATTTCACGCTTTTCCAGCGCGCCGTTGTAGCTCAGGGGTAGAGCAACGCATTCGTAAGTATAAGGTCGAATGTGAAAAGCAACGGAAGATTAAGGGCTTACGATCTGGCCCATAGCCGTAATAAGGCTATAATAAGGTCGAGCCCGATAAGGGTTATTTTTTGGTAAGCCGTTGTAGCTCAGGGGTAGAGCAACGCATTCGTAATGCGTGGGTCGGAGGTTCAAATCCTCTCAACGGCACCATTTTTTCGATCAGTCACCAGCCTCAAAGCTATTTTAATTGTAGAAGAGTTTGCCTTAATCTCCCTAGAAATTGAGAGATTAGATTTAAGAAAGCTATTTAATGAATAAAATTAGAGTGAAGCTAGCCAATTGCTATGGCATCAAAAGTCTTGAACATGAATTTGACTTTTCAGGGGGCAAAAATTCTTTTCTGATATATGCGTCGAACGGAGCAATGAAAACATCCTTTGCGCAGGTTTTTGACGATCTGACTCATGATCCAGTCAAAGACGCGGAGGATCGTATCTTTCCGGGCAGAGTGTCACAACGCTCGATTGTTGACGAAACGGATAGTCCCATAAACGGCACAAACATTTTCGTAGTCAGATCGGATAATTTTGGGTTCGATCCCTCGCAAAAAATGTCAACCCTGTTAGTTTCGCAAGATCTAAAAAAAAAGCATGATGCTGCTTGGCAGGCCATAGAGGACGGGAAAGAAAAAATACTCAAATCTCTTGGTGCAAAAGCTGGCATTAGGAAAGACATTGAAAAAGAGATTTTTGATTCATTTCCTAAACAAGGTAAAGACATATTCGCAATATTTGAGGCCATCCGCTCTGACGTTGAAGGTGGATCAGATGATCTGTCAGAGATACCTTATAGAACGATTATCAACAAAGACGTTTTGTCGTTTCTTGAGAAAAAAGAAACTACAAATCTGCTAGCTAATTATATCAAAAAATATAATGCACTTGTTTCGGGCTCACCTTATTTCAGGCAAGGCGGTTTTAACCACGACCGCGCTGATAGCGTTGGCAAAAGTTTAGAAAAGGGAAAATTTTTTGATGCGGAGCATAAAGTTCTTATTTTTGATAGTAAAACAAAAAAAGAAGAGCCCGTATCTTCGCAGAAAGAGTTAAATGAAATCGTTGCCAAGGAAAAAGCGCGCGTCTTGGGCGATGCCGCCTTGCAGAAAAGTTTTGATGATATAAACGATGCAGTGGCTAAAAAAGAAACATTGCAGGAATTCAGAGACTATCTAGAACAAAATCAGGAAGTCCTGCTTGAGCTTGTCGATATAGATACATTCCGCCGAAAGCTGTGGTTGGCATATATAACCAGCATAAAGGATGAATTTTTAACTCTACTTTCGACATTTGACAAGGCAAGGAAAGAAATTGCAGAAATTGTTACAACAGCGCAACAACAAGAAACTGATTGGCAGAACGCACTTGATCGTTTCAAAGAAAGATTTTCAGTTCCCTTTAAAATCAGAATTGAAAACAAAGAAGACTTGATCGTCGCAAAAAGCACATCGCCTGTTCTGGTGTTTGAATATGAAGACGGTGAAGATAAGGCAATTGTAGGTCGTGACAGTCTTCTGAATTATCTGAGCAACGGAGAAAAGAGAGCCTTCTATATATTAAATATTATTTTTGAAATTGAAGTGCGCAAAAAACAGGGTAAAAAGGCGCTGCTGATTTTCGACGATATAGCCGACTCCTTCGACTACAAAAACAAATACGCCATTATCGAATATCTGAAGGAAATTTCAGAGAACGATAAGTTTTTGTCCATTATCCTGACACACAACTTTGATTTCTTCAGGACGATACACTCGCGCTTTGACAAGAAAGTACTGCATGCTGCAGGCGGCACAGAAAATCATTGCCTTATGGCTGCCAAGGAAAATGATTCCGTTCGGCTTTTGCCTGCACCTTTCAGATCGCCTTTAGATCGGTGGAGAAAGAATATTTCATCTAATCAGCCCGATCATAAAATTATTGTGGCCTCTATCCCGATGGTACGCAATCTAGTGGAATATGCCCGCGGTAATGATGGTGATGATTATAAAACACTGACTGCGCTTCTTCATTGGAAACAAAATACAAATCAAAAAACTGAATCTATAACATGCGCTGATCTTGTTCAGATTTTTGGGCAAGTTCTGAATTGCAACACTCTACAACTGGGAACTGGTAAAGTCATAGATCTAATTTTTAATCAGGCAGATGCGTGCCTTACCGCCCATCACGGAATGAGCCTTGAGAACAAGGTGGTTTTATCGATAGCCATCAGGCACAAGGCTGAGAAACTGATGATTGAAGAAATCAACGATCCGACAAAGACAGATGCCATAGAAGAAAATCAAACAGCTGAGTTGTTCGAAATGTATCGGAGATTATGTGCACAGAAAAAAGAAAATATAAAATTGTTTGGAAAAGTTGTCATGATTACGCCAGAGATTATTCATCTCAATTCGTTCATGTATGAACCTCTGATAGATATATCAGACCATCATCTGCAAGATGTATATAAAAAACTGAAAGCCCTCGAAGATCAAAGGGGCGGGCTATAGCTGCATAATATTCATGGCGGATATAGAATAATATATAGACGTAAATTATTTACTATGGGGTAATTAAAAATGTTAATCCCACAAGCGATAAATAAGTTCACGACTACGAGTTCGAAAAGTACCTTTCCGAATAAAAGATCGATGAATTGTTTCAGGAAAAATCTCCGTAACTAGAAAGAGGATACACCTTTCAGCTTCGCCTGCGTTGCCCGACCCTCAAGAACCCCGGCTTCAAAAGCCCATGTGCCTCCCGGTTCAAGGTTGTTCACATTAGCGAGAGTGCTGCCAACCTGAGCTCCGGTATTGTCGTAAAGGTTAAATTCAACCTGAACGTAGCTGTATTGCTTCTTGGTATTATTCCTGAGCGTTCCAATAACCTTGCCCACTCCGTATTCCCCCATCTCCAGCCGGAAATCTTCAACGACAAGCCCCTTTTGCTGGGCTGGCTCTGCCTGAGCCTGAGCGATAGGTTCGCTGGTACTGGCAGCTGTTGCTGTATCTGTACTACCGAATGAAGTAGTTTCAGTTTGTGGGAGGTTGGCGGTCCCGATACCAAAAAGGATAAAGACAAACACAACCCGGAGACCTGTCGAGACAGATTTTCCGGTTTTCTGGTGAACGAAGCGGCGGACTGGCGGCAAGAGGAGTAAAGAAATCAGTAGCAAGGTAAAACCCGCCACGCTGGTTTCCGGGTTGAACAGGATGATAGCCCCGCTGAGAAGGAGCAATACACCTAGCCCCCAGCTTATGATAAGTCCCAGTGTGATATTTCCCTTTTGAATTTCAGTCTCGCCCATCTCTGTCTCCTGTTTTCGTAATGTTAAAAACGAACGGTCACCAGATTTCTCTGGTGACCGGGAGTTTAGAAGCCGCTAGTAAACGACCGCGACGGCCTTTAGCCGAGGCTTGGACATACGCCGCCGCCTCCCGGCCATAAGCTCGAGAAGCGGCATGATTACGGTCACGCCAACCGTTACTAGCGGGGTTCTAAAGTCCCGGCAGCCCTCTCAGGCTGCTTCCTAATTTTACCGTGGTTACATGCTGAAAAGAAAGAGTTAATCGGCAGAATCGGACTGAAAATCAGACCCTCATTTTTAAGGCCAAGGAAGAGCGGAGAGTGGGGTGAAAGGTTTTACATGAAAATCTAGCTGAACAATGCTGAACGCTACGGGCAACATTCTTTTTTGGGTAGTGTTGCGTCGATATTCTGTCACAGCAGCTGGAAATTTGTGAATCGGTTCAACATACTAGCCAATCCAAAACCGTCGTATAGCATCAAATTCGACGTTAGGGGGCAAATAGCTCTTTGAAAACTGCCTGTGTGGACTGAGCCTGTGCAGCGCGAACAACCCGCATGAAACCGCGCAAGCTAGGGGAACCCCGTGACCGGGCCCTACCTTGGCTATGATGCTAGCCATTCATTCCCTGCTTACCCTATCGGATCTAATACTACCAATTCTTGTTTAGATAAGAAAAGAACATAGTAAAGGTAGGCATTCTAAATAAGCCCATGAAAATGTTCATCAATTAGGCGCTACCTACGTTCCGGTTATGACTGACAGGAAGGTAGAGAAGATAGTTATCAGTTCATAATGGACGATCTTCCCGTACCATATCAGCCGGATCTTCTCTAATCATATCCAATGAGTTGGAATTATATCGAGCCGCAATTTCAGCTGGGCGTAAATTCATAAGTATATGTTGCGTCTCATTCAACAGCCAGAACATTGCCCGTTGACCATTAGCCAGAGGAACTTGTGAAGGATACTTCACTGCCCCGTGTTTTTGCATATGTTTTGCCCATTCTTTCTCAGACCTTTCTCGCAGGTGGCGGGGAGAATTATTTTTCAAATGCCGAATAGGTGCGACATCACGATCAAACGGATACGAACGTTCTTCCAAACCATTCTTGATGAACTCCTCCAGAACTGACATGCTTAGTTCAATCATATTTTTCTTGGCAGTAGTCATAGGTGCGTTACCCTTGGGATTAAACGTTCTCAAATCTCTAGTGTTGAAATAGTGATATAGGGCAGAAATATTCTGCGGCTGTCGTGCCCAATCAAATAGACTTTGATAGTAAGCATCATCCTTTCGATCAGAGAGAGACTGTAGAATGCAGAACCTTCTATCATCACCATCTATAGGCAAGGCATTATCATAGTTCGTAAAAGCTATAAGGTTGAAGCGGTTGGGATAAATATATCCTTCCCGATACATTGCCCTGATCGTTGTTTCTGCTTCAGTAACCCAGCGTTTCAGCTTGTTCACAAGATCACGACGATCTGTGCCCATAAGTTCCTCAATAATCACAAGCTGACACGATTTTTGCCAGCCCGTATAAGCTTCATGGAGCTGCTCATTCGAAGGCATGCTGATGTTGGAAGCTCCAAGTAACCCCTGCAAGATAATCTTAAAGAAGCTTTTCCCAATACCGGGCTTACCCAATAAAATTGGCATCCAGTGGATTTTCTCTCCCGGAAATTGAATAAGAAAAGCTATAAAATTGAGCAGAACATATTGATCTGTCTTATCTGCAAAAAGATACTCAACATGGTTGAGAAACAACGACACATCACCTTCAATAGGCATTACGCCAGGACTACGCCAAGAGTTGAGATAACGCATTCCGTTTTCTTCTATATATAGCTGCTTACCGGGCCAGTATGTGCGATCATCTACTGTGTTTATTTTACCTTCAGCTATCATTTCTGAAACCTTATCACCTTTGATAAGTCTGAACTTATCGGCAAATTGTTGTTTTTGAAGGTCGTGGCCTGCAGTGATATGGACCATCTTGGAATCACCAATAGAATAAATCCATTCGCCATTATATGGATCGAGTTGGTATGCCAGATTCATTATGTTCTTGATTTCTTCATCTGTGGCAGCGCGAATTTTATCACCATGTCCTGCCTTTAGAACATCATCGATACCTTTCCCATGATCTGGACTCCAGATTTCAACTTTGAAATCAACCCCAGCATCCTGACATAGCCTAATAAGCTTGGCTTTCGATCTAATCATATCTACATTGCTATCTTCTCCGGCATCGAGAGCGATCCACAGTGTACAAATGCCAAGATTTTCAATTACCCAAAGCAAGTCTTCAGGCACAAGAAGACCTGGCATGCCCAAGCAATAGGTATCACCTAAAGCAGTAGCAATATCCGCTTTAAGATATCCCTCAGTGATACGGGCAGTTATCCCACACACTTCTTTTGGCTTACCTTTAATTCTAGGACAATGCGTGGTCGGATATACCTTGCCTCCCTTATTTTTACCCTCAGTACTAAACCATACATATTTACCTGTAACTTTTCCTTTATTGGAAACTTTAGGTTTATCATTACGAATCTGTATGGAGACAATCTGACCATCAATGTCACTAACAGGAATTAATATCCCTTCAGTCCATAAATGGTTTCTACGCCCTGTTTTATCATCTATAAAAAAACCGGGAATTTCATCTAGGGAAAAATTCTTCTCCATGTATGCAAGCGCATCACGGCCTTCCCTTGAATTATTTGAAGCTTTGGTCACATATCCAGCGTACGCAATGTGTGTATGCGTTAAACCACGTTTCTGTAGTTCGCTTCTGTGTATTTGAGAAAGGCCAAACCGATCAAGGTACGCACGATATATTTTTTCTGCAGGCTTTATATTCTGTCTAAATTCGTATGACCTGGACATTATTTATCTCCGTACTGGCTGGTGGAGACAAAAGTACGGTTCTTAATATATTCATCCAGAACCGATACATCATAACGACAAAGACGCCCGATTTTTACCCATCGGACACCAATACCCTTGGTTCTATCTTTCTGAAGTTTGGCAACTGAACAACCCAGTAACTGAGCGGCAGTTTTCTCATCAACAAGCTTACGCATTTCGTCATCCTTATGAGTTAATTTGGATGACCTCTAATATTCACATACGATATAAGAAGACGAGATATTTAATCGATACCCCCCTCCAATATCCGTATGAAGAATTCTATTAGTCTATATTTATCAGTGGATTAAGAGTTTTCCTGAGAAGAGAGGCAATTTTGATCAATCAAATCAATAGCAAGCTGCCACTGATATTCCTGAGACAATATACCTTTAAGCTTCTCTATAAACTCCTGCGGTTCTTCCCTAATTTTCTGCATTTTCCTCTGATGATATACTTGATCTTTGAATGCAGCCCAATCTTTTTCTGTCTTGTATTGTTTACATGCTAACGCGTATTTGTTTCGCAATACTGCAATTGCATTATCTCGAATCCCGGTAAAAGGGATTCTGTCGACAAATTTCTCTACAAGCACCTTCTTCACTTTGTAAGTCTTCTTTTTTTCCTCTTCGTGCATAGCGATTAATATTTCATCCAGTAAATATCCATCAGGCACAATCTTTCGATTATAGTCGATATAGGCAGGTTTTGATTTCTTTATACCATACAAGGCATACATGATTGTATTATACCGCTCCTCAATACTACGCTCCCTTCTTCTGGGCTTTGATGTGCATTGGTATAATTCAGTCTCGCTGCAATAATTTAGAAGCAGCATTATTATATAATGTGCTCCCGGAGGTAGATGCTCGGAAAGCTCATCTGCCTCAGACCAGAGAACACTATATATATTTATTATATCTTCTGATTTAGACATAAAACTATATACCTCGATATTTCTTCTATAGGCTTTCTTAGGCGGTCAACACTTACAATAATGTAACCTGACGTAACATCGCTTGCACGGTGATTTATCAACCGCTTGAGCGCGTAATGCGATATATCCAGACTTTCGGCAATTGTAATGAAGGTGCGGCGAAGATCGTGACAGCAAAAATGAACCCCCGATGACCTGATAACCTTGGCAACACCCTTCTTCGGCTCTGCCAAATATCCGTTCTCCCCAGGCCCCGGAAACACATAAGAATAATTTCCGTACCGTTTCCGGCGCTCTTGTAAAAGTTCGTATAGATAATCACTGAGGGGCAATGTGAGCGGGTCACCGTTCTTTGTTTCAGGTATGGTGAATGTCCGGTCATTGAAATCTATATCCGACCATTTCAATGCCGCAGCTTCAGAGCGGCGCAAGCCGGTAAATAACAGCAGCAAGAAAAAATCCCGGTACGTATCATTCTCTAACGCGTGAACAGCATCCCACCACGCTTTCAGCTCATGCGGCTTGATATAGGTGCGCCTGCGGGTTTCTTTATACCACCCTTTGGCCTTGGTCAGGTACATAACCGGATTAACCGGACATATATCATAAGTCGCATTTGCATGATTGAAGAGCGCCCGAAGGATACGCATGACCTTGTTGGCAGTTGTAGGACCAGCCCTGTCAGCAGTAACTGCGTGGCGGCTTGATACCATATCTTTCGTAATGTCGATCATGAACCTGTTACGCCAGTCTGGAAGATACCTATCTATGTGATAGCGGTAATCCTTCTTGGTCTGATCCTTCAGCCCTCTGCGCGTCTGGATATAACTGTCGAGCGCCATATCCAACGTAATCTCCTGCGCTTTTGCCTTTTCTTCTAGAATGTTTGGGTTTATGCCTTGCGACATTAGGTGCAGTTTATCGCGTGCAATCTTACGGGCTTCGTCAGGACTGAAGACACCATGCCTGCCGATGGTATAGCGAACGCTGCGCCCCCGAATATCCTTCTGGGCGACATAGGTCTTGGTTTTCATGCCCACGATCAGGTAAAAACCGGGCAAGTCGCGGTCACAGTAACTAACCTGCCCTTTGGCGGTCAGGGGCAGTGAATCCACGACGGATTTGGTGATTTTGGCGACGGGCATACCGTAACCCTCCTAATAAGGTCTGTAATAAGGAGGGGTTATAGTTTGCCGACTTGCGAAAAGTCGACAAAAATCGTAAAATTAATGCATTAAATCAATGGGTTATGCAAGAAAATCTGAGTCGATCCAACAGGTTACAAGGCAATACGCCCCACGGATTGCGTGTTCAAGGATTATACGCTCGTCAGCCTTCTCCTTCGCGCTAACCAAAAATAACTTAAAAATTCCATACTGGTTCCTAAGACAAGCACTGATAGGCGTAATGTGACTTGCATAATGATAGTTTGTATGTAACTATTATAATGATAGTTACATTTGCCAAGCTGAAAGAAATCCGATGCATGCCCCTTATCGCTTTGTTTTATCAGCCTTAATTATTCTCAGCTTACCGGCTTGTAAGAAGGAGACTGTCGATCCACGTACCAAAGCACCCGTTGTGAGGACAATGACCGCACCGGGCGCTAAAACAGCAACCCAGGCATTCACCGGCGTCGTGGCAGCCCGCGTCCAAAGCAATCTTGGTTTTAGGGTCTCTGGAAAAGTTATAGAACGTCTCGTTGATACGGGGCAGATTGTTAAGGCCGGACAGCCGCTTATGAGGATCGATGGCAACGATTTAACCCTTACGATTAAAGCCCGACAAGAATCGGTGAGGGCTGCCAAGGCACAGGTCGTTGAGGCTGCTGCCGATGAAGCACGAAACCGGACACTGCTGCAATCCGGAGCCGTTTCTGTAAAAGCTTATGATCGTGCCAAGGCAGCAGCGGATACCGCTCGCGCAGCGTTGAGGGCGGCGGAGGCGGAGGCGGAAATTGCCAGAAACGAGGGAGACTATTCCCTTCTTGTTGCCGATGCTGATGGCACAATTATCGAGACACTGGTTGAGCCTGGGCAGATAGTCGCTGCAGGTCAAACCGTTGTCAAACTAGCCCGTGTCGGCCCCCGCGAGGCTGCCGTCGATCTGCCCGAAACCTTACGTCCCGCTTTAGGTTCAACCGCTGAAGCCTCGCTTTATGGCAGCGATGATCGCTCAAAGGCACAATTACGCCAGCTTTCGGGATCAGCAGATCCGCAAACACGCACGTTCGAGGCACGTTACGTTCTCAACGAGGACATGGCGCAAGCGCCTTTGGGATCTACTGTGACGATTTATATTGAAGGCGAGAAAAACGAG
The DNA here is from genome assembly GCA_946480475.1 of uncultured Alphaproteobacteria bacterium. The sequence goes on from CAMLJM010000009.1 coordinate 78,117, forward strand.
GAATATATGGAGATCCCTCTTGCCGCCCTGACTGATCATGGTCAAGGCCCCGGTGTATGGATCGTAAAGGGAGAAGATCCCGCGATATCGTTTCAGCCGGTGCAAGTTTCATCCTTAACCGATGAAACGGCGATCCTAAAAGGCGGACTTTCACCGAGCGATAGAATCGTCGCTATCGGCGCCCATCTGTTACATGAAGGGCAAAAAGTTTCTATTGCTACATCCGGGGTGTCAGAATGAGCGTTTTCAACATCTCTGCGCTGGCTGTTCGTGAACGCGGCATAACCCTCTATCTTTTAATTGCACTTACATTCGCAGGGATCTATGCGTTTGCGCATTTAGGCCGCGCTGAAGACCCGGCTTTCACTATCAAGGTCATGACAGTCACGGCTGTCTGGCCCGGCGCCACAGCGCAGGAGATGCAGGACCTCATCGCAGAACCTCTTGAAAAAAGACTGCAGGAGTTGCGCTGGTACGATCATGTCGAAACATCGACGCGCCCCGGTTTTGTTCTGATGACGCTCTCACTACAGGATAAAATGCCGCCATCGCAAGTGGCAGAACAGTTTTATCAGGCCCGCAAGAAATTAGGGGATGAGGCCCGCAATTTACCCGCTGGTGCCTATGGTCCGTTTATCAATGACGAATATTCCGATGTTACCTTCGCCTTGTATGCGCTGAAGGCTAAGAATATGCCGCAACGGCAACTGGTGCGCGAAGCTGAGATATTACGCCAGCGCCTTTTACATGTCGACGGCGTGAAGAAAGTGGACATATTCGGGGAGCGTCCCGAGAAAATATTCGTCGAATTTTCCTATGCAAAGCTTTCCAATCTTGGCATCAGTCCTCAGGATATTTTCAAGAGCTTACAGCAGCAAAACGCACTGACGCCTGCGGGATCGATTGATACAAAAGGGCCACAGGTCTTTATTCGGCTTGATGGCGCATTTACCAATCTAGACAAAGTGCGCGCAACGCCGATTGCTGCGGGCGGCCGCGTCTTCGAACTGTCCGATATTGCCGAGGTGAAGCGCGGATATGAAGATCCGCCTACCTATCTTATTCGTCACAACGGTGAAGAAGCTTTGGTTCTAGGTGTTGTCATGAAGGACGGCTGGAACGGCTTGAACCTTGGCAAATCATTAGCGGCAGAAGAACGTAGAATCGCTGAGGAACTTCCCGTTGGCATAAATTTCACAAAAATTACCGATCAATCCATTAATATCAAAGAGTCCGTAGATGAATTCTTCATGAAATTCTTTGTGGCTTTGGGCGTGGTCATGTTTGTCAGTCTGATCAGCCTTGGCTGGCGGGTTGGCATCGTCGTTGCTGCGGCAGTGCCGCTTACCTTGGCAATTGTTCTTGTTATCATGCTGCTGACAGACCGTGTTTTTGACCGCATTACTCTTGGTTCTCTTATCATCGCGCTGGGCCTTCTGGTTGACGACGCGATCATTGCCATCGAAATGATGGTGGTGAAGATGGAAGAAGGCGTATCCAAAGTAAAAGCTGCGGCTTATGCGTGGAGCCACACAGCCGCACCAATGCTGTCCGGCACACTTGTGACAGTGATTGGTTTTATTCCCATTGGTTTCGCGCGTTCCACAGCAGGCGAATATGCGGGTAATATTTTCTGGATCGTCGGTTATGCGCTTATATGCTCGTGGATTGTTGCGGTTTATTTTACGCCTTATCTCGGCGTTAAACTACTGCCCGATATCAAACCGGTTGCAGGCGGCCATGATGCAATCTATGGAACACCTCGTTACCAGAGAATCCGCAATCTTGTGAAATGGTCCATCGCACACAAAAAGACGGTTACAGTTTCGGTAGTGGTCCTGTTTCTTCTGTCCGGGGCCAGCATGGCATTGGTCAAACAGCAATTTTTCCCCAATTCCGACAGGCCGGAAGTTTTAACTGAAATCCAGATGCCCGAAGGCACCAGCATTGAAGCAACCACAGCGGCGGCTCAGAAGGTCGAATCCTGGATCAAACAGCAGCCCGAAGCAAAGATCGTAACCACCTACATCGGGCAAGGCGCACCAAGGTTTTTCTTTTCTTACAACCCGGAACTGCCTGATCCTTCTTTCGCAAAAATCATTACCTTGACCGCCGATCCGGAAGCTCGCGACAAGCTCAAGTGGAGATTCCGTCAGGCTGTTGCAGATGGTCTGGCACCGGAAGCGCGTGTCCGCATCTCCCAGCTCGTCTTTGGCCCCTACAATCTCTACCCTGTTGATTTCCGTGTCATGGGGCCTGATCCTGCAATTCTCCGTGATATCGCGGATAAGGTTCAGGGAGTCATGCGGGCGAACGTCAACACCAGAGAGGTCAATCAGGATTGGGGCCAACGCGTTCCCAAAGTTCATTTCTCGCTGGATCAATCACGCTTACGCCTTATTGGCTTGACGCCTGCTGACGCCGCCCAACAGCTGCAATTCCTGCTTACCGGGGTGCCAATAACGGGCGTCCGTGAAGATATCCGCACTGTAGAAGTCATAACGCGCAGCGTGGGGACTGATCGCCTTGACCCTGCAAAACTGGCAAGCCTCACCCTGACAAGCAGTACTGGAAAACCAATCCCTCTTAGTCAGATTGGTACAATAAATATTCAGGAAGAAGATCCGATACTGCGCAGACGAGATCGCACGCCTACAATTACAGTGCGCAGCGATATCGATGAATCACTGCAACCACCACAGGTTACTGCGGAAATTCTAGAATCCTTGCAGCCTCTGATATCCAGTTTGCCGGATGGATACCGGATTGAGGTTGGCGGCAATACTGAAGATTCAGAAAAAGCGAATAAGGCATTAGCCCCCATATTCCCGCTTATGATCGGCCTGACTTTATTCGTGATCATTCTTCAGGTCCGTTCTCTCTCGACGATGATGATGGTGTTTCTAACCGGTCCGCTAGGGCTGATAGGGGCTGTGCCGATGCTGCTTCTTTTCCAGCAACCATTCGGTTTCAATGCCATTTTGGGTCTTATCGGCCTTTCAGGTATCCTCATGCGAAATACGCTCATCCTGATCGGGCAAATTCAACACAATGAGGCTCAGGGTTTGGATCCTTACAGCGCCGTCATTGAAGCCACCGTCCAAAGATCCCGTCCCGTGATCCTCACGGCGCTTGCCGCAGCCTTGGCCTTTATCCCGCTCACCCATTCAGTATTCTGGGGGTCGATGGCCTACACACTGATTGGCGGAACCATAGGCGGCACGGCACTTATCCTCGTGTTTTTACCCGCACTTTACGCCCTGTGGTTTAAAATCAAGCCAGCCGGGAGCAAAGACGTAGCCGAAACGAAAGAGCACACGACGGTGTTGGATTTTTAAGATAGGTACTATTATTATCGAACCACTGAATTGGGAGATTTAAGATGGAACGTAAAAGCTATGAAGATATGCCTTGCCCGGTTGCCCGCAGCCTCGAGCATGTCGGAGAGTGGTGGAGCATTCTTATTTTGCGAGATGCATTCTATGGCTTAAAGCGATTTGACGAGTTTGAAAAAAGCCTTGGCATAGCGCCCAATATGCTGACGCGCCGCTTAAAAAGTCTGGTCGATGCAGGCTTGCTAGAAAAACGCATCTACAGCGACCACGCCAAGCGGTATGAATATATACTAACCAAGCGCGGAAAAGACTTTCATCCTGTTTTGGTCGCCTTGGTAGAGTGGGGTAACAAACATTTTTCTCCCGAAGGCGCCATAATTCAGATGGCCGATGTTGAGACCGGAAAAATTACTACACCGCGCATGTTTGATAAGAAAACAGGAAAAGAAATGACCTTCGGCAATTACAAGATCGTAGCTGGTCCCGCTGCCAACACTGCCGTTAAAGAAAAAATACGCGCAGCTCGACAATCAGACCTATAGCTTAATTAAACTCTCCGCTTACAAAGAGAAGCCTTGAAGGATCATCTGAATCTGAGAGGGAAAATAGCAGAAGTTATAGAGCATATAAGGAAGTGTAACTCCTAATCCTGACTAATAAACCTGTAATAAGGACTACAGTTAAAAGGCTACAAATATTTTCAGTCATTACGCCCCCGGCCCACTCACTACAGATCAGGAGGTTTGAGGTTCGAATCCTCACGGGCGCGCCATTTAAATCAAACGCTTAGCCAAAAATTCTTAAATCCATAAAATCTAAAAGTCAGCAATAAGTCAGCAAAAGACTTAGATTGA
>CAMLJM010000010.1 GCA_946480475.1 uncultured Alphaproteobacteria bacterium
CGGTTTAACGTCTAAAAACTGTTCTAGTCATCCCTTTTCAGGTGGGCTGATGTCACTGAGGGATATAGAATGGTTTCCATGCAAAATTCTTATTTTTCATTATTTATGATCTTCTTGCGCTTTGGGTTGCTTGCGTGGGGTGGGCCTGTTGCACAGATCAATATGATCCGTGAAGAACTGGTGGAGAGACGAGGCTGGATCAGCGCGGATAAGTTCAAACGCGTTCTGGCCGTTTATCAGGCGCTGCCCGGACCTGAAGCGCATGAGATTTGTGTTTATTTTGGCATGATCCAGAAAGGCAGATGGGGCGGGTTTCTGGCAGGGTTAGGCTTCATGCTTCCTGGTTTTGCCCTGATTCTCTTGTTATCATGGGCGTATATTTCTCTGGGGGCGGATATTCTGTTGCCCTTGTTTGTTGGCGTGGGTCCCGCTGTTACGGCTTTGATCATTCGTGCCTTGCACCGGATAGGGAAGCATACATTGACGGGGATTTCTCTTTGGATTTGCGCGACGCTCTCTATTTTTCTCACTCTACTGGGCGTTCACTTTCTGTTGGTCTTTGCTGTTTGTGCGGTCGGGCAGACTCTCTGGGCAAGAGGGTCAAAGCATTTTGCAGTTCTGGCTTTGTCCTTATTAAGCGCTGCGGCGCTGGGCGCTTCTTTTGTGATAGCTGACGGCGTTAGTCTTGTCATTTCCTCTGGAGGAGGGCTATTCGTAGAGGGATTAAAGGCGGGATTGTTATCGTTTGGAGGCGCTTATACAGCATTGCCGTTCCTTAAAGATAGCATGGTTGGGGTCTATCCCGGTGTGACATCCCAGTCTTTTCTTGATGGAATTGCCCTATCAAGCGTTATTCCTGCGCCGCTGATAATTTTTGGAACATATCTTGGTTATTTGGCGGATGGATTTACAGGGGCAATTCTAGTGACGCTTGGTATTTTCATTCCTGCCTTCTCTTTTACGCTGGTGGGCCATAATTGGCTGGAGAAAATGATTGAGAATCCGTCCCTGCATGGTGCTCTTGATGGTATAGCGGCGGGTGTTGTTGGCTTGCTATTGATCACGACCATTGAAATAGCCGTACAAACTTTGACGGGGATCGGACCTATTCTAATATTTGCCATCGCGCTTGCGGGCTTGTATTTTCTATCCGGCAAATGGAACGTACCTCTTGTGATTTTTATTTGCGGTCTTTTAGGGTTGATATTGGCCCTTTTGGGTATAGCGCCCGACTTATCCTACCAGAGGTGATGGCTTCTTTATGGGGCTTTTCCCCGCTTCCTCACGTTTGTTAAGGTAGTTTTGGGTTTCCTGGATGACACTTTCCATTTGGGCTGTTAATGCAGGATCCTGGATTGCGGTTTTACCTGCAGTAGCGCTTAACTGCATAAAGTCATTTGCAGAAGTCAGGGCAGCGGGATCAATCCGGGAGGCGTTTTCACGGTTTCGAATAAGGCGCTCAAACTCTGAATAAAAGTTAGTCATACTCTTGACCCTTTTTTCTAGGGCGATGGTTTGTTCTGCGGTGCGGGTGTTAACGCAGGCTCTTCATCATCGTAAGATACTACCGATATCAGCGGTACATCGATCTTCTCGCGGCCTTTGAGGAAATCAAGTTCGATAATGCAGGCAGCCGCTAAAACTTCGGCGCCAGCCTTACGCGCTAATTCGATTGTTGCTTTCAGTGTGCCCCCAGTAGCTAGCAGGTCATCCGCTATAACGACTTTGGCGCCCGGTCTGATCAAATCAGGTTGTAATTCCAGCGTATCTGTTCCGTATTCCAAATCGTAAGTGTGAGAGATAACGGTGCCGGGTAATTTGCCTTTCTTACGGGCCATAATCATGCCGAGACCCAGGCGATCAGCCAGCGGAACGGCAGTCAGGAAGCCACGGGATTCTATGCCTATTAGGAGATCTGGCTGGTATGGTCTTACTTGCTCTTCAAGTTGATCCAGCATTCTTTTTAAAGCTTCTGGATGAGCAAGCAGAGGGGAAATGTCACGGAAAAGTATGCCCTTTTTGGGAAAATCAAGCACGCCCCGGATGTGGCTTTTGATATTAAATTCGTTTTGAACTGTATCTTGCATAAAAATTCTCTTTAATTATTAAGCGGCTTTCACTGATTTCTGTCTTACCAGATCACTATAGGCAGATTTCAATTTCTCTGTGACAGGACCAATAGGCAAACTTACAACATCATCAATTTTTGATACAGGAGCAATTTCTGCGGCTGTACCCGTCAGGAATATTTCCTGCACGCCTTTGAGATCGTCTGGCATAATGTGGCCTTCCTCTACGGTGTAGCCCAGATCCCGCGCGAGTTTAATGACGGTCTGTCTTGTAATGCCGTTTAGAAAGCATTCCGGAACGGGTGTTTTGATCATGCCGTCTTTGACGACAAACAGGTTTGCGCCTGATGCCTCGGCTACGCGACCATGAACATCCAGCATCAGGGCGTCATCATATCCTGCGCGGTCAGCTTCATGCTTGGCCAATGTACCGATACCATAGATACCAGCGCATTTTGCCTGTACAGGCATGGTGCGTGGATCACAACGTCGCCATTTCGATGTTTTCAAGGCAAGGCCTGCATTGTCCCCTGATTTAGGGAAGAAGTATTTGGGCCATTCCCAGCATGCGATAGCCACGTGCGTTTTACATGCTTGTGCTGCAATGCCCATGGCTTCCGGACCACGCCAAGCCAATGGACGCACATAGCCATTATCGATCTTGTTGGCTGCCAGTACCTCGTAGCTGTGCTCCATAATCTGTTCAGAAGTATAGGGGAGTGGCATATCCAGCAGTTCGCCCGAGCGGAGCAAGCGGTCAGAGTGTTCTTTCAGTTTGAAAATCTGGCCATCGTACATGCGTTCGCCTTCGAACACGCTGCCGCCGTAATGTAGGCCATGTGACATGACATGGACTTTGGCCTCGCGCCAGGGAAGCATTTTGCCATCAAGCCAGATCCAGCCATCACGATCATCATAGGGGAGTCCAGGAGCGGCCATTTACATATTCCTCAGTTTTCTTTCCAAACCGAAGTATATGAAGTAAAACAATGAAATGCAAAAGCTGGCTGTGCCAAACCCTGAAGATTTGCCCCATATTCTGGTCGTTGATGACGATGAGCGGATCAGGACGCTTTTGCTGCGATATTTGCAGGAGCACGGATTTTTGGCTGTTGCCGCGGCATCTGCGCAGGAAGCATCAGATATTCTTGAGCGTTTCATTTTTGATGCGCTGATCGTTGACATCATGATGCCGGGAGAGACAGGGCTCGAATTTACCAAGCGGTTCAAGCAAAAGGCAGATCTGCCGGTGTTGTTATTGACGGCCTTGGGCGAGACAGATGACAAGATTGCCGGTTTTGAAAGCGGTGCTGATGATTATCTATCGAAGCCCTTTGAGCCCCGTGAACTGGTTCTGCGTCTTCATGCCATTTTGCGGCGCCGCCCGAAGCCTGAAGTTCTGAAGAGCTTTAAGGTTGGCCGCTGGATATATGATGAGTCTGTTAATGAACTAAAAGACGGCACTGAAGTTATGCGCCTGACTACCGTTGAGGGTAATTTGTTACGTGCCTTGGCCAGCCGTGCTGGCGATGTCATCAGTCGTGAAGATCTTGCCGCGCTTTGTGACCTGGATGCTGGCGAACGTACTATTGATGTGCAGGTTACACGCCTGCGCCGGAAGATCGAGGATGATGTTAAGCGCCCGCGCTGCCTGCAAACCGTGCGTGGACGTGGTTATATGCTGAGGATTGAGAGCCTATGAAACTGAAGCTCAAAAAATTCCTGCCGCGCACAATTTTTGGTCGCTCATTGCTGATTCTGATCATGCCTATGCTTTTGTTGCAGGCTATTACGACCTATATATTTTTTGACCGCCACTGGGAGAAAATGACCAGTCGTTTGGCTTTTGCGGTCGCCGGTGAAATTGCGACGATGGCCGAAGTGCTGGAAGGCCCTGACGGCCCCTCGCAAGTTGAGAATTTATCACGCTTTGCCGTTCAGCATCTTGATCTGCTTATCAGTTACGCGCCCGGTGATAAGCTGGATGATCAGCCGCATGTGATTAAGCCTTTGGATTGGCGGCGTTTAATGATGGCTGATGCTTTGAATGCTGAGCTTGCGGCTAAAGTCAGGCGGCCATTTACTCTGGATATAGATAGCGAAGAAAAATGGGTTGATGTGCGGGTGCAACTGGATGACGGCGTATTATTGGTCAGTCTGCCCCAGCGTCGCTTGTTTTCGTCATCAAGCTATATTGTTATTCTCTGGATGATAGGAAGCTCGATTATCCTATTAGCGATTGCGATTGTATTTATGCGTAATCAGGTGCGACCTATCCGGCGTCTGGCTGTCGCTGCTGAGCGGTTTGGACGCGGACTTGATGTGCCATCTTCTTTCAAACCTGAGGGTGCCCGTGAAATACGGCAAGCGGCACAGGCATTCCTTGACATGCATGATCGGGTCAAGCGGCAGATAACTCAGCGAGCGGCGATGCTGGCTGGGGTTTCTCATGATCTGCGGACGCCTCTCACACGTATGCGGTTACAGGTGGCCATGTTGCCTGAGGGGCCTGATGCCGATGCCCTGAAGCAGGATATCGCTGACATGGAACGTATGATCAATGCCTATCTGGATTTTGCCAAAGGTGAAGGGGCGGAACAGGCCGTACGCATAGATTTAAGGCAGGTTCTGGAGCATATAGCTACTGGCATGAAGCGCCAGGGTGCTGATATTCAGTTGCAGATGGAACAGAACTTGTCTTTATTCTTACGTCCTGTGGCATTCGAGCGTGGACTGACGAACATACTGACAAATGCACGTAAATATGCGCCTCATATCTGGCTATCTGCCCGCCGCATGGATGATGATGAGCATATTGAAATTCTGGTTGATGATGACGGCCCCGGGATCCCGGACAATCAGTTGGAAGAGGTATTCAAGCCGTTCATGCGTGTTGATAGTTCGCGAAATGCGGCTACGGGTGGTGTGGGTCTGGGCTTGCCGATTGCACGTGAGGTTTTTCATGCCCACGGCGGAAAGATATGGCTGGAGAAAAGCCCGCGCGGTGGCGTGCGTGCTGTAATTCAGTTGCCCGCTTAATAGAGCCTGCCGCCGTTGGGCACTTTCTTGCTTGGAGCAATAAGTGTTACCGCTTCGTTTTCGTCCGGGAATCCCAGCACCAGAAATTCTGACATGTATTTGCCGATTTGGCGCGGCGGGAAGTTGATGACACCGGCAACCTGCCTGCCTATCAGTTCATCCAGTTTATAATTTACTGTGATTTGCGCGGATGTCTTTTTGACCCCGATTTCCGGACCAAAATCCACCCATAATTTGAAAGCAGGCTTCTTGGCTTCAGGAAAATCCTGCGCGTCAATAATGGTACCCACTCGTATGTCGACATTCAGGAATTCATCAAAGCTAATAACAGGCATCAGGCGGCTATTTTCCTGTGCGTGATATCGCCTGCGTTTGCAGGAATCAAGGCTGTGTGGGCCTTGCTGGCTTGACGCTGGCCCTCGCTCAATGTGCTCATCGCACGATGATGAAGCGTATCAGCAGCGTTACGCAGGGCTTCTGTCATATTGTCCTGCATTTTGCGCGCTTCATGAACAATGTGCTGGTAATGCTTTTTGCTGACTTCAGCATGACGCACAATTTTTTCTTCAGGGGTGCCCTCGTCAATGATCAGGTTCATCAGGGCTGTTTGATTTTGCCAAAGAGTGGAGAAAATGCTGCTTTGCTGTTGTGCGGCTTCTTGCCATCCTGCCAAGATAATCTGGTGTGCTTCTGCAAAGGCTTGCAGGTTAGTACGTTGCGTCTCAAACAGGCTGTGCAGGTCATAGGGTAGCCCGCGGGAAAAGCCCTGCGCGTTGGAAATCATAGAAAGCAGGGTTTTCGGAGTAATAAAATGAGTGTCTGTGTCCAGGTTCAGCATGGCTATACCTTTTTGCAAAAAAATGGCTGATTTTGGCTGCATGATGCGCTGCATGAGGCAGGCTGTCAATCTATCCCATACCAAGATATGCATTCCGAAAAAGTTCCGTAAAATCACAAATTTTCCTTTTTTAGCAAACAATTAACCCGGAAAGTGGAGAGTGTAAAAAGGGGGCTGGTGTATTCTGGCCACCATATCGATTAACGCAGGTTTTTTATGGCTTATCGAAACCAGAGCAAAGCAGAGCCGGATTTTGAGGAGAACAATGCCGATCGCGCGCGTCGCGTTATGACGGGCGGTGTTCCTCAATTTATGGTTTTCCTGAATGGCATGATTCTGACAGTTGTTGCCTATTTGGTGCTTAGCATTTTCATGAGCGATATTATCGTTGATGAATATCGCAACATGGTGGAGGAGACGCGTGCAACGGTTTCCGGACATATCGAGCGTGTGCAGGATGATCTGCAGATGCTTTCCACGATCCTGACTCTCTCTGGCGCGAGTACGGGTGAAATGGCCCGGCAGGGTATTCAGAAGGCTGCACCTGATACACGGCTTTTTGACCATCTGATATGGATATATAAAGATGAAACAGGTAATTGGAAATACCGTGATCTTTTGGGCGATATTCCCACAGCTGAAGATTATAGGCCCCTCAGTGTCAATAAAGGTGTGGCGCTTGTTCAATATATCATGGCTAATCGTGGCAAGGCAGCAGACCAGCCTTTTGCACTTATTGATTACTCATCTAGCGATTATACGCAAGAAAATGACAGTCCGATTGTAAAAAGCCGCATGTTTATCATTGCGCGTAACCTAAGTGATGGATCTGCAGATAAAGGCATTCTGGCGGCTGTTATGCGTATGCATGTTATTGTCGATATGGACTGGTTGGTTAATCAGCCCATGGTGCGCCGCCTGACGATTGCAGATGGGCAAAGCCATAAGCGGCTATTCCTGCTGGATCGTGGTACAAATAATGTCGAAGAGGTAGGGTCCAAGGGGGACTTTACCTATAACTACGACATGAATATCGCGGGGCATGTATGGAGCGCAGAAATTCGTGTTGGTTCTGACCGCAATATGATGTTTCTGCGCCAGTCGCCGTTACTACTATTGTTCTTTGGCTTGACGCTTACTATCGTGGGGACAATGTATGTGCGCAGTAACCAGCGTCAGTCATACCGATTATCTTCTGTGAATCGTGCTCTTGCACAGAAGAACTATGAATTAAACAGTGAAATGGCGGAGCGGGAGAGGCTTAACCAGACACTTCGAAAAGCCGAGCGTGAATATCGTGCGATTATTGATTCCGTCAGCGATATTATCTTTGAGCTCAATTCAGAGGGTGAGCTGTTATTTCTCAACGAAACCTGGCCACGAATTACAGGCTTTGAGATTGAGCAAAGCCTGCACCGTAATTTATTCGATATGCTGCATCCGCAAGATCAGGAAGAGCAGAGGACAGCCTTTAAGCAGCTTGTGATTGGCAAGCGTCCGGCCTATCGGTCATTTACGCGCCTGCGTACGAATAGCGGTGTATATCATGCGGCAGAGTTGGCGATGTCTATGTTGCGTCAGGATGAAACCCGGCAATTACGTGTCGTGGGCACCATTACCGATGTGGAAGAACGCCGCCGTACAGAGCGCGCACTTACTGAAGCAGAGAAGAAATACCGTACCATCGTTGAGAACGCAGCCGGCGGTATCTATCAGGTTACGCCTGAGGGGCATTTCCTGAGTGTTAATCCCGCCTATGCGCGCATTCTGGGTTATGAGTCTATCGATCACGTGATGAAACATGTGCGCAATGCCCATGAGCAGCTTTATCGACTGCCACGCGAGCGTGCCCGTTTTATTCGCGAATTGGAACAAAAGGGGGCTGTCCAGGGGTTTGAGGCGGAGATGCTTACCCGACATGGCGACTTTATCTGGGTTAATGAGAATGCCCGCGCTGTCCGTGATGATGATGGTCATATTCTCTATTATGAGGGCAGCCTCGAGAATATTACCCAGCGTAAAGAAGCTGAGCTAAAAATGAGCGAGGCTATGTTGCAGTCCGATCTGGCGAACCGTGCGAAATCTGAATTCCTTGCCAATATGTCGCATGAATTGCGGACGCCGCTGAATGCGATTATTGGCTTCTCTGAAATCATCCGGAATGAAGTTTTTGGAACGATCAACCAACGCCAGTATTGGGAATACGCAAAGGATATTCATGAGAGCGGCAAGCAATTGCTGCGTATCATTAATGACATTCTGGATGTTTCACGCATTGATGCCGGTGATCGTCAGTTAAATGAAAGCGCCATCAATATGGAGCAGATGGTTTCTGGCTGTATCGAGTTTATGCACGGAAAGATTGATGAAGCTGGCCTGACGGTCAATAACACAACCCTTAAGCATGTGCCTAATCTGGTGGGTGAGGAACTGGCGGTTAAGCAATCGCTCCTGAATATTTTGTCCAATGCCATTAAATTTACCCAGCCGGGCGGCAGCATCACTATATCAGATGAAGTGGATGGCGACGGACGTTTGCGTCTTTCTGTTACGGATACGGGCGTAGGGCTTGATGATGATGAAATCGAAAAGGCTTTATCGCCTTTTGGCCAGGTAGAGACATCGCTATCACGGAACACATCGGGTGCAGGACTTGGCCTTACATTGGTGACATCACTCATGAAACTTCACGGTGGTTATCTGGAACTGGTTTCCCAGAAGGGTATTGGTACTACGGCAACCCTCGTGTTTCCTAAAAAGCGGGTTATTATAGATCCTTCCCGCAAGTCATCTGCGCTGCCTGCTGATAATGAAGCGCAGCAGGATTCTACCAACCGGACGATCCAATAAGCTCTTCGGCTTCCTCCTTACTAAATTTCATAACTTTCTGAGCAATTTCAAAATCAAACCCGGCGCGTGCCATGGCGGCCAGTTGTTTATCGCGATGATCGCCCCCCTTGTCGACGGGCGTATAAGGGCCAATACGGCGTTTTCGGGCATGTTTTAGTGCCGCCAGTAAATCGGGATTGATGTCTCTCAGGCTATCAATCTCGCCTAAGGTCTGCTTTACCAGTGTGGCGGGAATGCCTTTAATCGCCATTCGGGCTTCTATGGCTCTGGTTGAAAGGCCGCGCTGGCGGAGGGAGCGGATAGCGCCTGTCGCAAACATTTCGTCATTAAGCAGGCCAGATCTTTGGAATGCTTCTATAAGGTTATTGAGCAGGTTAATACACTCGTCACGGTCCTGATCCGGGTGCGCCTTGCAGGATTTATCAATTTTACGCTGCATAACGCGTCGAAACTGTGCTGAACTGGCGGCAAAACGCTGGAGGTAGTAAAGGCCAGAATTCTGAAGATACGTGGCCGTGATTTTCTTGGGTATTTTAGGCGCGGCAGGACGCGATTTCTCCCCTTTGGCGGGGGGCTTGATCCCGGCTGAATCTGGGTTATCTTGGTGTTTCCGCTGCGTCATACTCCAAGGTTAGCATAATGAATGATCCCGTGTCTGCGCCTGTTTATAATCTCAATCCCCGGCCTATCAGAGGCGTAAATTTCATAGGGCTTGCTACCTTTATTCATAAGGAAATTGCCCGTTTTATGAAGGTGTGGCTCCAGACGGTCCTGGCGCCTGTCATTACGACTATCCTGTTCTTTATGATTTTTGTGCTAGCCCTAGGCCATAATAATGAAGCGGTCGATGGGGTGCCTTATCTGCAGTTCCTTGTGCCGGGGCTTATTATGATGTCCATGGTACAGAACGCTTTTGCCAATACCTCGTCTTCCATCATTATCGCCAAGGTGCAGGGCAGTATTGTCGATGTTTTAATGCCGCCCTTGGGTGCTATGGAGTTGCTTGTGGGGTATGCCCTGGGCGGGGTTGTCCGGGGGGTACTGGTAGGGGCAGCCTGTCTATTGGCGATGTTGCCGTTTGTGCCCCTGACCATTTATTCTTGGCCTATGCTTTTGGCTACGGCTGTTCTGGCATCCCTTATGCTGTCTTTAATAGGTATTGCTGGCGGGTTGTGGTCAGAAAAATTTGATCATATGGCCACGATCACGAATTTTATCGTCACGCCACTCTCATTCCTGTCTGGCACATTCTATTCAATCTCACGTTTGCCGGGTGTATGGAAGGATATAGCGCTCTATAACCCGTTCTTTCATATGATTGATGGATTCCGGTATGGCATGATCGGTCATGCTGATGCTGATGTGACGATGGGTTTATGGATGCTCATTATTATCAATGCGTTGTTATTTGGATTATGTTACCGGATGCTGAAAACCGGTTATAAGATACGGGCTTAATAGATGTCTGATTTTTCACTGCCGTTTCTGATCGAATCCTCTGGATTGCGCGGGCGCATTGTGCGTCTCGACAATGTGCTCGATCAGATCCTGAAGGCGCACAACTATGTCGAGCCTGTATCCAGGCTAACAGCAGAAACAGCGACCATGGCTGTCTTGTTGGGAACAATGCTTAAATATGAAGGCATATTCACGCTACAGGTCCAAACCGAAGGCGCAGTAAAGATGCTGGTTAGCGATTATACGTCTGCTGGTGACGTGCGTGCCTGTGCGACTGTTGCAAACGATGCTGTTATTGATCCCCGATCAAAGAATTTACTGGGTAAGGGTTATATGGCCTTTACTGTCGATCAGGGTGAAAACACAGAACGTTATCAGGGCATTGTCGAACTCAAGAATAATAACCTGCTTGACAGCATGCAGGATTATTTCACGCAGTCAGAACAAATCCGCACGGGTATCAAGATGGCCATTGGTCAATTAAATGGTCAATGGCGCGGAGCGGCCATTATGATTCAGGATATGCCGGAAGAGGGCGGAATCCCCGCTGTTAGTGAAGGCATGGATGTTTCAGAAGGGGAAGATAATTGGCGTCGTGTCATGATGCTTTTGCAAAGCTGCACGGATGAGGAGCTATTATCTCCGGATTTAAGTGCGGAAGAGTTATTGTTCCGCCTTTTCCATGAAGAAGGTGTGCGTGTATTTACGCCCAAAACGGTGCAGAAAAACTGCCGCTGCGCTATGGAAAAAGTTGAGGGGGTTCTGACGACGCTCAGTGATGATGATATTCGCCATCTGACGGTAGATGGAAAAATCACCATGACC
Source organism: uncultured Alphaproteobacteria bacterium (assembly GCA_946480475.1). The sequence goes on from CAMLJM010000010.1 coordinate 11,080, forward strand.
TGTGAGTTCTGCAGCCGCGAATTTGACTTTGATCCGGTACAGCTTGGTCGTAATATTGCCTGATCACTTTCTGATTCAGGGTTCTGCCATGCAAGTATCTGTTTTTCGTACACTGACGACTGCTCTTCTGGTTACCGTTTCTGCGGTTCATTTATCGGCTTGTACTTCTACGCCCGCATCATCGGGTAAGCCATTGCCAGAGCTGACATTCACGAATATCACGCCCTATCATGTGCAGGCTTCCCATGTCGAGGTAGAGACAAAATATACTCCGGGTGCCGATCCTAAAGACGTGGCTTCCACATTTGCTGTATCGCCGGATGTTGCTGTCAGACGTTACGCTGAAAACCGCCTGCAGCCGGGAGGCCAACCTGGTGGATTTAAATTTGTAATCGAAGACGCCCGCGTTTATCAAACGGTGATCAAGCCTGATAATAAGGTCGTGAACTGGGTAGGGGCCGGTAATCAGGACCAATATGAATTATTCCTGAAACTGTCGCTTTATTACACTGACGATGTGGGCATGCAGTCAGGCCGTAAGGGCGAAATGAGTTTCAATCGTACGTTAACGATGCCGTCCAGCGTGTCTTTGTCTGAACGCGAGGCGCGCCAGATGGAGTTTCTGGACATGCTCATGAAGGATGTGGATGTTGCTGTTATGAAGGCGTTATCCGAAAAGTTCAGCATGGTTGATGCCGATGCCCTGCCGCTGGCGGCTTTATTATCGACGCCACAGGTACGGTGAGAAGAGGACCAGCAGAGTCAATAATTCGAGGCGTCCCATAATCATTGCTAAAGATAATATCCATTTGGCGGTATCAGGTAAGGGAGTGAAGTTCCCGGCAGGGCCAATAATAGAACCCAAGCCTGGACCCACATTCATAAATGCCGTCGCGGCACCTGTTATGCTGGTAATCAGATCTAATCCCAGCAGGCCTAGTATTAAAGAAAATGCGGCAACTGACATAAACAGTGATATCACATAAACGATCACTGAGAACATGATGTCTTCGCTGACACGGCGGTTTTCGTATGTGATGGGGAATACGCCGTGTGGATGAACGAGGCGAAACATCTGCCGATTGAAGAGCGACCACATAATTTGGAAGCGCATGATTTTTGTTCCGCCGCTAGTTGAGCCTGTGCAACCGCCAACAAAGGTTAGTGCAAAGAACGCTACAAGGGCGAAGGGACCCCACAGGCTGTAGTCTTCTGACATATAGCCTGTGGTTGTTACGACAGAGACAACATTAAAACTGACGGCGCGTAAAGCATCAGTAAAGTTTCTGTCATGGTTTATCATAAGCCAGAATGTCATGAGCAAAATAGCGGCAGCCAAGAACTTCAGGAAAGCCCTGACCTGGGAATTATAGAATACAGCTTTCCATTCACCTTTACCCATCCGGATGTAGAGAACGAAAGGCAGAGCGCCTAGTATCATAAAAAATGTTGCTGCCCATTCAATCAGCGGGTTTTTAAAGTACGCAAAAGAAGAATCGTGAGTTGACAAGCCGCCTGTGGCAACAGAGGTCATCGCATGATTAATGGCGTCAAAACCGCTCATGCCGCAGAACCAGTAAGTCAGCGTACACCAGGCTACAAGAAACAAGTATATATAACCGATGGCCATCGCATTCTGGCGAATGCGGGGCAGGGCTTTATCAGATTTATCCGAGGATTCTGTCTGGAAAAGCTGCATGCCGCCCACTTTCAGGAATGGCAGGATGGTCAGGGCCATGACAATAAACCCGACTCCGCCGAAAGCCTGCAAAATAGATCGCCAGAGTAAAATACCGGGCGGGGCATTATCAAGTCCGACGATGACGGTTGATCCTGTGGTGGTCACCGCTGATGTTGCTTCAAATACTGCATCTGCAAAATCGAGATTGATACCTGAATGCCAAAGTGGCAGGGCACCAAAGAGTGACATGACGGCCCAACCCATAGCTGTCAGAACAAAGGCCTGACGTATGTTTAAAGATGCTTCTGTGCAACCCGCATTGCTAAGAATAAGGGTGCCGCCAAAGAAGGTGCAGATACAAATTGAGAAAAAGAAAACCTTCCAGTCATCATGATTGTAATACATGTCGACGAGCATCGGCACGGCCATGCCCATCGCCAGCAGGCATAGCAGCATACCCATGACATATAATATCGGGCGCATATCCATATTTCAGACTCTAATGAATGACAGCGTGCTGATAAGGGCTATCGAGGGAAAAGGCAGGAATATCCACAGTGAAGGTCTGCCCGTGAATGCCCAGCATCTTATAAGTCCCCGTCATGATGCCGCCCGGCGTGCCCAATGGCGTGCCGCTGGTATATTCAAACGACTCGCCTGGGGCCAGGGTGGGCTGCTGGCCAATGACGCCTTCGCCCTCTACCTCATGCGTCTGGCCGAAAGCGTCCGTAATTTTCCAATAGCGGGACTTCAGTTGTACGATCTGATCGCCCTTATTCTCAATCCGGACATGGTATGACCAGACATAGTGTTCTTCTTCCGGACGTGATTGATCCGGCAGGTAGTCAGGCTTTACCTGAACGGTGATATTGTGTGTGGTCTTCTCGTACATATATATCCTTTAAAGCAACAAGGCCGGAGAATTGTCCCCGGCCTTGCTAAAAGTATCAGGGTCGGGAAATTACTGGAATGTAATTTCAGCGCGACGGTTAGCTGGCTCGCGAACGTTGTCGTCTGTAGCAACAAGGTTCTGGTCTTCGCCACGGCCGTCAACTTTGATCAGGCTGGCGTCAACACCGCGCTTGATCAGCGCATCACGAACAGAGTTTGCGCGCTTCATGGCCAGACGGTTGTTGTATGTGCGTGAACCGGCGCGGTCCGTGTGACCCACAACGTTCAGAACGTTCAGGCTGCGGCTCTTCACTTCTGTGCCAACGGCATCCAGAACGCTTTCACCGCTAGCGGCTACAGCTGACTTGTCGAAATCGAAGAATACGAGGTACATCGCGTCTTCTGTTTTCATTGGTTCAGCAGGAGGCTCAACTGCCGCTACAGGCTCCATGACTGGAGCTGGTTTCACCAGACCTTCCAGAGCATTCATAGCTTCCATGAACTGGTTTTTGCACTGGGAGATATCATCCTCCTGCCAGTTTTCTTCCTGCTGTTCGATCCAGCAATCAAAACGGGCTTGCGCAACAGCTGCCTGTTGGGCGGCCACTTCGCGTGCACCCAGATCAAATGCCACAACCAGGCGACCACGCGCTGTGCTCAGTTCTTCCATATGTTGTGGGTTCAGGTTCCAGTCGCTGATAGGCTCTGGCATAACAACCTCGCCTGCTGCTGCTGCAAGGCCTTTGCGCGCAAAGTGCAGGGCATCAGGGTAATCAAACATTTCGTTCAGTTCACGGTTTGTGAAATCACGGTATTCGCCCGCAAGGTATTGAGTGAACGGGCTGCCAACAGCTTGAACTTCGTTCAGGGCTTTTACTTCACTGTGTGCCTGATAGTTCGAGCAGGCACCGAGACCGATGACACATGCGCCGAGAACGAGGCCGCGAATAACTTTCATAACATATGCTCCTTAAAAGCTTGGATAGTGCCGCTGTGGAATCTTGCGGGTTTTCCGCAAAACCAAATTCAGGGCCTATGATTACTACCTAACCGTTCACTTTTTATAAAGGAAGAGCCTTGAAAGTAAAGGAATCTTTCCACAGGTTTATCAGAATTGCTCAGAACAGAAAGATTGCAGCTGCTATAAACACTAAAAATGCGGGAAACGCGTGGGTTTACAATAAATCTCCGTTTTGTATTATGAAAATAATAAATTACTCGTAATAAATTGCTCTGCAGCACGGTAGGGGAATTGACATTTCATAATGCAGGCAGCAAGGATATCTCCCAATTACATATAAATATAAAACAGGGAGTCAAAGATGTCTTCAGACCGTGAAACTGCTTCACCCGGACAGAATATATGGCCGTTTCCTCCTGAACGAGAATCGCAGACATTGCCAGCCGTCATTCATGACGAGCATCAAATCGAGCGTAACCAAGGCATGCCATTGGATTTAGGCATCATCAATAATGTGCGCATCAATACAAATGGCGTTCAGGCGCGCGCGGGTGAATTTGGTGCGCGCCGCACTGTGAAGAAAGATTTTCAGGCCGCGTGGCTTCTGAAGGCGGTGACGCTGATGGACCTGACGACGCTGTCAGGTGATGACACATTTGGCAAAGTTGATCGCCTCTGTGCCAAAGCGCGTAATCCCGTTAATCCTAAATTGCTATCAGCCATGGGGATGGCTGATAAAGGCCTGACGACAGGTGCTGTGTGCGTTTATCATGAGCACGTTAAAGAAGCTGTTGGATTCCTGAAAGGGACAAAAATTCCGGTCGCCGCTGTTTCAACGGGCTTTCCGCATGGCCAATCACCATTCCAGACACGTCTGGATGAAATATTCGCTTCTGTTGCCGATGGCGCCAAAGAGATTGATATCGTTATCACACGTGAACTGGCACTGACGGGTCAATGGGACAAACTTTATGAAGAAATGAAGGCCTATCGTGAGGCTTGTGGTGATGCGCATGTGAAAGCCATTTTGGGGACGGGCGATCTGGGGACACTTGAAAACGTGGCAAAAGCCAGCTGGGTTTGCATGATGGCGGGGGCCGACTTTATCAAGACATCGACAGGTAAGGAGGGCGTGAATGCTAACCTTGCCGTGTCTCTGGTGATGGTACGCGCATTGCGTGATTACCATGACCTGACTGGTTACAAGATCGGCTATAAACCAGCGGGCGGCATTGCTACCGCTAAAGATGCGCTCGAAAATCTGTATCTGATCAAAGAAGAGTTGGGTAATGAATGGATGCGCCCTGAGCTGTTCCGTTTTGGTGCATCTAGCTTGCTCAATGATATAGAACGCCAGCTTGAACATCATGTAACCGGCAGATACTCGGCCGGTTATCGTCATGGCATGGCTTAAGACAGGGGGATAAAAATCATGACATCAAATGTTGCAAAAATCTTTGAAACTCTGGAATACGGTCCGGCTCCTGAATCGGATAAGGAAGCTATGGCATGGCTAGAGAAACGCCGAAATAAAGTCGGCCTGTTTATTGATGGCCGTATGGTTGAGGCCCATGGCAAAGAAACAATCAATGTAACGTCACCTGCGGACGGCCGTAATCTGGGTTCGATTGCTGTCGCCAATGAAGAAGATGTCAATGCCGCTGTCGCGGCAGCACGTGCTGCTCAAAAAGACTGGGCGCAAAAACCTGGTTTTGTACGTCACCAATATCTTTATGCCCTTTATCGTGCGATTGAAAAGCACTCACGCCTGTTTGCTGTCCTTGAAAGTCTCGATAATGGTAAATCCATCCGTGAAACACGCGATATTGATGTGAAGTTGGCGGCGCGCCATTTCCGTTACCATGCCGGCTTGGCGCAAATCGCTGACCAGGAGTTTCCCGATCATAAACCCTATGGTGTCGTGGGTCAGATTATTCCGTGGAACTTCCCGCTGCTGATGCTGGCTTGGAAAGTCGCTCCGGCACTAGCAACGGGTAACACGGTTGTTTTGAAGCCTGCCGAACAAACGCCTATGACAGCATTGCTATTTGCCGATATTTGCCGTGAGGTGGGTCTGCCGAAAGGTGTTGTCAATATTGTCACAGGTGATGGTTCTACAGGCGCCCTGATTACCAATCATAAGGACATCAACAAAATCGCCTTCACAGGCTCGACAGAAGTTGGTCGCATCATTCGTGAGGCCACTGCGGGTACGGGCAAGGGCCTGACGCTCGAACTTGGCGGTAAATCGCCTTTCATCGTATTCGAAGATGCCGACCTGGATAATGCTGTCGAAGGTGTCGTGAATGCCATCTGGTTTAACCAAGGGCAGGTCTGCTGTGGCGGCTCCCGCTTGTTGGTACAGGAATCAGTGCACGACAAATTTATCGAGAAGCTGAAGCGTCGCATGGATACGCTGCGTGTCGGTCATCCGCTGGAAAAAAATATCGATATGGCGGCTGTTATTGATGAAACACAGCGCGAGCGTATTGCGGGCTTCGTTGATGAAGCCAAGGCAGAGGGTGCTGAGGTGTATCAAGTCAGTGCATGCCCTGCAAATGGTTCATATTATCCGCCCACACTGGTTACGAATGTCAGTACCAGTCACCGTATTGTGCAGGAAGAAGTATTCGGTCCTGTTCTGGCGGCTATGTCGTTCCGAACTTTTGAAGAGGCGGTATCTCTGGCCAATAACACGACTTACGGTCTGGCGGCATCTGTCTGGACGGAAAGTCAGAGTATGGCAAACATTGTGTCTGCACGCCTGAAATGTGGCGTGGTGTGGCGCAATGGTACTAACCAGTTTGATGCCTGCTGCGGTTTTGGCGGCAACAAGGAGTCAGGTTTTGGGCGTGAAGGCGGCAAGGAGGGCCTGCTGTCCTATCTGAAGCCAAAAAGTGAAGATAACTTGCCGCAAGCAGATGTATCAGCGCCGCGCCGTGATTTTGATGAAGTTGAAGAAGTGATGATCGATCAGACGCCCAAGATGTTCATCGGTGGTGCGGAAGCACGCCCTGACAGTGGGTACAGCCTGCATGTTGTGAATGATGAAGGTACATTGCTGGGTCAGGTCGGTGCCGGTAGCCGTAAAGATATCCGCAATGCCGTAGAGGCGGCGCGGAAGGCTGAAGGCTGGGCAGGCACAACGAATGATAACAAAGGTCAGATCCTGCGTTTTATTGCTGAGCGTATGCAAAGCCGTCAGGACGAATTTGCAGAGCGTCTTGCTGATCTGACAGGCGTATCCAAGGATGAGGCCTACGAAGAAGTTCATATGTCGCTACAAGCCCTGTTCAACTATGCGGCCTGGGCCGAGAATTACGAAGGTCGCGTGCACCAGCCGCCAACACGTGCGATTGTACCGACACTGAATGAGCCACTGGGTATCATTGGTGTCGTTTGCCCAAATGAAAAGCCCTTGCTGTCGATGATTACTATGATGTCCGCGGCGATGGCAGCGGGTAACCGCGTGGTAATGGTGCCATCGGAAAAATATCCGCTGATTGCGACTGATTTCTATCAAGTCCTGCGTACATCTGATGTGCCGGGTGGTGTCGTCAATATCGTGACAGGTCCGCGTGAAGAATTGACCAAGACGATTGCTGATCACCTTGAAGTTGATGCGGTCTGGTACCATGGTTCCGCCGAAGGCAGTAAAGCTGTTGAGGTTGCTGCTGCCAAAGGCAACCTGAAACAGACCTGGGTGAACTGTGGCAAGGCGTTCAACTGGGATCATCTGGCGACAAAAGGAGCCAAGGAACTGATGCACCGGGCCACGCAGGTCAAGAATCTCTGGACCCCCTGGGGCGAGGGGATTGGGCCGAAATAAGGTCTAACTTCTGATATCCCTAGGTTTTCCGGCCCTCAGGTCTAAAAAACTTGACAAAAAGGGTCAGGATCAAGCATGTTCTGGCGCTATCGAAAATAGCGGTTGCTCAAAACAGATTCTATCGATCTAAATAATATCAAAGGGTTAGCTTGTTCACGTGGGGGCTGGAACTAACTAAACCTATAGAATCGAAAAGCGCACCGTCTGATTTATGTAAAAACTTCCAATATGAGGCCCAAATATGAGTGTGACTAAAGTTCTCTCCGGTTCCAAAATTGCCATTCTCGTCGCTAACGGTTGCACAGAGCAGGATATGACAGAAGCGCAGCGCGCTTTGATCGAAGCCGGTGCTACGACAAAAATCATCAGCCCGGATGCGGGTCTTGTAAATGGCTGGGCAGGAGATCACTGGGGTCACCACTATGCTGTTGATGCGGCTCTGGCAACAGCACTAAGCGGCGACTATGATATGCTGGTGGTTCCCGGCGGCCAGCGCAGCCTTGATAAACTGAAACTGACAGCGCACACAAAGCGTTTCATCAATGGTTTTCTTGTTTCCGACAAACCTGTGGTTATGTATGGCGATGCGCTGCATCTGCTGATTACATCTGACAATGTGCGTGGTCGCACAGTGGCGGGTCCTGAAAATATGAAAGACGTTGTGACACAAGCTGGTGGCAACTGGTCTGATACAACACCTGTACGCGATAACATGCTGATTACAGGTGCCGCTGATGAAGCGACCCGCAAGGCCTTGGTGACAGAGATGGTGGACTTTTTCGCCGAGCATGTCACAATGCGCCGTAATATAGCAGCGGCGGTCGCTGCCTAAGCAAAAGGCTTCTTAATAGATGCGTGCAGAAATCCAGGCAGTCGTGGACGATATTGAATCGGCACTTAAGCTGCTGAGGAGGCATCTTTGACTGGGACGTTGCCGTCACGCGTCTTGAAGAAGTAAATTCCCTTTGCGAGGATCCGGGCATCTGGTCGGATCAGGATAAAGCCCAGGCACTTATGCGTGAACGTACCCGTCTCGAGCAAATGATCGGGGCGGTGCGCGAAATCGAAACCAGTACGCGTGACAATTCTGAACTCGTTGAATTAGGTGAAGAAGAGGGCGATGAAGCGATCATAAAAGATGCGGCTGCCGCTCTTGATGAACTCAAACATCGTGTAGAGAAGCTGCAACTTGAAAGCCTGCTTTCGGGCGAAGCTGATAATTGCAGCGCTTTTCTCGAGGTGCATGCTGGCTCCGGCGGCACCGAAGCTCAGGATTGGGGCGAGATGTTGCTGCGCATGTATGTGCGCTGGGCCGAGAAAAAAGGTTACAAGGTTTCTGTTCTTGATCGTAGCGATGGCGAAGAGGCGGGGATTAAATCCGCGACCATCAAAATCGACGGTGACAAAGGCTATGGCTGGCTGAAGTCAGAGAATGGCGTGCATCGTCTGGTTCGTATTTCACCGTATGACTCGAATGCGCGTCGCCACACCAGTTTTGCTTCCGTATCTGTATCCCCTGTGATCGATGACACCATCGAAATTGAAGTGCTGGATAAGGATATCAAGCTTGATACGTACCGTTCCAGCGGTGCTGGCGGTCAGCACGTTAACACGACTGACTCTGCTGTGCGCCTGACGCATATTCCCACGGGTGTTATCGTGGCCTGCCAGAACGAACGTTCGCAACACCAGAACCGTGCTACTGCCATGGCTATGCTGAAAGCGCGTCTGTATGAAATGGAAGTGCAAAAGCGTGAAGCAGAAAAGGCTGCGGCCCACGGTGAAAAAACCGATATCGGTTGGGGGCATCAGATTCGCTCCTACGTGTTGCAGCCGTACCAGATGGTTAAGGATGCCCGCACAGGATTTGAGAATACAGATGCCTTCCGTGTCCTTGATGGTGATATTGATGGTTTCCTCGAGTCTTATCTGGCTCACGGGGTTGAGCAGGCCGAAGAAAAGCGCCAAGGGGCAGGCTAAATGAAAAAATCACTCCTGATATTTGCGTCTCTTGCCCTTTTATCCGGGGTTGCTTACGCGCAGGAAGAAGAAGTGGTAACCAGCCTGCTTGTGCCGGCCAGTGCCTGGCTTGTCGGTCCTACGACACTGGATGACGGATCAGCGGCAGGTCGCGGCATGCCCTGTGTCATGGTTAATAAATATAGTAACAATGTGGAAATGCGGTTGTCTGGCGGTGGTCAGGAATTGCTGGCCATGGCTTTGACATTCCAGGAGAAGTCTTTCCAGAAAGATCAGAGTTACCTGATGACAATCAGTTTCCCAGATCAGGAACCTGTGCAATTGCCAGCACAAGCCTTTAGTGAAGCAACGCTCGTTGTTGGAACTGAACCAGGCAAAGATTTTTATAGATCGCTGCAAACGGCGGACTCTATGACTTTGACACTGGGTGCTAGCAGTATGGAGTTTTCACTGCTGGGTGTCGCCCAGGGACTCAAGCGTTTAGAGGAATGCTTTAAACCCAGTGCTGCTGCATCAGAATCTGCTGTTCCTGCGCCGGTCGTGCCGGGTATAAAGGGTCTTGATAAAGAGCCGGAAGAGCCTGCCGAGGAAAATGCCCCAACTGAGAATAATGAAGTGGGCGACATGATCGATAAGGCGGCTGCCGATGCGTTGCCTCCTGTCGCAGACGAGCCGGAAATATCAAAAAAAGAAGAGCCAGTACCACTTCCTGAGAAAAAAGAGCCTGAACCAGCGCTTCCCATCACTGAGGTAAAGCCTCGTGATATACTGCTTCCCGGGGCCAGCACAGCCGTTTCTGGTGAGGGCCAGCAAATGCGTTGGCGCGTTATGAAAGGCGCCAATCTGCAAAGTATCTTTGAGGTCTGGGCGCAAAGTGCGCAGGCGCGTCTGGTGTGGAATGCAGGGCAGGGGTTTAGCGTCCCTGAGTCCCTTGCCATGCAGGGCACGTTTGAGGCTGTTGTAGAGGCCGTGCTTTCCCAGTTTCCTGAAGATCAGATCCGCCCTGTCGGTAAAATTTATATGGATACGGCCATGAAGCAAAAGGTGCTGGTTATTGAAACTGTTAAACCCTCTGCACCTCTGACGACTGAGGGTAATTATCCTCCTATAGGTGTGCCCCAATAAATTCTCCGAAGGAAAGTGATAGCTTTCCCGTATCAATAAAGAGCTGAATTCAGGGGGATTTAATGAAGCCATTTCTAACGCTATTTTTCATCTTCATTTTTATGGCCATGCCTATGGCTCATGCTGATGGTCCTATCAGGCAACGTCTTAAGAACAATATAAAAGAACGTGTAGCTGAAAGGTTGAAAGATCAGCCTGCCCCTGAGGTGAATGCTTCCGTGAATGACCGCATCACATCTCCCGGCGATTATTATTTCAGCATTAATTATGATGGTCAGGTGCGTATGTATCGTGTGCATGTTCCGCCATCCTATCGCGATTCATCTGCAGCGGCGCTCGTGTTTGCCTTCCATGGCGGCGGCGGTGATATGGATTACATGGCTAAGGATGAATATTACGGTTTGATATCCAAATCTGATAAAGAAGGTTTTGTTATTGTGTTTCCGAATGGCTACAGCCGCTTTCAATCCGGCAAACTGGCTACGTGGAATGCAGGTGCTTGCTGTGGTGATGCGCGGGATAAGAGTATTGATGATGTAGGTTTTGTCAGGGATATTATTACACATCTTACACGGCAAATGACTATTGATCCCCAACGGGTATTTGCGACCGGTATGTCTAATGGTGGTTTGATGTCATACAGGCTGGCTTGTGAGATGTCGGATGTATTCACAGCGATTGCCAGTGTAGCGGGAACTGACAATACTTTGACGTGTCAGCCATCGCATCCGGTTTCCATCCTGCATATCCATGCCCAGAATGATGATCATGTGTTGTTCAATGGAGGGGCGGGTGAGGGCAGCTTCCGGGATGAATCAAAAGTCACTGAGTTCGCGTCTGTTCCTGAAACGGTCAGCAAATGGGTTGCACGCAACCAGTGCCGTACGACACCGCAGCGCGTTTTGAGTGTGAATGGCGCGTACTGTGATTTATATACAGGCTGCGCAGGCGGGACTGAAGTGAAACTGTGTGTGACCGATACGGGGGCACATTCTTGGCCAGGTGGCTATAAGCCAAGGGGTGAAAGTACGTCTCAGGCCATATCAGCAAATGATGAGATATGGCGCTTTTTCAATAATGCCCGTTAAAACAGACGCTTAATCTTCTTACATTACATAATTCATAATTATAAGGGAGGTGGGTAAGACTTACTTTCCCTCACATCATTACTTTGCTTTCCAGAACCGGGAGTGTATTCTTTTCGCGTCATGGGTTTAACGCCCAGATTCGTATTTGGGGGCCTGTTTAAAAACGGGCAAAACAGGGGCTTTATAAGAATTCATTCCGGAGCATATCATGCGTATTCGTAACCTTCTTCTTTCCACAGTCATGTGCGGCAGCGTCGTACTGATGTCGTCAGCATCATGGTCACAGACAGCGCCCAAAGTGGTTTATAAACCGCAAGGTGAGTGGGCTGTTACGCGGGTAGCAGCGAAGGGTGCAGGCAAGGAACCATACTGCACAATGGCGCGCCGCTTCGGTGAAAATGTCATTCTGACTTTTGCGCGTAATGCCAAAGACGAAACTTCGTTGGCCATGGACTTCCAGCCAAATACACTGGCAAAAGGCCAAAGCTACTACGTAACGCTGGACGCCGGACAAAATGAAAAACGCGCCTTTGACGTAACCCCCGTATCTGACAAAGCTATGATTATCCGTCTGGGCCAGGATGCGAAGTTCCACGATGCGCTGAATGAGTCAGGCGTTTTGAACGTTGATGTGGCAGGTCTCGCTTTTGAATTCGACGTTCCTGATATGTCCAAGGGTCATCAGGATCTGGGCGGTTGCGTTACCAGTATTGTAGAGCCTGCTGCCGGTGAGCCATCCTCTAAACCTGTTGTGACAGCACAAAATGATGCGCCTGTTGCACGCCGTGCTACAGATAATATCCTGTCAGCACCAGCCACAGGTGGTGGTATGGCGAGTGTGCCACAGCCGGTTCTTCACGCTGAAGAACCTATGACGACTGCATCTGCAAGCGAAGCTGAAGCTTTGCGTGAAGAAAATCTCCGTCTGAAGAATGCGCTTGAGCGTGAACGCCGCGAATACGAAGACCGTTTCATGCGCGAAAGCGGTAACAGCAGTCAGGTTTCCGAAGTCATGGAAAAACTGAAGTTGCTGGAAAAAGAAAATAGCGATCTGAAATATCAGCTGGCTGACGCCCGCAGCATGGCACCCAAGGCGGGATCTGTTTCCCCAGCGGCTCCGGCGGCGGCTTGCGTCCCTACAACTGTTTCAGAAGATGATCCAGAGCAAGCTGCTGAACTTAGCCTGCTGCGTGAGGAAAATACCCGTCTGAAATCAGATATAGCCGCACAGAAAACGGCTATGGTCCAACTTGAGATGCAAGTATCCCAGGCTAAAACAGATGGTGACAAATCTTCCGCTACAGATACGGCCACGATTGCGCGCCTTCAATCCCGTATTGATGAACTGACAGCGCAGAATTCCAAACTGCAATCTGATGTCGTATCGGCACAGGCGTCTGCTTCTACAGCGTCGTCAGTCGCTTCTGATGATTCCATTTCTGTTGCACAACTCCGGTCTGTAGAGGCGCAGCTGAAGTCTGTTGAGACAGAGCGTGACAACCTGCGTGCGCAGATCGAGAAAATGGGCAGTGGCCAGGAAGAGGGGCTGTTAAAGCTTTCCGGTTCCGATTGGAACCTGGAGCAGGCGACACGTCGCTATAACGAAGCCGAGCGTGAAATTCGTCGCCTGGGTTCCCAGCTTGAGCAGGCGCGCACGCAATGCTCTGCCGAGAAAAAGGAAATCGAATATATGCTGTTCGATCCTGAAATCGCCACGGAACAGCAAATTAGCAAATTGATGACGCTGGAAAAAGAGCTGGATGCGGCAAAAGCTGAACTGGCGCGCAAGGATACTGAGGTCAGTGCCAAGGTTAGCGAATATGAGCAACAAATTGCCAAGCTGCAGGCTGAGTCAGCTTCGACTAAGGTATCTGAAGTGGAGATGACTGCACTGAAGAATGAATTGGCTGCTTCTTCAAATAATACATCTGCGGAAGTCGCCCGTTTGAAAGCTGAGAAAGAGACTATGGCGCAGCGCGTAGCCCAACTGGAGGCGAAGCTGGCATCGTCAGTCCAGCCTGCAGCGGGGACGCCGCAGGCTCTTGTTCAGGAGCAACAAATTGCGTCTGTACAATCTGTGCCAGCTTCTGTTGAGGTTGAATCAATTGAGCCTCCGGGGGCAAACTTGCGCCCTGGCCAAGTATCGCCACGCGATGATGTTTCATCAGCGCCTCTGGCTCTGGCGCCTAAATCTGCCGTTGCTGAAGACAGCTTTGTTCCGACGCAGCCTGTTGTTGATCCTGTCGTGCAGGCGATAGCTCCTCAGCCGGATGCTGTTGCTTCCCCATCATCAAGCTTGATTACAGCAGATGCGCTTTCTGCACAGCTGCGCCAAGCGGGAGTTTCACTGAGCGGTAACGTCAAGAAGGCTGAGAATGTTTCCGGGCCTGCGTTCGTAGCATATAGCTGGGATGCAAGTGGCTTATTCGGCAGTGCTGAACAGAAGCCGATGTCTAACCCTGAACAATTCCAGACTATGGTGAATCAGTATCTGGATAAAACTAAATCCCGCTGTGCGGGTGACTTTGCGGCATCTCCTGTGCCGACACAATCTGCAGGTAGCGTACAAGTTTCTGCCTATGAGATTGCGTGCATAAGCAAGGATGGCACGGGCGCTACGGCAGCTCTTGCTTTCTATGGTAAGGATGGCCTGTTTACGACTGTAGCCCATGAGTCCAGCATGGACACCATGGATATGGCCATGGATGCACGTGATCGCGTCATCGCAAGTGTGATTAAATAGGCGCTAAATTGGTTAAAATAAAACAGGCCCTTAGGGGCCTGTTTTTTATTCCTGATCTTTTGATTAGCGATTGCCGCCCATCATCTTGTTCAACTCGGCCTGCATGGTGGCAATGTTTTTCTTCAGAACTTCCATGCGCTCTTCGGCATTCTTACCCATCGGTCCCATGAAAGGGGCCCAGGCCTTCATCGCGTTTTCAAACATTTCCATGTTTTTGCGTGTCAGATCTTCCATGGTCGACATGGCCGAGGCAGGGTTCATCATCTGGGCCATCGGATTGGCGCCGCCGCCCATTTTGCCAAACTGTTCGCGGAACTGTTCCTGGTTCTTGGTGAATGCTTCGAAGCTCTGCTCCAGATAGCTAGGCACCAGGTTTTGAAGGTTATCACCGTAGAAGCCGATGAATTGGCGCAGGAAGTTTGTAGGCAGCATGTTATGGCCTTTGGACTCCTGATCAACAATGATCTGCGTCAGTACAGAACGTGTAAGGTCTTCGCCGGTTTTCGCATCGTATACGACAAAGTCACGGTTCTCTTTCACCATCGTGCAGAGATCATCCAGCGTGACATAAGAGCTGCGGCCTGTGTCATAAAGACGGCGGTTCGCATACTTTTTAATTACGGTGGGTTTGTCGGATTTCGGTTTTGCGGTCATCATATCAGTACCTGTTTTTGTAACAATGTCTTGGAACCCATTGTCATTATGCACAGAAATGCCCCTGCGCAAAGAGTTTCTATGGTTTGAAGGGGGCTTATACAATATAGTCCGGTTATGTCTGCTAACGATCAAATGAATGCTGAGCTTGAGGTTTTACGTCGGGGACCACGACCTTTGCCTATGTTTGTAGGTATGGCGGGGTTGCTTGCTGCATCGCAAAAAGAACAGTTAAAAATGATAGAGGGATTAAAGCTTTATCAGGCCCATCCTTACAAAAGACCATCTACAGAGGATGTTGTAATATGGCAAAGCAACGAGGTTACACTGAGGCATATTTCCTCATTAGGTAAAAAGCATCTGCTGCTGGTGCCGTCTATGATCAATCGTTCGGTAATTATGGATCTGCTGCCGCAGCGTTCTTTTGCCCGGTGGCTTTCAACGCAGGGGATTGATGTTTATATCCTGGACTGGGGCGAACCCACAAAGGATTCTGGTCAGCAAAATCTCGATGATGTTTTACATCAGAAATTGCTTTCATCACTATTGTTTTTAAATGATAAAATTGGATCATTTAATGCTTTAGGTTATTGTATGGGCGGTACGCTGTTAGCGGGCGCAGTTCATCTGAAACCTGAGGGTTTGAACAAAGTAATTTACCTAGCGGCACCATGGGATTTCCTGGGCGGTAACCGTCAGCTGCAGCAACAGGTCCTGATGGGTACGGCCTCAGCGTTACAAATGACAGAGTCTGGAAGACCGTTGCCGAGCAACTGGATACAATCGGTTTTTGCCGCTGTGAATGCCGAACGCAATATTCATAAATTTGCTGACTTCGCCGCCATGGATCAGGACAGCGAAAGGGCACGGATGTTTGTGGCGGTTGAGGATTGGCTTAATGATGGCGTCGATCTGCCTCCCGCGTTGGCCCGGACATGCGTGGTAGACTGGTATGGTCAGAACAAGCCGGCAAAAGGCGAATGGATCGTGGGAGGAACTCCCGTTGATCCCTCGCAGACGAAAAACCCGGTTCTGGTCGTGACGTCTTCGACAGATAGGTTGGTGCCCGAAGAGTCATCTCATGCACTGGCTAACTTGATACCGCACGCAAGGTTGCTTCAGTCGAGTTGTGGGCATATTGGCATGATGACGAGCGCCAGGGCACAGACGGAAGTATGGAAACCCATTGCTCAATGGCTTTTAGGCTAGTGCAAACGATTACGCGTCGAGAGAGTTGTTCTTCGGGCGTAAAGGCTGCCTTCCCTAATAATGTAGCATTTATCAAAGTTCTCTGCCCACGGTGGAAGCGGGATACTTTCTTCAATTGTTTTTGTAAGTTTCTTTAAGGCATCTTTAACAGCATCGCGCTGGTCACCTTTATAAGCGTACTGGCGGCAGGTAAATGTTCCATCTTCTCGGGGTGCGCCCGTCATAAGGAAGAGTTCTGGCGTCCTATGGGGATGTAGATAGAAGAATACTGTTCCCGGCTGTTCCGGATTTTGTCCGTTTGGGAAAATTGAAACCACGCGCTCCATATGAATGTGGCGTCCTTTGGGTAATTCGCTTTCCCGTGGTGTCAGATCGGCGATTTCGATTCTAAGACCCGCAACATCTGCTGCATGAGAAATGCCGCTACGTGGCCAGAATGTATTCAGTGTCCACGTATCTTGCCGGGTGCATTTCAAAGTAGATTCTAGAATAGGGGCAATAGCAGACAATATCTGTTGCGCGCACTCATCAGCCTGATGGGCCGATATGCGGGAGTCGAGAAAGCTCTCTTCTAAGGCGCATCGGTTAAACACGCCGCTTTTATTTCCGGTGTTAGTCATGAGGGCAACTTAACACCGCACAATTTAATATGCCAAATTATGAAAATGATATGCTGCAAAGCAGCAGAATGCTTGGCTTCCCTTGCAATCCCGGCTGTTCTGGCAATAATGAAGCAGTCTTTTCGCCCTCTTAAAGGAGCTTCCCAAATGTCCCAAAATGATCCCATCGTTATTGTCGCCGCTAAACGTACCCCCATCGGTTCTTTTAATGGGGGCTTGGCCAGTGTGCGCGCTCATGAATTGGGCGCCCATATCATTAAGAGTGTTGTGGCTGATGCAGGCATCAAGATCGATGAGGTTGATGAAGTTCTAATGGGGCAGGTGCTGACGGCGGGCGAGGGCCAGAACCCGGCGCGTCAGGCTGCCATTCTGGCGGGCGTGCCCAAAGATCGTACAGCCATGACCATTAATCAGGTGTGCGGTTCAGGCCTGCGCTCTGTGGCGCTCGGTCTGCAAGCGATTGCCAATGATGATGCCAAAGTTGTCGTAGCGGGCGGTCAGGAAAATATGAGCCTGGCCCCGCATTGCATGCATCTGCGCAATGGCACAAAAATGGGTAACACTGAGTTCGTCGATACGATGATCAAGGACGGCCTGTGGGATGCGTTCAATGGTTATCACATGGGCATCACCGCTGAAAATATTGCCGAGAAGTATCAAATCACGCGCGTAGCGCAGGATGAATTTGCTGCCGGTTCCCAGCAAAAGGCCGAGAAGGCTATTCATGACGGTAAATTCAAATCCGAAATTGTACCTGTGACGATCAAAGGCAAGAAAGAAGACATCGTTGTCGATAAGGATGAATTCCCGCGTGCAGGTGTGACGGCTGAGAGCTTGACCAAACTGCGTCCGGCCTTCAAACCGGATGGAACGGTAACGGCGGCAAACGCATCTGGTTTAAATGACGGTGCGGCGGCAGTTGTATTGATGCGTGCCAGCGAAGCGAAGAAGCGTGGCCTGAAGGTCCTGGCGACAATTCGTTCGTGGGCAACCGCGGGTGTCGATCCGGCTGTGATGGGTACGGGGCCGATTCCGGCGTCACGTAAGGCGCTTGAGAAAGCAGGCTGGAGTGTTAAGGACCTTGATCTTGTTGAATCAAATGAAGCGTTCGCCGCACAGGCTTGCTGTGTCATGAAAGAACTGGGGCTTGATGCGTCCAGGGTGAATGTGAATGGGGGTGCGATTGCGCTCGGTCACCCGATTGGCGCATCCGGCACCCGTGTTCTGGTGACATTGCTGCATGAGATGGCGCGCCGGGATGTGTCCAAAGGTCTGGCGACCCTGTGCATCGGCGGCGGTATGGGAATCGCGATGTGCGTCGAGCGTGATAAATCGCTTGATTTGAAATCGGTTGCTTAAGTTTTTTAAAAGAGAAGGGGTGAGACAATGACGAAGGTTGCAGTGGTTACAGGCGGTACACGTGGTATCGGTTATGATATTACGGTGGCGCTGACCAAAGAAGGGTACAAGGTGGCGGCCTTTTATCATGGTAATGAAGAAGCGGCCCAGGCCTGTGCTAAGGAAAGTGGCGCCGCGATCTATAAGGTCAATGTGACGGATTACCAGTCCTGCCTTGATACGTGTGCGCAGATTGAAAAGGATCTCGGGCCTATCGCGATCCTCGTCAATAATGCCGGTAAAACCAACGATGGCATGATGCATAAAATGTCACACGAAGCATGGTTTGATGTGATCGATACCAATCTGACATCCTGCTTCAATATGTGCCGCGCGGTTATAAATGGCATGCGTGAACGTGGTTATGGCCGTATCATCAATATTAGCTCGATCAACGGTCAAAAGGGGCAGTTTGGGCAGACAAACTACTCCGCAGCGAAAGCTGGTATGTTAGGTTTTACCAAAGCTTTGGCGATGGAAAGTGCCGCCAAAGGTATTACTGTGAATGCAATCTGCCCCGGTTATATCCAGACAGAAATGACAGGCAAGATGAAGCCGGAAATTCTGGATTCGATCATCAAGCAAATTCCTGTTGGCCGTATGGGTACACCTGAAGAAATTGCAGCGGCAGTCGTATTTCTTGCATCCGATCAGGCAAGTTTCATCACGGGTTCTACGCTTTCCGCCAATGGCGGCCAGTATATGGCATAGGTCATTCGTATGGCTGAACCAGGTATTCTTGAACGTCGCGCTGTTTCCAAAGGGGAGACGATTATCTTCCAGGGTGAAATGGGTGTATCGGCTTTCCTGATTCAATCCGGTGAAGTTGTTGTTTTTACGGAATCTGATGGTAAGCGCGTAGAATTGGCCCGCATGGGTGCGGGTCAGATTATTGGTGAAATGGCGCTTGTCGTTGATACGCCGCGCACGGCGACGGTGCAGGCGTTGACGGAATGCAATCTGATTATCATTACGCGCGACACTTTGAATGCCAAGCTCGAAAAAAGCGATCCCACGGTGCGGGCGCTTGTAACTATGTTGATGAAACGCTTGTTGCAATCAAATAAAGCACAATTGCGTAAGGGCGGTGATCTTGATGATATGCTGGAAGTTGTTTCCGCCATCTATCAAGAACTTCACTCATCCCTGCCGGTACAGCAGAAGAAAAGCCTTGAGCTTTCATTATTACCGCCCATGGAAGCTTTCCTGAATTCCATTAAGGATTTTCGCAAGCGTTACGCCCTTGATTAGGGTGCATTTCTTGTGGCTTTAGGCTGTTTTTTTCCTCTCTATGCCTTCATAGTTTTACCACAGTGACGTATATAAATAGGACATACCTATTATTCGTCCTGAGGGCTGCTGTGAAAAAGATAATTTCCATAGTTTTATTGTTGGTCGTTCTTGCCGTTGGTGCTCTTGTCCTCGGCCCCAGTATTATTGACTGGAATAAATATAAACCTGACATCATTGCACAACTACAGGCCGCGTCAGGCCATGAATACGGTATAGCCGGTGATATTGATCTGGCAATTGTGCCTATGCCTCGCCTGAAGCTGGAGAAGCTCAGTGTAGGGATGCCTTCAAACTTGGGCGGGGAGACAATTCTTAGCCTTGAGAAAGCCGCCGTGGATGTCGAATTGATGCCGTTGTTGCAAAAGCAAGTGATTGTCAAAAGCATTGAACTTGTTAAGCCTGTTTTCAATCTGGGTGTTCGTGCTGATGGAACGGCTATCTGGATGACGCCACAACTACAGGCGAAAATAGATGCAGGCAAGACAGCACAGCCGCGTAATCAGGGGGCATCCGGATTTGGTAATGCGATAGCGCTTAATGAAATCAAAATTACTGAAGGGTCGTTCTCTTATAGTGATGCGCGTAAGGATACAAAGACAGCTTTAGAAAAAATCAATCTTGATATTCAGGCTGCAAGTTTATTTGGCCCTTATAATGTTGAAGGCAGGGTTGATTATAACGGACAGCCAGTTATGTTGTCGGTTAAATCGACGAAAGTTGCCGATCTGAATGCTGCTATTCCTGTGCAGGCCCAGGTTAATCTGGTGAGCGGCGGAACTGTCATCAATTATTCAGGTATTGTCGCTACAAAGCCTACATTTGAATTGCAGGGTGAGACAGGTATTAAGTCTAACAATTTGTCTGAAACCCTGAAGGCCTTGACAGGAACTGCTAACCCGGCTCTTGCCAAACCTGTGAATTTGACAGGTATACTTACATTTAACGATGTCGGTGTTGATTATAAAAATATGGCTCTTAATTTTGCCGGTACAGAGGCTGTGGGCAGCATTTCTGTGCGGGATATGAAGAAGGAGGCAGGAAAGCCTTTGGACGTCACAATTGTGCTGAAGACTGATAAGCCTGCGCAACTGGATGGTTTATTGTCCCCTAAGCCGGCAGAGAATAAAAAATCAGGATTTCTTCCTGAGAATATATCGCTGCCTCAGGATATGCGCGTCAGAGCGGATATCACAGCCAAATCAGCAATATTCAAAGGTGCAACATTCAGCGATATTACTTTAACAGCTGGTTTAAGCGATAAAGACATATCGGGCGCTTTGAAGGCTGTCACGCCTGGCCAGGGTAAAATTGATACGACCTACAAGTTGCAAGCTGGCTCCGTATCGCGGAATGACAAGGGGGGCGTGCTGCTGAGTGATTTGTCGCTGTTGGTTGAAGGGTCAGCGCAGGCCAGTGTGCCACAAGCGTTGGTTAAGCCATTTTTATCTGCGGACGCTCTTAAAGGTGTGGGTAATATCCTGACTACGCCAGCCTCGGCAGCGTATAAGTTAAATATTACACCGGACTCTGCTCAGATTTCGAACGCCAATCTGAACGTACTGGATACAGATTTGACCTTGAGTGGTTCTTATCAACCGAAGAAGAGCGGTGGCCGCGATATGGTGACAATAATTGCCAGTGCTCCATCGTTTGATGGTGATGAATGGATGAAACGTCTGCAGCCGCCTTCGCAAGAGGCTACAGTAACTACGTCCACGGCGGCTGACAAAAAGATGGATGTGGCGGGGATTGCCAAGAAAATTGCGCTGCCATTTGATCTTGATGCTTCCATATCTACAGGCAGCCTGACTTGGGGTGGGCAAAATTACGATAAGGTTGCCTTTAAGGGTAAGTTGATGGGAGGCAAGCTGACCATCGACAGTGCAGGGCTGGCCGCTGAAGGCGGAAATAGTCTAGTTGTATCAGGCAGCATTGGTGATGTGACAGCACTTAAAGACGTAGACCTTACCGTTCAGGGCAAGACACCTGACACACTGAAAACGCTCGAGGGTTTTAAGATTGATACCAAGAATATTCCTAAAAGCATTGGCCCGTCAGAAATTCTCGCTGAATTCAAAGGTCAGGCTGATAACCTGTCTTTCGTTGCCAATGCCAAAGCCCTTAAGGGTACGTTGGAAGCCTCAGGGACTCTTGATGGACTATTGACGGAGCCGAAAGTCAGTAACCTGACCGCGCGTCTTAAGCATCCTAATTATGTGGAACTGGCGCGTATTTTCAATCCGGGATTCAAGAGCAGCGTTGCCATGGATAAGAACCTTGATGTCTATACCAGCATGAGCCGTCAGGGCACCGTATATACGCTTAAGGATTTCCAGGCCACGATTGGTCCTTCAACCCTTACAGGACAAGTGTCTTTTGATGAGGCATCAACGTCTCCTAAACTAACAGCTAACATATCAGCGGGCGATTTGGCTCTTAGCGATATCGTTGGCTATGAGAAGAAGAGCAAGGGGACAGTTCAGGCTGTTACGCCGACCAACTCAGAGAATGTCCGTTGGTCGCGTAATGCGCTGAATGTTGACTGGATGCGTAAATATAATGCTGACATTAAGTTGACTGCCAAAAGTCTGACATGGGTAAATTGGCGTCTGGATAATGCTGTCGTTGAAAGCACCCTTGATAAGGGTGTTCTCACAGTATCCCGCCTGAATGGCGGTCTATATGGCGGTGATATCAATGCCAATGCAACAGTGACAGCGCCGGCTGATAGTAAATTACCCTTATCGGTGAATGCGACGACGAAGCTTACGGATGTGTCGCTTGAATCATTTATCAGTTCTTTCAGCGGTTCTCAGTTGGTTAAGGCGCGGGGATCTGTCAATCTGGATGCTGCGGTTGAGACATCCGGTATCAGTCCGGCAGCGCTTATTTTCGGATTAAAAGGTAAGGGTACCAGTACAGGCAAAGGCCTCGTGTTTGAAGGATTCGATCTTGCCAAAGTGTCTCGTACCCTTGTTCAGCCTTCTAGCAGCCTGAAGGAGAATGTTGTTTCTCTGCTTGATACGTCGATGACAGGCGGACAGACATCATTTGAAACACTTGAGGGTGCTTTTACGATCAGCGAAGGTGTTATCAATTTCGACAAGCTGCTTCTTACGGGTACGGCGGCTACTGTAAACACAACAGGCAAAGTGAACCTTCCGCTATGGACCGTTGACCTTGAGAGTTCGATTAAGTTGGCTGAGCCTGCTGATGCGCCGCCATTAAAAACAAGCTTCCGTGGTCCGCTTGATAATCCGGGCAAGACATTCGGTAAAAGCGCGCTGGATAGCTACATCGGAAATCGCGTTGAGAAGTATATCGGCGATGCGCTGATGGATAAGCTCCAGGACAAAGGCATCATGGGAAAAACACCGGAAGGGCAGGTGGCCCCTCAAAACGCCGGTGAGGTTATACAGAATTTGATCCAGCAGAAGGTTGCGCCTCAGGCTGCTCCTGCCAGCACGATTACGCCTGCGGCGCCGCTTTCTCCTGCAACTAATCCTGAGCCTGTTGTTACACAGCCGGCGTCACCGGCGCCAGCAGTCGTCGAGCCTGCAGCACCAGTGGCGGCATCCGAACTGCCTGCTGCGCCTGCGGCCGTTGAGGCTCCCGCTGTGACGACTGACCCAGCCGTAACGCCAGCAACAGAAGCGCCACCACCTGCTGACGCCGCAACAGAAACTGCTCCTTCAAACGAAGGTGGCGAGGCCGCGCCGACAGCAATTGATGATCCTATAGGTAATCTAATTGAAGGCCTGACGGATCAGTGATCTCGTAAAGGCGTTTTTGCAGTTCTGCTAAAACATAGAGTCTGAGGGCGCTGGACAGGTTGGTATCCTCGCGTTCTTTGTCTACTCTTTCAACCAGAGCATTCAGTGACATCTTGTGTTCGTCCGCCAACTGCTTGAGGACAATCCAGAAGGGTTCTTCAAGGCTGATGCTGGTCGAATGACCAGCAATTTTAATAGAGCGTTTTTTCATCAGTCTTTAGTTCTTATCATATCTTCGGGTTTTACCCATTCGTCGAACTGAGATTCTGTCAGCAGACCTAGAGTAATACCTGCTTGTTTTAGTGTGGTGCCTTCGGCATGCGCTTTTTTGGCAATTTTTGCCGCATTGTCATAGCCGATATAAGGGTTCAGCGCTGTAACCAGCATCAGGCTTTCGTATAGAAGTTTTTCAATACGATCGCGATTTGGTTCGATACCTACAACGCAATTTTGGGTAAAGCTATTGCAAGCATCAGCCAACAGGCGAATTGATTGCAATACATTAAAAATAATGACGGGTTTGAATACATTCAGCTCGAAATGGCCATTACTGCCGGCCACAGTTACGGTTACATGATTACCCATGACCTGTGAACAGACCATGGTCATCGCTTCGGACTGGGTGGGGTTCACTTTGCCCGGCATAATGGATGAACCCGGCTCATTTTCTGGCAGACTGATTTCACCGATGCCGCAACGCGGACCGGAGCCCAGCAGGCGAACGTCATTCGCAATTTTCATGAGCGATGCCGCGAGGACATTCAGGGCCCCTGATACTTCTACCATGGCGTCGTGGCTGGCGAGAGCCTCGAATTTATTCTCGGCGCTTACAAACTCAAGATCCGTAATTTTTGCCACATGCGCGGCAAATTTATCGGCAAAACCTGTTTTGCAATTAATACCTGTGCCTACGGCAGTACCACCTTGGGCCAACTTCATCAAACGAGGCATCGTATTGCGTACGCGCTCTATGCCATATTCAATTTGTTTGGCGTAACCCGAAAATTCCTGTCCCAGAGTAATGGGGGTGGCATCCTGCAAGTGAGTGCGGCCAATTTTTACGATGTTCATGAAGGCCCCTGATTTCTCCGCTAAAGCCGAGTGCAGATGCTCGAGTGCAGGGATCAACTCATGATGCAATTGCTCAGCTGCTGCAATATGCATGACAGTCGGGAAACTATCATTAGATGATTGCCCCATGTTTACATGGTCATTTGGATGAACGGGTTTTTTGCTGCCCTTGGTGCCGCCCAGAATTTCAATCGCGCGGTTTGAAATTACTTCGTTGGCATTCATATTGGTTTGCGTGCCAGAGCCGGTTTGCCATACAACCAAAGGGAATTCACCAACCAACGTACCATCAATAATTTCATCAGCAGCTTGTGTTATGGCCTGCCCGATATTTTTATCGAGCGCACCCAAATCCATGTTTGCAAGCGCGGCAGCTTTTTTCTGAATGCCTAGCGCTCTTACCAATGGTTTGGGCATGCGCTCTTCACCGATACGGAAATTCTGTATACTGCGTTGTGTTTGTGCACCCCAATAACGGTCGGCAGGGACTTCAATTTCACCGAATGAATCCGTTTCAATGCGAATATCGTCAGACGACATAGATATACCTTTATCGGTAGAAAGTTTCGACAGAGCGCCCATTTTACAGTTCCTGTTCCTGCTTAATGGTCACATCAGAAGTATAATCGGATTTAATGAACTGAATACCCTTGTCGGCACTGAAAACCAGTTCGTCAACGCAATTGACTGTAGAATCGGCCAAAGTTGTCTGCATGCTGCCTTCTGTGATCTGGAAGTTCTGGTTTTTTATAACCATTGTAGATTTTACAGTAGCTGATTTCCCGTTCGGATGGATATGAATGTCCTGAATATCGTATTGCAGGGATGCACCCTTCATACTGTCATAACCTTGGCGTGCGGTTTGAAGCAGCATTTGCTTATCCATATCTACAGGAACCTGCACAGGGGCTTCATTCCCGTTATGAAAGGTCATCAGCATTCGGCTTTTATAGCTGTCATGCGTCATGGTCTTTGTCATAGACAGAAATTGATCATACGGTTTTTGATAACTTTGTGCGCTGTCTTCCATAAAAATACGTATATTTTCATTCGTCAGTGCTGCTGGTTGCTGCGCCTGAGCCGAGAAAAATGTAAGCGCTGTGAAGGCGGCCAAAAGACAAAGGACCACCATATATTTTACTTGTAACATAACTCGCCTTTATAAGAGTTATCTAATTCAACCCGGGAAAACTATCATCCCAAGAGTCACAGGTAAAGCTTAACGAGGGATAGGTTGTGAATAGTTTTTAGTGAGATTCCGGACCCTTAGCCCTTGTTGCAAGGCATTTCGGACAGAATTGGTATATGCATACCCTTTTGCATCTTGGCCAGTCAGGTCTTTAAAATGGGGGTTAACCTGAGGATGACCCGCAAGGAATTTCACTATCCATAATGCCTTGGCTGCCTCCCAGCGGGAGTATTTCTGAGTCGGCATAAGATTTATATCCTTAATCTCTGCGGCCTCTTTGTCCCATTCAAGGCGGGAGTGAACAATCTCATCAGCTAGAAGTACTGCATAAATAAGAGGTGACATGCGATTCCATTGGAACGGAATATTCCAATCCACTTGGTTTCCAGGCAATAGGTTTAATCCCAACAAAGTTTCCCGATTACGATATTTTATCGCGCGGGCTATTGGCGGGTCCCAGACAGTCTGCACAGGCTGATCAATATCCTGCATGATCCTGTTGGCAGATTGCTCGGCTCTTTCAAGTTTTTTCTCTAATGCAGAAGAAAGCACGACAGCCTCCTCATCGTGCAAAATGGCGGGTAAGGGGAAGTTTTCAGGTAAGGAGCCACTATCATTAGCGCTGGCATTAAAAACGTTGCAGAGCAGCGGAACGGCCCAGCGGTTTTTTGCGTAGCGTGCTATGAAGAAGAATGGCAAGCGCCCTTCAGAGTCCGGTTCTTTAAAATCAATATTAAATGATCCCAGAGCGGCAATCATTTTCGGCGTTTGTGCTACATGACCGGGGTTCAGAAAATAGGTGCGATCACTTCGTAGCTTGAACTTAAAGAAATGATTGCCGCCCAGAAGGGTGCTTCTATTCGCAACTAATTTTTCTACAACGGTGCTGACCTTATCGTCTTCGATATCTTTCAGGAAGACGTAACTGTCCTGACGCTTCAATCTCATGATGCCGATGCAATCATCATATATGCCATCAAGATACATTGAGTCTTGGCGGTACACAGCATCTGTAATGCTTTCGGTATCAGCGTACATAAAGGCGCGGCGCAGAGCGCCCGTGACCTTTGGCGGGGTCCCATGCTGCGTTTGCTCCCAAGCGCGAATTTTCTGCCCGGCTACAAACTCCAGAAGGGCATGTCTGAATCTTTGTTCATTGCTCGACATAAAACAAAGTCCCTGTATTTTTATTATTTTATGGCTACAGGCTAGCGGAGTGGCGGCTATTCCGCAAGAACGGTAACGTGTCCCATTTTGCGGCCTTCCTTGGCTTCTTCTTTGCCATAAAGGTGAACGCAGGCGCCTTTCTTCTCCAGCCAGATGCCGAGTTTCTTTGCATCGAGACCAATAAGATTGTGCATCACAGCATCGGAGTGCCGCGCGGGCGCTCCAACCGGCATCCCGGCTACTGTGCGTATGTGTTGTTCAAATTGTGAAACAGCGCAGGCATCAATAGTCCAGTGACCAGAATTGTGCGTACGGGGTGCGATCTCGTTTGCTAACAAATGGCCATCGCGGGTAATGAACATTTCAAGGGCCAATACGCCTACCAGATCTACGGCATCAGCCAGCAGTCTTGTCATCCCGCGCGCTTGCTCTGAAATCTCTTCAGGAATGGGGGCTGGAATAGTGCTTTTCGCAAGAATATGGTTTCGATGCTCATTCAGGATAGGGCCATAGATAGCGGTTTGCCCTAATTTGTCGCGCGCTATAATGACAGAAATTTCACAGACAAAATCTACAAGCTCTTCTGCTATTAACTCTTGCTTACCCAGATATTTCCAGGCCGCGTCGGAATCATCACCATGTGTGAATTTGGACTGACCCTTACCATCATACCCAAAACGTGTGGTTTTCAGGATGCAGTGTGCAATCTTCATCTCGGATAAAGCGGCATCAATATCGGATGCTTTCTGGATGACACTCCAGCGGGCTGTCGGAATACCTATGTCGTTCAGGAATTTCTTTTCTGTTGGACGGTGCTGGGCAATCTCCAGCAAGCGGTCATCAGGGAATACCGGCTTATGCTTTTGCAAATAGCGGATGGTTTCAACCGGAATATTTTCAAATTCGTATGTTATGACGTCTACGCTATCAGCAAATTCCTTTAGTTTTTGTCCATCGTCATAATTACCGATGAAAGTGCGGGCCGCCACATGGCTGGCGGGGCTGTCTTCCTCGGGGCAATATATATGGACCTTGACGCCCAGACGCGCTGCCGCCACGGCGCTCATGCGTCCTAATTGGCCGCCCCCTAATATGCCTACGGTTTTACGTTCAAGCTTCATGCGGGACTCTTAGGTTGAGGGTGTCAGCGCTACAGAATCTGTCTGTTTCTGGCGGTATTCATCAAGACGTAGTGCTAGGGATTTATCATTCAACGCCAGAATGGCAATTGCCAACAGGGCTGCGTTTTTGGCGCCCGCCTGACCAATTGCTAATGTCCCAACCGGTATGCCGCCTGGCATTTGTGCAATAGAAAGAAGGCTGTCCAATCCTTTGAGCGCTTTACTTTCAACGGGTACGCCTAAAACAGGAAGAGGAGTCATGCTGGCACACATGCCGGGTAAATGTGCAGCGCCACCAGCACCGGCAATAATGACCTTCAAGCCTTTGGCTTTTGCACCCTTGGCGTATTCGCATAAGCGATCCGGCGTTCGATGAGCTGATACGATATTGGTTTCATGGGGAACACCAAGATCATTCAACATGTCTGATGCGGCCTTCATGGTTTCCCAGTCTGACTGCGATCCCATGATAATGCCGACGACAGGTTGATGTATCATGCAATGATATCCGGCAGTAATTGGCTTTCGATCTTCTGGATCATATCCTTGAGCACCAGCTTGCGCTTCTTCAGGCGTTGCATCTGAATAAAGTCAACGGGTTGATGAGACATCATTTTATTAATGATATCGTCGAGATCCTTATGTTCCGATTGCAGCTCGATCAGCTTTTCGCGAAGCTCGTCATCGTCTTCCATGGGAAAGGGCCTGCCTGTGATTACCGAAATTAAAAAGCTCAAAAAGGTTAGCAGATAATCCGTTGTTAGGTAAGCATAAATTGTGTATGAATAACCATTCTTTCCCGGGTGTGTAAATTAAAAGGATGTATTATGTCTAAAAAAAGGATTGCTATTCTTACCAGTGGCGGCGACTGCGCCGGTCTGAACGCGGCTATTCGCGCGGCTGTCCACCGTGCGCACCGTTTAGGCTGGGAGACGATAGGGCTTATTAACGGTACAGCGGGATTGCTGAAGGACCCAGCTCAGTACCGGATACTGACACCCAATGATATGGATTCTTATGTTATGCGCATGGGTGGCACCATTCTGGGTACAACCAATAAAGGCAATCCGTTTGCGTTTCCTATGGCTGATGGATCTACAAAAGACCTCTCAGGCAAGATTATAGATGGCTTCAAATCCCTTAATGTAGAAGGGATAATTGGTATCGGCGGTGACGGCAGCTTCGCGATCCTGAACAAGCTAGCGACACAAGGCGGCCTGAAGATGGTGGGTATTCCCAAAACCATCGATAATGATATTGGCATGACGGAAACTTCAACCGGTTTTGATACGGCAGTCGCCGTGGCTACTGAGGCGCTGGATCGTTTGCAACCTACGGCTGCCAGCCATGATCGTGTTATGATCCTGGAAGTGATGGGCCGCGACGCTGGTCACATTGCCCTTGCTGCCGGTATTGCCGGTGGCGCTGATGTTATCCTGATCCCTGAAGTTGCTTACAATCTGGAAAAGGTTGCTGCTAAAATTAAAGAAGTGAAGGATTCTGGACGTAACTTTGCCCTTATCGTGGTTTCCGAGGCGGTTAAAGCTCTGGATGGTTCCAAGGTTGAGATGGAGTATTATGGCGGTGAAAAGCGTTATGGTGGTGTGGGTCAATATTTGAGCAATAAAATTGCTGATATGACGGGCTCCGAAACCCGGGTTACTGTATTAGGCCACGTCCAGCGCGGCAGTCAGCCTACATATAATGACCGTCTGCTGGCGTCAGCCTTTGGTGTTAAGGCTGTGGATCTTATTAATGAAGGTAAATTCGGTCGTATGGTGGCGTGGTCAAACCGTCAGGTCATTGATGTGGCGATTGAAGATGCAATCAAGGCCTATCAACAGGTCGATCTCGATGGTACTCTGGTGCATACCGCCCGGGCGCTGGGTATATCATTAGGAGATTAAAGCCGCATGCTGTATGTCCAGCAATCACTTAGTCCGAATGAGGAAATCATTCATATCGGTCATTTCCACTGGATGTACACATTGCTGGCAATGCTGGCGATCTTTTGGGGTATTCTGGGCTGCATCGCTGTGATTGTCGGCGCCATTTATGTTCAGGATCATTTCCTGCACGGCTTTTCTGTTGATGCGACGTGGTTGGGCAAAGTGAAAGAATTACATCCTGGCGTCCGCATCGGCGCGTTCTTTGTTTTTATTTTTGGCGTTCTTCGCTTTGCTTCCATGATGGTCACAAAGGCTACTACAGAAATTGCTATTACGAATTCACGTTTGATTTTCAAGCGCGGCCTTGTTGCCCGTTATGTGGGTGAGATGAGTATTGATCGCATTGAGGGTGTCAATGTTCTTCAGACTGTATGGGGGCGCATCTTCGGCTATGGTCGTATCATGGTTCGCGGTATGGGCGTTGGTGAAGTTATTCTGCCCAGCATTTCCAATCCAATTGCCTTTCGCCGTGCTATTGAGAAAGCGAGAACGTCATGACTGATGAGCATAAAAAAAGACCTGTCGCCAAGAATAATGGTGGTGAGAAACCTGAGACTGCTGGCAAAATTGAGCGGACGACCGCTACAGGGGAGGAGGCTCTTGAGTCCATCCTGATGCCGGGTGAGAAAATATTGCGCATTGCGCACATCAGCCCCGGTATTTACTGGAAGGGCGTCATCATGTTCATTTTCTCGATTATTGTGATGCTCGGGATTTCTATCAATCTTGGTGCCTTCTTCATGTTTGTCAGCATCTTGATGCTTTCGATTGCTTATCTTACCCGTTACTTCCTTCTTCTGGCGGCGACGGATAAGCGGATTATCATCAGGCATGGGATTATCAACCTCGATACGATCCAGTTCCGCTATACCAAGCTGGAAAGTGTGGAGCTTTCCCGTACGATCATCGGCCAGATTCTGGGCTACGCCAGCGTTATTATTACGGGGACGGGCAGCCGCGTAACGATTGTTCCTTTTATTGCCGATGCCTCTAAATTCCGTGCTGAATTAAACAAAATCCTGTTTGAACAGGATGAGAAGGCTTCTTCTTAATTTCTTTATAGGTATTAGGAACTCTCTCCTTTATTCGCCGTTTTTGTTATGGACGAGTTGAAAGGCGGGGAATTTTAATTATGTTAATTATGATTGCGAAATTATAATGATCGTACGAATGTGCGGTATTTCCAATTGATTATTTTATTTAAAAACGTAAAATAACCATCAGAATTACCTACACAAATCGTGCATTCGCATGATCTTTTCTCTGCTAATTAACTCTTAATGCTTTCGCGCGACAATATAGGTGTCTGAAACCTGGTGCGGGTTGTTTTCATGTCACGGCTGGAAAACAAAATTAATAATAAGGCTCAGAATCCCTCTTATAAAAGAGTAAGGGGGTTTTTGCTTGCGGCTGTTTCTGTGGGGATTATTTGTTCCGCCGTAGGCACTTCCGGTATGGCGCAAGCCCAGATGCAAATGACGTTGCCGTCGAAAGATTTCTTCTTTGGCGGGAATCTCCTCAAGCAGGCTGTTTATGGCGAGTCGATTGCACAGGGTGCGGTCGGTACTCAAAAGCTTTCTGATAGTGAAGCTATCAATGCTTTTTACGAATCACGTGACCACAAGCCTTTCTGGACAAATTCACGTGCCAATCTTGATAAGGCGCGCCGTGTGTCCGCACTTCTTGCTGATTCTTGGACGCATGGTCTTAATCCCGAGGAATATCACGCTCACGAAATTTCTGAGCTGCTTTCAAGTGAAGAGCGCGACGATGCCCGTCTTGAGTTATTGATGACCGATGCTGTGGCGCGTTATGGCCGTGACATGTCGGGTATGCGTGTTAACGCTGCCGCTGCCGATGAGTATGCAAAATATTGGCGTCAGCCTTTGGCATTTGCAGATGTATTGGCAGGTATAAGCCGGACAACAGATCCTGAAGCCGCACTTAAAGATTTGAAACCACGTAGCGCATTTTATGATCGCCTTCGGGAAGAGTTAATCCGCTTAAGTCGCGAGAGCGAGAAGTATAGTGGTATTCTTCCTATTAAATTGACGGGCAAGATTTTCTATCCTGGTGATCGTAGCGAGGGCGTCATGTCTTTGCGGGCTCGTTTGGATGTAGATTACGATTCCGATTATGGCCCGGAAGATTTGTATGATGATAAGACAGCGGCAGCTGTTATGGATTTCCAGCGTGAACATGGTCTTGAAGCTGATGGCGTTATAGGGCCTAAAACACTGGCTCTAATTAACCGTGGCGCACGTGAGCAAATGGAGCAGGTAATAGCCAATATGGAGCGCCTGCGCTGGATGGATGAGCAGAAACCTGATCGCTATATTCTTGTGAACATTCCCTCGCAAAGATTATGGGCTGTAGATCATGGTGATGTTGTCCACGAAATGGATGTGATTGTGGGCAAGCCGGATCGCCAAACTAAAGCTTTCAAGGCCGAGGTACGGGGTATACGCTTTAATCCGAAATGGAACGTGCCACAAGGTATTAAATCCAAAGATTTCCT
The DNA here is from genome assembly GCA_946480475.1 of uncultured Alphaproteobacteria bacterium. Next base: position 43,340 of record CAMLJM010000010.1, read on the forward strand.
GCCTAAGCTGCGTGAAGATCCCAGCTATTTGGCGCAGAAGGGTATTGAGATCTATCAGGGTACGGGTAAGGATCGTCGTACTATTGATGGCACTGAAATCGACTGGGAGGCCATGACCCCAAGCGATATGAGCAAACTTAGCATGGTGCAAAATCAGGGGGCGAATAATGCATTGGGCCGTATTCGTGTTCTGATGCCGAATGATTTTGATATCTATATGCACGATACCAATGCGCCAGAGTATTTTGAGAAATCCCAGCGCACTTTGAGTTCTGGCTGCGTCCGTTTGTCTCATCCTGAGGATATTGCGCGTTTCGTACTTTCACGGAACGAAGGCTGGACTGATGAAAAGATGGAATCCATCATCAATCGTGGCTCAACGGCAGAAATAGCGGCCGTGGAACCATTCCCTGTTTATATCGTTTATCAGACAATGTGGCTGGATAGTGAAGGGCGTCTGGTCTATGGGGATGACGTCTATAAAAGGGATCGCCGCCTCATCAAGGTTCTGGCACAAGGAAATGATTTTCATATTCCTGAATCGAGGGGTACGCGTATAGCGGCCACTGTGGATAGTCCCGCCAAGAAATTTTAGTATATAAATCAATGTGTTAACAAATCGACCTTGCTAAAAGTAGGGCCGATCCCTTACACTTTAAATAACAGGTCACTTTACATCGGCCTTCAAACCTTCTATTTCTTCCCTACCTTCAAACTAACAAAAACGAGCTTCCAACCGCCTAGACATTCTCTATCGTCAACAGCCAAGGTTATCCCCTTTATGTCTCTTTTGAATTTTACTGCGCCTGAACAGGGCGTTTCGCGTCGTGATGTTATTAAAACAGGTCTTTGGGCTGCTGCAGGTTCCTTGCTTCTGCCAAATGTGGCACAAGCGGCTGCTGTGAAAATGCCGAAATCAGGCTCTTACGACATCGATTTTGTTAACCTTCATACAGGCGAAAGCTTCTCTGGCACATATCGCGTTGGCAGCCGTTATTTGCCTGATGCCTTTGAAGAGATCAATTACGTTTTGCGTGATTTCCGCACGGACGAAGTTTTCCCGATTGATCCCCGTGTCATCGATATTATTTATATGGTGCATCGCAAAACGGGCCGTAAAGACCCTTTACAGATCCTATCCGGGTATCGTTCGCCAAAGACAAACAATATGCTGCGTCACGCCAGTTCAGGTGTGGCCCGTAATTCCATGCATCTTTCAGGTCAGGCTATCGACTTCCGTATGGCGGGTGCTTCTACACGCGGTCTTCGTGATATTGCTGTGGGTTTCAAAGCGGGTGGCGTTGGATATTATCCCAAGAGCGATTTTGTGCACGTTGATACGGGCAAATTCCGTACTTGGTAATTTCTTCCTAAGATATTGAATTAAAATGAGAGAGCGGATCGTCCGCTCTTTTTTATGAACTTTTCCCATCGCTGACCGTTTGTTTCATGACGATAAAAACAGAGATAAAATACGGAGAAGGAAATACATCATGCTTCATTATGCACTCGTATTTTTGGTTCTGGCGCTGATCGCCGGCGTTCTGGGCTTTGGTGGCGTTGCCGCCATTTCCATCGAAATTGCCAAGATCCTGTTCGTAGTATTCTTGGCATTGTTCCTGATCGCAGCCGTATTCGGCGTGGTTCAGGGCCGAAAGCCAAAATTGTAACTAACCGTTGCTTCCTGTGCGCTGTTCGGTGTCTGCCATGACATTGAATGGCGCCGGTTTGCGTACAAGCTTGCCACCTTCAATATCGAACTGCCATACGTGCCAGGGAAACAGTGCTTGCTGAGGCACAGGTTCGAAATAATGAAGGTGGCAGTTTTGTATTTCGGACATCGCGTATTCATACATAAAGCCAATCGCATGAAATAAACCGCCATGTGCGACGATCATGGGCGGGTTTTCTACTTCTGATGTGATGAGAATCTTCTTCAATACGTGCATGATACGGTCAGCAAATTGTTCTGTGCTTTCGCCGCCGGGTGGGGGTGTTCCTGATTTCAGTTTGGGAAGAACGTCAACCCATGGGAGGCCATCCCATGCCCCCATATCATGTTCGCGGAGATCAAAATCCGGGATCATTTCCAGACCTAATCCCTCGTTCAAAAATTGCGCGGTATCGCGGGCGCGGATCATAGTGCTGTGATAAATCCGGGAGGGAGTCGGAACCAGGTTGCCCTTTAGCAGGGGCGCCAAAGCTTGCGGCTGTTGACGCCCCAGTTCTGTGAGGTGGCAATCGAACAGGCCGCCAGCTGTCATGTGACGGATATTGGCGGTGCTCTGGCCGTGGCGGATCAGGTAGAAAGGTTTAAGTGGCAGCATTTTTGATCCCCCAAAGTTGTTTATATCTTTTGATATCATGAAGAACTAAGCCTGTTATGCCAAGGGCTGATTTGCTAAAGTAAGTGTATGGAAATCTGGAAAGATCAGGGGATCGTCCTCAGCGTACGCCCGCACGGTGAAAATGGTGCGGTTGTGGCGCTATTGACCGAACAACATGGCAGACACATGGGTTATGTGCGCGGGGCGCATTCATCCCGTGTGCGGGGTATTCTGCAGATCGGTAATCTGGTGAGTGCTGAATGGGGTACCCGCGTATCTGACAGCATGGGAACGTTTGAGTTGGAATTGCATTCGGCGCTGGCGGCCAGCGTGATGGATGATTCCTTGCGACTGGGGGCGTTGTTATCAGCTTGCAGCTTATGTGATTCCGCTTTGCCCGAACGTGAGAGCCATTGCGGTTTGTTTTACGGCATGCTGGCGCTGCTACAGACCCTGGAAACCGAAAGTTGGGCCCCGACCTATGTAATGTGGGAATTGGCGTTCCTGCGTGAGTTGGGGTTCGGTATCGATCTCACCAAATGCGCTACCGGTGGAGATGCTAAAACGCTGACTCATATTTCACCCAAAACGGGCAGGGCCGTGAGTGCCAAGGCAGCAGAACCTTATCTGGATAAACTTTTGCTTCTGCCGCATTTCCTGCGTCCCCAACGTAGTGGTGGCGATAGTACGGACGTTCTGACTGGTTTGCAGATGACAGCTTATTTTCTGGAACACTGGGCCTTCGTGCATCATACCCAGGGTTTGCCAGAGTCACGTGTTCGGTTTCAGGAACGTTTTGCGCGTTCATGTGCGCCTGCGGAAGCCATTCCGGCCTAAAATTTAGATTGGGGTAGGGGAAAACCGCGGAAATCTGCCCTTTATAGGCTTGCATCCCTCCATGAATCAGTTAAAACCAAGCCATGGCTCGTAAAGGCAAATCAGGCGGCACCGCCGCTCCCGTCGAACAAAAGATCGTTGATCAGGCGCTGACAGACATCCTGTCCGAGCGCTATTTGTCCTATGCGCTGTCCACCATCATGTCGCGTTCGCTGCCGGATGTGCGTGATGGTCTGAAGCCTGTGCATCGCCGCCTGATGTATGCGATGTATCAGTTAAAGTTAAAGCCAGACCAAAGCCCGAAAAAATCGGCGCGTGTGGTCGGTGATGTGATCGGTAAATTCCACCCGCACGGCGATCAGTCTGTTTACGATGCCCTCGTGCGTCTGGCACAGGATTTTGCCGTGCGCTATCCGCTGGTCGATGGCCAGGGTAACTTCGGTAATATCGACGGTGATAATGCCGCTGCGATGCGTTATACGGAAGCGCGCCTGACAAAAGTTTCTGAACTGATCATGGAGGGTATCGACGAGAACGCTGTCGATTTCCGCCCCACTTATGATGGTGAGGGCAGTGAGCCCATCGTCATGCCGTCGAACTTTCCCAATCTGCTGGCGAACGGTTCCTCCGGCATTGCCGTAGGGATGGCGACCAACATCCCGCCGCACAATGTTGCAGAATTGTGCGAGGCGATGGAGCTAATGCTCAATCAGGACGATACGTCCATTGAGCAGATATGCAAGATCGTCAAAGGCCCTGATTTCCCCACGGGCGGCACGCTGGTCGAACCGAAGGAGAATATCCTCGAGGCTTACAAGACCGGTAAAGGTTCCTTCCGCCTGCGTGCGAAATGGGAAGTGGAAGAAGGTAAGGCGGGTGCGTGGAATATCATCGTCACTGAAATTCCTTACCAGGTGCAAAAATCCAAGCTGATTGAAAAAATCGCCGAGTTGATTACTTCCAAGAAACTGGCGATGCTGGATGATGTGCGCGACGAAAGCGCTGAAGATATCCGTCTGGTGCTGGTGCCGAAGACTCGCAATGTAGAGCCTGAGTTGCTGATGGAAGCGCTCTATCGTAACTGCGATCTCGAAATTCGTTTTGCGATGAATATGAACGTTCTTGATGGCGGCCTTGTGCCCAAGGTCATGAACATCAAGGAAGTGCTGCAGGCGTGGCTGAACCACCGTCAGGAAGTTCTGGTCCGTCGTTCGCAATTCCGCCTTGAGCAAGTGCTACATCGTTTAGAAGTGCTTGCTGGTTACCTGATTGTTTACCTGAATATTGACGAAGTGATCCGCATCATCCGCGAGTCGGACGAGCCGAAGCCGGAGTTGATGAAGGCATTCGATCTGACCGATGTGCAGGCAGAAGCGATCCTGAATATGCGTTTGCGCTCTTTGCGTAAGCTCGAAGAGATGGAGCTGAAGCGCGAGCATAACGATCTCTCGAAAGAGCGTGATACTCTTCAGGCTTTGCTGAAATCTGAAGCCAAGCAGTGGAAAGAAATCGGTAAGCAGATTGCAACAATTAAGGAGCTATTTGGTTCTAACACTGCTTTGGGTGCGCGCCGTACGAAAATTGGTAAGGCGCCAAGCCTCGTGGCTATAGAGCAGATTGAAGATGCGCTGACCGAGAAGGAGCCGATAACGGTGATTTGCTCGGCCAGAGGCTGGATCAAGGCTATGAAAGGCCATGAGCACAATCCGAAGGACTTCACCTATAAAGACGGTGATCGTGCGCGTTTTGTCATTGAGGCGATGACAAATGACAAGCTGATTGCCTTTGGCACAAATGGCCGTTTCTATACGATTTCCTGCGATAAATTGCCGCCGGGACGTGGGTTTGGCGAGCCGGTGCGCTTGATGGTCGACTTGCCCAATGATTCCGATCTTGCGGCGCTGATGGTTTATAATCCGGAAGCAAAATTGCTGGTAGCATCGGAAGACGGACGTGGCTTTATCGTGCCTGAGAAAGATGTTCTGGCCCAAACCAAGAACGGCAAACAAGTCCTGAATGTCGATGAAAAGACAGAAGCCAAGATTTGCATTCGTGTTGCTGCCGATCATAACTACATTGCTACTATCGGGACAAACCGCAAGATGCTGGTATTCCCGCTGGAGCAAATCCCGGAAATGACCAAGGGCAAAGGTGTGATCCTGCAGAAGTTTAAGGATGGTCGTCTGGGCGATGCCCGTACGTTCAATCTGAAGGCGGGCCTGACTTACCGTTCTGGTTCATCCGAGAACAAGGTCGATAATGTCAAGGCATGGATTGCTGAGCGGGCGCAGGCTGGTAAGTTGCCGCCGAATGGATTCCCTAAATCCGGCAAGTTCGATTAATTCAAATCCTGATATTAGCCCAGATTTAGATCCTGCCGCAGCGGCAGGCGCAGTTTAGGGCCTGTTATATGCTTGTCCGGCTCAAACTTCACCCAGCCCTGATCAGTCATAGCTTCGAGCGGATGGTAGTCTTTCTTATAGTCAACGGCTTTGCTGCCTTTTACCCATGAACCAATATAGACATGATTGATATCGCCACGTCGGTGAGCATATTCCATGAGCTTTAGGAGGCCGTAACGTCCCAGGCTCATTTTGTCTGAGGCTTCTGGATCGTAGATCTGTGTGGCCGCATATATATTATCGCCGTAATCATCGTAATACAGGACAGAAAGAAGTCTGTCAGAAAGTGGAGCACGAATGATCTGCATATGGGATCGTATGCGTGTTGTCGTGAAGAACGTGTTGGCATCGACAGGGGCGTTCTCAATTTCACGATCTTTTATGCGGGACTGATAGAAAGCTTTGTATAATTCATAATGTTCATCTGTGGGGTTGCACCATGTTCTGTCGATCCGGGAAGCTAGAAGTACATTTCTTTTCTCAAGACGCTTTTGGCTGGCACTAAACATAAAGTCGGGTGCGGAAATTCGTAAGGGCACGCAAGCATTGCATGTGGGGCAATCCATACCAGCCATTGTACGGTCTAGATTGACATTCTCAAAACCCAGCAGGGTTAGCGCACGTTTGAATTCAGTATTATCGACCGGATTTGCGTTTTGCGGGATTTGTATAGTGAAAATGCGGCGCAGCTGCCCCGGATTGTACGTGCAGGTTGATGCATCATGATACTGGCTTGTTATCGGTATTATCTTTCCCATGTCCGGTTATAGATTATATAAAACCGGACACCTCAGCAATTCTGTAGGTATTTAATTGAAAAATCAGGGGAATTGGACGGCGCCTTGAGACTTCTTATAGGTTTCAATCTGCTTTTTAATGTCCTGTTCGACCTGAGATCCTGCTTTTACCTTGTCTTTAAAGGCGCCACGCTCGAATGCTTCTTCCAATGTTTCTTTTAGTAAAATGATGCTGATGCGGCGGTTACGCGGATCTTTAGGGTTATCGACTACCAGATGTTCACGGTCTGCTTTGCCCATGATATTGGCAAGCCGCGCTTCAGGTACGTTGCCTTCCTGGAGAATGCGGCGTGTAGAGTTTGCACGATCAGCAGAAAGTTCCCAGTTTGTGTATTTGGCGCCAGGACCGTACGGAACACTGTCTGTGTGGCCGCGCACCGAAACATCATTCGGCATCTTGAGTATGACCTCGGCCACTTTGCTCATAAGCTTGCGCGTGTAATCATACATTTCGGCACTGCCACTCGCGAACATAGGGCGGCCTTCCTGATCTATGATCTGGATGCGCAAACCTTCAGGCGTAATATCCATCATGACGTTTTTCATCAATTCCTGCAGTTCAGGGTCGTCCTTGATGGCTTCTTCTATTTCCTTTTTAGCTTCTTCAAAGCGTTGTGCTTCTTCCTTCTCGAATTCTTCTTTCAGCTTCTCGAGTTCACCTTCGGAGTATTCAGGATTTTCCACACCAGTCTGTCCTGCTTTCACGGCTGTGCGTGTAGCACCTGAAGCGCGCGGTGCTGTGACAGGTTGGGTCATCTGCGCCATTGCGCCTTCTGTCGTTACAGTCAGGCCGCCCAGTACCCCGCCGGAGCCGCTGACAGCATTGGAAAGTTCCGGGTGAGTGGGGTCAAAATAATTGGCAATCGCGTTCTTGGCTTCGTCCGTGGTTACGTTGAGCAGCCAAAGCAAAAGGAAGAACGCCATCATCGCCGTCACGAAGTCGGCATAAGCAACTTTCCAGGCACCACCATGGTGACCGCCGCCACCTTTCTTGATCTTCTTAACGATGATCGGCTGGAGTTCTTCATCTTTTTTATTGCTGGCCATGAGCTATTCCTAACTCGGGCTGGGGAGTTCGTTGAGTTTCTCTTCGAGCTCGAGAAAGCCTGGCTGCACATTATGAGGCAGGAACTTACGGGCAAATTCGACGGCTACCTGAGGGGCGGCGCCTTGCAGGAAGGCAATCATCGATACCTTGATGCAGCGATAATAAAGAATTTCTGATTCCGCGCGGGCCTTCAGGGCACCGGCTGTGGGGCCGATGAAGCCGTAAGCCAGGAACACACCGAGGAATGTACCCACCAAAGCGCCGCCAATCATCTTACCCAGAATTTCCGGGGGTTCAGTAATCGAACCCATGGTCTTAATAACGCCCAGAACGGCGGCCACAATACCCAGAGCCGGAATACCATCAGCCATTGTCTGAACGGCATGAGAGGGATGTTCTTTCTCGTGAGTGAGGGATTCAATCTCTTCGTCCATCAATGCTTCAATTTCATGAGGGTTTTCGTTACCGAGCGAGATGATACGCAGGTAGTCGCAAACGAAAGTTACGGCATGATGGTTGCTGCTGAAGCCTGCAAATTGTTTAAACAGTTCACTGTTCTCCGGATCTTCGATATGAGATTCCAGAGCCAGCCAACCTTTTGTACGCGCCAGCTTGAATAACATGTACATAACGCTGAGCAGTTCCATGTAGGATGCTTTATTATGCGCTTCCGGTTTAATGATACAGCCAAGGCTGGACAGCGTGGCCTTAATAACGTGGCCGGTATTCGCGATAATAAATGCGCCAATCGCGCAGCCCATAATCGTAAGAAGTTCGTGCGGGGCAGCATGAATGATGGGGGCAAGTTTACCGCCGCCAAGCATATAGCCGCCGAAAGTACAGACAATAACTACTACAAAGCCGATTAATTTCATGATGGGGTCAAAGAAATCCTTTCTTTGCCGCTTTGCAGCGGAACGAATCCACAGGGACAACGTTTATGATTTTCTATGCTTTAAGGGTGCCAGAAAAGGCTTAACAGATTGTAACTATTCTTTTATCCCCGGCCATTATACCGCGTCGGATATTGTATCTAAAGGTGAGGAATATGCTTGCGGGCTTCCAAGGGGTCGAAATCTGGCTTCAACAAAGGCTTGGAGTATAGGAATCCTTGTGCCAGCGGTATTCCCATTTCCTTAATAAGGGCTGCCTGTTCCGGGCTTTCGACAACCTCGGCAATTGCCGTAATCCCGAGATCCTGGCACATCCGCGCCAGATTCTTAACCATCACGGCGTCACGCTGGCTGGTCAAAAGCTTACGCGTATATTGGCCATCGATCTTTAAATAATCGACATGCAGTTTCTGAAGGTACTGGAAGGAGGCAGATCCCGCACCAAAATCATCCAGACAGACTTTGAAACCACGATCCTGAAGCACCTTGATGAAGTTGTTCACCAGATCAAGCTCTTTGATGGTCGTCGATTCTGTGATTTCAAATATAATTCGCTTGGCCAGATGTTGGTGCAGATCGAGCTTGGCAATCAGTGTTTTGAAGAATTGCTCGTTCTGCATCGACTGTCCTGACAGGTTGATGGCAAATTTGGTATTCCGTCCCTGCGACTTATAAAGCAGGTAATTGATAGCACGCTCGCAGACAGCGATATCAAGGTCAGCTGCCATGCCAATATCTTCACCGAATATAACCCACTCTTGCGTTGAGCCTTGGTCCTTGAAACGGGCTAGCATCTCATAGTGGGAAACTTCCAATGTTTCGATGTCTACGATCGGCTGGTAATGAAAGTCGAAACTCAGTTGCTCAACCATGGTTTTGAACTGCTGTATTTTATGAGCATTCGCAGTTACGTAAGCTTTGAATCCCGAATTCAGGGTTTCAATGTTCAGGGTTGTTCCTTTACGTTCAAATTCATTGATGGTATATACCAGCGCTTTGCTGGTTTCGCGTTCGCTTAGAGATTGAATGTCGGCCTGTACGGTTTTGCTTTTGATCTCAAAATTTTCTTCGTCAGGGGCCTGTTGCTGCGCCAGCGCTGTCAGTTGATTGAGAAGAGAATCTGTTGTGATCGATTTATCGTGAATGATACTGTAGCGGCCAATATCAATTTCAGCAGCAGATTGGCCATCGGCTGAATGAGAGCAAAGAAGTTCTGTGACAGCACTGCGGAAATTACCCCACCATTCGTCACCCATTTTATCTTTGATCTCGGCAATGTTCTCGATGTCGAGAAGGGTCATATCAAGGTCTTGGCCCATGGTGCGGGCGACATCAATCGCATCTTTGGCGGCAATCAGGAAGTGATCCTTATCAAGTAATTCATATTCATCGCGCGCCAGCATTTCACCGGACAACTGCACCATCATGGCGTTTGAGAAGCCAAGGGTGATATATAACTTATCCTGGCCGGGCATTTTAATGGCCGTCAGGATGGCTCGCTGTCCATTTCCCAGTGTTTCATCCAAGGTGACCAGATAGGGGCCGCAACGTTCGGCGTCTCTGGCACGGGAGTGCATTTTAATAAGTGTATGGCGATCCTGATTGGAAAAGATATCAAGCCAGTTCTGTCCGATCAGGCTTTTGTCGTTAATGCCTGTCAGTGTCTGGGCGGCACCCAAAGCAAAATCAACAATGCCTTTTTCATCGACTTCAAGAAAGAGGTCGGCTGAAGCGAAGGAGAAGGCAAGGAAGCGATCCCGCTGTTGTTTAATATTGGTTGTCTTGTCCATAGACGTGATGAATCCCTTCTCAAAGTCTAAGGCGCAGATAGTAAATTTTCTAATAAAATAAATAACTTAGCCATAAAATCGGTTTTGTTGCCATAATTTCCATGAATATGCTAAGCCTATGGAAACATGGGAAAAAGAATAAAATCATTTAGTCTGGGTTATTTCACGAACGACATCGCTAAGGCGCTTATGCGTTCGCTGTCAGGCGGGCATCCGCGTCCTGCAGCCGTACATATTGAGCCGCAAAGCACCAGTTGGGCGCTTGCTGCTGAATATGCCCCGGCGGGGCAGGCGATACTTCCCTCAAGACATGCAGAATTTTGTACAAACTTACTCGCAGGAAAGCCTGAGGATGGTTCTTCCTGGGATGTGGGCTACATGGACGAGTTTATTAAAAGCGGACGTTCTGCGTTTTTTGCCGCTGCCCTGCATCCTGATATTCGTGTCATTACTATTAGTAGCCAAGAGAATAAAACGCCTTCCTATGGCTACAGAGATTACCGTGATTTAAACGGCCCCGTTATTTTGAAGGCCGCCGGCAACGGTCAGGAAGACTGGCTGGATTATCAAAGGACAGCAACACTATCCGGGGAAGTTTTTGCTCCAGGTTACTTAAGGGTAGGGGAGTGTTTACCTACGGGCGAGGTTTATTCTGGGTCACAAGCATCAGGCCCTGCTTTTATATGTGATCATCCTCGAGATGTGCAAAGTGTGATGGGTGATGTTTCATATTACCCTGATAAGGCTGATGTTAAATCATTTCTTGACTGGCCATATCATGGAATACCGGATGACTGTGCGGCAGCACTTGCTGCGTATGTCCCGCCCGAAGAGCAGTTGAAAGAATTCTATGGGACATCTGCTTCGGCGCCCCAAGCCGGTATGATGATTATGCGTCATACGGCTTGTATGAAAGGGATAGCATCATATGATATTATCCCTGCTGTTCTCATGGCAGCTCAGACAAATGCGCCGCCGCCCATAGCCAAGCGCCTGGTCGAAACGCAGTCAGGCATGGTTTTCGATCCTTTCCATTATGGTCATGGCGTGCTTGTTGAAGAGTGTCTGGCGCAAGCCCTGAGCGATGTCTGGCAAGTGCGTTCCATGAGTGGCAAGACAACCAAATCAGGTGAATATTCTCGACCTTTAACTGTCGAGGGTAAGGGGCATGGTTCTGCACGTACCGATAAGGCCCGAGGGCCAGTTGTGAATACAGTTCTGGCGGTGTCTTTCATAAATGATGAGCGTGACCCTGGTATGGCGGAGTCACGTATGCCCCAGTATTTAATGTTGCAGAGCCCGCAGGGAACAATCATTCATTTGCCCATCCTTTACGACCGCAAGAATGTATATGGGCCTTATATTCGGGCAGGCTACCAGACCGCGGCGTTCTTTGGTGAAGACATCAGCAAGGGTGAGTGGCGGATTGCTTACTCTAAGATTGACAAGAATCCATTACGAATTGCATCGATGAAAATCATTGCACACACTATGCATGAGAAAAGTCCCGCAAATGTTCTGTTTAAGGGGTTTCAGAAAGCTGCTCTCTATACGCGTGCGCAAGAAAAGGCGGCGTCTGTGACAATGCCGCTTTCGGTCTTAAAGCCGTAATCGTTATTTATTATTGATCAGATTTGCGGCATCTATGGACGCATAGGTCAGGATGCCATCGGCGCCGGCACGCTTGAATCCCATCAGCATTTCCATCAGGGCCTTGTTGTAATCCAATGCGCCAGCTTCGGCGGCGAACTTCAGCATCGCGTATTCACCACTGACATTATAAGCAAATGTGGGTACACGGAATTCCGATTTTACGCGGTGAATGATATCGAGATAGGGTAGCCCTGGTTTTACCATGACCATATCGGCGCCTTCGTCCAGATCCAATGCAACCTCGCGCATCGCTTCATCGCTATTTGCGGGGTCCATCTGATGTGTTTTGCGGTCACCTGTCTTCAGAGAGCATCCGGCAGCATCGCGGAAGGGGCCGTAGAAGGCAGATGCATACTTGGCGGCATATGAAAGAATGGCAATATTTTCGTGGCCGTTTTCATCGAGAGCACTGCGAATGGCACTGACCATACCATCCATCATGCCCGATGGAGCAATAATATCTGCGCCTGCTTCAGCGGCTACAACGGCTTGTATGGCTAGATTTTCAAGTGTCAGATCGTTCATGACTTGCCCGTGTTCATCCAGTGGGCCGCAATGACCGTGATCTGTATATTCGCAGAAACATGCATCAGCCATAACAATCATGTCAGGGCAGGCATCTTTGACGTTACGAATCATGCGGGCCATCAAACCGTCGTGTTGCATGGAGTCAGTGCCATGGTCATCTTTATGATGAGATACGCCGAATAACATGACAGATTTTATACCTGCCTGCTCTGCCTGACGGATAACGGCGCTGATCGATTTTTCAGTTTCACGGAATACGCCTGGCATCGATTTAATCGGTTGGCGTTCACTGATTTCCTCTTCCACAAAAAGCGGCAGGATCAGGTCTGCTGTTGTTAGTACATTTTCCCGGACCAAGGCGCGCATATTTTCAGACGTGCGAAGGCGGCGCATGCGCACCAGCGGTGGTTCTACCGAGATGCGGTTTTCAGCGGTGATGCGGGATAAGGGTTTGGAAAGGGTCATTTTGTTTGCATCCTAAATGGGAGTATGGCCTAATCTGGCGACATATAACTCCCTTGGGGCGCGCCATGTCAACGAATACTGATGATGAAATCCTGATGGCTAGGCAGGGGCCGGTCATGCTGGTAACCCTAAACAGGCCTTCGGCGCTTAACGCCTTGTCTCATAACATGATTTTACGTCTGCTGGAGGGGGTGTCCGAGTGGTCGGACGATAACAATATACAATCTGTTGTGATAACAGGAGCCGGGGGAAAGGCCTTTTGCGCTGGGGGGGATATCAAACAGACATGGGTTAATCGTGCCGATGTAACAAAGAACGATCGTTACTTCTACGATGAATATAATCTGAATCGTCATTTACATGGTTTTTCCAAACCCCTGATCGCCCTGATGGATGGCATAACTATGGGGGGTGGTTATGGTGTCGCTGGTTATTGCCGTTACAGGATAGCCACGCAGAATACCAAATGGGCGATGCCTGAAACAGGGATTGGATTCTTTCCGGATATTGGAAGTTCGTATTCTTTACTTAAAGCTCCGGGCTATTTGGGGATGTGCCTGGCGCTCACAGGCATGACGATTGGTCCTGAAGATACGCGTTATGCTGGTTTTGCCACTCATTACATGTATGCAGAAGCTCTGCCGGAATTGCTTCAGGCTCTTTACAAGGGAGAGGCGCCTGAGATTGCGATTGAGCATTTCAATAAAGTGCCCGCAATAACAGGCCCGTTGACGCAGCATCAGGATGTGATTGATCGCTGTTTCTCCCAAAATAGTGTATCGGAGATTATCGGCGCTTTGGAAAAAGAGACTTCGGAATGGGCTCAGGCCACTTTGCAGCTTTTGTTATCCCGCTCGCCGTTGGCTGTTTATGTAACGTTTGCGCGTATGAAAGAGGCGGAGGGCCAGACATTTTCCCAGATTATTGAGCGTGATTATGTCATTGCCCGTCAATTTATGCGTGGTAATGAGTTCTTTGAGGGTGTTCGGGCGATGCTGGTTGATAAGGATAAAAACCCGCAATGGGTCCCAAAAACCTTCGATAAAGTCGCCAAAACCGTGGTATCCCGCCATTTTGAGCCTTTGCCAGGCCGTCTGGATGAAGGATTTAATGGTTGAAATCGCCCTCAGGTGCGTTATCATTTTGATAATAAAGCTATAATATCCTTAGTATCTGGTAATTCTACCTGTTCTGAATTTCTTAACCGACCCTGGAGTGTGAAACGTGACCGCGACTGCTTACTATGATGCGATCCAACTGATCGAGCGCCTGCACCGCCATTTTCTGGATGTGCTGAAAATCGAGCTTGATCGCAAAGGGATTCAGGACATTAACAACGTTCAGAGTATGATCCTGTTTAACATTGGTGATGATGAAATGACTGTGGGTGAATTAACAATCCGTGGTTATTACCTTGGCTCCAACGTGTCTTATAACGTCAAGAAGATGGTTGAGAACGGGTACCTGATCCAGGAGCGTTCCGTCCATGATAAGCGCTCTATACGTGTACGTTTATCGGATAAAGGTAAGAAACTTTGTGAACTGATCACAGCGATGTTCAAACGCCATGAGGACCAACTTAAAGGTACTGATATTACGGATGAACGCCTGACAGGACTTAATAACGCGCTTAAAATGATCGAGCGTTTTTGGGCAAGTCAGACCAATTTCAATTCTCTCAATCCTGCCGATTTTGATTGATGGAAGATTAGGGGGCGCTGCACATGGAAACAACCTCTAATACGACAGCCAGTGCGCGCCTGCATTTTCCGATAGAGGGGCATTCCATCTGGCCCGTTATTTTATGGATGCTGTTATTTAGTTCTGTGGCGGCTGTTTTTGCCATTGGCCTGACCTTGAATGTATTCCAGATTGGCGGGTTGCCGATTAATAAAAATGCCATGACAGCGCTCGTGGCGGGTTTTCTTGTTTTGGAATACATAGCTGTTCTAAAATTGATTGTGCCCAACCTGACTGATTATGGCCGTTACCGCATCCATGCTGATCATGTCGATTTTTATCCGCTGGTGTTGCTGGGTCTAGGGGTGACTGAGCAGGCTAAGCCAGAGCCTGCGTCTGCTTTCACTGGTGTGCGCATTACAATTTCGGTTAGTAAAGATAAGCCCACTTTCTATCGCATAGATCTGGTACACCCGGCCAAGGGTAAAACACTTAAAATCAAATATTTCCTAGATATGCCAGATGCACAACTTTATGCCCGCGAACTGGCTGACGCCATGAAGTTACCGATAATTCAACAGGATTGACGCCCCCTTTATGCACTGTTATAAAGTAACAGTTCTTAAAAAGGCGGACTTTTCATGTCTATGTTCACGGTATCATCGGCCCAGTGTGTGGCAGGTGGGCGTATTATCCTTCAAGTAGATCGCTTGGTTATTAGCGAGGGTGCCCACGTCTTATTTGAGGGGGCATCCGGTAGCGGAAAAACGACGCTTCTTTCCTTGCTGGCGGGATTACGACGGCCCGATAGGGGGGAAGTGTTTTTCCGGGGACAGAACCTAGTCTCGATGAATGATGACGAGTTGGATCCGTTACGTGGATCAAATTTTGGCTTCGTCATGCAGGGATATAATCTGATCCGGCATCTAAGTGTTGCTGATAATCTAAGGTTGGCGCGTTTCGCAGGAGGGTTAGCCCCTGATGAGCAGAAAATTAAGGCTGTTCTCGAGAGGTTGGATATTATGTCCCTGTTTGATGCGCAAGCTTCCGCATTAAGCGCAGGGGAAACACAACGTGTGGCTGTCGCGCGTGCGTTAATGAACGATCCAGCGGTTATATTTGCCGATGAGCCAACGTCAGCTCTGGATGATATAAACGCAGGCCTGATTATTTCGTTATTACGCGAACAAACAAAAATCTCGGGTGCGGGGTTAATTGTGGCCACACATGACGCGCGTATCAAATCAGGATTCACGGATATTGTGAGTGTGCATAAGGGGAGGCTTTCTTCATGAATATTCAGAAGCTTTCCTTATTATCATTACGTCATCGTTCATTTCACACCATGTTATGCGTTCTCATGACGGCCTTCTCTGTTATGTCAGGCGTTCTTGTCATTTTGACAGCAGATCATGTGCGGGATCGCATTGCAAGGGATACAGCAGGTATTGATCTGGTGATTGGTGCGCGGGGCAGTCCCTTACAGCTTATTCTATCCAGTCTGTACCAAATTGATATACCCACGGGAAACATTGCAGGCGATAACATTGAGATTTTCGCTCGCAACCGCGATATCGCACAGGTAATACCGCTAGCGCTTGGTGATAATCTGGGTGGCTTTCGGATCGTAGGTACGACAGTCGATTACGTAGCTTTGTATCATGCCGAATATAAGAATGGCAGAAGTTGGGAAAAACCGATGGAAGCCGTGGCGGGTGCGTACGCGGCTCATAAACTAAATTTGGATGTGGGGTCCCAATTTTCCGGTGCCCATGGATTGGCAGAGAATGACGATCACCATCATAACGAAAAATATACTGTTACAGGTATACTGCAGCCAACAGGCACAATCATTGATCGTCTTGTATTGACCTCTGTAGAGAGCGTGCAAGAACTTCATCATCATGAAGAGGCAGGTCATGAAGACTCTCAGGAAATCACAGCCTTACTGGTGAAAGTTAAAAACCCACGTGCTGTCATAAATTTACCACGCATAATTAACCGCGATACCTCAGTTATGGCGGCATCTCCCGCATTAGAGCTTGCGCGTTTAAGTGCTATGATGGGCCTGAGTGGACGATTGGTTATGGGTGGTGCCTTGGTTTTGCTCCTTATGGCAGCGCTTTCAATTTTTAGTGGACTTGCGAGTAATTTTGAGAGCAGGGCGCATGATCTGGTGGTCATGCGGTTACTCGGGATGCCGCGTAAACGGCTGTCTGCCATGATTATGATGGAGGCATCTCTCATATCCTTGATGGGTATATCGATAGGTGTTGTTTGCGGGCATCTATTATTTGCGGGTCTGATTTTCCTGGTTGAGCCCTTGCAGGCCTCTGGCGCCAATGCCCTCACGTTTCGCTTTGGTGAGTTGGTGTTATTTGCTATTGTCATGATAGCTGGTTTAATGGCTGCTACTGTTCCAGCCTTGCGTGCGTACCGTGCAGATGTGAGTAGCCTTCTAAGGAGCGGGTCATGATAAAGGTCGTTCTGCTCTGTCTATTTATGATTATATCTTTCCCGGCCTATGCCATGATGGATGAAAGCGAACGGGATATTGCTTCTTATATCCCTGATTTTGTGAAGGTTCCGCACGGTGGCGTATCCTGGGATATATTCACACAGACCAAAGAAATTACTACATCTGGCAAAGATGAGCAGGGTATGGATTATGAGTTCAAAATGCCCGGCTTTTCTGATGCAATAAAGAAGCTTGATGGTCAAGAAGTTATTATGCAAGGTTATATGTTTCCGCTAGAGGCAGAAGAAAAGCAGAGCGAATTTCTGTTTGGTCCGTTCCCTGTATCATGCCCTTATCATTATCATGTGGGGCCTTCGATGGTGATTGAGGTTCATGCCAAAAAACCGATAAAGTTTTCTTATGAGCCTATAGATATTAAAGGTCGTCTTGAATTGGTTCCGAAGGATATGGAGACAGAAGTGTTTTATCGAATATATGACGCAGTTGAGGTGAATTAGGTTTGTGTACTATGCAGAAACCATACCGCTGTTAATACTAAACTTATGCTAAAGAATCCTCTTACTTCTTTTCTTTTATAAGTCTGGCTACTTATTTTCTGAGTACCGGCGATACTGATAATCGACGCATGTACGATCGTGGCAATAAAGACATATGTTATTGTCATTATTAGCGTTTGCTGACTCGCTGTTTGATTGATATCTATATAGTTTGGTAATACTGCTATATAGAAAAGTGCTGCTTTCGGGTTAAGTAAATTGGTTACGAGTCCTCGTGTAAAATAAGTCAGTAAATCCTTATCTAAAGTTTTATTTTTCTCATCTGCTGAATTTGGTACTCGCCATGCGTCCCAAGCTAGCCATAGAAGATATAGAAAGCCTGCGATGCGCAGTACATTATATATTGATGGCATCTCAACAAGGATAGAAATGGCCCCGAATGTTGCAACTATACCCATGATCAGTAAACCCAAGGCTATTCCGGCTGCTGCTGCGTATCCGGCATGCCGACCATGACTCAAGCTTAGTAATACTAAATAAGTCATGTTGGGGCCTGGTGTTGCCTCTATTAGAATGCAAGCTGCCAAAAATGATACGGGAATGGTAAAGAGTAGAAAATCCATAAGTTTTCAGACATTATGTTTGGAAATAATTCTCTCAGTCATATCGGATTAAGGCTGCGTTTGTGTTTGCGGTTCTATTAAAGTGGGTGGTTTGATCTTTAACGTTCTTAGGGCTGAGGGCCGCCGAAATTAGTAAAGGGTGTGCCGTCAGGTTGAACAAACTCAACTTCTTTTGCGGCAGAGGGGGTGCTTGTAACAGCATCATGCCAGGCATTGTTTATCTTTTTGGATAGCAGATGAAGCTGATCTGCAAGCGGGGTTCCCTCTGTAATAGAAACGGGGGCTTGATCAATCAGCATCACTTTCTGCATATCAAATCTGGCGGCGGCTTTTACAGGCGTGCCTTTGTTAGAGAAGTAGAGCAGAGCCAACGGGCTTCTCTGCATAAAAATGGCCTTTTCGATTTTGATATCACCGTCAGCAATGCCTTCCTGGCTTAAGTCTGCTTCCATGCTGGCGCCTTGATTGTTCATTATAACTTTCAGCATTCATTCTCTCCTTTATTACCTTAATTTTTAAAATGCGGCAAAACCGGTAATGGCGCGCCCCAAGATCAGGGCATGAATATCGTGAGTTCCCTCATAAGTATTCACAGCCTCGAGGTTCATGACGTGGCGGATAACGTGATATTCATCCGCAATACCGTTGCCGCCCAGCATGTCACGGGCAATGCGCGCCATATCAAGTGCTTTGCCGCAGTTATTACGTTTCAGCATGGAGATAGCTTCAGGTGCCGCACGATATTCATTGCGCAGCGTTCCCAGACGCCACGCCGCCATCAGGCCCAGGGTAATTTCGGTTTCCATGTCAGCCAGCTTCTTTTGTACCAGCTGTTGTGCCGCCAGAGGTTTGCCAAAGATGACACGGTCAATGGTGTATTGGCGCGCGGTATGGAAGCAGAACTCGGCAGCACCCATTGCGCCCCAGCAAATGCCGTAACGGGCTGAATTGAGGCAGGAGAAGGGGCCTTTCAGGCCTTTCACATTGAGAATCATATCTTCTGTCACAGGCACTTCGTCCATAGCGATGCCGCCAGTGATGGAAGCGCGAAGAGAAAATTTGCCCTCAATCTTGGGTGCTGTAAGGCCCTTCATGCCTTTTTCCAGCACAACGCCAACGATTTCATCGTCATCATTCTTGGCCCAGACGACAAAAACATCTGCGACAGGTGAATTGGTGATCCATTGCTTTGAGCCGGAGAGGGTGTAGGCATTGCCTGCCTTCTTCAAGCGTGTGCGCATCGCTGAAGGGTCGGAGCCACCATCGGGTTCTGTCAAGCCGAAGCAGCCAATAAACTCACCTGCTGCCAGTTTTGGCAGGTATTTTTGTTTTTGTTCCTCCGAGCCGAAGGCATGGATAGGGTACATCACGAGAGAGGATTGTACCGACATCGCCGAACGATAGCCGGAATCTACCCGTTCGACTTCACGCGCTACCAGTCCATACGATACCTGAGAGACTCCGGCGCAACCATAACCTTCAAGCATGGCGCCGAGTAATCCCAGTTCACCCATTTCACGCATGATGGCAGGATCGAATGTTTCATGACGGTTCGCCTCAAGCACGCGCGGCATCAGTTTGCTCTGACAATAATCGCGTGCTGTGTCGCGGATCATCCGCTCTTCGTCGGTTAAAAGTTCATCAAGGAGGAGTGGGTCCTGCCAGTCAAATTCGGGGCGGTGGCTTTTTGCGGTCATTTTTCTCTCGGCTACCATGTTTTTTCTCCTTGTCATTCCTGCGTAAACCGGAATCCATACTATCCATATATTGGCTGGATCCCGGTCTTCGCCGGGACGACGATTGAGCGTATGTTTTTCATAGGTTAATATACGGGGGTTAAATGGACGAGGCAATGACAGAACAACCATTACGCGGTCGCGAAATCATCTTTGAATTTTACCCTATCGGCAACTTGGTCAAGGTGTCGGCGATGGATGTCAAAACCATGACGGAAATATCCATTCAAGGTCCTGCGAATGCTGGTGAAGCGACGTTAAAATTAAATGCGCTTCGCCGCCTTGAGTATGTCCTTAAGAAGAAGGGCCTTATTTAGGGCCAAAGCAATGATCATTCAGTCGGGCAAATTGCCTATCCTGTTCGCCTTCGCGGTTGGCTACGGGTGACACTGTAATAGTATCGTTTTTAACGGTGCTCAGGATCAGTGTATCGGTCTTTTTAGAATAGCTGAGCGTGCCACCCTGGTTTTCACCCCAGCATCCGGCAATCATCTGTGCATCATCAGGTTTGCCAAGACTTGCGGCGGCTCCCATTTTTGCTTCATCTGTTGGCGGGGTCGAACATCCTGCAATAAGGAAAGCGCCAGCTAAAGGTACACTCCAGTAACGCATTTGGACCATTATATTCCTCCCTAATAATTTATATTTATGGTAAGACCGTACAATTCAAAAAAGCAGCGGTCAATCTGTGTTTTAACCTAGTAATCACTTGATTTAGGTGCTGTGCGGCATTTATATATCCGCATGACAAGCAAGCCTATGATCGCCATCGCCGCTGATCACGGTGGATTTTCCCTAAAGCGGGCTATTATCAAAGCCTACGCGGATAAATACGATTTCCTTGACCTTGGTACGGATTCCGAAGAGTCCTGCAACTATTCTGACTATGGTCATGCCTTGGCCGAAGCTATTGAGAATGGCAAAGCCAAACAGGGTATTATCATCTGTGGCAGTGGTATCGGTATTTCGATTGCGGCCAATCGTCATAAAGCTATTCGTGCGGCACTCTGCACCGATTCAACGATGGCGCGCCTTTCCAGACTTCATAATGATGCCAATGTGTTGGCGCTTGGTGCTCGTATAATAGGTCAACAAGTGGCCTTTGATTGCGTTGATGCGTTCTTTAGCACCGCTTTTGAAGGTGGCAGACATGAAGCAAGAGTTGAGAAACTTAACGTAGGTATCTAATTAGAAGGGTGAATTCTATTATGAGCAATGCAGCGATGGCACAGAAAATGACAAATTCCGGTTTCTTTACTGAAGATCTCGCATCACACGACCCAGAGTTGTTCTCTGCGATTGGCAAAGAGCTGGAGCGTCAGCAGACACAGATCGAATTGATCGCCAGCGAGAACATTGTTTCGAAAGCCGTACTGCAGGCACAAGGCACAGTTCTGACAAACAAGTATGCCGAAGGCTATCCAGGTAAGCGCTACTATGGTGGTTGCGAATTCGTCGATGTTGCTGAAGAGCTGGCTCGTGAACGCGCGAAGAAAATCTTCGGAGCGCAATATGCAAATGTTCAACCGAACTCAGGCTCCCAAGCGAACCAGGGTGTAATGATGGCGCTGTTGCAGCCCGGTGATACAATCCTCGGTATGGCGCTCAGTTCAGGCGGTCACCTGACGCATGGTGCGGCACCTAACCAGTCGGGCAAGTGGTTCAATGCCGTTCAATATGGCGTCCGCAAGGAAGACGCGCTGCTGGATTATGATGAAGTCGAAAAATTGGCAAAAGAACATAAGCCGAAGATGATTATTGCCGGTGCTTCGGCCTATCCGCGTGTAATAGACTTCAAGCGTTTCCGTGAAATCGCTGATCTGGTGGGGGCCTATCTGTTTGTTGATATGGCGCATTATGCAGGCCTGATTGCAGCGGGTGCTTATCCGTCGCCCATTCCGCATGCTCATGTTGTAACAACTACGACACACAAAACATTGCGTGGCCCGCGTGGTGGTATGATCCTGACCAACGATGAGGATATCGCCAAGAAAATCAATTCAGCGATTTTTCCGGGTATACAGGGTGGCCCCCTGATGCATGTGATCGCGGCAAAGGCGGTTTGTTTCGGTGAGGCGCTGACGCCGGAATTTAAAGAATATGGCCATGCTGTTGTTCGCAATGCGAAGGTATTGGCTGAAACACTCAAAGAGGGTGGTTTCGATATCGTTTCCGGCGGCACAGACAGCCATATCGTGCTCCTTGACCTGCGGCCGAAGAAGCTGACAGGTAATATCGTAGAAAAGGTTCTGGAAGAAGCAGGTATGACCTGCAATAAGAATGCTGTGCCGTTCGATCCGGAAAAGCCGATGGTCACCAGCGGTGTTCGTTTGGGTACACCCGCAGCGACAACGCGTGGTTTTGGTGAGGCGGAGTGGCGCCAGGTGGGTCAGATGATCAATACTGTTCTTGATGGTTTAGCCAAGAATGGTGTCGAGGGTAATAAGGCGCTTGAGAAAGAAGTGCGTGAGAAAGTCCGTACACTCTGCGCACGCTTCCCGATTTACCCGGGCCTGTAACCGATGCGTTGCCCGTTCTGCAGTCATGAGGAAACACAGGTTAAGGACTCGCGTCCGACCGAGGATAATGCGGCCATTCGCCGTCGTCGTGTGTGTCCGGGTTGTGGAGGCCGCTTTACGACATTTGAACGCATTCAGTTGCGTGAGATGACGGTCGTCAAACATGATGGCCGCAAGCAGGTATTTGACCGGGACAAGATTTTCAAATCCATGCATACGGCTTTGCGTAAACGCAATGTGCAGGATGACCAGATTGAAAAGGCGGTAACGGCTATCGTGCGCCAACTGGAAAGTCTGGGTGAAACCGAAGTGCAGTCGACCCTGATCGGGGACATGGTGATGAAGGCGTTGGCCCGTCTCGATACGATCGCTTATATCCGTTTTGCTTCTGTTTATAAGGATTTCCGCAAACCAGAGGATTTCAATGAATTCCTGGATGACGTTCGCCATGAGCTGGAAGGCGGCTCTGACGACGAAGAAGCGGCTTAAAACTACTAAAAACATTGCCTTTTGCTTCATTTTTCGGCATAAGTGCCGCCATGAACGCTGAAGCCCAGAAATCCGAACCGTCTCAAAATGCCCGCAATACCTCGGCCCGTCTGGCTGCGGTGCAGGCACTTTACCAGCTTAAAAGCAACGAAGAGACCGTTCCAATGCTGATCGAGGAGTACCGCCAACATCGTTTGGGTAAGCCTCTCGATGGGGTAGAGACTGTTACACCTGATAGCTTGTTATTTGAGCGCATACTAAAAGGCGTTACGCAACATGCTGAAACCGTGCATGAAATGCTGGTAAATGCCCTTACTAAAGGTGATCAACAGCGGGCCGTTCCCTCTGAGCCGCTTTTGAATGCCATCCTTAGCTGTGGTGCTTATGAATTAATGTCACACCAGGACATTGATGCGCCTATTCTGATTGACGACTATCTGAACATTACCCATGCCTTTTATGACCAGGGTGAACATAAGCTCGTTAACGCGGTTCTGGACCGTGTTAAGGATATGACGCGCTCCTGATTATTATTTTCATAATATTAGAGCTGGGGGTGTTTTCTTTTCAGTTTTGTTTTTCTCGTAAAAAATTGGAATTGTTAATTTTATGCTGAGTGCAGAGGCATGCTTCTCAACTTGCACTTCAAGAATAAAATGCTTAAGTTTCTGAAAATAAATATATATTCTTAGATATGGGTTCACTCTGAATCCGCCTGCCTTTTACTAAAATGCCATCTATCTGTAACAGAAAGTTAATCCCGGCGGTCTAATATGGACTGTAGGGCAAAATTAATTTGAATACCTGTCGCGTAAGTGTGGGGAGTTTTCTGAGTTATGAAGATCGCCATCATGGCAATTGTAGCAATCCTGGTCCTCGGCGGCGGTGCTGGCGGGGCGTATTTCTATTTCGGGCAGAAAGCGGAAGCTTCTGTCGGTGAAACAGAAGAACACACAGCTGCAAAGGAAGACCATGGTAAAAAAGAGGGCAAGGCTGAGCATCTTGCTTTCGTGGAAATGGACCCCCTCATTCTGCCGATTATCGATGCAGAGGGTATCAATCAACTGGTTAGCCTTGTAATCGTTCTGCAAGTTCATGATGAAGAGCAGAAAGCAGAAGTATCTGCGCAGATGTTTCGCATCAAGGATGCCTATATCCAGGATATGTACGGTTCCCTCAACAAGCATGTGGCTGTAAAAGATGGCGTTATTCAGGTTGATGTTCTGAAGGCGAAGCTGACGGCTGCCAGTGAGCGCGTTTTGGGCGAGGGCGTTGTCACAGATGTCCTGCTGCAGGTTGTGCAGCAGCGCCCGATATAACTGTCCAGATCAAAAACAAAGAAAAAGCCGCACATTATGCGGCTTTCCTTATTCCTATTGTTTCTGGGCTTCCAGTTCCCGTTTCTTCTTTTTGCGCTTGGCGGCAAGAAGATTGAGGCATTCGACACCCATGGAGAAGGCAATCGCGAAGTACATATAACCACGTTCGATATGGTGGTGCAGGCCTTCAGCGATCAATACCAGACCAACAAGCAGGATGAAGCTAAGCGCCAGCATCTTGACGGTGGGGTGGTCATGCACGAATTTGCTGACGGGTTCGGAAGCAAACAGCATGACGCCAATCGCCACGACAACAGCGGCGACCATCACCCATAACTGGTCTGACATACCAACTGCGGTGATAACGGAGTCGAGGGAGAAGACCAGATCAAGAATAACAATCTGGCCAATAACCATGGCAAAAGCGGCTTTCTTTTTTGCCGCAGCTTCATCTTCTTCATGGCCCTCCAGTGAGTGATGGATTTCCTGTGTGCCTTTCCAGAGCAGGAACAGGCCGCCGCCCAGCATGATAAGGTCACGCCATGAAACCTCATGACTCCATATCGTAAATATGGGATCGGTTAGTTTGGCAATCCAGACGATCATGCTTAGCAGCACGATACGCATGATCAGTGCCAGGCCAAGGCCAATTTGGCGTGCGAGCTTTTGCTGCTCCTTCGGCAGCGCCTGCGTTACGATGGACAGGAAGATGATGTTATCAATTCCCAAAACGATTTCGAGAATGGCCAGGGTTGCAAAGCTGGCCCAGATGGCCGGATCGGTCAAAAGTTCGAGCATGTGTTTATGCCTGTTGCAAAGTTAAGGGTGTAGGAAATTACCATGCTGGCGTTTATCAGTAGAAGGGGAAAACGCAGGGGCAGGAGAGTTTTCCCGGGGGTCAGGGGCTTGAAGGGCTGGAATTTCCCGAAATGAGGAGTGTTTTTATCCCGTAAGGCATTCCTGTCGTTTCTATATGGCGTTTCTCAGCCTCCATGTTGGCTTTCGCCTGTTTGCTGTAGCGTTCTTCATAAAGGTCGCTTAGGAAAAGTTTCTTGCCTGATTCTAATATGGTTGTAAGGAACGCCAAGCGTCCGGCACAGAATGTCTTGGCATCATACTGCATATATTCCTGCCGTACCTGTCTTGCATAACGTTCGTATATATGTGCGGGGGCACCCAGAATGCTCATGTCCATATCAAGGAACAGGACGGCATCATGATCTGCGGGATCAGCTTTGTGTGTTTCCGTCATACGGATAAGGCTCGTCACACGATTGATCATCTGAGGTGCAAATCCCAGACTTGTAAGGTGTTCCTCAGCCAGACGTGCGCTTTGCTCTTCGTTGCTGGCGTCTGCTGGAATATTAAGAAGCCTGCGGGATTCATCTCCATAAACCGCATCATGATAAAAGATCGCGAACCCCACACTGACAGGATCGTCAAAGGTTAGTTCTTCTGATTGCTTGAATAGGTCAACCAAATGGTCAAGGGAGTGGTAGGCACGTGCTGTCGTGTATAGTTTTACGATATCGCCGAAACAAAGGATGGCGTTCTTGTGGTCGGCTGGCTTTGTCAGACGGTCCCAGTGATGCGCAAGGTATGTGACAGTATCATTTGTGGTCATATTGCGCTCCGTTCACGTCAGGTGGGTCTGTGTGCTTGCTGTAGGCGTTCTTTCATCTGATGTTGGAATTTCCTGTCATCCTCCAGTTTTATCAGAAAACCCCACGGCACATAGTATTGGCTGCCGTAGTAATACTGCGTATCCGTGAAATAACCGGAAAGACCCGGTTTCATGAGGGCACGCACATAATTTTCGGCTGCATTGCCAAATTCGCCTTTTAAACAAAGTTGTTTAATACGATTGTAAACTTTTGATGGAAACGCATTTCTATTCAAGGGAAGGGGATTATTTATGGTTCCTGGATAATATTCGCCATTTAATGCCATGGAGATACCCGTAGCTTGGCGGGCTGCTGAACGATGCGTAAGGTTTCTCCATGTTCTTTGATATAGTGATTTTGATTCAACAACCGCAGGCAAGCGTTCACAGAATTCATGGATTTGGGGAAAAATCTCTTTACACAGTGCTAGCGTCATAGGTGCGCTATCCATGCGTCTGTTGGAGAATTTCTTGTCCTTCTTGCCATTTGATTCAAAACGATTGGGAGAGTGGGAAACAAGCTGCTCCAGTTGTGCCTTCCCCCTTTTCAGAGGGGTCGCGGGTAACTTCCAGTAACCGTCATGAATTTCAACTTCCCATGATGTGCTGTCGATACTACGGTGCATAGTTACAAAGGTACGTAATGTGCCGTCGTAATCGTGATTTTTATATTTTACGGGTCGGGATGGAATATAAGGCTGTACAACCATGACTGGGCTGATATCGGTCTTCCAGAAGTCACGGCCGGCTTTTTCTTTCTTATAGTGACGTGAATTTACCAGCATGTGGTGAAGGGTTTTATTCATGTCATCAGCGGGAATAATGCGCACGCCGTTGCCCTGGGATTGGTCGACAGGCTTCACAACATAGTATTCCGCAGGACCGATATCCTTGACGATGCGTTCTGCCAGTCCCGAATCGTATGTGGTCGTGCTTAAGTGTGTGGGTACATAGAACTGCCTTAAGGTTCTGTCTTCAGCAATGACACAAGCCTGGGCTGCCTTGTTTTCCTGCGTCAGCAACATCTGTTGATCGGCACTGACAAAAGTGAATTCGGGGTGCGATCTGGCAAATTGTAAATCAGCGCGTGTCATTACAATAGAGCCGCCTCCAACTTCATTGTCAGTATTACGGCGTGGATAAATTATGCCGTGGCCACAAGCCGCTATATCATGACCATAGCTGTAGCCCAGCATACTAAGAGGGATGTCTTCGTCCCCATATCCAATTTCTTCTGTAGGCTCATTCAGCGTCTCTTCCAGATAGGGAATAATGACCTGGGTGTTCATATCAATGCCGTGAAGTTGGTGGTAACCTTTGTTGCCTGCCATATACGAAGGCATGAATTCCAGAATTTGAATGGGACCATGTTCCGGAATCTTCATATCCAGCGCCATTGAGTGAATGATGTGTTTCGGCTTATCCATGATGGCATCTTCCCTGTTATAGGGTTGTTATAGCAATTGATGTTAGGGAAAACAACCGATCCAACAGACTTGTGCATCGCAACATTCTTTGTTGTGCGCTGCGGTATATATTCTGGTTGTTGCCCAAAGCGCTTCGTTTGCGCAATTTCTGTGCAAAATCTGACTTTTAGCCTAAACCAGCCTCTTGCCTTGTATCGCTTTATTCGGCAATTTCAGGCGTCCTTTTAGGGGATTTGCGTAAACACCCTCAAAACAAAGAGATTAGGGGAATATATAAATGACTGAGATTTATCTTCTCGTCGCCTGCTGTGGTTTCCTGGCCCTCATTTATGGCCAGCTGACTGCGCGTAAGGTGATGTCCATGCCGGCAGGCAATGAAACGATGCAAAGCATCGCTGCTGCCATTCAGGAAGGTGCGAAGGCTTACCTGAACCGCCAATATAAAACGATTGGTTATGTCGGTATTGTTGTAGCTATTCTGCTCGGTATGCTGCTGGGCAAGCACGTGGCTATCGGTTTCGTAATTGGCGCTGTTCTTTCAGGCGTTGCCGGTTACATCGGTATGAACGTATCTGTTCGTGCAAACGTCCGTACAGCGCAGGCTGCGACGCAGGGCCTTGAGACAGCACTCGACGTTTCCTTCAAATCTGGTGCCATCACAGGCATGCTGGTTGTTGGTCTTGGTCTGCTGGGCGTTGGCGTTTACACCTGGGTTCTCGATGGTTACTTCAATATGGATCTACGCGCGCAGCTTGAGGGCCTCGTGGGCCTGAGCTTCGGTGCTTCCCTGATCTCCATCTTTGCCCGTCTGGGTGGTGGTATCTTCACCAAAGGCGCTGACGTTGGCGCTGACCTGGTGGGTAAAGTTGAAGCTGGCATTCCTGAGGATGATCCACGTAACCCTGCTGTTATCGCCGATAACGTAGGTGACAACGTTGGTGACTGCGCCGGTATGGCTGCCGACCTGTTCGAAACATATGCCGTGACCGTTGTGGCGACGATGCTGATTGCGTTCAGCGTGTTTGCTCCAGGCGCGCAGCAAATGATGATGATGATTCCGCTGATGATTGGCGCGCTCTGCATTATCGCCTCGATCGCCGGTACATACTTTGTTCGCATCAATCCGGTTAAAAAGAGCATTATGGGCGCCCTTTACCGCGGCCTGATTGCCTCAGCCATCTTCGCTGTGCTGTTCCTGGTTGTGATGCTGGCGCAGGTTGGCATTGACAAGCAGTTCCCGCTGGCTGCCGGTGGTTTCGTAACAGGCATGGATATGCTCTGGTGCGCATTCATTGGTCTGGCTGTTACAGGTCTGCTGATCTGGATCACAGAGTTTTACACTTCGACGGCTTTCCGTCCAGTGCGCTCCGTGGCCAAATCGTCTGAGACCGGTCACGGTACAAACGTGATCCAGGGCCTGGCTGTTTCCATGGAAGCATGCGCTCTGCCGGTCATCGTGATCTGCGGCGGTATTTTCCTGGCTTACGATCAGGCTGGCCTGTTCGGGATCTCTCTGGCGGCTACAACGATGCTGTCCCTCGCGGGCATGATCGTGGCGCTGGATGCTTATGGTCCGGTGACAGATAATGCTGGTGGTATCGCAGAAATGTCGAAAATGCCAGATAACATCCGCGTTACAACGGACGCTCTGGATGCTGTTGGCAACACGACCAAAGCAGTGACCAAGGGTTACGCGATCGGTTCTGCCGGTCTTGCTGCTCTGGTGCTGTTTGCGGCCTATACCGAAGAAATCAAACACTACTTCCACGGCAATGCCGAACTGGTAAACATCCAGTTCTCGCTGACAAACCCGTATGTTGTGATTGGTCTGTTCATCGGTGGTCTGCTGCCTTACTTATTCGGTGCTATGTCGATGACGGCTGTTGGCCGTGCGGCAGGTTCCGTTGTGATTGAGGTGCGCCGTCAATTCCGTGAAATCCCGGGCATCATGCAAGGCACAGCGAAGCCAGAATATGGCACAGCTGTTGATCTGCTGACCAAAGCTGCAATCAAGGAAATGATTGTTCCTTCATTGCTGCCGGTTGTGGCTCCGGTTGTTCTGTTCGTTGCCGTATGGCAACTGGGCGGCCAACTGGCTGCGTTCCAGGCTCTGGGCGCGATGCTGATGGGTACAATCGTCACAGGTCTCTTCGTGGCGATCTCCATGACTTCCGGTGGTGGTGCATGGGACAACGCGAAGAAGTTCATCGAAGAAGGCAATTACGGCGGCAAGGGCTCAGAAGCTCATAAGGCAGCTGTAACGGGCGACACTGTTGGCGATCCTTACAAGGATACAGCAGGCCCTGCCGTGAACCCGCTGATCAAAATCACCAACATCGTGGCTATTCTGCTGGTCGCTATTGTTGGCAAGATGCTGATGCACTAATCGACTGATCTAGCAAACATTAAAGCCCCTCAGGAATGAGGGGCTTTTCTTTATCTGGCTTACTTTGGTAGAAGCAGCTATAAAGCCGCCCATGTCGAATGTGGAAATTACCATTAATGAACTGGGCGCGCGGGGCGATGGCGTGGGTCGTCTGCCTGATGGTACGCGCGTATTCGTCGAGGGCGTTCTGCCCGGCGAAAAGGTTCAGGTGCGCATGCTGGATAAAGAGCGTGCTGCGTTGGTGAATGTGATTGAGGCGTCTGCCGATCGTGCAGTGCCAGCATGCCCACATTTCAGCGTTTGCGGTGGGTGTGTGCTTCAGCACGCAGGGACTGAGGTCTACAGCGATTTTAAGAAGCAAACGGTTCTGCATGCGCTGGAGCGGGCAGGGATCACGCCTGAGCAGGTGGAGGGACCATTTATTAGCGCGCCGGGCACACGCCGCCGCGCGACTTTAGCTGCCGTGAAAGTGGGGAAGAAGGTGGTTTTAGGCTTCAATGAGCGTGGTTCCATGAAACTGGTGGAAATCCAGGCTTGTGCCGTTCTGCATCCACGCATCGTGAAGTTGCTTCCGGCGTTACGCGACCTGATGTCCAAAGTCATGAAGGTTGATAAGCAAAAGGCCGATATTTCTGTTACAGAGGCAAATGGACAGCTGGATATTCTTATTACCAGTCCGTTGACTAAAGAAACCTGGATGCCGTTCCCAATGCTGGAGGCGTTTCAGGATTTTGCGGAGGAGCAGAATATCGCACGCCTGTCATGGCGTCCCGCGGTGCGGACTGATCCTGAATTAATACTTGAGCGTGAGCCTTTCAAGATTTCTCTGGGTGGTGTTGCGGTTGTGCCGCCACCGGGTAGTTTCCTGCAAGCGACTGAAGACGGTGAAGCTGCTTTGATCAAAGCTGTACTGGATGGATTGTCAGGAAAGACAGGCAAGGTTGCTGATCTTTATGCCGGGTCGGGGACATTCACATTCCCCCTTTTGAATGCGGGGTGGGATGTGCTGGCGGTTGAAAGCTACAAAGCCGCGCTTGAATCGTTACAGGTCGCGGGGCGTTCATTCCCGAAATTGAAAACCGGCGTGCGTGATCTGTCAAAAGAACCGCTGACAGCGAAAGAGCTGAAAGGGTTTGATGCTGTTGTTGTTGATCCGCCGCGCGAAGGGGCAGCACCGCAAATGAAAGTGCTGGCGGATTCCGATATTCCGCTGGTTATCAGCGTATCATGCAGCGCGACTAGTTTTGCCCGGGATGCACAATATCTTACCGAAGCTGGCTATAAGCTCAAGAAGCTTACGATTGTCGATCAATTCCTGTGGTCCCATCATATTGAAATGGTTGGTATTTTTACCCATCAATAATTGACATAATCTTTGCATTTGTGATATAAGCAAACATGTCTGAAGCGATAGATAAAGTGGCACGTAGAGAAAAGTTAAAGGCGGAAGGTTGGCCTGTAACTCTGGCGGAGCTTTTCGAGCGCACGAATATTCCATTTGATCACTGTGCGCGCATGACAATCGATATGCAGCAGGAATTTATAGTGTCTCCTCGTATGGAAGAGATTGCGGCTCATATGAAGGATCATATTGCTCCCGCTTTTAATGAGATTGGTATTCCCACCTATTGGGTTTATTGGCCTGATGGAAATAGGTCTTATGCTCAAACGCGTGTTGACCTTATCGCGCAAGATTACAAAGAAGGATCGTGTGCCATTTATGACATTTGGCCCGCTGAAATTGATAAGGTACTACCCAAGCATGGTTCATCGGCGTTTCAACATGGTTTGATGCAGAAGGTTGATGGTCCCACTTTAACTGAGCTTACACTCTATGAGGATGATGTTGAATTACTGCTGGTGGATGGCTTCTTTTACGATGAATGTGTAACACGTACGATTGTTGATGCTGCAAAACGCGGCTATCTGGTTGCCTTGCTGGAAGATGGAACGGATGGCCCACCTTCTTACAGTCTGCATGAGCCTGAGCTTATTGAAGCCGGTGTGATTTTCCTGAATTCAGATGAAGCGATAAACACACTGAAAGAGCGTGCGCTGCATAAACCTACAATATCCATTTAATTAGCGGCCGGGCACGCCGACGCCGCCTGTGGGGCCGCCGTCTTTGTTAAACTTACCCAGATTGCCTAGCATCTGTTGCATGAAAGTCATTTCATTACCGGATGTAGGTGTCTTGCGATCTACGTAAGGAATGTTCTGGCGGTTGCTATCGACATCGTTGATTTGTTCAACAATGCCGTTTGCATCGAACATGATCACTACAACGCGGTCCTCGACAACCTTGTCGTCAAAAATACCCGTCTTTTCTGTTTTCTGTTCCAGGTAATACCAGACGGTATCATCAAACGGGGCCACGGTTGTGGGGGAACCCATTTTGCGTAGGACATCCGTGCGGGTATCAATTCCTTTTTGCACCTGCGCCAGTTTATAGTCGTCGATCAGGTTTCCGCGCATGTTCACCGTGGGGGTGCAGGCTGCGGATAGCAAGGAAAGGGCAAGGGCTGTAATAACGAATATGTTTTTCATGGTCATATCTTCAGGAAATGTTATATATCCGCTGGTTGCCCAAAATCAATCATACAGGTGATTTTATCCATGTTGTTCGGATTATTGAAAAAATTTGGCCCTGAAGACGATGCTGCGGTGCTGCTTTATCCCCTGATAGTGAAGCAGGCGCGGTTGCCTGTGTTTTATCAATCTCTGGGGGTGCCTGATACTGTGACCGGGCGATTCGATATGATCGTACTGCATATTGTGCTTTTGGTGAATCGCCTGAAAGAAGAGGGAAAAACAGGCGCAAAGCTTTCTCAGGCGCTGTTTGACCGCTTTTTCGTTGATATGGATGAGGCTTTACGGGAGCAGGGCGTTGGCGATTTAAGCGTACCGCGACATATAAAACGCATGATGCAGGGTTTTAATGGCCGCCGTGAAGTTTATGAGGCCGCTTTGGCTTCGGAGGACGATGTGCTTTTAGCGGATATCTTGAAGCGTAACCTTTATGGTGCAATTGCCAATGTGAATGATGATATGGTAAACAAAACTGTCCAATACGTGAAAACCTGCCGTAACGGATTAAGACGCCATAACGTGAGTGATTTTATGTCCGGCAGGCTTTCCTTTGCAGAAATTAGGGTCCAGGACTGCTGAACATGAGTAAGAAAAAGAAAACACCTGTAGCAATTCCCGATCCTGAATGGTCGGTGCTGGTTGATGCACAGACAGTGACTTCAAATCCGCAGAAGGTGCGTATAGCGGCCTCTGAAGAGGAACGAAAAGCGCTTTGTAAGAGGCTGGATCTTGCCACTATCAGCAGTCTTAGTGCTGATGTGACTTTGCATCGTGCAAAGGGGAGCGTTATTCATGTGAACGGCCTGATGAAGGCGAATGTAACACAGTCATGCAGCATCACCATGGATCCTGTTCAGACCCAAATCGAAGAAACTTTTGAGGGTTGGTATGCAGACCAGGAACGTATTGTCATGTTGGCCAAGGCAAGGCATGAACGTTTGGGGCGTCTCGCGGACTCTGAAATTCCTATTCTGGATGAAAGCGAAGATCCTGAGCCTTTAGAAAATGGCATGATTGATATTGGTGAATTGGTGGTTCAGCATCTGTCTCTGGCCGTTGATTCCTTCCCCCGTCGCCGCGGTTTGGAAGAAAAGGAACCCGTTGAAGTTTCTGTAGCAGGAGAAGGGTCTGCTTTACGTAAAAATCCGTTTGAGGCGCTCAAAAACTGGAAGAAATCAAAAACAGATGAAAGCTGACCAATGAAAACAATCATTTTATATATAACTAACTGATATTATTAACCTTTTCTTTTGGCCAGCACAGGGTGTGCCTTTCCTTGCTATAAAATTTGCCAAAAAACGGGATATTCCTTGCATAAGAAGGACAAATCCTATATTTACTCAGTCGCTTACAGATAAGGATTACTGATAT
The DNA here is from genome assembly GCA_946480475.1 of uncultured Alphaproteobacteria bacterium. The sequence continues at coordinate 76,858 of CAMLJM010000010.1, forward strand.
GGCTGTTCCTAAGAAACGCAAATCTTACTCGAAAACCCGTATGGTGCGCTCTCATGATGCGCTGAAAACCGTTAATTGGGTTGAAGACAAAACCTCAGGTGAGCCGGTACGCCGCCACCATGTTGACCTGAAGACAGGCATGTACAAGGGCCGTCAGGTTATTGAACAACGCGATTGACATTCAATCGACGTGTTGCGAAGTTTGGCGGGCCGGGTAACCGGCTCGTTCTTACTTTGTAGAGACATATATTAGTCCTCATGACAAATTCCCTGACAATCGCATTGGATGCCATGGGCGGAGACTTCGGCCCCGAGGTTGTTATTCCGGCAGCGGCGATGGCCCTCGAAGAGCTCGGCGGGCAGGTGCGTTTTCAATTCTATGGCCGTGAAGAAGAAATCAGAAAATTCCTGAACAATCATAGCACGCTGGTCACGGCTTCTGAGGTCATTCATACCGACAAAGTGATTTCGAGCCATGATAAACCCTCGGTGGCTTTACGTGCCGGTCGTGACTCCAGCATGCGGTTGGCGATTGATGCCGTGAAAGAAGGTCGCGCTGATGCGGTTGTCTCTGCGGGTAACACGGGCGCCTTGATGGCAACAGCCAAGATGGTGCTGAAATGCCTGCCGGGTATTACGCGTCCGGCCATTGCCAGCGTATTCCCGACAAAGACAAGCGATATCGTCATGCTTGATCTTGGTGCTAACGTAACTTGTGATGCAGAAATCCTGACTCAGTTTGCTGTATTGGGTTCTGTTTATGCACGCGTGGTAAAAGGCGTTTCAACACCTACGGTCGGTCTATTGAATATCGGTTCGGAAGATATGAAGGGTCATGACGAAGTGCGTGCTGCGGCGGCTATTCTCTCCAGCATTAAATTCCCAGGTCGTTATTATGGGTTTGTTGAGGGGAATGACATTCCGCTTGGCACTGTTGATGTTGTCGTGACCGATGGGTTTACCGGAAATGTTGTGATCAAGGTGGCTGAGGGTGTCGCGTCGCTGAGCGGTGATTTGCTGAAGCAAGCGTTTATGTCGTCGCCCGTATCAAAGCTTGGTGCTTTCCTTGCTTACGGCGCGCTTAAGAAGATGAAAAAGCGTCTTGATCCGCGTGCGTATAACGGCGGTATGTTCTTAGGGCTTAATGGTATTTGCGTGAAGAGCCATGGGGGCATGAATGCGCAGGGTTTTTACCACGCTATTATGGTTGCCGCTAATCTTGTTAAGAACGATTATAACCGTCGTGTCGCCAAAGAGATGGAACAGGTTATGAATCAGGAATCATTTTTCTCTGCCGTCGCCGCGCAGGGCGGAGATACCGTATGACAATTCGCAGCGTAATATTGGGCACCGGTTCCTATCTGCCGGAACGCATCATGACGAATAAAGAATTGGAATCCATCGTCGATACGACGGATGAATGGATTGTGCAGCGTAGCGGCATTAGCGAACGCCGCGTTGCTGCCGAAAATGAAACCACGGCGGATATGGCTATTATCGCCGCACGTCGATCATTGGAAGCTTCCGGCCTTAAGGGCGAAGATATCGATGGGATTATTGTTGCGACATCAACACCAGATACCACCTTTCCTTCTGTGGCGGTGAAAGTACAGGCTGCCCTGGGTGTTAAGCACGGCCCCGTGTTTGATGTGCAGGCCGTGTGCAGTGGGTTTGTGTATGGTCTGACGGTAGCGGACAGCTTAATCCGTACGGGAGCGGCGAAGCGTTTGCTTCTGATCGGCGCTGAGAAAATGACATCTATCCTGAACTGGGAAGATCGTACAACCTGTGTCTTGTTTGGTGACGGAGCGGGCGCTGTCGTGCTGGAGGCGCGTGAAGGTAAGGGTACGATTGAGGATTCTGGTGTAATCTCTACTCATCTTCATGCGGATGGTAATCTGAAAGATATTTTATATGTTGATGGCGGTGTCAGTTCCACAGGTACTGCTGGTCACATCATTATGGAGGGCAAAGAAGTTTTCCGTCACGCCGTTTCCCTGATGGCCGAAGTCGTGACGGAGGCGCTTACCCATAATAACCTTTCTGGTGAGGATATCGACTGGCTGGTGCCTCACCAGGCTAATATCCGTATTATAGAAAGCACAGCCAAAAAGCTGGGTATGGACATGGACCGGGTAGTGGCCACAGTGCATCACCATGGAAATACTTCTGCGGCGTCCATTCCGTTGGCCCTGGATGAAGCTGTCCGGGATGGACGTATCCACAGGGGAAATATGCTGCTTCTGGAGGCGCTTGGTTCTGGCCTTACCTGGGGCGCGGCTTTAGTCCGGTATTAGAAAAACCGCAGAAATCTGCCGTTATTTCCGGCACACCCAAATTTAAGAAAATCCTGTTACCCTTTGAATTGAATCACTTTTTTGGTGTTTTTAGCCCTAATCCAAGGTTGACGCCGACTAGGGTGCCGGGCTAGTCTTAATCTATAACCAACACACGAGGTCGCGATGAGTGAACGTACCATCACAAGAGCAGATCTGGCTGAAGCCGTATACGCGCAGGTCGGTCTTTCCCGCAATGAGTCAGCTTCACTGGTTGAAGTTGTTCTGGATGAAATTGCAGACACTCTGATCAAGGGCGACAACGTCAAGATTTCTTCCTTTGGGAGTTTCTCCATTCGCCAGAAGGGTGAGCGCGTAGGCCGCAACCCGAAAACAGGCGTTGAAGTGCCGATCCTGCCACGCCGTGTGCTGGTGTTCCGCGCTTCCCATGTTCTCAAAGACAGCATCAACGGCAAAGCTGAAGAATAAGAATAGCAACGTCCTCTAAGGAAAGCAGAAAAGCTATGAGTACCCACAACCAGAATAAAGTACAGACATCCTATGAAGGTGAAGCGGCTGAAGCACCGGTTACGAAAGTGAGCGCTACGGTATCGCGTTCTTCTAAGGAGAAAGCTCCTACAGCTTTCCGTACCATCAGCGAGGTGGCTGATGAACTGGATGTGCCACAGCACGTCTTACGTTTCTGGGAAACCAAGTTTGCGCAGATCAAGCCGCTGAAGCGTGGCGGCGGTCGTCGTTACTATCGTCCTGAAGATGTGGTTCTGCTGAAGCGTATTCATAATCTTCTGTACACCGAAGGTTATACGATCAAGGGCGTTCAGAAGCTTCTGAAGGGCCAGGGTAAGGCGCAAGTTGTTGCCGCTGAATCTCCCGTATCTGCGCCAGCTCCGGTGCAGCAACGTGCTGTTGCCGCTGAGGCTCTGCTGGCAAAGGTTGAAGATGTGGTAGCCGAGCAGCCGAAAGGCCAGAAGGCGCCGTTGAATGCCAAGCAGAAAGCGATCCTCGAAGCTATGCTGGGCGATCTTAAGGACCTGCGTGATATGATCCGCGGGGATGAGCAATAACCAAGGCTCGGAACCTTATTATTTGCATCTGGCATTGAAATAATATAGTTATCTTTCACCGGAATTTCGGCCAGTGGTCAAAATTTCTTGTCGGAGTGTGGCGCAGCCCGGTAGCGCACTTGCATGGGGTGCAAGGGGTCGCAAGTTCGAATCTTGTCACTCCGACCATTTATAACTGTTTCATTACAGTCGT
>CAMLJM010000011.1 GCA_946480475.1 uncultured Alphaproteobacteria bacterium
AACGCTGGCAGCCATGGGCAGAGCGGTAGGTTGTTCTATATCTATAGTGACAGGCACAGGTGAAGGCGCCGCAGACGCATGCATGAGCGCACCCGGCGTATCGGCGAGTACATCGTCCATGCCCTGGTCCAGGTGCCATTGCAGGGCGGCAAAGTGAGCGAGCTGTTCAGCGCTTGTCATAAAACAAGACGTCCTTCGATGTTTGGTGTAATCAGCCTTAGAGATTTAACGAATATATTATAAAGTGTTGAAAGACAAATCATCCGCCTCCTGAAGGAGAATTTTCCACAAATGCCCACCTCTGTACGTCCTGACCGCGAAAGTATGGAATATGACGTTGTGATCGTAGGCGGCGGCCCGGCGGGCCTGTCATGTGCGATCCGTCTGAAGCAGGTCAAACCTGAAATATCGGTTTGCGTACTGGAAAAAGGTTCTGAAATTGGCGCCCATTTGCTATCGGGCGCGGTTTTTGAAACCAAGGCGCTTGATGAACTGATCCCCGACTGGAAGGAAAAGGGCGCACCGCTGAAAGTGCAGGCCAAGGAAGATAAATTCCTGTTCCTAACCGCGACAAAATCATTCCGTCTGCCCACACCGCCGCAGATGCATAACCATGGCAACTATATTATCTCGCTTGGTTTGCTGGGACGTTGGCTCGCGCAACAAGCTGAAGCGTTGGGCGTTGAAATCTATCCCGGCTTTGCCGCCGCCGAAGTTCTTTATGATGCCAATAATGCAGTGATCGGCGTGGCAACGGGTGATCTGGGTATTGATAAGGAAGGTAACCGCACAGCGAACTTCCAACCCGGTATGGAATTACATGCCAAACAAACTGTGTTTGCTGAAGGTTGCCATGGTTCCCTTACGAAAGCGCTGATTTCTCATTACAATCTGCGTAAAGATTCTGATCCGCAGACATATGGTCTTGGCGTGAAAGAAATCTGGGAGATTCCGGCGGACAAGCATAAAGAGGGCCTTATCATTCACACATTGGGCTGGCCGATGGACACGCAAACCTATGGCGGTTCATGGATGTATCACCTCGATAACAACATGGTGTCTATCGGGTTTGTGACAGGTCTTGATTACAAAAATCCATATCTTTCACCTTTTGAAGAAATGCAGCGTATGAAAACGCATCCTGCCATTCGTCAATATCTGGAAGGGGGCCGCCGAGTGGCTTATGGCGCACGGGCATTGGTCGAAGGTGGTTTCCAGTCACTGCCGAAACTCTCATTCCCCGGCGGCATCCTGATCGGTGACACAGCGGGCTTCTTAAATGTGCCGAAGATCAAGGGCAATCACATGGCGATGAAATCCGGCATGGTGGCCGCTGAATCACTGGCAGCCACGGTGCAGGGCGCCGGGTATGGCGTGGAATGCACGACTTACACAGATAGCTTGAAGAAAAGCTGGTTGTGGCAGGAATTATATAAGGTCCGTAATATCCGCCCCGGCTTTAATTTCGGCATGTGGTTTGGCCTTGTTCATGCGGCATTCCAGACTTTGGGCGGCTGGATGTTGCCCTACACACTTAAAAACCACGCTGATTACAAACAATTGAAACGCGCTGATGAAGTGCAGAAGATTGTTTATCCGAAACCTGATGGCGTTTTGACATTTGATCGTCTGACATCGGTGCGCCTGTCGAACACCATGCATGAAGAAGGGCAACCGAGCCATTTGAAACTGCGCGATCCTTCCGTGCCGATTGAGGTCAATCTGCCGCTTTATGCCGAGCCGGCACAGCGTTACTGTCCCGCTGCTGTTTATGAGGTGGTGGATCAGGGTGGTGAAAAAAAATTCGTTATTAATGCTCAGAACTGCGTTCACTGCAAAACCTGCGACATTAAAGATCCATCACAGAATATTGACTGGACTGTCCCGCAAGGTGGCGGCGGTCCCAATTACACCAATATGTAGAAGATAAAAAACATGAAACAATCACCGCAAAAATCTTTGGGCTTCCTGGTCGCCGGCACATCGTTGATGGTTCTTGCCGGCTTGATGAGCAATATGCTGCAATCAAATGCCGGCACAAATTCTCCGGCAATGACAGTGCAGAATATAGCTCCGGAAAGCGGCACGGTGGCCCCGGGTTTTGCAGGCGATTACCTGGCGAGCTATCACGCACAATCACAATATGACTGGAAAAGTGCGAATGAATACTTGGAACGCGTTCTCGCTCAGGATCCTGATAACCCCGAGTTGATCCGTCGTTCAATGGTATTGGCCATGGGTGCGGGCCAGATGGAAATCGCCTCCACGCGGGCACGCCAGTTGATGAAACTGATCCCGAATGATCCCTCCAATGCGTTAGGCGTGATGATTTTAACGGTTGATGATATTTCGGCTAATCGTCTGGCAGATGCCTTAATCCAGGTTGAGAAAATGCCTGCCGGTGATATGGCTGATTTTATTCGCCCGATTATCCGCAGCTGGATTTTAGCAGGGCAGGGCAAGTTTGATGTTTCGGGATTCAATCCCACGACTGTGCATCTTTATCATGCGGCATTGATTGCGATTATGCTTGATAAGCCTGGAAACGCCCGCGAGTTTGCCGACAAGATCGCAGCGACCGAAGGTCTTTCACCGATGGAAAGCGAACGCACAGCTGATATTTATGCGGCTATCGGCGATCGTGATAAGGCACTGTCTCTTTACAAGGAACTGGTGGCAGAGCGTGCCAACGAAGCGCTGGAAGAAAAAATTACAGCGGTCAGTAATAAGGATAGTGATCTTTCAATCGTTCTGCGCCCCCTCATGGTAAAGACAGCAGCGCAAGGCGTAGCGCTGGCTATGTTTGATATGGCGAATATTCTGTATAACGATCAAACAGACAGCAGCACCAAGCTGTTTGCGCAGATGGCGATTGCACTTGACCCCAACCTGATTGATGCGCGTTTATTATTGGCGGACTCACTGGCGCGTAACGGCCGTTTGGATGAGGCCATTGGATATTTCCGTGAAATCCCCAAAACACACAAGGCATATCTGCCCGCACAACGCTATGCGGCTGACCTTCTGGCCGAAGCAGGGCAGACGGAACAGGCGCGCGTAATCCTGAACGAACTATTCACGCAATATAACGACGTGGAATCGCTTATACGCGTGGGGGATCTTTATCGTTCGCAGGAAAACTATAAGGATGCGCTTGCGTGGTATAACAAAGCTGCTCACCAGTTGGGCTCCAAGATACCGGAAGACTACTGGCACCTTTTATATGCGCGCGGCATGGCCTACGAACGCCAGGGGGATTGGAATAAAGCAGAAAGTGATCTGAAAGCGGCGCTGACCTACCGTCCTGACCATCCATATCTGCTGAATTATCTGGGTTATGGCTGGGCTGATCAGGGTATGCACCTGGATGAAGCGCTGAAGATGATTGAACGTGCTGTGACCTTGCGTCCTTCGGACGGTTATATCACGGACTCTCTCGGCTGGGTTCATTACATGATGGGTAATTACAAGGAATCCATCCCCTATCTGGAGCGTGCGGTTGAACTTCTGCCTTACGATTCCACTATCAATGATCATCTGGGTGATGCTTATTGGTATGTAGGTCGCCGTCAGGAAGCGCGGTTCCAATGGGAACGGGCGCATAATTACGCAGAAGATGACAAGCTGAAATCCCAGATCGCTGTTAAGATAGAGCGTGGGTTAGAAGCGCGTACACCCGTGCGTGAAGCCACTCACGAAAAGCAATAGTTTGTAATGCCTTCGTCTTACCTCAGCGTCATTGCCCCGGCAAAGATCAACCTGTATCTGCACGTTACCGGTCGCCGTGATGATGGTTATCACATGCTCGATAGCCTGATGGTGTTTGCTGATGTAGCGGACCTTGTCACCATCCATGCGGCCAGCAAATTCTCTTTTGCCATTGAGGGCGCCTATGCCAGCGCTTTCGGTGCTCAGGATCGTGACGCGACAAAGGACAGTAAAAATCTGGCTGTGCGTGCGGCCTATGCCTGCGCGGCCCATTTTAACAGGCCGCTCGATTTTCGCATTACGCTGGCTAAAAATGTGCCTCTGGCCTCTGGTATTGGCGGCGGTTCCGCCGACGCAGCAGCCGTGATTTGGGGGTTGATCCGTTTCTGGGGGCTGAAACCGCCTCCCTTGTCATCGTTGATGCCGCTTCTGCTTTCGTTGGGTGCCGATGTGCCGGTTTGTTATCTTTGTCATGCGACACATGTCACAGGCATTGGTGAAAATCTGCGTCCGCTGGACCATTTGCCGGAGTGGTCTGCTGTCTTGGTCAACCCGCGCCAAAGCTGTTCCACACCGGCTATATTTCAGGCGTATAAAGAAAGGGGTCAGGCATTTTCAGCGCCGCTGCAAATGCCGGAGGGGCTGGATGATCAACGTCAATTGCTCTCTTTCCTAAACGCGCAGAAGAATGATCTGGAAGCAGCGGCTATCAACCAGATCCCTGTGATCGCAGATGTCAAAGAAACGTTGGGGCGTACTACAGGTGTCGAACTTGTGCGCATGAGCGGCAGCGGGGCCACAGTCTTCGGGCTTTATGCAGATCCTGATAATGCGGCACAAGCTGCGGAAATGATCCAGACGCAGCGCCCTTCATGGTGGGTGCGCGCCTGCGTACTTAACCGTGTGGTAAGGTATTGATTATTCCTGAGAGCCCATTTCCTGAGACAGCATATGTACCAGCAGGGCTTCGTTCGCACGGCCATCGGCGTTCAGGTCATGACTTTTCTGGTATGAACGAATGGCATCGGCCATGACATCGCTATAGAGGCCATCTGCCGGACCGGGATACAAGCCGTAATTCATCAGTTGTTCCTGAATTTGCGCCACAACGCTGGAATCTACGGTAGAGGAAGAACGACTACGCGCTGATTTTGTGGCGCTCGCGGGGGCAGGTGCTGCCGCTTCTTCGTCCAGGGGCAGTACAGGAATATCATTCGCAGAAGGGGCGGCCTTCACAGGTGTGGTCGCTGGTGCTGATACAGGGGTAATCACAGCGGGTGCCGCATTAGCAGGGGCTGCCACAGGTTTTACAGCTTCATTATCAAGTACGGCTTTACGTTTAATATAGATGTCCTGAATGCGCGCTTCGCTGTAACCCATGCTCTTGGCAAGCTGGTTGAGGGCGGCTTTGCCCTCGGGGCTGCCTTGCTCGGCGGCACGGTTATACCAGTAAACAGCATCTTCCACCTGTGGGCTGCCCAGCAAACCATTCTCATAGATGAGGCCGAGATTGTACGAGGCTTCAAGAATGCCTGCACGGGCAGCGCTTTCAAAGTTAGAGGCCGCTTTCTGCGGATTATATTCAGTACCAACGCCCTCTATATAAGCGATACCCAGATTATATTGCGCTTCCGGATGGTTTTGTGCCGCTGCGGCTTTATACCAGTTAATGGCTTTGGCGGTATCTTGCGTAACACCCAGGCCCTGATGGTAAAGAACGCCCAGATTATAACGGGCATTCGGCACACCGTTCAGGGCTGCTTCTTCAAACCATTGTGCTGCACGGGTGAAGTCGGTTCTGACGCCACCTTGACCCGCTGTATATAAAGCAGCCAGATCGTGCTGCGCTTCCGGAACACCCTCAAACGCCTTATCTTCAACGCCCTTTATAGCAGTAGGCAGGCTGGCATCAGCTTCGATGCGCTGCTTCAGGGGGCGTGAATCTTTCTGTGCTTTCAGAAAATCATCAACCGCCGCGTCCTTAGCAGGCTCTTTGCTGACAGGTTTCTGCAACTCAGGCACTGGTGGTGTTGCGATATCCTGTGGGATGCCGCCCGCGCCGGGCGCTATATTGTTCAGCGCCGAGGCAAGCGCATCGGGATCATCATTCAGCATCGCCACAAGTTCATCATCGCTTTTCGCGAGAATGTCTTCGGCGGGGGCCATATCCACCACATTCGGGGCAATCGGGGCTGTGGCTGTCGCAGTTAAATCTGTCGTTTCAGCGGGTGTTTCAACCGGTGTCGGCTGGGGGATATTGTCAATCGCGGCAACAATATCTGCTGTTGTCGGGTCCTGAGGTGAAATCAGGTTTTCAACATGGGTGCGCACTTCTTGTGTATACGGTGTTTCATTCTTTTCATAAGTATCGCGGATATCCGGCAGGTCGGCAGATGCATAGGGCGGTGTTGCCAGCGGATTATCGTTCGTATTGATTGTGGTGCGTGTTTCCGGCTGTGCAAAACGGGTTTGCGGAATGGATTGATAAACGCCCCAGCTTAAGCCTGCAATCAATGCAAAGACAGCCGCTGTAGATGCCAGTTGACGCAGTATCTTATTCTGCCAGACGTTTTCATTTTCGTTTGCTGGTTTTGGTATGCGGGCACTGGGGTCGCTTACAGCGCGATTCTGGTCACTCATCAGCACGAGTGATTTTGCATTCAGTGCCGTTTGTGTTTCGACAACGGCCTCCTCAATGCGCTCCAGCTTACGCAGCATGCGCGCTTTGTCTTGTGTGATCTGATCAATACGACGCGCCAGACGGTTTTGTTGGTTGATGGCGTCTTCAATGCGCTCGGCCAGTAACACGGCCTTTTGCATCTTCTGCATTTGCGCGGCGTAGTCGCGCTCCATCTTTTCCTGACGGGTTCGTATTTCTTCTTCAAAGGCCGCTTGCTTGTTGACTTTATTCTCAAGCGCTTCGATCAGGTCGGCATAACGGCCCACCGTTTCTTTCATCTCCAGGCGTTCACGTTCACTGCGGATCAGGCGCTCACCCAGTTGCCCCAGCAGCAGCAGGACGCGATCGTCTTTCTCAGGTTCGAACGCCGGTGTGCGGGGCGCAATATCATCATCCGTTTCGTAACGGCGCTGCGCACGCATATTGGTATAAAGAAACTCGCGGACGTCTTTGCCTGACACGTCATTGCTCCCGGCTCTTTAAAAGCCTTCTACTTTTTATCTATGGATTATGACCAGCAGTATAGCGATGCCCCTGCGCGCGACCAAGGAATTTCCCTTGTGAGGCCAACCTCATCCACACTTTATATTTAAGGATTATTACGTTTTAACAGGTTTTTTTATTTTCAATAATATTGACAGCGTGGCATACGTTTTTGCTGCGGGGCCAGTTGCGACCAGCTCAAGAAAATGCATTTTTCTAAAATAGATCTCCCCGTCATTGAAAAGTAATAGTCAAATTTGAAATTTAAATGTCTTTGTCCGTTCCTTCCGAACCCTAAGGCCTTCAAAGACATAAAAAATCTGGACTAAGGACCAGAGGTTGTTCAATATACGGGCTTGAGGGTGCTTGTATGAAATTCAAAGACAGCCTTTCCATTCAACTGACTTCTGTTTTCCTGCTAACGTGTGTTTTGCTCAGTTGCGTAATTATCTTCATTGAGCGGGAATATGTGCTTGGCTATCTTAGAGAACAGGCCCTGGAACAGCACACCATCGCGGGAAACCGGATCATTGAGCATCTTAATAACCGCCTTGCCGTGGCAAGAGTTATGGCCAACAACCTGGCTGATCTGGCGCTTGTGCTACCTAAAACCGAGGCAGATTTTAAAAGGGATTTGCCGGTTATTATGGACTACATGGCGGCGCGGAACTTCATCGCGGGCGGTGGGGTATGGCCCGAACCAGGCTGGTTTACCGAGGGAACGGCGCGTAGAAGCTTTTTCTGGGGGCGTAATCAGGCTGGCGCTCTGGAGTATTATGATTCTTACAATGACCCTAACGGTAACGGTTATCATCATGAAGAATGGTATGTGCCTGCGAAATATGTGAAGAGCGGTCAGTGCTATTGGTCAAAATCATATGTGGACCCTTATTCCTTTCAGCCCATGGTGACATGTACGGTCCCGATCCGGGAATCTGGTCAGTTCGTAGGGGTTTCTACAATCGACCTGAAGCTTGAGGGCGTAAGCGCAATCCTTCAGGAGAGTGTCAAATTTTTAGGCGGATATGCTTTCGCTATAGATAGAAATAACAAGTTTCTGGCATTTCCATCCGAAGAAAGCGTTCAGACGGGGGGCAACGGTACAGAAGTAGAGCGTAAGGAATATATTGATTTAGATACAATGGCCAAGCGCTTCCCCGCCTTTCAGATGTTGACGGACAGGCTAAAGAAACACGCTCAGGATAGAAGAGATCTGGAAACAGGGCAGGACAAGCAGCAAATTGGTGAAATTGCAAAAGCGCTGAGCGATAACAGTTACCAGATAGAGCAGGCAGAGGCAGAAAGAATTGCCGCACTGTTGATTGAAAGGCAGGCTTCAAAAAGCTCTCATGATATGTTTGTTAAGCCTGTGCATATCAGCATTGCAGACGATATCCTGCTGAAGGAACCTGTCTATATCAGTGTTTTTATTTTGCCTGAAACCGGCTGGAAACTTGTCCTGGTTACGCCAAAAAGATTTCTGGTGGACAAGGCCAATGCCATATCTCTTAAAGTCGGCATAGTGACATTGTGCGCCATTTTGCTGGTTCTGACGGGGTTCTTCTTTCTCATCCAGCAACTGCTGATTGCCCCCATGAGGGACATCATCAGGAAGCTTAAAGAGGGGGCGTCAACAAGTGAAGGTGTGATTTATCTCAATGATAAATCATCAAACGAAATCGGACAGATCGCCCGGTGGTATAACAGGCGGTTGCTTGAGCTTGTGGATGCAAAATCGCAGGCCGAAAGCGCTAACCTCGCTAAATCAAATTTTCTGGCCAACATGAGCCATGAAATCCGGACGCCGATGAATGGAATCATTGGCCTCACGAGACTTCTGGATGATACGGACCTGAACAAAGATCAGAAGCAGTCTGTAGAGGCGATCCTGAAATCCAGTGAATCTTTGTTATTGCTCCTGAACGATATTCTCGATCTTTCAAAGATTGAAGCCGGAGAACTGAATCTGGAAGAGCTTCCCTTCAATTTGAAGGCAAGCATGAGGCATGTTATCGACCTGATGTCGCCTATCGCCAGCAAAAAAGGCATCGTTCTGAACTTAAAATATGATGATGATGCCGTTACAAGCGTCATAGGCGATCCTACCCGGATCGGGCAAGTGATCACGAACTTGGTTGGAAATGCGCTGAAGTTCACAGAGCAGGGTTCTGTTACGCTCAGCATTTCAGCGCCAAACGACCCTCAATCAGATAAGACGACTGTTACCTTTATTATTGAGGACACCGGGATCGGCATTCCGGAGGAAGCACAAGGCAATTTATTTCAGAAATTTTCTCAAGCTGATACATCGACAAGCCGGAAGTTTGGCGGAACCGGCCTGGGACTTGTGATCTGCAAGAATTTGGTGAATGCGATGGGGGGTGATATCTCATTCAAGAGCGCACCCGGGAAAGGCACTGTATTTACGGTGAAAATCCCGCTCAGAAAGGCCAGCACCGAAATAGTGGGAGATGATAGAATCAGATCCAGCTTGCAACGGCTCCAGTCCAGCCATGAATTTGCCAAGAAAAAAATCCTTGTCGTTGACGACCACCCTGTGAATATGCTTTTTGCGCGCAAGCTCCTCACGAAGATGGGATTCGAGAATATTGATGATGCGGTGGACGGTGTTCAGGCCGTTAAAAAATTTACTGAATCGGATCCCCCCTATGCCATCATCCTGATGGATTGCCAGATGCCTGAGATGGATGGTTTTGAGGCGTCAAGAAATATCAGGAACTGGGAAGCTGATCGAAAAGCGAAAAGAACCCCCATTATCGCCATGACTGCCAATGCCATGGAAGGGGATCGTGAGCGTTGCCTGCAGGCGGGCATGGATGATTACCTAAGCAAGCCCGTCAACCCTGACAAGTTGCACGATGTAATGTTCAAATGGATTCTGGGGCAAGACGCGGATGAGAAGGGGCAGTCTCCCCATGCTGAAGCTGATAAGGCCATTGTAGACATGGCTCAACTTGATCTTTTCACAGATGGTGATCTTGAGCAGGAAAAAATGCTGGCTTCTGTTTTCATGGATGTAGGGCTGGGTAGCTTGCAGATCCTTGAGGAGCATATTCGGGGCATGAATTCGAATGATCAGTGGAGAATGGCTTCCCACAAATTAAAGGGTTCTTCTGCTCAGATTGGCGCAAATAAATTATCACAATTCTGCGCCGCTGCTGAAAAGGCGGAAAGCGAAAATATGGAACAGAAAAGCCTGCTCATACAGGATATCAAAAAGGGGTTTGAAGAGGTTTCACTTTTCTTCAAGAGCAGGCATATATAGATCAACGGCTGTGTATCTTGATAAGTTTCCGACGTATCATAAAGGGATAGTATCGTAATGATAATATTAACAATTGAACGCCGCGTTTTTGAATGACGCGGGGATTGGCAATTCTTGTCGGCTGTTCTTATCAATAGGTGTTTTCTTACATATGAATGGGTATGCTCTTGGTGCCGATCAAGTTGATGCTATCCAGACTATAACGGCTCTGGCGGCTGGCGATATTGAAGAAAAGGATATGGCATTCTGGATCAGAAAGAATAGTAAAGAAATTAAGCGTGCGAAACGCTAAATGGGTTGCAAATCATTCCCCTGAATAAAGTTTACAATGAGACGGAAGTACATTATCCATTACTGGTATGGGCGCACTCTATAACATAGCTGTTATCGGAAGTGGGACATCCGGTCTTGCATCGGCACTCTTTCTCAGCAGAGATGGCCATAATGTTACATTGTTTGAAAAGTTCTCCGAGCCCCGCCCGTTAGGTGCGGGGATCATGCTGCAGCCCACAGGCTTGGCCTGTATGGCTTGTCTGGGTCTTGACAAAGAGATTCTTTCCTACGGCGCAAAAATCAATCATCTATATGGACAGTCTGCGAATGGCAGCGTGGTGTTTGATATACGCTATGGCGATTTAAAGCCGCATCTTTTCGGGCTCGGTGTGCACCGAGGCGCACTTTTTTCCGTTTTGCACAATGAGGTTGCTCGGCAGAACATAAAAATTATCATTTCCTGCGAAATTGTCCGCACGGAGATCGCTATGGACAAGCGTACTGTGATCGATAAGAGCAGCAATCAATATGATGGTTTCGATCTCGTCGTGGATGCCAGCGGGGCGCGATCTTTGCTGAGGGCGCAGCACGGACATTTAAAGTGCAGTAGGCCTTATTGCTACGGTGCTGTGTGGGGTGTTTGTACTGATCCGGGACAGGCGTTCGGCAAGGACTATCTGCAGCAACGCTACGATACCAGCAAAGTTATGATTGGTGCGCTTGCTATAGGAAGACGCCCTTCTGATGACGCGGAAACACTTGCGTTCTTTTGGAGCTTGTTGGCCAAAACATATGATCAATGGAGGGAAACAGGCCTCGATCCGTGGAAAAATCGTGTCCTCGACTATTGGCCTGATCTTGCACCTTTTATAGATCAATTCAAATCAGTTGACGATCTGACATTCGCGCAATACAGCGATACGATTATGAAACAATGGCACGGAGATCGCCTTGTTTTTATCGGAGATTCCGCTCATTGCACCAGCCCGCAGCTAGGGCAGGGCGCTAACCTCGGTCTGATCGATGCGCTGACGCTTGCGACATGTCTGAAAGAGGGAGAAGATATAAACCAGTCTTTAGCCTGTTATACAAAAGAGAGAAAAAGCCATACGAACTTCTACCAGATAGCTAGTCGCTGGCTTACACCATTTTTCCAGTCAGACCTAACAGCTGCAGCATGGCTACGTGATCGCACATTTGGCATGATGTGCAAGATGCCCTACATGAAAACTGAAATGCTAAAAACGCTTGCGGGCATAAAAACGGGTCTGTTTACTCATTTAAACCCGGGTGAATGGCATGCGGATTACGACCTTAATCTGCCTGCTGGTCAATGATATTAAGCCATCCTCGATAATGAATGATCAGCCCTACCAGCGGATGGGAAATTTTTACATGGAAGTGAAATTTGCCATCCTCCACTATCTCGTATGAATCAGATGCTGGGCATAAAGCCATCGGCATGGAGATTCCGAGGAAGCTCCAGCTACGCAAAACAAGGCGTAGCTTTTGCTCACTCTCTTCGGTTACCAGTGCCATGGCAAAGCGCATAGGTCCAAAGCGTTCGATGAGCAGCCGCTCTGTCCTACCATATCCTCGCGATTGCCAGCTCTTGAAGCTTCTGCCATTGAAGGTTCGCATCCATTGCTCGGTTCCGGCGAATACATTAAAATCCACGCTCACGGGGACGTCCGTTCCCGCCTGCGGAAATCCAATCATATCTGCGATCATGCGGGCAAAAGGATTGGTACCACGCTCTATGATAGCCAATCCTTCTGCCCTGCGCGATATAGCAACATCGTGCATGTTACGAATGGGCACAGGCAACTGGTTCCAGGTTGCCCCTAGAACAGATTGATATAAAGGCATCGGTATTGGAGGTTCATCCAGCCTGAAGCCTGTGTAAATCGTCCGTCGTGAAAACAGCCGTTCATAATCTGACAGAGCAAGGTCATCAATCGCTGTGCGGGCGCCGGGTTCTATGGCTTCACCGCGAAACAGTTTGCGCATAATCGCCTCTACCGCCATGCACGGGATCAGTGGTCCATCGCGCCCTTCGGCAAGAAGATGCCATGACTTCCTGACAGGCTGTTTATCTTCTCTGAGCCCGTTAACTTCTACGAACATGCCGCCCCGATGCTCACCCCAGCGGACAGTGTTCATGACAAACTGTATCAGTTTGACGATGGGCGTGAGTGAGGGCAGTATTTTCCAACGTACCATCCATGAGAAACCAATCAATACTCTGTGTAATATCTCAGGCACAGGGCCTGCTCCCATCCATACTGTTCTCGCATCCGGCCATAGCTCAGGAAGCACGCGCAGATCCGGGACATCAACCAGAGAGAACAAAATATTTTTTAAAGGCACATAGCCGGGAGGAGAAATCGTATAACGAATGGATTCGGTGAACGGATAACCGACAATTATCGTGCCATCCTTTTTGACGGGTACAGGCTGTCCTGCGTAACCGGCAATCGCCCGAATAACGTTTTCACCGACTCCGGCAAAGGGAGACGGGGCGATGCCGCCATGAATCGATTCTACGGAATCCATATCTTTCAAAAGTTCACGAACGACAAGGGCTGTCAAAACCGGAAAGCTCGACACGCCGGACAATATAAAAACCCCGGCGGCTTTTGCAGCGCTATCGAATTGATAGATTCCTTTTACAAATTCCGATCCATCAGCGAGATCAAGATAATGAACCTGATGAGCAATACAGGCCTCTACCAGCCTGTATTGCGCTGCTCCATAATCCTGAAATGGGCCACTGGCATCGATAATGATATCAGGCTTTAAGGTCTTTATCTGCTCAGTGGGCGCGTTGCGATCAAAGGAGGCGGGGATCAGTGTGGCCTTTGATTCAGCCCGCGACTTACAGTAATCGTGGGCCTTTTTTACGGATCGTCCGGTCACTATAAGGGTCAGGTCTGGCCCATCTTCCAGAAGCTCAACGAGGCGGCCTCCAAAAATGCCATATCCGCCCACTATAAGAATTCTAGTCAGATTTTTCATACCATCCCCACAACGTCTGTTCCTGATATTCTGGCGCATATTGATGATTGCGCCATGAAGATTACACCGAGCAAAGTTGGAAATGAATGGATGCTATACCATTCATCAAAGTGACTCAGTTACGCATTCCAAATTCTCGCCACACAGAAAATTTTGCAACTGAGAATAACGCTATATTCCATGCGGGTTTTGCTCACCTCAGTGGTGTGGCGACAAACAAGAGCGGCAAAAAGCCCGCTGTTTGCAGGCTATTACGGGAGATAAAATATTCTTTAGAATCAATAGGATGTAGATGGCTGGGGCGGCTGGATTCGAACCAACGAATGGCGGTACCAAAAACCGCTGCCTTACCGCTTGGCGACGCCCCAATGCCTTAGGATCGGGCGCCAAACTATCCAAGAAAGCGGGGAAAAGCAAGGACAAAACAAAGCCATAGACAGATGGTTGTTACACCTTTTAAGGCTAGGCATTGAGGAAACCCGCTATTTTACATATAAACAATTCTAGATGCACCAAAATGACTTCCTCTATAATGACGCGTTTCATATAAGATTGTTCACTATCGGCGGCGGGTTATGGCTTCGCTTCGCTGACATTTATAACAACAGATAGCTCAAATGCCTCAGCATCTCTTTCTCTTCCTCTGCCTGACCGTTCTGGTTTTGTCCGGTTGTGCGGGTACATCAAACGCTGTCTTTACGACTGATACGCCTAGGCAAACCTCTTATGCGTCTGCTCGTACGGTGCCGAAAGCTGTGCAGTGCGTTCCTTATGCACGAGAAAAGTCGGGTATTCAGATTATGGGGGACGCCTACACCTGGTGGGACCGGGCCGCCCCCCGTTATAACCGGGGGCATACCCCGCAGCCGGGATCGGTTCTTGTATTGGCTAAAACCAATAAATTGCGTTACGGCCATTTGGCAGTTGTGCGGGAAATTATCACCCCGCGCCAAATTAACGTCACACATAGTAATTGGGGCAACGATAGCTATAGTCGCCGCGTGATTTATGATTCCATGCGGGTAGAAGATATATCCGCCCGCAATGACTGGAGCAATGTGCGCTTCTGGAACCCGGAGAAGAATGTTTTTGGATTTCCTTATGCGTCGCGTGGTTTCATCTACCAATCGCCCTGGGCCAGTGCTAATACTCATTTGGTCAACTAAGGAAGAAATCAATGACAACTCTCAGCAAAGAACAAGCGCTTGAAAATATCTATACTGCTATGCATAACGGCAATCAGGACATCGATGTCCATATCGCTGCTTTGAAAGCGACGTTAGCCGCAAATGGCGAGAAAGATATCGTCGTCAATCCTACGCGCTTGCCGCAAAATAATCGTCAGGGCCGCAAGATGATGGAGTCGTATTTTAAAAAGCGCGGCGTCAATGTCAGCTTTGCTTCTTAATTAAAAAGGCCGCTTTCAGAAGCGGCCTTTTTCTTAAGTGATTAGAAAAATCATGCAGCAAGATTATGGGCATCTGTCATCTGCAGGCTTTTCTTGATCATATCTTTCTCTTTGGAATCGCGGGCTTCTACGGCCAGAAGAATGGCGCCATCACGAATTTCTTTTTCGTATATTTTGGCCTCATATTCTGGGATGCCGGCTCCAATCAAACCGCCCACAATACCACCCGCTACGGCACCCGTTGCCAAACCAGCCAGCGAACCGACCAATGCGCCGGTCACAACAATGTTCAAGCCGGGGATAGCCAGTGTGCCGGCTATGGACAGCGCGCCTAGTGCAGCACCGATCAGGCCGCCAGCCGTGGCTCCGCCAGCGACACCGTGATCAATTTGGGAATGAGATTCAAGATTCAAGCTGCGACCGCGCGTGGCATCGGTTGAAAGCATACTAATCTGTTTGTCATTAATATTAATAGCTTCCAGGCGGCGCAGGGCATCTTCTGCCGCGAGGCGCGTTTTAAATGTGGCTGTTACAAATGAAGTCATAACTCGTCTCCTCAATATCGGTTAAGAACTGCTCTCACTTAGTTCCAACATCTTGCATATCATTGTAGTTCCCTTTTAGGGGATATCGTGGACGCGAACATCATGCGCACCATGACGCATAAGGATATCACAGGCTAATGTTTCACGTTCAGCGTTTGGCGTACGCACCCATAACAGCAGCCCCCCTTGAGCGATCTGCTCATGGATATCATGTTCATGTTTATGTTTCAGGCGGCTGACAAGGGCAGCCCCAATCGCAGCCCCACCCCCGCCACCAAGCGCAATCGCCATAAGGGTAGCGGGCACAGATGCAGGACCAAGAGCTAGGCCCGCCGACACAACGCCAATATAGGTAGCACAGCCGACAAGGACGCTGGCGCCAATTGTTTGCTCTTCAGAACGTACAGGGGCTTTTCGCGGCGCCTGCGGATCATCTTCTGCCGCAATAGAACTGTGATCGGTAGGATAAGCGATGCCGAATTGACTCTCTAATTTTTCCTTATGACCCAGGATGCTTATAGAATCACGCGGGAAAGCCGTAGCCTCCAGCTCTTTAATAGCTTCTTGCATGGCTTCAAAATCATCAAATAAACCCATAGCTTCCCGATTGCCAGCTGTAGCAGTTTGATCATGATCATAAGCAAACGCTGATGATTCAGATACTGACGATTTAGGGGTTATAGGGGGATGAGTAGTATTTTGCATGGCATTACCCTCAAATCTCTCAAGTAGTAGCAAGCGTTTAAGTAAACGCCCTCACTATGCAAACGAATATGGAAGGAGAGGGTTCCCGGAAACAGAAAAGAGGGCAATAGCTTTGCCCTTTACCTCGTCGGCACTTATCTATTTTTAATACTGTTAAAATTTACAGTACATTGAAGATATAAAGCAGAATAATCACAGGAATGGGAATGCCCAGCAGCCATAAAATTATGCCTTTCATCATAGCCCCCTATATTCAACCAACGGATAAATACAGTTCTTAAACAAAAGGGCGAAAAAGAAAGTTCCGCTATTTCTTAATCTGGATAGTGACCCGGCGGTTTTCAAGCAGCTTGACTTCATCTTGCGTAGGGAAGAGCAAATCATTTTCCCCTTTGCCCTCCACTATAATCAGATCCTTATTAACCCCTTCTTTTCTAAGGGATTTTGCTACTAGTTGCGCACGCTTCTTTGACAAAATTTGGTTGTAGGAAGCGGAGCCAAAAGTATCCGTATAGCCTGTAACAACAACAAGGGCAGGGTCAGATTTCTTAATCAGTTCTGCAACTGTTTTAATGGTTGCGGATGATTCCTGATCAGGCATGGTCCCGTTGGAGTCAAAGTGAACGTCATATTGTGCTGAGAAAATCTCTTCATCTCGCCGGTTTTCCAGGGATGCCGTACGCGGATTGTATGCGGGCTTTCCTTTTGTGCCAAAAAACGTATCACAACCTGCCAGGGAAAGTAGCGCCAAAGGAATAATTATGTAATTTAAAGGGTTTTTGTTATACAATATAGATGTCCTTCTGGTACTTCAGGCCTAATTCATTCTCACGAAGAACGCCTGGTTTCAATAGTAGTTCCCGCTCTATTTACCTTGTTAAAAAAACAAAATGAAGAGCGACCGTAAATAAACAAGTACTTTGATACAAAGAATTCACACTTTATACTCAAGCCACTGTCCTAACAATCAGAGTAAATTCATATGCTGCAAGGTGCACGCCTACATGCTGTTGTCTTCCTTAGTGTGACAGTCCTCTCTTTAGGGGGGCTGATGGGCGCTTACTGGGTTAAGGACCGGCAGGCGGCTTCTTTGGAAAAAGAGATTACAGCTGCACGGGCAATTATTAACGGCACCCAGGAAATGATGGCCATGGTTTATGGCACATTGGCCATCCAGCGCGGTTATTTGCTATCGGGTGATCGGGAATTACTGACGGAATACGATTATAACAAGAAGCGCCTTACCGAAACGCTGGCCAACTTAAAAAAACTGGCATCGCCTTATCCGGCACAGGATAGCCGCATGGTCGAATTACAACACCATTATCTGACATTCACGGAAACTCTGGATGCAATGGTGCAGCGTTATAAAACGGAACGCAGTCTCGGCAGCATCAAGGATATGAATAAAATATCAGAAATCAGAAAATCTTTTGATTCCGTGGCGACGAGTATTCTGACGGATGAGCAAGCGCGCATGGATGATTATCGCCGAAAGTACTTTAAAGCGAAATCTGCCATTTATCGTAACTTTGGCATCAGTATATTCCTGACATCCTTGATCCTCAGCATTTTGAATGCTTATTTGCTATTACAACAAAGTGGCCGACTGGCAAATGAAGGACCATTGAAAGAAGCAGAAGAGCGTTTGCGTCTTGCCATTCGTGGCACGAATGACGGCGTGTATGACTGGGACCTGGTGACCCAGGAAATTTATTGGTCGCCGCAATTTAAGGGCCTACTGGGTTACCAAGACGACGAGATTGAGGCATCCCGCGCCTTTCTTGAAACGCTTATCCATCCGGATGATAAACTGGTAGCTTATGAAACCACGCAAAAATACCTGAACAGGGAGCTGCCCGAGCTGTCTTGCGTTTTCCGTGTCAAACATCGTGATGGTTACTGGATATGGGTGCAAAAGCGTGGCAAGGCTCTCTTTAACGAAAGTGGCCGCGCTGTTCGCCTGACGGGTACATACAGTGATATCAGCAGCCTCAAAGAATATGAGGCGCGTCTGGAAGAAGCGAAAAATCTGGCTGAAAAAGCGAATGCCGCCAAAACCGAGTTTCTGGCGCATATGAGTCATGAAATTCGCACGCCCTTAACCAGTATAAGTGGTGTAGCCGAAATCTTGAACGGGCAGAAAAAAGACTTTAACCCTAAGCAACAGCAATTGATCAATGTGCTGTCTTATAGCACGACCAATCTGAAGGAGCTTATTAGCGATATTTTGGATTTCTCAAAGATTGAGAGCGGTCAAATGGAGCTGGAGATCAAGCCATTTAACCTGAGTGACTTGTTCCAGGAAATATACAGCACTATGGCCATTCGTGCGCAGGAAAAGGGCCTGCAGTTCAGCTTTGATTATGAAGAGGTTGGTAATCTGAATATTAAAGGCGACAAAGTGCGGTTGCGACAGATTCTTGTAAATCTGATCGGTAATGCCCTTAAATTCACGCATGTTGGTTCTGTTCGTGTCATGGCCAGGAAAATGGAGAAAAATGACGTGCCTTTCATGCAAATTAGCGTAGCAGATACAGGCATTGGCATTGACCCTAAGAATTTTGATGTGATTTTCGAGCGGTTCCGCCAGGCTGACCCATCAGTATCACGGAAATATGGCGGTACGGGGTTGGGCTTGCCGATCTCCAAGAATCTGGCCCGCGCTATGGGCGGTACATTGGAGTTGCAAAGCGAAGTCGAAAAAGGATCCACCTTTACGCTTACAATACCTTTGCAGGAGAATGTCGATCAGCAACCCGCTATCGAAGCGCCCGCTCGGGATGTCGTGCATCATTTGAAGATTGGTCGTGAAGGGCGTAATCGTATCTTGCTGGTTGAGGATTATGAAGGGAACATTGCTGTATTAAGCTACATACTTGAATCTCTGAATTATGATTTTGATGTGGCGCGGACCGGACTTCAGGCGATCAATCTTTGGAAAGAAACGTCTCCTGACCTGATTTTGATGGATGTTCAGATGCCTGAAATGGATGGCCTGACAGCTACACGCCAGATTCGTAATATAGAATCGGAGCAAGGTCTGCCGCGCACACCCATAATCGGCATGACAGCGCATGCGTTTGTAGAGGACAAAGATAAATGTACGGCCGCAGGTATGGATTCATATCTGGCGAAACCTATTTCAGAGGCGGATTTGATCGCTGAGATTTCTCGTTATATGAAAGAAAAAGAGACCCGCTCCGGAAAGCAGGTCTCTGGTGCAAACGATTAGGTTGCTTTGGGGTGTGGGTTAGGCGGCCTTAGCGTTTGCGTATACACCCTCTGATGTATAGGGAATAGTCGGTATAAATTCAGTTGCATTGCTCCCATTCAGGGCAACCTGCAGGCTCTCACGAGCACGTGAAAGGCGAGATCTTACAGTGCCAACAGGTATGTTCAGCAAATCAGCGACTTCCTGATAGGGCATGTCTTTAATGCAAACCAGCGTTAGAATTTCGCGATGATCAGCAGACAATTTTTTCATCGCATCGCCTACGGCATGAAGCTCTGCTTCGCTTTCCTGAGGCGCAGAAATTGCCTGCGACTGAATATACGGTTCGGGATCATACTGCGTTTCAAATTTTGTTTTGCGGCGATAGTCCGTCACAAAAAGGTTAAACATGATTTTGGATGTCCATTTGCGAAGGCTTGTGCCGTCTTCAAAGTAATCGGACTTTTCCAAAGCGCGCAGAAAAGTCGATTGAACGAGATCGTCAGCATCAGCTTTATTTCGTGTCAGATGCAAAGCGAATTTACGTAAGTTCTCGGTCTCAGCAATCAGATCTTTTTGAGCAAACATAGCAACCTCCTTAGCGGTTAATGCGTATGTTTAAGGATAGGAAGAGACAGTGAGGACTTTGTGGTCAGCTTGTAACGGCTAAGGAAATCTTTGTTTCTTTTTTGTAACAATCATTTTATATAATACCGGTAAGTTTAGGAAACTCGGAATTATCATTAATTTCAGAGGCATTTGATGAAAAAGGCGACGATTCTCACGATCGAAGATGACCAGAATTTGCAGTTTGTAATGCAATCCTTTCTGGAGGATCAAGGATATGAGGTTCTCACAGGCAATAACGGCAAGGATCTCCTGGAGAAAATCCAAGCCGTTCATGTCGACGTCATTTTGCTGGATGTTGTTCTTCCTGACAGTGACGGCTTGAATCTTATGACAGCCATCCGCAAACATACCAAAGCGCCGGTGATCATGGTGAGTGGTAAGGATGATCCGACGGATAAAATTCTAGGGCTTGAGCTGGGGGCTGATGACTATCTTGGCAAGCCATTTGAAATGCGTGAATTATATGCGCGCATTAAAGCTGTTTTACGGCGCTCTGGCATAGAAGCGCAAGCAGCGCTTGATCCGGCAGGCAAGCAGGATGCTGCTCGTCTTTCATTCGGCTCCTGGATCATGGATCGTTCTGCCTTCAGTGTGGTGAGTGATAAAGGTCAATCTGCAAACCTGACAACGGCAGAATTCAAATTACTTGAAATACTTTTAAACTCAGCAGGCAAAGCGTTAAGCCGTGACCAGCTTTTCGAACTGGGGCGAGGTCAGGATTATCAATCCTATGATCGCGCCGTTGACATTCACATTGCTCGTTTGCGTAAAAAGTTAGGTGATGACCCTAAAACGCCGCAATTGATTAAAACTGTCAGGGGCGTAGGGTATATGTTTTGCGAGACTGTTAACATTTTAAATGACAACGTTGCGTAAAACATATGTTTAACACTGTTTTTTCATGCCTTCTTGGAACTGCATTTCAATAAGTTTTGTTTACAGTTTAATATAGAGAGGCTGTAGATGAGAAGACGATGCATTATCCTGGTTCATACATAACGGATGAGGATCTACAGGCTCTTGTAGACGGGGCCTATGATAGCAAAGTTCACGAAAATATCATGAACATGGTGAAAGGGGATCCTTTGTTACGGGCGCGTCTTGAGCAGTTATTCGAACAAAAATATTTATTAAAAGAGTGGTGGTTGTCATTACCACTTGCTTAATCATTCATCAAAATAAAGAGAAAGGCCGCTATGGGCGGCCTTTCTCTTTTTGATGTTCATGAGGCGTCTCATGTTCGAACTCCTTGCCCGGGTTCTCCTGTGGGGCTTTCTCTTCGCCATTCTGAGGCGGTTCATTCCTGTTTTTTATCATGTCATTTCCTTTCATCATAACTGTCTGTTATTAAGTCCAACAAATTCCAAGGGAAAGTGTTCCGCCATAGGAGCACACTGCGTGCGGCACATTGTTTCGATTCAGGATTCCAGACTCATATTTATTGCGGAACTATCAAGAGAACATTTGGTTGGTATCCATGAAATATCCGCCCATTTGAGAAGGAGAGAGAAATGAGCAACGTTTCCACAAGCGCAGGCAATTCCATTAAAGATATTGCCAACACCCCCGGCTTTAGCGATCTAAGATCTGATCTTAATGTTTTGAAAGACGATGCGGCTACGACCCTGCATGACGCAGCAGCTCTTGCTAAAACTTTGAAGAGCGAAAGCCGTGCCATTGCCCGCGATGGTATTAAAAATCTGAAAACAGCAGGTGAGAACGAATTCCACCGTATGGAGGAGCGCGTGCGTGAGCGTCCGGGCCAAAGTGTGGCTTTGGCCTTTTGCGCTGGCCTGATGTTTAGCTATATTCTGGGTCGTCGCTAATTAGGATAGCAAAACGGGAGACAAATCATGGCTATTGCAAGTTATACGCCTCTAATAAAGCAATTAATGCTGAGCGGTATCATGAGCAATTCCACGGTTTCCCGGTTGCCCCGCATTAATGCAGAAGGTTTGTTCTTCTTATGGCTGGCAGGGGTAACAACTGCCATAGCGTTAGGGTTTTTGTCCTTTACGGCCTATATATATCTGGCAACAATTTATGTGCCTCACATCGCAGGCTTGATTGTGGCGGGGTCAGCGTTGGCGGTTGCCCTTATCGCCGCTTCTATTAGCATACTTTACATGAGCAGGCGCGCGCAACGTTACATGACACAATCGGCAGGGCCGCAACCTGATATTGCTAAAACCGTTACAGCGCTCATAGATTCGATTGCTGAAGAATTAGAAGAACCCATCCGAGAGAATCCCAAGACGGCTATTATGATTGCCAGCCTGGCAGGATTCCTGGCGGGCGATACGGCAAGGCATTAGTTCTATTTCTCCTGAGACAGCAAACTCCCGCAGGAACCGAATGGCTCCTGGGGGTGTTTGTTTTTTATAAATTTGTTCTTGCAAATCACTCGAATTGAAGGAGAGAAATTATGGTTTTGAGGAAACAGGCATTGGTGTCTATGGCCCTGCTGATTTTGTCGGGATTATCAGTATCTGCATGCTCTAACACATTCCATGGTGCCGGCCAGGATATTGAAAATGCCGGTGAGGCTGTGCAAGACGCTACCCATTGATTTTGAATGCCCGATGAAATACGAGGAGAAATTAAGGGAGAAATAAAATGAATAACAAAGGTCTTTTGATCGTGATCGTAATATTGCTGGTGGGGATATTGGGGGTAATGACCGTGCAATATACAAACCGCCCGCAATCAGTGGGTGAGCAAGTCGGTGAGGCTATTGAAGAAGTCGGCGATGAAATCGACGATGCAACATCTGCACAATAAACATATCTTCATTAATAGCAAACCGCCGGGAACTGATTTTACCGGCGGTTTGTTGTTTCACTGACGAGGGGAAACTCCCTCAAGAATATATAAAAATCTGAAAGGACTCATTATGAATTACAAGATTCTGACAACGGTGTCTGCTGTGGCGATGATGGCCCTTACGCCGATGGCTATGGCTGAGGATACGCAGGTAACAAAAACGCCTACTCATGCCCAAGCGTCAGGTTCGGCTGAAACAGCAACGGATATGAAACGTGCCCAGCCTGATTCGGATCAGGTTCTAACCGAAGAAGAAGCCGAGCGTGGCTGGAAAAAAACCAAGGAAGCAGTTTCTGAAGCGGTAGACGATGTTGAATATACGCTATTTGGCGAAAAGGAACCTAAAGGCGTTGAGAAGAGTATCGTGGCTAAAGCTACGGCTCGCGGTCTTCTGGACCAGCCTGTTGTAGGCACCAACAATGAACGTGTTGGGACGTTGCGCGATATTATTATCGATTCAAAAGGTAATGCGCAGTTAGCCGTTGTTTCTGATTCTGAAGTTCTCAATGTCGGTAAAGAAGCGGCTTTCGATTACAGCTTGGTTCTGCGCCGCAATGCTGACGGTGATGTGGTTACACCTCTGACCGAAGAGACAATGAAGAACGCACGCCGTTTCTCTTACGATGCCAAGGATGCAGGTAAAGAGAATACTTCCACCATTCCAGCAGGTGGATATAGCATTGAGAAGCTGCTGAAGGCTAATATTGTAAATGCGCAAGGCGAGAAAGTAGCTAGCGTTGACAATATTACCTTCCGTAATGGTCGTGCTGATGCTCTTGTCGTTGGTTTTGACAAAGTCATGGGTATGGGTGGAGAAAAAGCTGCTCTGTCTTTCTCTGATGTCAAAATCATCAACAAAGGTGACGGTGCTGTAGATTTCCAATTGACAGCGGCACAAGCCAAGCAGTTTGAGGATTTTAAGCAAGCTGCTTCTAACTAATAGGTAATAGGAGAGAAGCCATGAATAAAGACATTATCGAAGGTAAATGGACTGAAGTAAAAGGTGCTGTGAAACAGAAGTGGGGCAAACTCACGGATGATGATCTGGCCGAAATCAATGGCAGCCGCGAGATACTGGCTGGTAAAATCCAGAAAAATTACGGTTTAGCCCGCGATGAAGTGGAAAAACAATTGAAAGCTTGGGAAGACGATATCGCTGCTTAAGTCTTCATTTAGAGATCAAACTTAGGGGTGTCTATCTTATCGGTAGACACCCCTTAATTTCAGAATTCATATCCTAGGGTAGCACTATATGTGCGCTGCTTATTATGGCTGTTACCTAATGGTTGTTTGATATCGGCACCGTAAACAATATTCCCCGTACGACCGGCCACTCCTAAATGTAAACGCGGTTGCCAACGATACGGATTATTAATTCCCAGCGTACTCAGCACATCATCAGCTGTATAGCCAGGGACAGAGGGCTGGTATCCGGTCTTATCATAAATACGTGCAGCGATACCTGATATCCGATTGTTTATACGGGTACTCAATTCACTGGCTTTATCACGTTCTAAATCATAAAGAGGGTGCTTGATATCACGGCGTACACAAAGATTGGCTGTCAGATTGATCCCGGATTTAGGGAATGCAAATTGCCCCTGGCAGATATCGCCTGTGGGTGTGCGTGTATTATGCTGTGCACTGCTGGAAAGGATGATGCCTGCATTTAACGTAGCCCATATGCCGTCAAACCCGATATTGCCACCTTGACCCAGAATTCCTGTCATACGTGGTGTGAAGGCATAGCTATAACCACTATCGAGGGTCAGTCCCCCGTAGAGAGATTTTCCCCGGGCGTGTCGCTTGTCCTGGAAAAGCGTACGATTGATTTCCGGGCTGCTGAACTGCGTGGCTGGCATATCTTGGGCGGTAATACCTAACGCGGGCACTGCAGGAATGTGAATAGCGGGAATGTTTAGTTCAAATGCGCGCAAATGCGCGTCGACCCGCGCGTCTGAATGTATAGCTGCGCTGATTTTACCGGCGTATCCGCCAATACTAATACCCGCATTGTTTCCCATATAGAATTGTTTCTTGAGATGTGCCTTTAAGCCTTCGGCCTGCGTATCCCATTGGGCCACGCCGCGGAGGGAAGCTATATCGCGGAAGCTTACTGACTTATCAAAATAAGCATTCTGATCATTCTCCTGGAAACGCGTGATATCCAATTGCCATTCGCCGTTAGGATTGATCGTCTTTATGGACAGGCCCCTTTGGGTGCCGCTGCAATTTGTACTGAAATACTGGCAACCTTGTTGCGTATGCGCCTGAACCTGCACCTCTGAAGCATGGGCTGCTGTAAAAGCGCCAAGGCAGGATAGGGCCACGCTGGCCATATTTTTCCGATTAGTCATGTTGTCTCCCTGTATAATTAAGGGATTGTTAACATAATGGATCACCCCTGTCATCTTTCTGACAAGCACTGCAGCATAAAGAGGGTGTGGTATAGGCAACTCATTGAAAAATATGAATAAAAAGATTATCGAATATAATCATTCGCTGAAGATAGGGAGCGCATGCGAAAGTCGCCTTTGTTTGCACAACTGGTGGAATTATGGGGCTGGCTATTGGATTTTCGGTAGGGGCCGCTCTAACTCTATGCGAGGTCAAAGTCTTATTTTCGCCGGGTCCGGCAATACTGGCCTTTGCAGGCGCCGTGGGGACGGGGTTATTATTCGGGTTCCTGCCTGCACGAAAAGCCTCACAGCTTGATCCTGTAGTCGCATTGAGTTCTGTAACAAGAGTGTTCTGAGTAGGAAGATATAGTGGAAATGAAAAAAATCGTCGTCGCCTCACTGGTTGCCGTTTTACTTTCGGGTTGTTCTCTGACCCCTGATTACAGCCGTCCTGCGACGAATATGCCTGCAAGCTGGAGCCAGTCAGGCACCGGTACAGCGCAAATGGCGCGTGCCTGGTGGGAAAGCTTTAGTGATCCCGAACTGAACCGTTTAATGGCAGTCGCCCTTGAGCAGAACAATGATATTCGTGCCGCACTTCAGCGTGTTGAACAATCGCGTGCCGGGTTGAAAATCGCCGGTGCTGACCTGTTGCCGTCTGCCAGCGCCAGCGCCGATGCCGGACGTTCAAGAACAAACCCAGCCAGTGGAAGCACAACAACCAGCACTTCATTGGGTGTGGGTGCGGGTATCAATTATGAACTCGATTTGTTTGGCGCAAACCGCGCGAATTTAGAGGGCGCCGAAGCAAACTACGCTGGCAGTCAGTTTGACCGTGATGCTGTTGCCCTTGTTGTTATGGGTGATGTCGCCAGTACTTATTTCAATGTGCTGAATGCCCGTCAGCGTCTGACTATTGCAGATGCGAACCTGAAGAATGCGCGTGATGTGCTGGGAATTGTACAGGCGCGTTACGACGCAGGAACAGTATCGGCGCTGGATCTCGCGCAGCAGCAGGCATCTTTAGCGGCCTCCGAAGCGGCACGCGCTACAACGCTGCAGAATGTCAGTATCGCCGAAAATGCCCTGGCCGTATTATTGGGGCAGGCGCCGCAGACGTTTGATGTGCCCGGCGAAAGCCTCAAGCATGTAACAATTCCTGCAATTGATCCTGGCCAGCCATCATCGTTGCTCGGCCGTCGTCCTGATATTCGTAAAGCCGAAATGGATCTTATGGCGGCCAATGCTGATATTGGCGTGGCGCGTGCTGCATATTTCCCTTCAATAACGATCGGCCTCGATGGCAGCTTGGCAACATCAGGCTTTGGTGATCCCGCCACGACAGTATTGGGACTGGCCTCTGCATTGACAGCCCCTATATTCCAGGGTGGTCGTATAGAAGGGGGCGTTGAACAGGCAACAGCACGTCAAAAGGAGCTTGTAGAAAATTACAGCAAGACCGTTCTGGTATCCCTGCAGGAAGTCGAAGATTCTTTGACTGCTGAGAAAACAGCCGCCGCACGTGAGGACCTGCTTGAGAAAGCCATGGCTGAATCGCGCAAGGCATATAATTATGCGCGTCAACAGTATGAAGCGGGTATCATCGATTTCCAAACCTTACTGGAGGCACAAAATACCCTGCTGTCCTCAGAGGATAGCCATGCGCAGGCCCGTAATGAACGCCTGCAATCCAGTATCAACCTGTTTAAGGCGCTGGGGGGCGGCTGGTCTGTACCAGAATAGTGATTTGATACGATTTGTTTAAATTATGAAAAATAAAATATGGCGGATGCTATAAATTAAGGGCAGGGATCGTTTGCAGCGACCCTGCCTTTATGTTAATGATTTTAGAACTTCAAAAAATAAGAATTAAGTACCGAACAGGGCACCATGACTTCATCTGAAAACAGCGCGGCACCCTCTGCGCCGCTCATTACACCGGATACTTTGCCACCTGCATTTACGCGCGAAGTGAAGAAGGCGCGTGCCGCTATTCTTTGGGAACGCGCGTGGCCACGGATCGTACCACCAGCGACTGTAACGGCGCTCTTTCTTTCAGCTTCGTTTGCCGGTGTG
Source organism: uncultured Alphaproteobacteria bacterium (assembly GCA_946480475.1). The sequence continues at coordinate 27,249 of CAMLJM010000011.1, forward strand.
TGGGGCATGGCATCGCCGGTGGGGCGTATGGCTGGTGTTTTGGGTTTTGCGTTCGCTCTCGCCGCATCACCTTTCCGGTATAAGACAGGCTCTCTCATCGTTACGCGTAAGGATGCCTTGAAACGCCTCGATAAGAATTTGGGCGAGAGCGATGTTGATCCTGCGCAGGAAATTGCCAGCCGGATAGCCGCAGATAGTTCCGAAGCGCAGAAGGCGATCTGGAACCTCCACATATCCAATCTGTGGAAAAAATACGCTGACCGTTTTGATGCCGGTAAGCCGCGCCCCGGTATGGCGAAACTTGATCCTTATCACCTGCGCTTTCTCGTGGCTTTAACGCTGGCAGTAACGACGGCCATGTCACAAGGCCCTCATATCGAGCAGGTTAAAAAAGCCTTCGACTGGACATCGCCAATACCCTCTAAGCCCCAAGAAGCTCCTAAACCGGCATTACAGCTTAAGGCCTGGGTTACACCGCCTGAGGGAATTAACAAGCCCCCATTGCAGATGACAGAGGCGACACGTGACCATACACAGGGTGGCGAAAAAATGATTGCCCACCAGACAAGCGTCATGACGATCATAACGTACGGCAAACCTACCGAGATCACAGTGAATGGCAAGACGGTGCCGCTGCAAAAAGAGCTGCCGCAAGGCCAGGGCGTTACGGGATATCAATACGAGTTTAAACTGGAAGCAGCCGACACAATTGTGAAGATCAACCACGGACCTTCTTGGCGTATCGCCGTTGATCAGGATAAGGCGCCCGTCGTCACGATCAGCGACATCAAACCAGCCGAAGGCAAAAACAATAAATCACTCGATATTGATTATAATGCCAAAGATGATTTTGGTTACACGGGTGAAATTGTAATCGAAACGCCAGATAAACCAGATACCAAGGCTAAGCCGCTGCCATCGGCAGCACCGCCTGTTCTGACGCTGCCATAATTGAAACTCATCAGGGGGCCGGTTTAGTAAGCGGCTTTTTGCTGCTTTGGGGATTGGCAAGGCGTTCCAGATACTCACGCTCTGCTTTCGGCATATTGGGGTTTTTGCGTATCCGCTCCAGAATCTCTTCGCGGCGCTGACGGTTTAAATTCTCGGCGTCCAGCGGCCCTAAATCCTGGGCATCGCGCGGCATACGGCGGCCCAGCACATCACTGGGCGGCGTCATTCTTTCTTCATTACCCTGGCCGTCACCGGGGCCTTCACCTTGACCGGGTTCCTGGCCCGGCTTTTTCATCTGCTGCATTTGTTGTTTCATCTGCTCCTGACCTTCGCGCAGTTGATTTAAGGCATCATCCTGCTTGGGGACGGCATCTCCCGGATCACCCTGGTCAAGTTCATCGCCAGCCTGGTCCATGGATTTGTCAGCATCCTGAAGTTTGCCGGGGTCCATACCCTGTTGGCGCATTTTCTGCATCATCTGATCCAGACGTTTCTGCAGATCGCGCTGTTGCTGGTTCTGCGGTTTTTTCTGTCCGCCCTGCTGTTGCTGGTTCTGTTGCTGTTGTTGCTTTTGCTTCTCACGCAGGCGTTTAATCGCTTCTTCGATCTTCTTCAGCATATCCTGCTGATCTTGATCGCCTGGTTGTTGTTGCTGTTGCTGGCCTTGCTGCGGCTGCTGCTTTTGTTGGGGCTGCTTTTGTTTGGGGTCCAGTTGCTCTAGTTCACGTTGTATACGTTGGAACCTATCGATAATTGATTCTGCCTCAGACTCTTTCAACTGCGTACTATTATCGCGCTTGTCTCTCAATTCTTTGGCGGTATTGTCTACATCCGTCCCCATTTCGCCCAGGCGTTTGACCTTTTGTTCGCTGACTTCCCGATTAAAGGGGGCTGGCTTTGGCTGTGGCAGTGCATCTGTCTGCGCCAGCTGCAGAGGATTGTTATCAAGAGCGGCAACCAATAACGGTTTGGTTTCCTTCAGGAATGAATGGCCACCCGCGTCGGGAGTTGAATTACTATTCCATTGCTTTTGGTATTCTTCGGATTTTTTCTCATCAATCTTCTTTTTCAGTTCCTTGGCGTATTCTTCAAGTTGCTTGAGAATGGCCTCCATATCCTGCTTGCGTTTCTCGCGTTCTTCAGCTGTTTCATTGCGCAGGTCTTCCTGGTCTTTGATCAGGTTATTCATATCCTGCATCATCTGCTGCATCTGTTGCTGTTGCTGCATCTGTTGCTGCATACGTTGCATTTGCTGCTTCATGCGTTCCATACGCTGTTGCATGCTCTGCTGCATTTGTTGCTGCTGCTTCTGGCTGTCCTGCTGTTGTTGTGGACTTTGTTGTGAATCCTGATTTTTCTGTTGCTCCTGCATCTGTTGCATTTGCTGTTGCTGTTTCATCAGCTCCTGCATCTGTTGCATCATTTCCTGCATCTTCTGGGCCATTTTCGGGTCCATCTGCTGCAGCTGATCCAGCATCTTCTGCATCTCTTCGAGACGCTTCTGCATGTCCTCCATATCCTGCTTGGATTTTTCATCCTGGCCGGATTTCGAGGCCTGCTCTTTCAGGGCCTCTTTCATGGCCTTCATGGCCTCCTTGGTCAGCTCCCTAATCTGTTCTTCATTGGCGCCACGTTCCAGCGCCTCGCGCAGGGCTTGTTCCATCTCGCGCAGGCGTTGCTCCGCGACGCTTATATTCTCCTGTTCCAGGCGCTGCATGACTTCCCACATATCACGCACCACTGTTTCCAGGGCATCGGTATCTTTGGCCTCGCTCATGTTCTTCTGAATATTCTTCAGAAGGGACATGGTTTCCGGATTCACGACGGTCTTGCCCTTATCTTGCAGTAATTTTGCAAAACGCTGCGATATAGCGGATGCCTGCAAACTATCCTTGGCAAGACTGCGGCGCATCTCTACCATGGCTGAGGCCACAGGGTGAAAGAAATCCTGATGCGGGATAGTGACCTTGCACTTTTCGGATTTGGCGGCTTGGCCCAAGGCGTCCCTAACCTTGATGGAAATCTCAACAGTGGATCCCGCAAGGGTCGGGTGAGCGGTCAGATCGTAAAGCTTGTAAGTCCCTAAACCATCCTTATTCACGGTCTGCTGCGCCTTCAAACACGCAGCGGATTTGGTCTGGGCACGCGGTGTCGTTTGGGGCTGCGTTTGAGCTTGAGCGGCCCCTGCAAATGCAGCCGCAGCCAAAGAAGCCTGGATTGCCCATGATCTGATTCTCTTGTAACCGTAACTCATGCCTTTAGTCCCAGTTTGGAAATGCTTTGAGGTATCGAAGGTCCCAGTCGATAAATAGCCCGTAAAGCCTGCTGCAAAGGCTCATCAGTACGTTGCACAATCATCTTGAAGCCGTAACCTTCGCTGATCTGGCGTAACCGATCGATATGTTGGCGTAAAATCTCCTGATATTCGCGTCGCTGGTCGCCGCGTTTCCCCTTACCAAGATTGACCTCAAGGCTGTTATCGGAAAGGCCTTTGAAAAGCTCGCGGTCTTTATAATCAAAATCGACCGTTTGCGGATCAGCCACCATAACGATCCATCCTGATACGCTTTGGCTACGTAATTGTCCCAATGTTCTGTTGAAGTCCCCGTATATTTTTTCTGCGCTGGATTCGTCATGATCCGGTGGCAGGAAATCACTGACAAGAATGGCCGTACTTTGTCTGGCAGGCAGAACCTTCATGCGCGGCATATCATGCGTTGAGCGGTCCAAGGCCAGCTGCATACCCAGCCATTCACCAGCCTGATGGCCGCGACGCGTTTCACCGCTTTCCAGCAGGGCTACTTTCTCATGAGTACGCGAAACCTGTTTCGCCATCGCCATCATCAAAATTTCTGCAGCTTCACGCGGCGTATAGGGCGATTTATCTGATTTCCAGTCCATAGAGGGTAGATTGCTACGCCAGAAATAATAGTTATGGCGGATTTCAGCCTCTTTCTCTACGAATACAAGCGCATCGCGTTTCTGCGAATATTTGGAATGAATGCCGCGCGGATCATCCTGCCCGGAAACGAAAGGACGCTGATCGAAGTATTCAAGCCCGGCGCCCTTTTTATTGTATAGGTGTGGGCCACCTTGTGGCAGGCCACGTGTTATGAGCTCAATTTCAGGGCGCTGATGCAAAGGAACGTGACGGCGCACTTCTTCAGCCCGCGCATTCAGGCTGAATAATTTTGCTATTCTCGATCTTATCTCATCGACCTTCATGTTCATTTCCTAAGGTGCAAGCGGACTCTCACGTTTTTTGTTTTGGGCAGGCGCACGCTTGCCGCGTCTTTGCCATGCCATCAGCATCATATCGACAAGCAGGAAGGCAAAAGCACCGCCCCACATATATCCCGTCAAATCCGTATCTTTCGATACGGCTTCATAAATCTTGCGGTGGGTGCCCTCCGGCATTTTACCCAATGGTTTCAATTCCGGTACAGCAACAGAAAGATTATGCGCCTGTTGCAGACTCTGGTTACCGTAAAATCCGGGCGGATGACGCGGACCCACATCAGCGTCATCAATGTCTTTGGTGGTAAGCGGCCGGACAGAAGGCCCAGGTGCCCCCAGTTTGCCCTGGCCATCCATGACCTTGACGGCGGGCAGGGAAATATCACCGTTTTCTAATTTATCGGCGACGCCCTGGCTGGTGGTGACAACGGCACGCAACATCTCAATGTAAGCGCTGGAATAAGCAAGATTGGACCATGACGGGTCGGCGGATGTATGAACCAGAACGATTTGGCCTTTTCCATGTTTCTTAGCGGTGACCAGAGGTGTGCCGTTATCAAGCCGCGCCCATGTATTTTCATCGGTATCTGTACCGGGCTGTGGCAATACTTCCTCGCGGATTGTGACATCAGCGGGCACTGTAATGCCTGCAAAAGGTGACTTAGCAGCAAAGGGCGCTATACGAGCCTCTTTACTGCCTGACGCATCACCGCCCAGTGAACGGGAACCCTTACGTAACTTTAAGGGCAGGAGTGGATCGCTATCGATATTTTCCTGCTGGGAAAGATTGCGGCCCGCAAAACGAAGGAGCGTGCCACCTTCTTCATTGACCCACTTTTCGATCTTTTTATTAAGGCCCGGTGAATTGCTGGCGCCGTCAGGCATAATGATGACAGCAAGCTTACGTTTCAAAAGGTCATCCACAGTACCCTGATGCAGATCAACATAAGGGCCAAGGGCCTGCACAGGATAACGTGATTCATTCGCCAGTGAATCTGTGCCCGTCTGGATGACGCCCACAGGACGGCGGCGGAAACGCTCATCAATCAGAACGCGCGCACCCGCTGTGTTGTCACCTTCGATAGATACACTTGTAATATCGTTGGCTACATGCGTGGGCAGTTCAAAAGTAACTTCGGCTTTACTTTCACCACTTTTGAATACAGCCTCACTGCTGCCTAACGGTTGCCCCTTCTGGTCGGCTACGATCAGCGGAAATTTGTCGGCATTGCTTGTTTGTGCACGACGTACCGTAACAGTCAGCTTATCCAATAGCCCTGCAGGTTGATCAATCAGGCGTGGCGCTACGGCCTGTTCATCCTCAAATACTGTGAGCGTACCGTAAGTTTGAAGTTTTTCTGCCAGTGCACGGGCTTTATCATCGTCCAACCCGTCACTCAGCCAGATCACGGATGTTTTTTGATCATTTTTAACGGCGCCCAGAGCTTGCAGAGCTTCCTGGCGTTGTGTAGGCCACGGGTTTGGCTTCATTTCCCGGACCTGCCTCAGGGCATCGGCAGCGCTGACAGGGCCAATCGCTGTGAGAGGGCTGCCGTCAGTGGGTGCGGCAGTCGGAACAATAATCACAGACCGCCCGGCACGGTCCGCCCGGGCAATCAGATTTTCCATCTGTATTGTGCGCATCTTCCAGTTACGCGCGGCGGACCAGCCATTATCAACCACCAACATCACGGGGCCTGTACCCTCAAGCGGTGCTTGCGGGTTCCACTCCGGTTTGGCAAGGGCGCCAACAACGGCGGCTGTTGCCAGGGTGATGGGAACATATTGCCACCAGGGCATACGCGTAGGGGCAGGTTCTTCGCGTTTAACTTTGGCCAGTAACTGAATGCCGGGGAATATCTGTTTCAAACGTTCCTGGGGAATACTCTTCATCACCCACCACAAAGCCATCACAGCGGGCACCGCTAACAACATCCACGGGGCCATGGTGGCGCTCAGTGAACCTACCGTTACGGCTTGCGCAGCCGCAGGGGTTGCCAATCCGGCTGTAGCTGCCGCAGCAAATAGATTTCTGATGGATGTTATCTTTTTCTTTTCTTGCATCATCAAACTCTAAGGGGCCGGGGCTTCTGGTGGCTTGTTGCGCCCAAATGGCATACGTAAAGCGTTTTTCCACCCGGCTTGCTGCAGGTAAGCGGCAGCCATGAAAGCGAACATCGCGGCAGCGAGTATCCAGGTGGGAATAACAGGTTTACGGTCACTGCTGCGTAAAATGCCTTCATCGGTCATGCGCACGCCCATCCAGTCGGCACCTGCATAAGATCTTTTTTCGGCACGCGCATCGACGGGTTTGAGTGTTGGCAGTTTGACGATACCCTGCGCATCCGTCATACGAAGAACTGTTGCTTGTGTGCGCTCAGCAAGCGGCTTTAAAATTTCAGGTGTCGAAATCGTGTGCACATATTCTTGCGGGTTTTCGGGGCCGACATTGATAAACGCCTGGCGCGGGAAGGCGCCCTTCTGTTCAACGCTATAGGGGCCCAGTTCCTTAATGGGTGCTGTTATTCTCCAGAGGCCAGGTTCAGCCGCTTCTGGCGTTAAAGAAATGTTTTTCCCGGAAGGCGTGCTGAGCGTGACAGGCGTGCTTTTCTCAGCCATGGTTTGTTGTTCAATCACCAGGTTCTTGCCCTGCTGTGTAATCCGTAATGATTCCTCTTCAAGGTCGGGCTTTTTCATCAGCCAGTGCGCGGTTTGCAGCAAGATTTGTCCATGCGGGCCGCTACCTGTGAGGGAGCGTTCCCATCTCCACATGCTGTCGGTATTCAGCATGGCTACACGCCCCTTACCCTGGTGGCTGAGGATCAGCAGTGGCTTCTTGTCAGCGCCTTCCATTACAACTTCTCCTGTCGGAGTCTTCACATCGACGCTACGATAGAAAGGCCCCCAGGAGGGTTGGGTTTTATTATCAGGCGTATTGCCGCCGGGCAGGCCGCGCGTTACGGGATGACGCTGTCCCCGATCGCTAATACGGGGGGTGAATGTACGCTCTGTCACACTGCCAGCAGGTGCCGCCGGCAGAACGCTGCCTAAAGGTCCCGTATGAATATTCTGGGGCAGGGCATATTCAGGTCCCGATATCACCTGCAGAGCGCCACCTTCCTTGACATACTTGGCAATATTTTCCTGATACACGCTTGGCATAAGATGGAAATGGGAAGGGTTGTCCAGGATCAGCAGGTTGAACTTCCTGATATTGTCGGAAAACACTTCATTCATGGGGAAGGGCAGCATATTCAGCTCTTCACGGGGAGTGTCGTCAACCTGGTCAGGTAAGCGCGAGAAACTCAGGTGGATCAGGTTTACATCCGGGTCCGCCTTTAAACGGTTGCGCAGCATTCGTGTATTCGGATTGGCCGACCCTGAGACCATCAAGACATTCAGCTTCTCATGGTTCCCCTGAATGCTGGCGACGATACGGTTATTATCATCCGTCAGTTCTCCTTTGACGGCATCGGTCCTGATTTCAATGATATTTGCGCCCGCATGATTGATATTCACGCTATATGTGGCTGTTTCTCCTGGTGTGACCATTTGTGTGGCAGACGGTTGACCATCCTGCACGATGGTTACCTTCACCTTATCACGGCCACCCGGGACAGGCCCTTCATCAACGATCCTGAATTTGATGTCTTGCTTTTTACCAATTAAGCCAGCGGGGGATGCTTCGAGTATTTCGGCACGGCGGTCATATTCGCCGTCTTTGCCCGATAACAGAACATGCACAGGCACATCTTTGCCAAAGTCGAAATTGTCAGCAATTTTGTCATGCACTTGACCATCTGTCAGGATAAACACACCGCCACGTCTCGCGCCGGGAATATCGCTCAAGGCATCATCGATGCTGCTGATGATACGCGTACCATCTGCGGCTATACCATCTTTCTCCCCCGATACCTTAATCGTTTTTACGGAGACACCGGGTAATGCTTTTAAAGCTTTCTCGAGGGCAGCCGCACTGGCGGTTGTTTCAGCAGCGCGATTATTGAAAGACTGGCTGGGGCTTTCATCAATCACAATCAAAGCTTCTGTTGTGAGAGGCTCGCGTACCTGATTGATTTCCTGATAGTTCGCCATGCCATACAAGGCGACAGCACCCGCCATGAACCTTAACGTCGTGCTGCTGCTGTTCGCACCATACTTGCGCCATGCCAGCAGGCAGAGGCCCAGATAAAGCAACCCCATCCCGCCGAGCACTTCCTTAGGGAAGTAAGGATCCCATTCGCGATATGTGTGTTGCTGCAATGTCGCCGTTGTTGTGGCGATAGATTTATCGGAAGGAGCGGGGGCTGAAGCGGGAGAATTGACTTGAGCCATAGATATTTGCGCTGCGCCCAATGCAAAGGCAGCAGCCGCCATGTTCGAACCTATGGTGCGACGAAAATTCATACCTGACCCTGTTGAAAGTCTTTATTTGCTTTAGATTATGGCTAACAATCGCTGGAGGTAGAGTCAACAGGATTTAGGGCTTTGTAATATTATTACGAGTATAAAAAGCCCTGATTTATCAAAGCCTGCTTTTCCTGTTTGTGCCGGGCATCGTTATGCAATATAACAGTCCTATAATCATAAAAAAACAGGGACTAGCCGTGAATACTCGCCAACAAGCTTTGAAGACATTGTGCCTGCCCGTATTGCTGGCGCTAGCGCCGGTTTTTGCTCAGGCGCAGCAGTCGCTTCCTGCGCCTGCGGGGGGGCTGCAATCCACCCAAGCCTTGAAATATACCAATAACCTCCATCTGGGCTATATCCGCACGACATCAGCACAGATCAACAGCAATACAGAAACAGCGTTGCGGAATCTGCAGACGGAAGTTAAAACGCGCACCGCTGTTAAGGCGGAAGGAGTCGCGGGGCTTGATCCTGAAACCGATGATCTTTCATTCTTCCACTTCCTTTATTGGCCTGTAACGCCTGATGCACGGCCGCTTTCTGATAAAGCGCGGCTGCAGGTGCAGCATTATCTGGATACAGGTGGGGTGATACTGTTCGACCTCCGCGATGCGAATGGCATGATGCGTGACCAGCGAGCACTGCGTCGATTGCTGACCGACCTCAGCATTCCGCCTTTGATGAATACGCCCGCTGACCATCCTACGGTTAAAGGCTTCTATTTGCTCTCAAACCTGCCGGGGACGAGCGCGCATGGCGCCACATGGACAGAAGTGCCTGCCTCTAAAGGTGTCGAGAAAGTGTCGTCAACGATTATCGGTGATCGCAACTGGGGTGATGCCTGGGCCGGTAAAAGCGTATTGCCCGGCACCCGTGAACGCGAGATGGCTTTGCGCACGGGTATTAATTTGGTTCTGTATGCTTATATGGGCAACGCCAAGCTGGAGCCGATCAATAAACAACTGGATATCCTGAGGCGCGATTAGTAAAAAAACCCCGCTGTTTGCGGGGTTTTATTTGATTAGTTCATAACCTGGGGTCTTGGGAAGTAGCACCAGATTGTGATATCTTTGCCGCCATTCTTCAGATCACCATTGTGCCAAATCACATTGAAGTTCGGCGATGTACAGGTATTGCTGGCGTTATTGCCTTGCTTATACTCTTGGCAAACCGCTTTGGCATGCTTGGCGGAAAGAATGGCCTTCTCGGGGATTGTTACCCAGACAGGTGCGGGCAATTTATTACGCTGTAAGTCATGTGTCAGCTTCACTTCATATTTGCCGTCTGTTGTTCTTCTTTCTTCCAGATCGCCAAAGGCATCATTGTCGCTGCAGCAGGAACCCATGGAGCCATCAGCGCGCTTCATATGCATAATGAAATCTTTATGCGGGGCCAGCAGATTATGGTCGGGTGTTCCAGGGGCCGGGGCATGTGCAGAAGCAGAGAAAGCAGCAGCAAGGCTGAGAGCAGCGCCAGCTATCAGCTTCTGAAACGGCGTTAAAGATGGAATCGTAGCTTTGAGGCTTTTAGTCATTAGATACTCCCTGTTTGATATTTTTTATAATTATTATGATCTTAGCGACCATGAATCTTCATATCGGGTTTATCACGACCACGAAATTCGTCAAGCAACTTTGTTAAGCTATATAAGAGCTGGATTATTATGTCAGATGCATCTGCTTGACGACATATTTGATTACGTCTTCTGCCTCGACACCTTGCTCCCGGTCAGGCCGCATAATCATGCGGTGTTCCAGCACAGGCAGGGCCAGACGCGCAATATCCCTGGCATCAGGGGACAGCGCACCGTTTTTGTTAAACTTCTCGGCAATTACCAGTGCTTTGGCAGCTAACAGGAAAGAGATCTCGGAGCGGGGTGATGGACCTGCCATTACGTTCCGGCTAATAAACTCATCCTTGCTATCTTCAGGACGCAGAGCACGCACAAGATCAACGGCTTTCTCAGCCACTTCGTTGCTGATAGGCAGGATGCGGGCGATGTCCTGAATGATAATCAGTTCCTGAGGCGTCATGACGGCCTGAGCCTTCAGAGCCCCTTTGGGGTTCTTGCGTGTCGTCATATCGGCGCCGAGGCTGTCATCACCCTGCTTGAATCTTTCGTGGGCTTCTATCATTTCGCCAATGTCTGCCTCGGTAGAGGATTGCGACAGAGCAATCTTTACTTCGGCGTCTCGGCTTGCATATTTAAATTTGGCTTTCAGCATAAAACGGTCAGCCTGCGCTTCAGGCAGTTTGTTGGTACCACCCTGGTCCACGGGGTTCTGTGTTGCCATGACATGGTAGGGACGCGGCAGGCTGCGTGTCTCCCCATCAACTGTAACCTGTCCCTCTTCCATCGCTTCCAAAAGACCGGATTGCGTTTTCTCACTGGCGCGGTTTACTTCGTCAGCAAGGACAAGCTGTGCAAACAAAGGACCCGGACGAAACTTCCATTCGTTAGATTTTCTGTCCAACACTTCTGATCCGGTGAGGTCAATCGGTTGCAGGTCAGCTGTAAACTGAATACGTTTTGTGCTTAAGCCTGTGGCTTGTGAAATTGATTTGATGGTTCTGGTCTTGGCAAGACCGGGCATACCTTCTGCCAGAATATTGCCACCACCCACGAGCGCCACAAAGATCAGGTTGACCATCTCGTCCTGGTCAAAGATATCTTTTCCTACTTCCGATTTAGCGGCCTGGATCAGCCTGGCGGCCCAAGTGATATATTCCTTCATTTTTTCAGCAACAGGTGCTGAAGATGAATGGGTATTAGACGCGGCTGATTGTCCGTGTGGCACGCTAGTTCTCCCTGTAAGAGTCTTTTATTTATTTGTTATAGGGAGGACATTAGCGAAAAAAGACGGGGCTGCCAAACGGAGTTTTGGAAAAATACAGAAACTTAGTATTTGCATATTAAAACGAGTTGCATCATCCCGCCCTTCACCTTACCCAATAATTAATAAATAAAATGAAGGGGTTAAATACTAAGCCAATCCATGGCGCTGTGATTATAGAAAATTTACGGATTGTTAACCCCGTGCGCGTAGATTGGGGGAGTAATTCAAGGGACATGGAGTGACGCATGGGAAAGATATTTAAACCTATTATTGGGGAAGACGGCACACATCATGGCTTTGATGTTACCGTAGCGCCGACACAAAACCATGCGCCGATAGAACGTCTGGCAAAAATCCAGGATCCTTCAGGAAGTCAGGCTTATTATCAGGGTCTTCTGGAACAGCGTGATGCTGCTGTCAAACCCGCCTTGAAACCCGATGGCATGAAACACTAATCAGTGGAAAGGCTGGTCAGATATTTTTTAGTTTCATCGCTATCCCACTCGATGCTCAGGCCCGCGACCTTGCGGGCCATCATCATTTCTGGGGTCAGGATAATCGTTTCCGGCACGCGTATTGTCTGGAAAACATCCTGGGAAATGGATTTATCTGCATCTGAGAAAAGCTTAAGGTTCTTGGCCTTCGTATGTTCGGGGACATAACGCTTCATGAAAGCAGGGATGACCTTCGGATCTTCATCGATAGACACTGCCAGGATAACCAGATCATCAGGCATGGATTGTGCTAATCTTACAAACTGCGGAAACTCAGCAATGCAGGGCGTACACCACGTGGCCCAGAAATTCAGCAAAACAGTTTTGCCTTTGAAATCATGCAGTTTTACAGTTTTGCCCTGAAGGTCTGTGAGTGTTATATCAGGGGCAACCGGCCCTGAAGATGCAGGGCGTTCTGGTTGTGCTGGCTTTGCAGGAGTAACTCTTGTCTGGCCATCTATGAGCCATGTTGCACCTAGCGTGAGCGCCAGAATGGCAATCACCAGCAATGCATTCAGTTTCCTATGCATGACGTATACGCCTCCTATACAGGAAAGCAATCAATGCACATTCGAGAATGCAGAATATTACCAGCCCCGTCGCGATGCCTGAAATGAAGCCGTAGGAATGCAGGCCCACACTCAGGAGGTTGACGCCAAACCACGCCAGTGCCACGACCATATTCAGGGCAGCAATACCAACGGCATAGAGTGGCAATGAAAGGTGTCCGCCCATGCGCCCATGCAATAACCACGTAATCCAGAGCACAATCAGTAAAGCGCCATTTTCTTTAGGGTCCCAACCCCAGAAGCGGCCCCATGATTGGTCAGCCCAGATGCCGCCCAGAATAGTGCCGACAGTTGTAAACAAGAGGGCAGAAAGTGCCATACGGTGCATGCTGGTGAACAGACCGGAACGATCATGTAGAGAGAAAAGCCAGGCATGTGCCAGCATGGCGGCAATGATCGAAAGCCCATAACCGCTCGTCACGATCAATACATGCGTTGCCAGCCAGAAATTCGTATTCAATACGGCAACCAGCATCGAGAGGGAATCGCCGCTGCGTGCACCAAAGTAAAGCGATACACAAAGTATCAGCACGCCTGAGAATGCAGCAGTCAGTCCTGTTAATACTTCGCGGCGCTTCCAGAACAAAAATGTACCTACGATCACGCATATCAGCGAGACAAAAAGAAGGGACTCATAAAGCGTGCCCACAGGAGGGCGTGAAAGGATATAAACCCGCATCATAATGCCGCATGCGTGGATCACGGCTCCCAATGACAGGGCCCACAATGCTGTATGGAGATAGCGGTCATAACCTCCATTTCTTAAGCATGCCAAAAGCAATAAAATGGCGAGCGTATAGAGCAGCAGCGCCGCCTGGAACGGATTGAGCTTATTATAGAGACGTTCAATATTGAAATGAGTGCTGTCGGCATCCTGACTAAGTTTTTTTGCCGTATGCCGCCAGGCCTCAGGATCATCGTTAAGCCAGGCAAGTCCCAAGGTGCGCCATTCATCGATTAAGGCGGCGGTCGCGGGCGATCCCTGGCCCTGTTGCAGGACAGCCCAGGGGCTTAGGCGTTCCTCATGATTCCAATCAACAGGTATGACGCGGAATAACTGATTGTTCGCACTGCTGCCTGATAACGTCTCCAGCTGCCAGGAGAAAAGGGCAATCGCTTTTTCCTCGTCGTTATAATTTGAAAGGTCATCACCACGCTTTTTTATGATTTCCTTTAGGCGCTTCTGCGCACGATCTTCATATTTGCGCAGGGTCAGATAATCAGGTGATGAACTCTCTAGGCCTTTTCTTTCTTTTTCACTGAGTAAGCTATCGGGGACTTGAACAGCTAAAGGAAGGATTAGGGAGAATGACCGCATCAACTGCATATAGGCGGAAACTTTATCGTGTAATTCCAGGAGCTGCTTCTGGCGTGCTTCCAGTTTATCGGCGGGCGTTTGTAAAAGAACCTGGATGCGTTCTGCCTGCTGGCTAAGCGGGCCTGCAATTTGTGGCAAGGTGTAAAGGGCGCCTGGAACATGGGGAAGATGCAGGGCCCGCTGAATATCGCGGTTCCGCACAACAAAAACCGGGCGCTCCGCCGCACGCACAGGATCAAATAACAACTCTGCCAGCCACTCGCTGGCAGACATGCCATCAAGCGTGCTCTTGCCTGAAAATGTACGAAGTTGGGTCTGTGCAAACGTTTCCAGGGGTTTCAGCCGCCCCTCATGCAGGACGGGGATCATACGAAAATCCTGCATATCCATGTCTGCTGCTTGCGCCGGACTATACTGCAGGCATGTCATCGTTAATAAAACAGCCAAAGCAAGGCGGCCACGTGTGGAAATAAGCAGATGCAGAATAAGCCCTGCCGCAATAATGGCGCTGGCGATATAGGGGAATAGCCGGCCTATATTCCACACAACGCTCAGAACTGTCGTTTCGCTGCCATCAGGTTTCTGCATATAAGACGACTGGTAAAAAGTGTAACCGCGGTAGCGTAGAGGATTATTCATGCTGATTTCGGCAGGCCATGTCGTATCGCCATCCTTGATGGTTAGGACGGAACGATAAGCACGGGCCATATCCATGCCGGGATAATTGTCTTTTTCGACATCTTCCAGCGCAAGCGTGAAGGGAAGTCCCGAAGTCGATTTGCGGAAGCGCAATTCATAGATATGGTCCTTGATATCAAATTGCGGATAGAGCGGCATAACTTCCGTCATCATATACAAGCCGTCTGTATCCTCCCCTGTTCCCCGTACGGCTATATTGACCGCGCCATGATTGTTTTCGTTCTGCATGTCGGGTTTTACGGGAACCATCTCTATTTTTGCGCCAGGGCCGCGCCAATTCTCTCCCTCAACCTTCTCACGCGCCTGTGGTGTGCCATTGGCCATGTAAGACATGATCTTGACGTTAAAAGGCAGTCCTTGTTCCAGTCCCAGCAGTAATCCAGGCTTCAATTTTTCCGCGGGCAGTGCGAAAATAATGTCGCCGTCACGACTGATGGTAAGAATACGTGCATGATAATCTTCAATCAGCGCTGATTCAGATTTCTCGTCGATGACAATAAAGCCTTCACGGGCCGTAAGGGCTGTCAGTAAACCGCCCGCCAGTAATACAAGCACACCCAGATGCGTAAGAATGATGCCCGCGCGCGACCATTGCCAGCGACTCTCCCCGATAAACTTGGCAAGCAGGGCAATAAAGATAATAGCCGTGACCGTATAGCCGCCGGGCAGCGGCAAGAAGCCCCACCAGAAGATAAACGAGGAGAAAAATGTTTTCTCGGCGATATAAAGCCCGACATATTTCTGCGCAATCGTACCCGCCACCAGCAATACCATCAGCCAGGGTAGCGTCCAGAACGGTATAGCGGGCCGCGACAGGAATGCCGCAAGCGCCGAGACTTTGGAAAGGGATTTCATGGCCCTTAGCAATAATGGGCAGCGGACGTTTCGTACAGAGAAAACTGCCGCTTCAGGCAAGCAAAATGTCGATAATTTTCAATATTTTGGTTTGTTCAACGGGGTCAGTCATTTGCTGTAATTTTAAGGTGCGCTTCATGATCGCAGGGTTGATTTTATTGTGCCCATCTGACGTGGGAGGCGGCAAACTTTCAAAAAAGTAAGCATGTGGTACCTTTAAGGCTATGCTTAACGCATGGAGCCGTGTGGCAGGGATGGCGCTGGCTCCAATTTCATATTTCTGAATCTGCTGATAAGTAACGGCAATCGCTTGCGCCAAGTACTCTTGGGTCATCCCACGGCTTTGGCGCAAAATCCTGAGATTTTGGCCGATTGTTTTATCCTCTAAAGAAGGGGTCGCTACCATCGAATTAATATATTTCCAATTTAGAAATATATCAAATATTAATTTCCAAATTGGAAATATCATAGTGCTTATATTGCCATGATAATAAGGCCATGGACGCAACATGGCTAAAAACGCAATTTGAACTGAATCCTGCAAAAACCCGGGCGGATTTAGCCCGTGCTTTGGCGCTGGACCCTCCGGCTATCAGTAAAATTCTGGCTGGGACCCGTCAGATCAAGGCTCACGAATATGTGGCGATGCGTCGGTTCTTTGATCTGCCTACAGACGGGCATAAAGCAGCTACACGCGGCAGCTATCAGCTGCAGACATTGCAGGCGGGTTTATCCGAACAGGAAGTGTCAGAGGATCAAGATGCCTGGATAATGCCAGCACGTTTGCTGGAATCTAAAACCACAGCACCACCCGAGAAGATCAGAATTTTTACAGTACGTGATAATAGCATGGAGCCTGACTTTGCGGTCGGCACACAAGTGTTGGTGGATCTTTCCGACAATATGCCTTCGCCGCCCGGGGTATTCGTCATGTCCGATGGGGTGGGGCCTGTCCTGCGTCAGTGCGATATAGTACCAGGCGAGAAACCGCTGATGGTGAATATCTCATCACGGAGCGGGGTTTCTTTTCGTCTGCCTGTCGAGAACGTCCATATTACCGGGCGTGTGATCGCCCGGCTTGAATGGCTGAAATAATCATGTGCCTTTAAGGCGCGCGCCTGGCCAATATAGCGGGTATTGGCCTGTCAGGCTTGTCCTGTTTATCCGGTGCAGACTCAGGCGATGCCGCATAGGATAATAACTTCGGTGCAGCGACTTGTGTTGCAAATACGTGCTTCAATACATCTTCGGCTGTTTCAACAGGAATGATCTGAAGTTTGCTTCTGATTTCATCTGAGGCATCGCTCAAATCTCTCATATTCGCCTGCGGGATCAATACTGTCGTAATACCCTCCCGCATGGCGCCCTCCAGCTTCTCGATGGTGCCTCCGATGGCGCGAACGCGGCCACCCAATGTCAATTTCCCTGTCATGGCGAGATTGGCGCGCAGGGGCTCATCTTTAATCGCCGACATACAGGCGCTCAATAAAGCTATCCCGGCAGAAGGGCCATCTTTCGCACCGTCACCGACGGCATCGACATGCAACTCTATTTTCTCGAGATCATCAGGTTTCACGCCATGATTTTTTGCGTTAGCCTTAATCCAAGAGGTTACGACGTCAATCGACTCCTGCATTACCTCTTTCATTTGGCCAGTGCGCTTGATTTTCAGGCCATCTTTGCCTTCCATCTTAATGGCTTCGAATGGCAATACGCTGCCAAAGCTGCCGGCGACGCCCAGTCCATTCGAAACACCGACAGAATCTTTATGGGTGAGCATATCGCTATATATACGCGGTTTTCCTAGATAGTCGGTAAGGTCGGATTCTTTAACTTCTACGATTTCATCAACATCTTCACGTTCAAGTTTATAGGCCACTTTGCGGCATATCTTCTCGATCAGCCTTTCCAGTTCTCGTACGCCCGGTTCTCGTACATATTTGCTGATAATGGCCTTCAATGTTTCATCAGGAATGCTAATATCATCTTGTGATAATCCCGCTTTTTCCATTTGTTGGGGCAGCAAGTGATATTGCGCGATTTTCAGTTTCTTTTCCGATGTATATGACGGCAGGTCGACAACCTCCATGCGGTCACGCAGGGCAGGCATGATGTTCCACTTGTCATTGGATGTGGCAATAAACAGGACATCGCTAAGGTCGAACTCAACATCTACATAAGTATCGCGGAAATGTGAGTTCTGCTCCGGATCAATCACTTCAAGGAGTGCTGATTCGACATCAGGGTTGTCACCATTACCGGTGCCCACCTTGTCGATCTCATCAAGCAGAAAAAGTGGATTTTTAACGCCAGCCTCTATCAGGCCCTTGACGATACGGCCAGGCAGAGCGCCTGTGTAAGTGCTCGAATGTCCGCGAATGGCAACAGAATCACGCACCCCGCCTAAGGCGATACGAACCAGCGTCCGGCCCGTAGCATAAGCAATAGCCTGCGCCAGTGATGTTTTGCCTATACCGGGCGCGCCATTGAAGCAAAGCACTTTGCCGCTGCTATTGCCCGTGCGCTGCTGTACGGCGACATGTTCAGCAATAATATCTTTGGCCTTGTCCAGGCCATAATGCTTCTCATCTAGACGAAGTTCTGTTTCTTCAATGTCGCTAATAAGTCTTGATTGCCTGTTCCATGGCAGGGACACCAGCGTTTCCAGGGCACGCAGCAGACTTTTATAATCGCCTGATGTTTCCTGCATGCCGTCCATAAGTTTCAACTGGCTGTGCAAATGCTTCATGGCCGCAGGGGGTAATTCCTTATCTTCAGCCCGCAGGACCAGCATGTTTAGTTCGTCACTATTATAATCGCCTTTACGGGCGTTTTTCTTTTCTTGCAGAAGCCCCTCATGCGTTTCATAACGTCTGTCAAACTGATGGGTCACGCGGTTTAGTAAACGTTGCATACGATCATCAACCCGCAGCGCATGATCCGTCCGGAATGTATCGGCCAGAGCTGCCGCCGCCCTTTTCCAGGCGGGCATGACGTCAATCAGTTCAATCCGCGGCTTGTTGCCAAAAATGCTTAAGCACTCTGGTTCCTTGAAGGGGTAGTCATCCTCCATCTGGATGCCGCGTTCCCTTTCAAAGTCAGCACGTGCGGTGCGCAGAGACACTTTCTTCTGGTCACGCATTTCCAGCAGGATACGGTAAGGCTCCAGGGGGATGTCATCTTTTTCAAGCGCAAACGTTGCATCAATATAGGCATCAAGCAGACTATCAAACGCTACTTGGCGGAAATTCCGACCATCGACAAGATCGGGGTCGAGCATGACATAGGCATCAATGAATTCTTGCTTGCGCTCAATTGTATCGATGATACCGACAAGGTTATCGAGCGCTTCTTTCAGCCTTACATCAGCCAGAGGTTTCTTTTTCTTGGTCGCCATAGTACGCAGTTCTCCCTATTTTTTATAAGAAAGAAGATTAGGTATAAAAAGTACGGCAGGCAAACTTTTATTTGTCAGAATGAACATAAACAAAAGGCGCCACAGGGCGCCTTTCTTTAAAAAACAGCAGAAAACGGCCACTATTTTTTGTGCGGTGGCATTTTCTTTTCTTCGAAAACGACATGCATGCCTGGTTTACCGGTCTCTGGGTTCAGGGCCCAAGGATCGTACTTCTTAATTTTCATTTTTTCCGTTTTTGTACGGGGGTTTTTCGTCGTGTAGTAACGGTAGCCGGTGCCAGCCGAGCTCTCCAGACGAATTTTCATGGCCACGCTTTTCTTCGCCATAACGCTAAATCCTTGTAAATATTGGGCATTTCAAAAGGGAAAAAGCCCGAAAACCTGTGGAACAGGGGCGTAATTTACGGATTTCCGCAGGAATGTCAAGGAAATCCGCTAAATCATTTAGCGACGGCCTTTAGGCCCCTTGCCGCCCTTTTTAGGACCCTTGAAGGGGCGTGAATCACGATCTGATCGTTCGTGCCGTTCGCCATCCCGACCCTTACCCTTGTTCCAGCTTCGTTTCTCGGCGCGAGGCTTACTAAAGCCGCCGCGTGGAGTGACGGGTGCCGCCATCATCAGGCCCGGGATATCCGCACCATTTGTATTCGTAACGCCAAATACCATGCCCCCGGTGACAGGATCAGCCTCCATAAGACGCACGCGAATTTCGGCACCCAAACGATAAAGGCGGCGGCTCCGGCGTCCGATCAGCGCATGTTGTTTCTCGTCATGATCGTAAAAATCATCAGGCAGGGTGCGAATGGGGATGATGCCATCAGCGCCTGTTTCATTTAAGGACACGAATAAACCAAAACGCGTAACGCCTGTGATGCGACCATCGAATTCATTGTCGATACGTTCTGACAACCAAGCCGCTGTAAAGCGGTCAATGGCTGAACGTTCTGCTTCCATGCTCTTGCGCTCTGTGTCGGAAATATGTTGCGACATTTCTTCCAGACGCACCATTTCTTCGTCATGAAGGCCGCCGGGCCCAAGATCATAGGCGCGGATAAGGGCGCGGTGAATGAGCAGGTCGGCATAACGGCGAATAGGGGAAGTAAAGTGGGCATAGCGCTGTAAGGCAAGACCGAAGTGCCCGGAATTCTCAGGGTTATAATGTGCCTGTGCCTGACAACGCAAGACAACTTGAGAAATCACCTGACTATAGGGCAGGTTGGCGGCCTTATGTAACAATGTATTGATCTGCGCAGGCTTTAACACCTGGCCTTTCGGCAGCGACAGGCCAAAGCCTTCGATAAAATCACGAACGGCATCCAGCTTGTCGGGCGAGGGACGTTCATGCACACGATAAACACAAGGTGTCTTCCGGGCCTCTAATGCTTGAGCAGCAGCTACGTTCGCGAGGATCATGAATTCTTCGATGAGCTTGTGCGAATCTAACCGTTCGCGCAACCTGACCCCGGACATTTCATTCTTCTCGTTAATGACGATCCGGCGTTCCGGTAGATCAAGATCAAGGGCGCTGCGTTCTTCGCGGGCTTTCCAGAGAATATCATAAGCCTTGTAAAGGGGATTGATCACGCGTTCCATCAAAGGGCCGGTAATATCATCGGTCACGCCATCTTTGGCGGCTTGTACCTGTTCATATGTCAGACGGGCTTCTGATCTCATCAGGCCGCGGACGAATTTATGCTTCTGTAATTTTCCTTGCTTATCGATCCACATATGCACAGCAAGCGTAGCGCGGTTCTCGCGCGGCACCAGAGAACAGAGATCGTTTGATAGTTTCTCCGGCAGCATCGGTACGACGCGATCAGGGAAATAGGTGGAATTACCACGGCGCAGGGCTTCCTTGTTCAACTGGCTGCCGAATGTGACGTAATACGCGACATCGGCAATCGCGACGATCAGGTGGAATCCATCATCGGCTTCTTCGGCAAATACGGCGTCGTCAAAATCGCGTGCGTCGGCGCCGTCAATCGTAACCAGCGGCACTGTACGTAAGTCCTCCCTGCCTTTCAGGTCGGGGACAATCATATCTTTGGTTTCGTCGATAACGGCCTTGGGGAATTCTGGCTTGATGCCCACAGTATGCATGGCGACAAGGCTGATCGCTTTCGGGTCGTCCTGTTGGCCGATCACCTCGATAACGCGCACACGCTTGTTACGCAAGCCACGCGCAGGCTGTACTTCAGCAATACATAAATCGCCGGGTTCCGCCCCATTAAGGTCGGCCTGCATCAGGTCAAAATCGTATTTGGCTTTACGATCTGTGGGTTTCAGAATGAAACCGCGGGGTATTTTCACAACCAGTCCCATCACCCTGTTCTGCGGCGTGTCGAGGCGGCGGATAATTTCAGCTTCATATATCTTGTCGCTAAGTCGTTTCAGTTTTGCCAGGGCACGGTCGCCGGCGCCAAGATTGCTCTGGCCATTCCTATCTGGCATTACATCAATGCGGGGTAAGTCGCCTTGTACGGCTTCATCCCATTCTGTGGGCTTGGCCAGCAAATCACCGTCGGCATCTATATCGGTAATTTCAATGACGGCCACAGTGGGCAGGGCCTGGGGTACGGCATAGGCCTGTCCGGCAAGCTTGATGATAGCACCCCGACTTTCCAGCTCACGCAGAATATCTTTCAATACGATTCTGCCATCGTCCCCTTTGATATGAAAGGCCTGGGCAATCTCACGCTTGGTGAGCGGCGTTGGGCTGTCGGAGAGGAAACGCAGTATATTATCAGGGGAGAGGGAGCTATTTTTCATGTCCTCTCTATTAGAACATACTGTGTCCTCCTTATAAATGAATAAGTCTGCTCACAGGCTATGTCTTTACAGATTCGTTACACTTGTCTGAGCAGGAAAAGCGCAAATATTGCTGGGTGCTACACGCTTACGTGATCCTGACGGGGATTTGGGTTTTGTAGACCTTAATAATTTCTGGTTTTCCTGCAACTCTTGATCCAGCAGCATTACAATCGCCTGAATATTATGGCTCGTGGCCGGGTCTATGCCCTGCTTATCTGTCTCATTCATATACATCAGCGCATGAATATGGGCGATGTAATGACGGCATCTTTCAAGCGATAACTGACTGAATACAATGGTATTCTTTTTCATGGTCTTCCCTCCGGTCTGTAAAAAATTCAACGATGATTGAATTATATTCATAAAAACATACGATAGCAACCTAAATAATGAAAAAATTCAATTTAAATTGAAAAAAATTCATGATATGAACAGGAATGATTACAAAAGAGCAATGTCGGGCTGCGCGCGGCCTTTTGGACTGGACGCAACAGGATCTGGCTGATGCCGCCGCCCTGTCAAAAACCGCTATCAATAACTTCGAGCGGGGGGTCAAAGATGTACGCGGTGAATCCTTATTGGCGATACGCGCGGCTTTTGAAAAACACGATATTGAATTCGTCGGTGATTATGGCGTCCATAAACGCCGTGATACCGTAAGGATTTTGAATGGTGAAGAAGCTCTGCCGCATCTTTGGGACGATATCTATGAAACACTGCGCCATACGGGCGGAGAGGTTCTGATTGCCAATCTGGACGAGCGGCGTTCACACTTGGCCCATCCCGAGAAACTGCGTGCGCATTTGGACCGTCTGACACGTGCCGGCATTACAGAGCGACTGCTATGCTGCGAAGGGGATAACTACTTTCTGCAGCCTGCTTCTTACTACAGATGGCTTCCCCGCACAGGTTATGAATCCGGCATGACAAGCTTTATTTATGGGGGGAAGGTGGCTTTGCAACTATGGAACGAGTCTATGATTATCCTGATTCATAGTGCGGCGGCTTATGAGGCTGAATTGCAACGTTTTGAATTACTTTGGAAAAATGCGGTAATACCAGAGTATGATACCCTGCAATAATTATACATAATTTCTTGCAATACAACTAAAAGTAGATTACATTCCCAGTGTATTTACTCGGAAAGGTTGTGTTGTGGGGACCAGCTTTGCATACGAGCAATTCAACGCCCGTGTCCGTCAGGATTCAGTGGCGCGTGGGGATACGTATTTAAACGCGCCATTATATTATCTGTTGACGGGTCGCAAAGGTGCTTGGGTTCACGAAGGTTACGGAGCCGTTCTGGTGGTTTGTTGCCATCCGAATGTGCCTGACCGCCTGCTGGTGTTTCCTGAAATCGGCAACGCCGACAGAAGAGATAAAGGGCGGCTGACGGCATCCGTGCTGGCGCAGATCACTCCACCCGCAAGCGGTGTGCAGCTGGCGCGCTTTACAGCAGAAGAATTTGAACAGGTCCGACAGGCTCTGGGACAGCGTAACGATCATACACCCGACCATATTGAGCTGATAACGGAAGAAGTTTTGGATTGGCGCTATCCCGTACATATCCTGGATACGAAATCAGTATCCGCGCTGGCAGGATCTGCGTACGCAAAAATTCGCAACAAGTGTAACCAAGTAGAAGGTAAGGTTGAAGCCATCAGCCTCGACGATCCGCGTGCATTGCGGGCGATGAAATCAGCGCTTAAATACTGGGAGGGCAGCATGCTCTTCCGCGAAGGCGCCGAAGATACGGATATGTCGTATTACACGACCATGTTCAGCCTGATCGAGCGCTGGCCTGAGATGTTTGGCGGGCATGTTTTCTTGCAGGGTAATCGCCCTGTCGGCTTCACAGTGTATGATAATGCTTTTAAGGGGACATCTAACCTGCTGGCCAATCTTTGTGATGCCTCTATCACAGGTATGGCAGACTACCAGATTGTGCATACATGCCGTTCTCTTTCGGCGCGTGGCGTAACGGGTCTTAATTTTGGCGGGTCAGAGACGGCAAGCCTTGATGCCTTCAAACGCAAGTTCAATCCACGCGAGTCTTTTAATATTGCGTCAGGCGCAGTGCATTATGCGTCCCGCACGGATATCAATGTGCGTTCAGCAGTGCTGGTGCCGCATATGGCTTAGGCCTTTTTACGGACGGGTTTCTTCGCGGGCGATTTTTTTGCGGCGGCCCTCTTTTTGGCAGGGGCCTTTTTAGCGACGGGTTTCTTCGCGGGCTTTTCAGCAGCCTCTTCACCCGCGGCATCTTCTTTTTTCTTCTTGCCCCAACGGCTTTTTCCGCCACCAGCGGCTACGCGCTCTTCCTTCGCGGCGATAAGGTCAACCGCGCGGTTGATGCCAATAATCATCAGGTCATCCGATTTCGGGATCGACGTGTAAACGCCCTTATGCAGCAGGAAGGGGCCAAAACGGCCAATGCCAGCTTTAATCATTTCGCCTGTCTGCGGGTGAATGCCTACCTCACGGGGGAGTGCCAGCAAGGATAACGCCATTTCCAAAGTAACATCTTCGACCTTGGTGCCTTTGTTCAGGCCCTGACGCTTCGGTTTTTCTTTCGGCGGCGCTTTGACTTTCTTTTTCTTCACCTTGCCGGTTTTGGCATCGACCACTTCTTCATAAGCAGGCGCAGGTGGTGGAGCATTTTCTGCCTCAGGCGGAAGGTCAATCTGTACATAAGGACCATAAGGACCCATGCGAATGGAAACCGTCCGACCTGTTGCCGGATCCGTACCCAAAATCTTTGGCTGATTGCTTAAGGCGGCTGCGGCATCGTCACCGCCTTCAGCGCCTTCTTCGGGGACGACCAGCGGGCGGGTAAAGCGGCAATCCGGATAACGGGAGCAGCCGACGAAGGCGCCGAATTTACCGAGCTTCAGCGACAGGCGGCCTTCTTTACATGCCGGGCATTCACGCGGGTCTGAACCATCCGTGCGGGGGGGAAAGAAGTGTGGGCCGAGTTCGGCATCAAGATTGTCGATTACTTCTGTGATAGTAAGTTCTTTTGTACCCTCAACGGCTTTCGAGAACGCATCCCAGAACTCGCGAAGTGCTTTTTTCCACTTAAGGTCGCCGGAAGCAATGGCATCCAGCTCTTCCTCCAGGTTCGCCGTGAAATCATAATCAACATAGCGGTTAAAGAATTTCACCAGGAATGATGTCACCAGGCGGCCACGGTCTTCAGGAATAAAGCGGCGTTTATCAAGCTTCACATAGTTACGATCCTGCAGTACCTGAATAATCGAGGCGTAAGTCGAAGGGCGGCCAATACCCAGTTCTTCCAGTTTCTTGACGAGCGTTGCTTCGGAATAACGCGGTGGCGGCTGGGTGAAATGTTGATGGGGTGTAACATCAACGAGTTTCGTTTTATCGCCTTCTTTCAGGACAGGCAAACGGCGCTCATCTTCATTCTCGATGTTTTCCTGATCTTCTTCTTCCTCTTTATAGAGGGTCAGGAAGCCGTCAAACGCAATGGTGGAGCCTGTGGCTCGCAATACAACATCATCGGTACCATCAGAAATATCGGCACTCACCTGGTCAAGGATGGCATTTTCCATCTGGGATGCCATTGTGCGTTTCCAGATCAGGTCGTAAAGGGCCGCCATGTCTGAATCGACATATTTGCGCACCTGTTCAGGTGTACGCGAAAGATCGGTGGGGCGGATGGCCTCGTGCGCTTCTTGTGCGTTTTTGGCTTTGGATTTGTACAGGCGTGGCGCCTCCGGCAGGTATTTATCGCCGTAGTTCTTTTTAATCAGGTCACGGCTTTGCTTTACAGCATCTTCCGACAGTGTTGTACCGTCCGTACGCATATAGGTAATCAGGCCGACGGTTTCACCATCAATCTCGATACCTTCATACAGTTTTTGTGCCAGGCGCATCGTCTGGGAAGCTGAAATACGCAGCTTACGCGATGCTTCGATCTGCAGCGTCGATGTAATGAAGGGCGCATAAGGATTGCGGCGTACCTGCTTCTTTTCAACTTTCTGAACAGACAAGTTTTTATTCTGGATGCGGGCGGCGGCTTTCTGGGCGGCATCTTCCGATTTGATATCCATCTTATCGAGCTTGTTGCCGGCAAGATGCGTAAGACGCGCTATGAAGGGCACGCCCTCGGCATTGTGCAGCTTGGCTTCAATACTCCAGTACTCTTCCGCTGTGAAGGCCTCGATCTCGGCTTCACGCTCGCAGATCAGGCGCAGCGCAACAGATTGCACACGCCCGGCAGAACGCGAACCCGGCAGCTTGCGCCAGAGCACAGGTGATAGATTGAAGCCAACGAGGTAATCAAGCGCACGACGCGCCAGATAGGCATCAATCAGCGGCGCATCAAGATCGCGGGCATTTTCGAACGCTTCCTGCACAGCCTTCTTGGTAATTTCATTGAATGTCACACGCTGGACTTTGCGGTCACCGATCAGGCCTTCTTCTTTCAGAAGTTCTCGCACGTGCCATGAAATTGCCTCCCCTTCGCGGTCAGGGTCGGTTGCGAGATAAAGCGTTTTGGCTTTTTTAAGGGCGCGTTTGATGTCGCTGACAGGTTTGGCTGAACGATCACCCAGTTGCCAGCTCATGGCAAAGTCCTGATCCGGCAGAACCGAGCCATCTTTCGGCGGCAGATCACGGATATGGCCATAGGATGCCAGCACCTCATAATCAGCCCCCAGGTACTTATTGATGGTTTTGGCCTTGGCGGGGGATTCAACGATGACGAGATTGCTCGGCGGCATGAATTACATAATTCCTGTGGTTTTTTCACACATATATAAGTGTCCAATCTCACGAGCAGGGGGGGCACGTCAAGCCTGATAGCAAAAACAATAATTATGAAAATCATTTGCGTCAGCCGAATGAATCAGCTATGGTTGAGGCCATGAATATAAAAAGATTAACAGCAAGAGTTTGGCCCGTATCGGCTATAGCGTCCGCCGATGCTGGTGATAACCATCCGGAAAAAGATGGTGCGCGTAAGCATCCTGAACATATTGCCATCGCCGAGGAGTATAGCCGGGCCGGTGGTTTGCTGACTGAAATGGCAAAACAGCCACTACCTCCTGCTATTGCTGCCCAGATACCCTCCAGCACAAAGGTAACGATCAGCGATGCAGGGCGGGAGGCAAATGCTATTGATGCCCAGATTCAGGATGGGCCTGCAGATCAAACAAGGCTCTACCATTTAATCGCCCGTTACCCGCTCTGGTAAGCTGCCATCCAATATTCTCGGAAAGAACCAACGGGAGAGTATATGAGCTCACAGCTCTTAATTTTTGACCTCGACGGCACTCTTGTTGACACAACTGATCAGGTCAATGAAATTACAGCCCGTCTTCTTCAGAGTGCTGGTGTGTTGATGGAAGCTGCCGATGTGGCATCTTCACTGTCTCTGAATTCTTTAAGTGCATACGCGAAACTGGAAGGGCTATCCAAGGCGTATGGGGTCGAAATCGCAGAAGATAATCTTGGAAGAATGGCGGCCCTGCATGAAGAGCAAAAGAGAGCGCTATACGAAAAGGGAGATTTCCATGTATTCGAGGGTGTCGCCGATTGTTTAAATAAATTGCAGAAAAATTATACGTTGGCGATTGGTTCCAATAGTCCGACATCGGCATCAGTACAAGCTTTAAGCGCAGCAGGGCTTTTGCCGTTCTTTGCCGGATGTATCTATGGTCCCGATAATACGGGCGGAGTTTCCAAACCTGCTCCTGATGTTTTTATACAAGCGGCGTTGAAGTCTGGTTTTGATCCCAAAGATGCAATCGTAATAGGCGATAGTCTGACAGATTTAGAGGCTGCAGCAAGGGCCGGCATTCCCTGCTATATGTTTGTGCGCGCGGATGAGGACAGCGATATTCAGGATGATTATAAAGCCCGAGGATGCGAAGGATTTTTCACAACCTACAAAGAGTTCCCCCCTCTAGGCAACAAGTGCAACTCTATGTCCCGGCAATCTCTGAACCCGGCCTGCAAGTTCTAGTTCCAGGATAACAATCTGCACGGCGGCTGCCGGTAATCCGGCGCTGCGTACGATCTCATCAACCGCTATAGGTGTGTGTGACAGGCAGGAAAGCACTTCATTGCGTGTGCGGTCGAGGGTTTGGTCATCTAAACGCGGTGTTTCCAGCGGTTCGTATTTCTGGCTTGCGCTATCCTGCATGCTGCCGGACTGGAACGTGCTCAACGATTCCAGGACATCGGCAGCATTTCGTATCAACACAGCACCATCGCGGATCAAGGCGTTGGGTCCTTCCGCACGCGGGTCAAGCGGATGGCCGGGGACCGCAAACACATCGCGTCCCTGTTCGCCGGCCATACGCGCCGTAATTAGCGAACCCGATTTGAATGTGGCCTCTACGACGACGATACCTTGAGAGAGTCCGGAGATGATCCTGTTCCGGCGCGGGAAGCTTTGCGCAAAAGGTTGCTGGCCGAACGGGCTTTCCGCAATGATCAGGCCTTGCTCTCGTATGCGGCCATATAAATTCTGGTTTTCAGGTGGGTAAATAATATCAAGGCCACCCCCCAGAACAGCCACAGTACCTGTCGCCAGCGAACCCACATGTGCCGCCGTATCAATCCCGCGCGCTAATCCGGAAACAACAGTCACGCCAGAGGCGCCTAACTCATGTGCCAGTTTCTCGGTGAACTTGCGACCATTCAGCGAGGCATTGCGCGATCCCACAACGCCAACACAGGCTTTTTTAATCAACCCCATATTGCCGATGTAGGTGAGCACGGGTGGGGCATCATCAAGGGTTGTCAGCGGCACGGGGTAATCAACCTCTCCGGCGCACAGGATATCTCCTCCGAACTTCCTTAAAGACTGATACTCACGTTCAACTTGCGTTAATGGTGTGGCGATCAGCGGCTTTGCGCGGCCGCCACGCTTGGCAAGTTCGGGAAGTGCTTCAATCGCTTTGCTGGCGGAACCATAAGCTTCGACCAAACGATAGAACGTTACGGGGCCGACGTTCTCGGTGCGCGCCAGACGCAGCCATGACATTTTTTCTTTAAGATCGATATCAGCCACCTGTTTGGTGACACGTAATAACTTCATGGAAATCTCTTATTTAAAAAATTAAGTTGTTTGTTCTTTTTTCTTACCTATTTTTGGCTCTTCGCCTTTCAGCAGGCGTTGAATATTGGCTTTATGACGATACCATACCAGAGCGGCGACAAATAATGACATCACGGCCAGCGCCGGTGATTTATAAATGACGAAAGCGGAAATGGGTGTCGATAACATCGCCATCAGCGCCGCCAGTGAAGAAACGCGGAACAGTGCCGCCATCAGCAGCCAAGTAACACAGGCTGCGATGCCAGTCAGCGGTGCCAGTGTCAGGAACATACCTAATGTTGTGGCAACACCCTTGCCGCCTTTAAACTTAAGCCATACGGGAAAACAATGCCCGAGAATGCTGAATAACCCGGCAGCATATAATGCGTTCTGGGAGATGCCGCCAGCGATACAGCGGCATGCCGGTTCGCATTTTCCCATGGTGCTGCAATCAGGGAACATCTGGATCGCCATAAAGGTAAGTCCCACTGCCAATGCGCCCTTACCACCATCAAGCAGCAAAGTGGCCAGGGCCAATGGCTTGTTACCTGTACGCAAGACATTTGTAGCGCCAATATTGCCGGAACCGATCTTGCGGATGTCGCCATAACCAGCCATGCGCGCCAGCACGAGGCCGAAAGGGATAGAGCCCAGAAGATAAGCCAAAACTGAGAAAAGAATAATGTCCATGGCTGACTCCTATACCTATTTCACAAGTAAATCCAGCACAGCCATCCGCGCTGGTACGCCATTCTTCATTTGTGTGAAAATAAGGCTGCGCTCCGGGTCGTCGGCCACTTCATCAGAAATTTCCACGCCCCTGTTCATAGGGGCCGGGTGCATAACTACAGCACCTTTGTTCGCCAACATAATGCGTTCTGCAGTCAGGCCGTATTGACGGTGGAAAGCGGCATCACTGGGGATCAGATCTTCGTTCATGCGTTCCTTCTGGTT
The DNA here is from genome assembly GCA_946480475.1 of uncultured Alphaproteobacteria bacterium. The sequence goes on from CAMLJM010000011.1 coordinate 56,870, forward strand.
ACGCAGCATCATCACGACATCGCAACCGGGCAAACCCTCTTCAAGTGATGTGAACGTCTCGATGCCTTGCGCTGGAAATTTGTTCGGCATCAGGAAAGGCGGGGCAATCACACGCACCTTTGCGCCCAGACGGGAAAAAACCTGCATGTCCGATCCGGCCACGCGGCTGTGTGAAACATCGCCGCAAATCGCTATGGTAAGGCCTGAGAGTCCTTTCGTTTTGTAATGACGTTCCAGCGTCAGTGTGTCCAGCAAGGCCTGCGAGGGATGTTCGCGCCAGCTGTCACCCGCATTAATGACCGGGCAGTCCACCATTTGAGCCACCGCATGCGGGGCTTCGTATTCGGCAGAGCGAATAACAATGGCGTCAGGGCGCATGGCCCCCAGAGTCCTGATCGTATCGCTGAAACTCTCTCCCTTTTTGACGGAGCTTGTTTCCGGGTCCCAGTTTATTAATGACGCACTCAGCCGTAACGCTGCCATTTCAAACGAAGTGCGTGTGCGCGTGGAGTTCTCAAGGAACATGTTGACGATCACACGGCCTTTCAGGCGTTCTGATCGGAAATCACCTTTATCCAGGGCATCGGCATAATCATGCGCCTGATCCAGCAGGGCGCGGATATCGCTGTCAGAAAGTTCTTTGATGCCAGTCAGGTGTTTCATGATTATCCAATAACATTATTTTTCTTGAGTTGACGCAGGCTATCTGTATCCAGACGCAGCAATTCATTCAATACTTTTTCAGTATCGGCGCCACATGACGGAGGCGGCAGACGATAGCTGACAGGATTCTCGGTTAATTTCAGCGGACTGCCGACTAAATGGATAGGCGTGGGCGATGCGGGATGGATCATTTCAATCTCCATGCCGCGTGCTTGCACCTGATCCATGGCAAAGACCTGATCCATGCGATTGACGGGGCCAACAGGCACATCAATGTCTTGCAACGCTTTGACCCAGTGGGCAACCGTCTGCGTTTTCATCTGCGCGGCGATCAGGGGCACAAGGATATCGCGGTGAGTCACGCGGTTTCTATTCAGGGCAAAACGTTCATCTTCGGCCCACTCGCCATGGCCCAGCAATTTGGCAAAGCGTGCGAATTGTGCGTCATTGCCAACGGCAACAACCACCCAGCCGTCAGAGGCTTCAAAAGCCTGATAGGGCACAATCGTGGAATGTGCATTACCCCAGCGGTTGGCCACCTTTCCGGAGGTCAGATAAAACTGGGCAAGATTTGTCAGACTTGCCAGCGTACAATCAAGAAGAGCTACATCCACATGCTCGCCTTTGCCAGTTTCTTTGCGCTTGTGCAGGGCGGCCATAATACCGATGGTGGCATATAATCCGGTCATGATATCGCTGAGCGCCACGCCCACCTTCATCGGAGCGCCATCGATCTCGCCTGTGGCCGCCATTAATCCGCCTGTCGCCTGCGCCATAATATCGTAGCCAGGCTCGCTGGCTAACGGGCCTGTCTGGCCAAAGCCTGTGATCGATGCATATATCACACGCGGATGGCGTTCCTTGACGCTCTCGTAATCAAGGCCATATTTCTTCAGGCCACCAACTTTAAAATTCTCGATCAGGACATCGCATTGTTCAATCAACTGATGGATCAGCGCTTGTCCTTCGGGTTTCGTAATGTCTATCGCAACAGAACGCTTATTGCGATTGCAGGAAAGGTAATAGGCGCTTTCCGTCGTGTCGTTACCAGCGGTATCCTTCAGGAAAGGCGGACCCCATTTACGTGTATCGTCACCTTCGCCGGGTCGTTCAATTTTGATGATGTCAGCGCCAAGGTCGCCCAGTATTTGCGTACAAGAGGGGCCTGCCAATACGCGGGACAGGTCGAGAATACGAATGGCGGAAAGGGGACCTGACATTTTCACTCCCAGGGTCTGAAATTTTGGAACATATAAGCGGCAACCAGCACGATACCGATTGCGAAGCCCGGGCCTGCGGGAACTTGCAAACGATGGAAGTTGGGCTTGGTTTTTGTTTTGTATGCTGTGTAAAAACCAACGGCTATTCCATGCATGAGTCCGGCAAAGGCCCCTGCAGATAATGCCATCATGACCATATCAGGACCCAGCCATAACCCGGCAGCACCCATCAGTTTTACATCACCCAGCCCCAGCGCATCTTGTTTGTAGATGTGATTGGCCACCGTCCGGATCAGATAAAGGATGCCCATTCCTGCAAGGCTGCCGAGCAGCATTTGCGTTACATCAATATATTGCCATTTTGTTGTGATATGAAAAATTACAGCCAATAAAGCAAAAGGGAGCACCAGCTTATCCGGCAGAAGCCTGATCCGTAGATCAATAATGGAAAGCGCCAGCAGCAGGCCTATGGCGGCTATCAGGCAGATAAAGGCAATCCATTCCATGTTTAAGAAAGTTCCGGATTTAATGAGGGTATCTGACTGAAAACTGGCATGCGAATGCCAGCGCGTCAATTGCAGTGCGTGGATTTCCGGAGGTATTGGGGTAATTTTTCGTGGATAGAGAGAAAAAAGCTTCCTGTGGATGATTGCGACAGAATTAACAATTTGCTCTAGTTTACAAGAGTACGGTCTGATTCGATGGTTTATCCACAGGATCTGCCGCCCTGCCGGATTGTTCTTACGCATTGGATTCAAGTTTTTTCATGCCTGAAAGACGTAAAGTGTTAGTCGTCGAAGATAATGATTTTGTGCGCATGCAGATCGTCAGCCACCTGAAGGGTGCTGGCTACGACCTGTATGAGGCCACTGACGGCGATGGTGCTTTGACGCGTTTGGATAATGATGCTGATATGGATCTTGCGATTGTCGATGTGCGTATGGACCCCATGGGCGGTTTTGAATTCATGAAAATTTTGCGTGATAACGATAATAAAATGCCTGTCATTCTGGTGACGGGTGACGATACAGCCGACCTGCTGGAGCAGGCTGGTAAATACGGCGTAGCCGCCGTGCTAATGAAGCCTGTAGAAAAAGAGCGTCTTGTGCGCACGGTAGAGCGGACATTGTCCGCTCCGCCTAAAACGGGCGGGCGGGGACACGCGTTATGATGCTGTTGAGAATGAAAAGCTTGCGGAATGTGATGACGGCTGTTGCCATATCGGCATTGCTGCTGGGCTGTGCTGATGCCAGTGTGCCGGGCGGTCGTAATGTAAACATCCCAACACCTAATCAGGCTGAGCAGCGTAAAGAGGCTGTAAACGAACGTCCTGATAGCGTGATGTATCTGCCGTTGGGCAAGGATGTTCTTATACCGGAGGTCAGTGTCGATGATCCGCTGCCGCAGGATATCGTGGGCCCGTTTGAACTGCGTTCCGAGACATTGGCGGGTGCTTTGCAACTGATCCTGGCTGATTACGAGGTGCCGCTGGCCTTTGAAACTGATGAAGGTCTAAACCGTCGGATTACTGTAGCGAATTTGAGCGGTCCTGTGGGCCAGGTTGTGCGCAATGTTTGTGGCCTGGCTGATCTTTATTGCAGCTACGAAAATGGCTTGCTGGTTGTTAAGGACCGTCAAACCTTCACAGTAAAAATTCCGCCGATCAGCCAGGACGCATCGTTCATGCAGAACGTGGCGACGGGCCTGCAGGCAGTGTTGGGCGAGGGGGCAAGCGTGACGGTTGATCCATCGACCCGTACGCTCGTGTACCGCGCTTCCCAGCGTAGTGCGGAAGTCGCAGAGCGTTATTTCCAGCGTATGCGTTCAAGCACGGCATTGATTGTGTTCGAAACCTACATTTGGGAAGTGGCGCTCGACTCCGGTAACTCAGCGGGTATTCGCTGGAATTTGCTCGATAGTTTTGGCAAGTTTGCGGGCAATATCGATATTTCCGGTACTGTGGGCGCTGACTTTACTAACCCGATCAGCATTGGTCTGCCGACAACGCAGGGTGCTGACGGTGGCCCGTTCTCGCCAACCAAAATCCTGGACTTCCTGTCTACCTTTGGAGCGGTAAAGACAATTTCCCAGCCGCAAATTACGGTTCTTTCCGGCTCCGAGGCCAAGTTGCGCGCTGCGGACACGCAGAACTATGTGGCCGAGGTTTCCGAAACGATTGATGATGGCCTGAGCCGTACATCGGTGAATACGGCATCCATCGATACGGGTTTCACGCTGACGATTGCCAGTGCCTGGGATAATGCAACGGTTTATGCTGACGTTGAAATCGTATTGACCGATGTATCTGAAATTGAAGACTTCGACTTCCAGTCCGGCGATGGCGGCAGCACGACCGTACAGCTTCCCAAATCAACTGAACGTGAGTTGACCACGCAGATCCGTGTTCGTCCTGGCGACTCTGTCTTGATCGCAGGCTTGGTGCGTGAATCGGATGCGTACGATAAACAGGGCGTCGGTTTCATGAAACCGTTTATCCCCACAAGCCGTACGGTGACAAGCCGTAATCTTGAACTCGTGTTCCTGCTGCGTCCGCGCGTGATCGTATACACAAGCCCGAAAGAAGAAACGCATTTCAATGCTGTAAAATCATACGGTGAGCAGCCAAAAGCGGTTTCCCCGTCTGATCGCGTCATTAGCGAAGCTTTGACCCCTATGGAAGCGGCAACAGCTTATGAGGGCAAGAATATTCCGCCAGTGCCTACACCTGCGCCTTCTACGGCGCCTGTCCCTGTTCCGGTAGGGGAGCCCGTGCCGCTGGGTTCCGTTTCTCCTGATCTGATGGATCCATCGGGAGGCTAAAGAGAGATAATGAAAAATTCACTACGCACTTTTATGGCTTTGGGATTAATGGCGCTGGGGGCGGCTTCAATAGCCTCCCCGGCATTGGCGCAGACGGCTTTTGGCGATCCGCCGTCTCGTGGCGGTACGGGTGGTGCATCCGGAGGTGGCGATCTTGTTCCTGTGCAGGCCGCTGTCGATGGGGGCCAGATTTCAGTGGGTGCGACTTCCCAGGTCGTGATTTTGTTCCGTAACGATAGCGGTCGTCCGCTGCAAGCGGGAGCAATCCAGTTGTATCCATCATCCACAGTCTCGGCAAACGTGGCTTTGAATAACTGTAGCAGTAAGAACGCTGCGGGGGTTGTCGAAGAATTGGCTGCTGGCGCTGTCTGTGCCGTATCTGTATCGGTTAAGGGGTTACAGGCTGGTAGCTGGCGTACGGAATTTCTGATGCGTCACAGTGGCCGTGCGCGTCTGGTAACGGCAACGCTTTCCGGTACGGTGACAGCCGCTGATACGGGTGAAAAAGAATTTATCAGCGATATTGAAGCCATTCCGAACGAGTTGGACTTTGGCGATCTGGAATCGGCGCAGTCCGTCGTTCGTGGTGTTGTCCTGCGTAACATTACTTCTGAAGCTATCGATATCAACGCGATCTATATTGAGGCAGCGGCGCAGTCAGGTTATTCCCTGCGTACGGACTGTTCAGTTTTGAATCCCGGCCAGGCTTGTATTGTCACTGTGACATGGTCCCCTGTTCTGGAGGGGCAGGCGAGCGGCGTGCTGCTGGTTGAGCATAATGGACCGACATCAGTCGCCAGTGTGATGCTGGATGGCGAATTCAATCCGACGGAAACGGAACAGGCAAAACCGTTCCCGCGTGCCGTGCCGGGCAAGGGATTGCTGGTGGCTTCGCAGGAAGAGGTTGATTTTGGTGCGGGCGTCGCCACAACGTCAGCCATCACGGTGTCCCTTGTGAATATCGGCGATGCGCCTTTGACGATAGGTGATGTGCAGATGGCAAGCGGCGATAATGGTGTCAGCATCAGCAAAAAGGGCTGTACAGCCAAAACCGTGCTTGAGCCTGTAGAGGCATGTCCTCTGACTTTGACGTGGTCGCCCGTGCGCGAAGGCGCAATTATTGATGACGTTCAGGTAACACATGATGGTACGCGCGGTGTGCTGGTCCTTCCTGTGCGGGGCAGCTCCAACACTGTCATTTCTCAGGATACCAAAGCGGTTCGTATCGCCAGTGTGACGGACACGGCATCTCTCGAACCTGGCGAAACATTGTCATCGGCCCGTGAGACGGTTTTGGTGCGCGATGATAGCGTCGATCCGGCCAGCGTTCTGGATGGATTTGTCGTAACATCTCATTCGGCCAAGCGCGGCATTATTTCCGGCCCCGGCGGCAGCCGTATCGTATATGACGGCGAAGAAGTCGTGATTGGTGGATTCTTATGGAATGTCAATATTCGTTCAAGTGGCGTAGAATTCCGTAGTGGTGACGATAAAGTCCTGCTGCTTTTCGATCGTTCTTTATCATCTGTTAACCGTGTTACGGGACAATCAGGTAGTGGTTCGTCCAGCAGCAGCGGTTCCAGCACGTCTTCTTCCGCTAGCACCGCGACAACGACCGCAACCGGTACCAACTAGTTTTTCTTAAGAGCAGAAAGCGCATTTCTGTTTCTCACATGAGTGATCAGGATTTACCACCAGGCCTACCAGAGGCCACCGGCCCGGACACAGGCGCCCTCCCTGAAAGGAAGGGCGAGGATCGTCGTCAATCACCGGGATCGCCGCCCGGCGGTTTTGAGCGTCGTCAGTGGGGTGATCGTCGTCGTCGTAATGCTGAGGGCCGTGAACGCTACCTTGATATGGTGCAGCGTGAACGTTCGGTCCTGCTGGAGCAGGGCGTAAGCCGTTCAACGGAACAGCTTCTGGATATGGCCGGTGTTACAGGCGCGTCTGAACATGAAACCGAAGAAGGTATTCGTGACCGCGCCACGGGCGATATGTTGCGCTCTGTGCTGCCGGTGCAATCGTGGCTGCCGCTCTCCATTCACCTGATCGGCCTGCAAGACGGCGTGATGCGTATTGCGCCATTGCATGAAATCAATGACCGCCAGATCAAGACGCTTTTATCGGCTGCTAACCGTTCCGGCTTTGCCGTGCAGCGCATTGAAGTCGAGATGTGGGATCGCGCTGAGCTGATCCAGACATTGCGCCGCGTGCATGATCTGTCTGCTGACCGCTCTGAAAAGACGCTCGCACAATGGCTTGCTGATATCGATAATGGCCTGCTGCTGAACCAGTTCCAGCGCGACATGCTGGCGGAAGCCCTGCAGATGCGCGCATCCGATATTCACCTGCTGCAGGATAACAGCCCCGATACGCCAAACTGGATTAAATACCGTATCGACGGCGATCTGGTACCGATGCACTTGTTATCTGCCGATGCTATGGCGCGTCTTACCACGTTGCTGAAGCGCGATGCCGGTTTGAACTTTGGTGATAAGACAACGCCTAAAGACGGACGTTTTGGTTTTACATGGCAGGGCCGTCAGATTGACGTTCGTGTGGCTGCTGGTCCGCACTCGCAGGAAGGTGAAAAACTGACGCTGCGTCTTCTGGACCGTGCCTCGCTTAAAGGGTTTGACGAGCTTTTCCGCCGTCACCCGGATGTGGCTGATTATCTTTCTAAACTGCTCTCGCCTGAGATTAAGGGCGGCGGTGGTATGATCTTGCTGTCCGGTCCGACGGGTTCCGGTAAGACAACAACGCTCTATGCTTGCGTGCAGCAGATTGACCGTCGCCGCAAACATGTACTCACCATTGAGGATCCTATCGAATATGAACTGCGCTATGCCACGCAATGGCAGGTGCGTCCCGGTATGCCGGGCGGTTCGTTCGCCGACTTGATCCGCGCTGCGATGCGTCACGACCCTGACTATATTATCATCGGTGAGATGCGTGATGGTGATACAGTGGAAACATCGCTGCGCGCTGCTGAATCCGGTCACACCGTGATCTCGACCATTCACGCGGATACAGCGCTGCAGACATTCGAGCGTCTGCGTTCCCTGATGCCGCATGAACGCGAACGTTCCTCGACATATACATTGTCACAACAGGTGAAGGCCATCCTCAACCAGCGTCTGGTGCGCACCCTGTGCCAGGGTTGCGCCCACAAGACCAAAGCGGGCCGCTACCTCGACGATAGTGAAATTCATCATCTTGGCATTACACAGGAAACTGATATTCGTACCCATAATTCGGCGGGCTGTGATTTGTGCAACCGTACAGGGATTCAGGGGCGTACCTTGCTGCTGGATGCGATTATGATTAATCTGCCGCCGGGCGCCCGTAACGATATTTATGAGGCCCTGATGAGCAATGTTAATGGTATAATAGGCCAGAGAGGGGTGATTTTGCACACACGCCGCGAAGGTCTGGTTGATCTTGTCTTAAGCGGTCTTGTGGATCCAAAGTCCGCCCTCACATATTTGGAAGAATAAGCGTAAAGGGGTTTCCTGATGCAGCAGTGGGTGGCAGAAGTCGCCTATGATACTCATTCCGGTCCGAAACGGGCCGTGGAATCCTATTACCTGCCAACTGTTGATGATGTGCGTGCTCAGGTATCCAAGAATGGTGGTTATCTGTTGTCTGTGCGCCCGCACGAACGTTCCCAGATTGAGCGTATTTTTGCCCGCTCCAGCTGGTGGCAGGTACAGTTATTGCGCGGCATTCAGTTCCGTTCGACTTCAACATCGCCAGGCGTGGCGCTCTGGAAAATCATTCAGGCGGAAACCAGCCCGATGCGTCAGAACATTCTGGCGCCAGCACGGGAATCCCTATCCCGGGGTATGGGTGTGATTGATGCCCTGAAAGCCCTGCGTATTTTTGATCACAGTACGCTTGCCATTCTGGCGGCCAGCGAACGTGCGAATAAATTGCAGGAAGGCATTCCCCACGCGATCCATTCGATTACGCAGAAAAAGAAAAACACACGCGCGATTGCCGGTACGATGTCATGGCTGGCATTCGACGTCATTACGATTGTGCAGTCGCTGTTCTGGGGTAAAGGCATGATCCTGAAATGGTTTCGGGATAACCCGCCTACAGACCCGGCAGAGCTTGAAAAGTTCACAACGGTTGTGGGGCGCCTGGAGCTGACCTGGGATGTTTTGATTTATATGTCGTTTGCCACGGGCGCTTTCCTGGCCTGGACGGTTGCTTCATTCTGGTTGAATAAAGGTAAGGATGACTGGCCGACAGCTCGTATAGTACGGAAAATACCGCTGGTGGGCGGATATCTGCGCGACCTTGGTTTCTCTGACTCGATGATGGCGGCTGCCCGTATGTTGCGTGGCTTGGTGCCGATTAATGATACATTACGGCAATCTGCAGGGGCTACCACGGTGCCGGAAGTCAGCGCCTATTGGCAAAACGCCAGTAAGGAGCTGGAACGCGGGGTTCTGCTCGGTTCGGCCTTGGACAATCCGCCTTTGACCCGAAATGAACGCCTTGAACTCGCGAGCTTGTCTGACCTCGGACAAGTTGCTACAGTATTGGAGTCTATAGCAGAAATGCGTCAAGCGTCTGCCAAGACAAAACACTCTCTCATCGTCTGGGTGGCCTTTGGCCTCACAGGCGTCTTTCTCACTATCGCCTTCGGTAGTGCCATCTATGCGTTGACGGTTATGAACATGAGCATGGACAGCATGATGGGTGGACTAATGGAAGGAGCTATGTAGGTTGGCCCTCTCATTTAAGGACAACCCGTTTGCCAAAAAGAAATCTTCCGCGCCCGAAATGGCGACGGAAGTGTCTGCTGCTGACAACGGTAAACAGGCACCTGTTCGCGGTGCGCCGAAACCGGGTCTTGCTGAATATGTTGCCGGTGAAACGCGCGAATTTAAAATTGCACTGAAGCCTTACCTGCCGAACGACATGGTGGGCGGATCGTTGCCGCATATTCCGGGCACGGAAGATGAAGCTGTATGGAATGCGGCTTCGCAGGCATGCAGCACTGAAAAAGTTCATTACTGCTATTCGGTGGATCAGGGGCGTCTTTGGTATCTCGCATGCCCGTCTGCGGCATTGGCGTCTAACCCTGATAGTTGGTGTCCCCTCGCGGCAGCTCTGCCTGGTAACAGCGAATATTGGGATCGTCAGACTGTTTATATTTACGAGCAGGAAGGTACAGCTTCAGCGCTGCGCTGGGATCCTGAAACAGGCCGCATGCAGGTTTTCTTAGGCGCTGCACGTACATTGCTGCCGCGTATCCAAAGCATGGATGCGAACTTTGTAACTGTGAACCCGGAAGTGGCGCAGATGGTGCCTTGGCGTAACCGCGCACTGCGGACAGAATTATTGTCGCGTGCGTCTGCGCGGGCGCTCCTGTTTTTCGGTTTGATTCTGAATTTGATTATCGTTTCCATATTAATATTCAGCTATGTCAGTGTTAATTTCGTTAAGCGTGATCTTGATAAGGTAAAGCGTGAGACGGAAAAGGCATCAATGGACTTGATGATGAATGCAGCGAATGCGTTGCAGTCGGACGCGATCAAGCACATGGTGCGCATTCAGGACCTGCTCGATACCTTGGGCACTGTTGATGGCACCCTGGTTCGCTATGAGGTGAACAAAGGCAAAGTCGAGTGGGAAGCCCTTGTGCCGCCGTCGTTCCAGGCGGGTGTTGGCAGCATTAAAGGGCAGGTGCAGCCGGGTATGGAAAAAGATGGCCGTGTTCGTATTAAGGGTACGAATTAACGAATTATAAATAATGCGGAAAATGGGTCTAGCCGCCTGAAAGAAAAGAAAAATCGGGTTTTCGAGGCTGGGCTTCAGGTTTATACTGTTTTAAACTTTAGGATATAAAATTAATAATTAAGGCCGCATTTTTAAAAAAGGCCATTCAGACAAGATATGATCGGGCTTAGGAGTGAAGTTTGGATTTTAAATCCGTAAACTGGAACGCTGTTTTCAAGAAACTGACAAGTTCCCAATCAAGTAAGGATCTAAACGTTTTCCTGGAACGTTTGCCGCATACGGCGGGCCATACCGTGCTGATTGCGGCGGGTATTGCCTGGGCAGCGGCAGCAGCCATTGGTCTTTTCACAACTGTGCAGATTCAGGGCATGACGCAGATGCGCTCCGATCTTAAGGAAGCAGAAGCTTTGCGCCCTATCGTGCCCACCATCCGGGACGTTCCCGTGAACCAGGCCGAGGTGAAGTTATTTGCTGACGAGCTTGGTAAAATTTACCCTGACCTGATTATCAAGAATTCTGGCGCCTCTATCCAGGTGTCAGCCAAGACAACAGCCAATTTTGGCCAATTCCGCGAGGCTGTCAGCCATGTGCAGAACGGTGGTTCGGGTTGGCGCGTATCCGTTGACAGATTATGTGTGGGGCGCGAATGCGCCACGGACAAGTTGGCGGTTCTTCTGAAAATTAACAAGGTTTCGGTGGACAAACCGCAATAAGGGTTTTTCACCATTAAAAGCATGCTAAGATCGTCAAAATTTGAATAGAGAATACAAAAAACGGAGACACCAGATGGATAGAGTTTCAACCATGAACGAGAGAAGCAGTGAGCGCGGTAACGTCCTGTTCCTCATTCTGATTGCTGTGGCTCTGTTTGCCGCGCTTTCATATGCTGTGACACAATCCACGCGTTCCGGGGCGGGTTCTTCGGATAACGAAACAGGCCTGATTAACTCGGCGCAATTGACCCAATACCCGGCTGGCGTGCGTACGGCGGTTGTCCGTATGATTATCGGCGGTGTTGATACGGCAAACCTGTCTTTCAACGTACCATCCGACTTCAGCAATCTGACCAATACTGACTGGGGTGTGTTCTTCCCCTCTGGCGGTGGCGCCACATATGCGCCGGCGCCTGGTGAAGTCATGGCGAACGGAGGTCAAGGGCCCTGGGTTTTCAACTCGGAAAACGAAATCAATCTGGTGGGTACAACGGTCGGCGGTAACAACCCTGATACGAACTCTGCCGATATTATCGCTTTCCTGCCGGGTATCGCCCAATCGGTCTGCGCGCGTATTAATGATGAACTGGGTATTACAGGGACGCCTGTTGAAAGTAGTATCGATGTAGCCACAGCCATGATTGATGATGGTACGGGTCCTTCTGGTATTGGTGGCGGCGGCGGTACAATTGGCGATGATGTGACCGAACTGGACGGTCAGCCCTTTGGTTGCTTCCGTAATGGCGCGGCGGGTCCTTTCGTCTACTATCACGTTCTGGTTGAGCGCTAATACTGAAAAAATTCAAAAAAGCCCGGGTTGGTCCGGGCTTTTTTTATAGGTATATTATTGAACCTGCGGGTGACGCTTTTTATAATGGCGCTATAATAGAAGCAGAAAGCATTTAGTGATGAAAAAAGATATCCGGCATCGTTACAGTGAAATTCTGCGTGATAGCGCGCTTCATAACGGCGAGCGGGGCAGTGCGCTTGTTTACATCCTGATTGCAATTGCCTTGCTGGCAGCGCTGACGGTCGCTTTTATGGAGCCTTCAAGCCAGCAAGGCACCAGCCAGAACGTATTTAAGACAGTCTCGGAAATATCTTCTCAGGTGGAGTTTATACGCTCCGCCGTACAGGAATGCGTACTGACATATCCATCAGGCGATGACAGCATTTCATCAAACAGCAATGCCCCTACAGAGCCAAATGCCAACGAAGCCTATCCGATCAATCCTGATTCCGGGCGTTATACCGGGGCGACAATAGGTCCATCAGGCAATCGTAATGCTTCTGGCATTAGATGTCCCGGCAATCCCGGTAATAACGACCAGAACCATGCGCCCATTTTTTCAGCAGCCTCAGGTAAGTTTATGCCGCCGCCGCCGCCGCTGTTTGGTCCGTGGCAATGGTACAACAATACGGATGGCGTATTCTTCTGGATTGCCACAAGCAAAAGCGATGCGTATTTGCGCTCGGCGCTTGAGAAGCTTGATGAGGAATATGCTGAGTGCGAAGCTGATTTCATAGATGCCAGTGCTGCAGATCAGGCGCTTGTTTCTGACGATCCCGCTATTATCTGCCCCAGTGGTTCCTTATGCTTCCGCGTGCGCATGATTACACGCGTGGGCGCAACTTTCTACGGCGATGAATTGGCCGCAGGCTGTGGCACTTAATTTTCGGGTTTTAAATTTCGTATTGCTTCGCAGGCGCGCGCGAATTCTGTCTCTATCTGCACGACCAGATGCGGCGCGGCGCGCTTTTCCTCCGAAGCATGTTGCAATTCAGCGGCAATATCGCCCAGCACATTGCAACATGCGGAACGTGCCGCTCCCTTCAGGCTGTGGGCCAGTTCTTTCAAACGGTGCATATCATCATGGTCCTGTGCTTCTTTCAGCGATTCAATTTGCGGCGCGGTCATGTCTATAAATGCGTTCAGCATCTCGATTGTGCCTGCATCAAGCGCCCCCATCTGTTGTTTAATGGCGTTTTTGTCAATGGCGGGTGGCTGGTCTTGGGGGACGGGATCAGCTAATACAATGGTGGGATCGTTATCCTCAAAATCTTCCTCTTTATACTCCAACAAGCCCCAACGGATAAGCAGGCGCTTGAATTGTCCCAGCGATACAGGCTTCAACAGGCATTCATCAAATCCATGGCTTAAGTAAACCTGTCGTTGTGACATCTGCACATCCGCTGTCAGAACAATCACGGGCAAATGCGTCGTGCCAATGCCTTGACCCATGGCTTTGCGCCCGGCTTCTTCATTACGAATCGTTGTAACAACGTCGTAGCCATCCATCTCGGGCATATGCAGATCGGTAATAATGATGCCATACTGCCCTGTATGATAGGCCGCAATGGCTTGTCTGCCATCGGTTACAAAATCAGCCTCAACATTTAATTTCTGAAGCTGACGTTGCAGGACATCGCGAACGCTGGCCGTATCTTCGGCAATTAGCAGTTTTGTAGGGCCATCAGTAGCCACACGCGCAGTCTTAAGGGCGGCATCTTTCACGGCAGTGCCAAGACCTACGCGGGAAGCCGGTTTGGCAAGATAGGTTACGCCCAGACTCTGTAGGGTATGCTGCATGCCGATGTCATCGCGCACGGTATACATGATGAGGCCCATATAAGGGCGGATATCCATGACTTCGCGGATCAAATCCAGTCCCAGACCATCAGGCAGGCCCTGGTCGATGACAGCCACATCAAAGGGGCGTCGTTTTACAAGCTCAAGCCCTTCCTTATATGTGGGGCAGCTTTCAACTTTAGCCCCCATCGACATAAGCGCGCGTGCAATCTCTTTCGCGCCTTGCGGATGGTCCTCGACGGATAGCACGGAAATGCCGTCCAGCGAGGGTAAGTTGGTTGAAATAATATTAGTATCGACTTCCTCTGTCGGGATTTCAAACCAGAAAGTTGAGCCTTGGCCCACCTTGCTGGTGACGCCAATCTCACCATGCATCAGATCAATCAGACGGCGGCAGATCGAAAGGCCCAGACCCGTACCACCATATTTACGTGATGTAGAGTTATCCGCTTGCGAGAAGGGTTGAAACAGGCGTTGGCAAACTTCGTCGCTCATGCCGATACCCGTATCGGTAATCTCAAAACGTAAAGTAAGCTTATTTGATCCCTTCTTTGCCTTGCGTGCGCGCGTTACACGAATGGTCACATTGCCCTTTTCAGTAAATTTAAGGGCATTACCAGTCAGGTTCATAATAATCTGACGCAGGCGTTTGGGATCTCCTACCACGACGAAGGGGACATCACTGGCAATATCGTCAATCAGGGCGACGTTCTTACCCTGGATTTTGACAGCAAGGGCTTCCATCGTGCCACGCACCAGCGTACGTACAGGAACCTCAAATTGGTCAAGCTCCATCTTGTTGGCATCGATTTTGGCCATATCAAGAATATCATCCAGGATTTCCAGCAGGCCGCTTGCCGATGTCTTGGCAATATCAACCATGCTCCGGATTTTCTGTTCCGGCTTTTCTTCGCCAATCAGTTCCAGCAATCCGTAAACGGCTTGCATGGGTGTGCGGATTTCATGACTCATGGTGGCCAGGAAATTCGCTTTCATCTCGGCGGCGGCATCGGCTTCCTGCACCTGCTGAAGCAGCTTTTCTTCGGCTTCCTTGCTGGAAGAAATATCGCTGGCCCATAAAATAAAGCAATTCTGGCTTTCAAACCGGCCCTCGGTCACGGAAATCCGCGCCCAGCGATCTGTCCCTTTATGCCGGATGGCCAATGTAAAGTCGCGTGGCGTTGTGGCGCCGGATAATTTCTTGATAAGTTTTGCACTATCTTTGCCGGGCCAGATGTCAGCCAGAGGGGTTTCATTCAATCTCGCGGCTGTTTTACCCAAGAGAGACTGAAAGGCCCTGTTGCTATAGAGCACAGGCATGGTCTTGCTGCGGTCACGTTTAACAATACAGACACCCACCGGCGCTTTATCGTAAAAAGCCCGTTGTGCGTCTGTTTTGTTCGTCGATTTCTTCTTGGGAGTCCCCTTTGACATGGGGGCTATAGTACCATAAAACAGAGGAAGGCAAGAGGTGTATTATGGCTTACAAAGTTGCAGTTGTTGGTGCTACGGGAAATGTTGGGCGGGAAATGCTCCAGACTCTCGATGAGCGTAAATTCCCCGTCAGTGATGTTGTGGCATTGGCCTCAGCCCGTTCTAAAGGGTTGGAAGTATCTTTTGGTGATAATGACCTGAAAATTCAGGATCTCGCGACTTATGATTTCAAGGGCGTAGATATCGTTTTGTCTTCACCCGGCGCTAAAGTTTCTGCGGAATTTGCGCCTAAGGCTGCCAAGGCAGGGGCCGTGGTCATTGATAACACCAGCCATTTCCGTATGGATCCTGACGTGCCTTTGGTTGTGCCTGAGGTAAATCCAGATGCAGTCGCTGATTTCAGCAAAAAGAATATTATTGCCAATCCGAATTGCTCAACCATCCAGATGGTTGTGGCCTTGAAGCCGCTGCATGATGTAGCCAAGGTCAAACGGGTGGTGGTTTCAACTTACCAGTCCGTGTCCGGCGCCGGTAAGGATGCCATGGACGAACTATTTAATCAGACAAAGTCCATTTTTGTGAATAGTCAGATGGCGCCTGAGAAATTCACCAAGCAGATCGCGTTCAATGTGATCCCGCAAATCGATGTCTTCCTTGACGACAATATGACCAAGGAAGAATGGAAAATGATGGTGGAAACCAAGAAGATCCTGGACCCCAAGATCAAGGTTTGCGCCAACTGCGTCCGCGTGCCCGTCTTCATCGGTCATGCCATGATGGTCAATGCCGAGTTTGAAAACGAAATAAGCGCGGAAGAGGCCAAGAAGCTGTTTACAAGGGCTAAAGGCGTCACATTGATTGATGTTGAAAGCGATCTCGGCTACGTAACGCCCACAGAAATTCAGGGTGAAGATGATGTTTATGTAAGCCGCGTGCGTGATGATGCAACAGTTGAAAATGGCCTGAATTTCTGGTGCGTGGCGGATAACCTCCGCAAAGGCGCCGCATTGAATGCTGTGCAAATCGCTGAACTTCTGAAAACAAGAAGTTTGATTTAGGTAAATTAAAAACGTGCTTGCACCTTCCTGGGGGGAGGCGTAACTTTGCCTGTCTATAACGAATTCCCGCTAAAGGGAATCATGAACAGGAAAGTTACACGTGTCACTGGTTGCTGCTGCCCGAAAAACCGGATTCTATGCACCACCGCCTACCTCGGGCGAAGTAGGCCATGATGTTCGTATAAAAGAAGTCATAGTCGGCTCCTTATTATCAAATCAATATCTCTATCTTCATCTTTTGGCACGGACAATGGTCGAGAAGATGGATGAAGTTTTTAATGACCCATATCATACGGAGGTCATGATAAGGGGACGAAGCATGGGATATGTCATGCCGGATGTACAAAGCATCTACTACAGAACTAAAGAGCTTAACGATGTTCTCGACAGCTATAATCCTTATGATTTCTGCGCCATGGATGATTGCGGTTTAACGCGTCTCCCTGCAGCTACGGCGATAGGACATTATAGGGTAGCCCTCCACTCCGCCATACTGGTCGATGAAGTTTTTACCGCCATACGTCAGTCAGAATATATGTTGTGGATGCGCACTCTCAAGGAATCGGGCGAACCTTATGCGGGGGCGACCAGCCTGCAGCAGGTATGCGATACATGGTATGCGTTAGTTGGAAGCTCGTGCGCTAATTTAATAGATGTCGAACGTCGCAATGCGCGGCTTCCTGATAACTGGGTGGATCGCCTGTCTATAAAACCTCAACCGGCGCCGAACCCCCTTGCAGCCATGGGAATCAAACCTAATTTGATACCATGACCACACGCCGTTGTTTCTTGAAAATCTCTTTGTTTTCAGTGGCTTTGCTATTCGCAGAAAGGGCTGGGGCTATGGGCTTTTTTACAAAAAGAGAAGAACTGGACCGTGATTCCTTCCCTTATAAGCTTTCGCAAGCCGAGTGGGAGAAAAAGCTCGATAAGATGCAATACTACGTCCTGCGCAAGGCCGGGACCGAACGAGCCTTCAGTTCGCCGCTTTATGCAGAGCGTCGTAAAGGCGTGTTTCATTGCGCAGGATGCGACCAGGCGCTGTTTTCATCGGAACATAAGTTCGAAAGCGGTACCGGCTGGCCTTCTTTCTGGCAACCGATTGCCAAAGAAGCTGTTGGTGAGGATGTAGACTATAAAATCGGCTATGCGCGCACGGAAGCCCATTGTTCAAACTGTGGCGGTCATTTGGGGCATATCTTTCCTGATGGCCCAGAACCAACAGGCTTACGCTATTGCATTAACGGCGTGGCGCTGAACTTTAAAGCTTCTTAAAATTCGCGGCCCGTAGGGCAACCGCCGCCAAATCCATTCGGGCAATATTGGCGCGAATAGCCTGTAGTCGGATAGATATAACCCTTACCCTGATATACAGCATCAAGCGTGTAGTCCGTAGGAATTTTATCCGCGGCGATACCCTTATCTTTAGCTTGCTGCACCATGGTTTTGAGTTCTGTGAAACTGCGGATGTTTCCTTCTTTCAGGTTCAGGATGTTCGGCACCACATCAGTAAACTTAGCATGGGCATGCGCGTTCATGGTTGCTGATATATGACGAACAACTTCATCGACACAATCTTTGGGCGCGCGTTTAGGTGCACAGTAAGCGCCGCCAGAAACAATGTAAGTATCGCCAGCTTGGGATGCATGAGGAACTTTTACCTGATGAAACCTGACGTAATCGCCTTCGTGCGTGGTTTTTTTATTCGTAGTCGCAAACATCGCTGCTAGGCTGCCGAGGGCGACAAGTCCGCTAGCTATACCGAGAGCGCGAACACTGATATTAGGCATGTATACCTCCTGGACATGGTTTACATAAACTATATCTTTTGTCCCATACCTGCTAGAAAAAAGAAAAAATAGCTAACCTATTGTTATTTATAATACATTTCGGATTGCAATCGCGAGAGATCGCCGTATGATAGTCACAGTCATTCATCAATGGTCGGCAATCATGGCTTCTGAAAAACCGCTCTCTCCCCATATCCAGATTTATCGCTGGGAAATCACCATGCTGATTTCCATCCTGCACCGTGCCTGTGGCATTGCCATGGCGGTGGGAACGGCTCTGGTCGTGTGGATGTTACTGGCGCTTGCGACCGGAGAGGCAGCTTATAGTCTGTTCCAGAATTTCATTACGAGCCCGATCGGGACGTTACTGCTCCTGGGGTGGACCGTTGCCATTTTCTTCCACATGGCGAATGGCGTACGCCATTTGGTTTGGGATAGCGGGCACGGTTATCAAATTACAACAGCACGCCGCACAGGTATGGCCGTATTTGCATACGCCGCCATCATGACATTGATTGTCTGGTTTGTTGCCTGCCCCTGGCAGTAGGAAAGGAAATATAAAATGCCAAAATTCACTTTAGTTCATCCGGAAGAGACCGCATCTCATGAAGAAGTTGTAGCGGTTGTCCATGATTATGATTCCGAAATAAAAATCATCGATGGCGGTATCGGCTCTGTTGATGTTGAAATGACGCAACAGCAACATGATGACTTTCTGATGATCAATAGCAACTGGAGTTCAAAGCCGATCAAGGAAACGGTTTACGCAGAAATAGCACCGCCAAGAATTAATCTTAAAAATCTTCAGGCCGTCATTGGCCGCAATAAGCTCTAGTATATACGGATAAAACTCATGTCGTCGGCGCATAACAAATCAGAACACATACTATCCCCTTTAGCTAAAGCACGTGGCACAGGCTCTGCACATCATGGTTCCGGCCACTGGATGCATCAGCGCATTACAGCCGTTTCCAATATTGGATTGATGCTTTGGCTGGTATGGTCGGTTGTACATCTGCCCAGTGTCTCCTATCAGGATGTATCGCTGTGGTTGGCCCATCCTGTGAATGCCATTTTGATGATCCTTTCCGTCCTGTCGATGTTTTATCATGCGGTGCTTGGTCTTCAGGTTGTGATTGAAGATTATGTGCATTGTAAAGTTTCCAAGATTGCAAGCCTGCTGTGCTTGCGTCTTTTCTTCGTGGCGGCAGGTGTTGCAGCCATCTTCTCTGTTCTTAAAGTGGCGTTCGGCGGTTAGAGCAAATGACAAGTTCGTATCAGGTTACAGATCATTACTATGACGTTATCGTGGTCGGTGCCGGTGGCGCGGGCCTGCGTGCTGGTTTCGGTTGCGCGGAAAAGGGTTTGAAAACCGCGTTGATCTCGAAAGTGTTTCCAACACGTTCACATACTGTGGCGGCACAGGGGGGTATTTCCGCAGCGCTGGCCAATATGGGCGAAGATGACTGGCGTTTCCATTTCTATGATACCATCAAGGGTTCGGACTGGCTCGGCGATCAGGATGCGATTGAATATATGTGCAAGGAAGCCATTCCTGCCGTCATCGAATTGGAACATTACGGTGTGCCATTCAGCCGGACAGCCGAAGGTAAGATTTACCAGCGCGCTTTCGGGGGTATGACCACAAACTATGGTAAGGGCACAGCGCAACGTACCTGCGCTGCTGCCGACCGCACAGGCCATGCGATCCTGCACACGTTGTACCAACAGGCACTGAAGCATCGCGCTGAATTTTTCATTGAATATTTTGCGCTCGATCTGATCATGAATGATGAGGGTGAATGCCTCGGCGTCATGGCGTGGAACCTGCTCGACGGTACGTTGCACCGCTTCCGCGCACACCAGACAATTCTGGCAACAGGCGGTTATGGCCGTGCATATTTCTCCTGCACTTCTGCACACACCTGCACGGGTGATGGGGGCGGTATGGTCTTACGTGCGGGCTTGCCGCTGCAGGACATGGAGTTCGTGCAATTCCACCCGACGGGTATTTATGGCGCAGGCTGCCTGATTACCGAAGGCGTTCGTGGTGAAGGCGGTTACCTCACTAACTCCGAAGGTGAACGTTTCATGGAACGTTACGCACCTTCCGCGAAAGACCTTGCATCACGTGACGTTGTATCGCGCTCTATGACTATCGAAATCCGTGAAGGTCGCGGCGTGGGCGAACATAAAGATCACATTCATCTGCACCTTGAGCATCTCGATGCTGATATCATACATTCCCGCCTGCCGGGCATCGCTGAATCAGCACGTATCTTTGCGGGCGTCGATGTGACCAAAGAACCGATCCCGGTTCTGCCGACGGTTCACTACAATATGGGCGGTATCCCGACCAATGTGAAAACCGAAGTCGTGTGCCCCACAGCACAGGATCCAAACCGTGTCGTGCCCGGCCTGATGGCGATTGGCGAGGCCGCATGTGTATCGGTTCATGGCGCGAACCGCTTGGGTTCCAACTCTTTGCTGGACCTCGTTGTGTTTGGCCGTGCCGCCGCGATCCGCGCAGCAGAAACCGTAACACCGGGGCAGGCGCATAAGCCTGTGGCCAATGATATTGCCAACAGGGCGCTCGACCGTTTCGATCATTTCCGTCATGCCAAGGGCAGCACACCGACGGCAAAACTGCGTCTTGATATGCAGAAAATCATGCAAAACCATGCCGCCGTATTCCGTACCGGTGAAACACTGCAGCAGGGCTGTGAGATGATCAGTAAATGTCACGCGCAAATGTCGGATATCGGCATCAATGACCGTTCCATGATCTTCAATACCGATCTGGTGGAAACGCTGGAACTCGACAATTTGATGGGGCAGGCCGTGGCAACACTTTATTCGGGCGTAAACCGTCAGGAATCACGCGGCGCGCATGCCCGCGAAGATTTTAAAGATCGTGATGACGCAAACTGGATGAAGCATACGGTTACATGGGTTGATAAGCACGGCAGGACATCCATTGGCTATCGTCCGGTAACACTCACGACGCTGACCAACGAAGTCGAGCCTGTGCCGCCGAAGGCTCGGGTTTATTAA
>CAMLJM010000012.1 GCA_946480475.1 uncultured Alphaproteobacteria bacterium
AGCGTAAAAGACGCACATATCACTTTTGGTAACAAACCCTTGTTCGAGGGTTTGTCTTTCAACCTGACTGAAGGAGACAAGGTGTGCCTTGTTGGCAAGAACGGCACGGGTAAAACAACCCTGATGAATATCATTACAGGTGACCGCGAACTGGATGACGGCATTCGTTGGCAGCTGGAAGGGACGCGTATCGGGTACCTGCAGCAGGAAGTCGAAATTACTCCGGGCCAGAGCGTCTTTGACTTCGTATTCGCTCAGTTGAGTGGCGAGGAACGCGAAGCGCAAGCCTATAAGGTCGAGATGGTGGTGCAACCGCTGGGGCTTGATATCAATGACCGTATGGACAAGCTGTCCGGCGGTCAGGTGCGTCGCGTGGCAATCGCGCGGGCATTGGTTGAAGATCCTGATATCCTGCTGATGGATGAACCAACCAACCACCTTGACCTGGATATCATTGAATGGCTGGAAGAATACTTGAAAGCATGGCGTGGTACGCTGGTTGTGATCAGTCACGATAAGACATTCCTGTCGAATGTATCTGACCGTGTATTCTGGCTGGATCGCGGTAAGTTGCGTGTGTGCCCTAAGGGATTTAAATATTTCGATGAATGGTCGATGCAAATTCTGGAGCTTGAAGAAAAGGAACTGCAGGCGCGTGAGAAAAAGCTGGAAGTTGAGGTTGCCTGGGCCAGCCGTGGTGTGAAAGCACGTTTAAAGCGTAATGTCAGCCGTCTTGACCGGATGATGGAAGAGCGTGAGAAGTTAAAACGTGATCGCAATTCCTTTAACCGCATGATGGCGAAGATTGAAATGCCGCCTGCGGAATATGAAGAGATTTCATCCAAGATCATTGCCGAGTTTTTTAAGGTCAGTAAATATTTTAAAGATCATGGGCGCGAACGTGTAATCCTTGATAAATTTAACCTGCGTATCATGCGTGGTGACCGGATTGGCGTCTTAGGGCTGAATGGTTCAGGCAAAACATCATTTTTACGTTTGCTGGTCGGAGAATTGCAGCCTGATGAAGGCAAAGTCAAAATTTCTCCGGCGATTGAGTTTTCTTATTTTGATCAAAAGCGCCAGGACCTGAATCCTGAGGCGTCTTTGTGGCGTAATATATGTCCTGATGGGGACCATATTGATGTGCGCGGTAAAAACCGTCATGTAATTGGCTACCTGAAAGATTTCCTGTTTGATCCGGATATGGCGCACCAGCCTGTGAAGACATTATCTGGTGGGCAGAAGAACCGTTTGATGCTGGCAAAGATTCTGGCGCATCCCAAGAACTTCCTGATCCTTGATGAGCCGACCAACGATCTTGATATGGAGACGTTGGATATGCTGGAAGAAATCCTTGCGGAATATCAAGGTACGTTGATTGTTGTCAGTCACGACCGTGATTTTCTGGATCAGACCGTGACAAAAATCCTGGCGTTTGAAGGTAATGGCCAAGTAGAAGGTTATATTGGCGGCTATTCCGATTATCTGGCGGCCCGCAAGCCCAAACCCGGTGTGGCCCCTGTTGCGCAGAAGCAAGAGAAGGCCAAGCCCGTGGAAGTGGCTCTGGCAACGCCTGCCAAGAAGCTTTCCTATAAATTGCAATATGAATTGGACCAATTGCCCAACCGGATGCAGTCACTGGAAGCGGAAATTAATGCGCTCGAAGATTTGCTCAGCGATAGTGATCTTTATGCCCGCGACCCTGTAACCTTCCAGAATTCATCACGTCGTTTAGGGCAGGCGCGTGAAGAATTAGAACAAGCGGAAACACGCTGGCTTGAACTGGATGAAATGAAATCTGCCTTAGGCTAATCGCGTTTATTATCGTTAGCAGCCCGCGGGCAGGGGTTACGTTCTACGTTTGTGGGATATGCCGTGATGATTTTTGTGCGGTCCTGATTAAGAACGACTTTCACCCTGATATCTTCAACCATCTGCTCAGCAACGTGATAGCCGTTATTCTGTTGTTTCCAGGGAAGATTGTCATTCGCAGCTATAGCAGTAACGTGGTCAATGACTTCTTTCGCATCCCAGTCAGCCGGGAATTCCGATTTGCACGCTTTGCCGATGCCATGTAAATGGCCGCCGCCGCGTTTGTCGCCATATAGCAGATGTTGTTCGGCCTGTTCTGTAAGAACGGGTCCGTCATTTGTCAGCGGTCCTTGAGGTTGGTTTATATAGAGAGTTGCCAGTATGAGTGTGGTTAAAGCCGCGACGAGGGCAGAAGCAATAACTCTGGGGAATTTTTTGTATCTCATTGATATTAAATGGTTATTTATGTATTTATATAGGGTTTGACGTAACTATGCTGGCATCCTATAGATATATCAAACTTATAATAATCAAAAGTATTGAAATACAGGGACTAAAAATTGGGCAAGCCTCTTATCGACAGACTTCCACCGTCTTTTAAAACCCCTATGGCCAAATTCGTAATAGGCAGTGTTCTGCTTACGGGGATTGTGGGTGCATTTTATATGGCTGCTAATGACGATTCCAAGGGTAAGGCGCAGGAAGTTACTCTTACGCAATTTAAGGAAATGATTGCGGCGAAAACTTTCACTCACGTGAGTGAAACCAGAGATGCGGCAAGCGGTCAAATCACTTTTATTGGTCGCCGTGCGGATGGCAAGCAGAGCATTGTTGCCCGCGAGTTTAAGAATAAAGATATTGAGAAAGCTATTGAAGATGCGGGCGGTTTTGCGGAAGCGCCGCCCATAGAAATGCCGGCATGGTGGAAGGGCGTCCTTATCTGGCTATTGCCTTCTGTGCTGCTTCTAGGCGGTTTGATTGCCTGGCAAAATAGCCGCGATAAAAAGCATGCCAAGATGATGGGCAATAATGGCGGAACGCTGACCTTTGGCAAATCAAAAGCCAAGTTGCATGAAGATGCCAGCGCACGAAAAATTACCTTTAAAGACGTGGCTGGCGTTGATGAGGCCAAAGGAGAAGTCGAGGAACTGGTTGCCTTTATGAAGGATCCTCAAAAATTCCAGAGAATGGGAGGCAAGCTGCCACGCGGCCTGTTGTTAGCGGGGGGGCCTGGGCTTGGTAAAACCTTGCTCGCGAAGGCAATAGCAGGCGAAGCGAAGGTACCTTTCTTCAGCATATCCGGTTCTGGTTTTGTTGAGATGTTTGTAGGAGTGGGCGCCGCGCGTGTGCGCGATATGTTCCAAGAAGCTAAGAAGCATGGACCTTGCATCATTTTTATCGACGAAATTGATGCAATGGGGCGGGCGCGTGGCGGCGTTAATTCCAATGATGAACGTGAAAGCACGCTGAACCAGATGCTGGTTGAGATGGATGGTTTTGATGATAATTCCAGCATTCTTGTGATCGCCGCTACGAATCGCCCTGATATCCTTGATCCTGCTCTCTTACGCCCCGGCCGGTTTGACCGTCAGGTAACTCTTAATTTGCCCGATGCGCACGGACGCCACCAGATATTGAAAGT
Source organism: uncultured Alphaproteobacteria bacterium (assembly GCA_946480475.1). The sequence continues at coordinate 3,455 of CAMLJM010000012.1, forward strand.
GCATGCCAAGAACAAGCCTATGTCTAAAAGTGTCAAGCTGGGTGAACTGGCACGGGAGCTGGAAGGCTCCTCAGGTGCTGACATTGCGAACTTGCTGAATGAAGCTGCACTGCGTGCTGCACTTCGTAATGCGAAAGAAATTCACCGGGCAGATATTGATTACGCGCTGGAAAAAATAACATTGGGTGCGGCTCGTACTGTGGAAACCGATCCGAATGAAGAGCGTAATACAGCTTATCATGAAGCAGGGCATGCTATCATTGCTTATCGCAAGGAGAAAATTTGCCGGGTCAAAGTGAATAAAGTTTCCGTTACGCCGCGCGGGCGTGCGTTAGGTGTGACCTGGACAGTTTCTGACAAGGATACGCCTGCTAAGTTCAGGGATAATTTGCAGGGCCACATTTCTTATTTGCTGGGAGGGCGTGTAGCGGAGATTCTGAAATGTGGTCAGATGACAACCGGGGCGTCCAACGATCTGGAACGCGTAACGGATACCGCGCGCCTGATGACAATGGTATATGGCATGTCACCGGAATTGCCAGCGCGGAATTTTGCCCCTGTAACGGCCTCGGGCAGGCAAAACCCTCCGATGTCTGAACTTATGGCGCGTAAAGTTGATGATGCTATCAATAAATTTGTTGAAGATGGCGAGGCTGAGGCCATTAGAATATTGCGTGAAGAAGATGCAGTACTCGATCTGATGGCGGATGCGCTTTGCGAGTTCAAAACGATTGATAGGGAAGACGTGGTCTGTATCATGGAGGAAAAGAGCATGGAAAAACTTCGCGCACTGCGCAAAAAGAAGGACGATGAATTCAAGGCTTCTGTCGCCATTGAAGAGGCCCCTGTGTTGCCTAAACCGCCCTCCAATCCTAACCTATGGACTGTTAACAGTCCGCCGCAGATACCCTGATTTCTGCGCTAAAAGGCCGGGCATTGTCTGGCCTTTTTTTATGGTCTAGACTGCTGGCCTGATTGAATTTTCTATGGATGCTGCCATGACCCGCCTGACCAGTGCGATTGATACGACCAGCCCCGAATACGTTGCGAATAAAGCGAAGATGGAAAATCTGATTTCCGATCTGCGCGCACGTGTGGCAAAAATTGAGCAGGGTGGTGGTGATAAGGCCCGCGAGCGCCATACATCTCGTGGCAAATTATTACCGCGTGACCGCATCAACCATTTATTGGATGCGGGGACGCCTTTCCTTGAATTATCTCAACTTGCTGCCTATCAAGTGTATGAGGATGATATCCCAGCTGCGGGTATCATTACGGGTATCGGTCGCGTATCGGGACAGGAGTGTGTCATCGTTTGCAATGATGCAACGGTCAAAGGGGGTACTTACTATCCGCTAACCGTGAAAAAACATTTACGGGCCCAGGAAATTGCGGAGCAGAATAATCTGCCGTGTATTTACTTGGTTGATAGCGGTGGCGCGAATTTGCCCAATCAGGATGAAGTATTCCCTGATCGAGATCACTTTGGCCGTATCTTCTACAATCAAGCGAATATGTCGTCGAAGGGGATTGCCCAGATTGCCGTTGTTATGGGTTCTTGCACAGCAGGTGGGGCTTATATCCCTGCAATGAGCGATGAAAGTATTATCGTTAAAGAGCAGGGCACCATTTTTCTGGCAGGGCCGCCGCTGGTGAAGGCTGCTACGGGTGAAGAAGTTTCCGCAGAAGACCTGGGCGGCGGTGATGTTCATACGCGTATTTCCGGCGTGGCGGATCATTTGGCTGATAATGACCAGCATGCGCTCGAACTGGCGCGTAAAGCCATCAGTAATCTGAACCGTGAGAAACATAATCCATTGGCATGTATTGAGTCGCGTGAGCCTGCTTATGATCCGGCGGAGCTTCACGGTGTAGTTCCTGTTGATTTAAAAACACCTATTGATGTACGTGAAATTATTGCCCGTATTGTCGATGGTAGTGAGTTTGATGAATTCAAGAAAAGGTACGGTACAACGCTGGTTTGTGGTTTCGCTCATATTTATGGCATGCCGGTGGGAATTATTGCTAACAACGGCGTGTTATTCTCTGAGAGCGCCTTAAAAGGTACTCATTTTATCGAGCTTTGCAATCAGCGTAATATTCCGCTGGTCTTCCTGCAGAATATTACTGGGTTCATGGTGGGGCAAAAGTATGAGAATGGGGGTATCGCCCGTGACGGTGCCAAAATGGTGACAGCGGTATCGTGCGCCCGTGTGCCAAAATTTACTGTGATTATTGGTGGATCATTTGGTGCGGGTAACTATGGCATGTGTGGTCGCGCCTTTGGAGCCAGGTTCTTATGGATGTGGCCCAATGCCCGTATTTCGGTAATGGGTGGGACCCAGGCTGCTGGTGTGCTGGCAACAGTGAAGCGCGCAGGTTTGGAACGCGAGGGGAAAAAATGGTCTGACGAGGAAGAGGCTGAATTTAAAAAACCAATTCTTGAGCAATATGAAGCTGAAGGCCATCCATATTATGCTTCTGCGCGTTTGTGGGATGACGGTGTGATTGATCCCGCTGATACACGCCGTGTGCTGGGGCTTGCGATTTCAGCCAGCCTGAATGCGCCCGTCGAAGAAACAAAGTATGGCGTATTCCGCATGTAATTGAGGAGGACATAATGGTTTATCAGCGCCCTAAAACTATAGTCGTCATTGATGATGACAGTATGATGAGTGCGATTGTTAGCGGTTATCTGAAAACCGATGGTTATGATGTTTACGCTTATAATCATCCTGATTCTGGCTTGCAAGGAGTGGTGGCACATAAACCTGCCGTTATTATTCTGGACCGTCACTTGGGGCAACTGGACGGCACGGATGTATTGGTGAAAATCAGAGCCTATAAAGATAGTGCGGATACGCCTGTCCTGATGCTGACGGGTGACGCCCGTAAAGAAGAAGTGGTGAAAGCGATTAAGCTGGGCGCCAGTGATTATCTGGCAAAACCTTTCATGCCACAAGAATTGTTGTCTAAAGTACAGAAGCTTCTGGATTCCTCTAAGAAGGAGTAGCGATTACCTCCATGTATGTCCGCACACTCTTTTTCTTCTTTCTTGCTATATTTTTATGCTTGCCTGCTTATGCATATAAAACAGAGCCTATAAAAACTTTCCAAGATCATGAAAAAAAATACCCTTGTTCTTGAAAGAGCATATGCGCCGGGTCTTGTGCGTGCGGGTATGCAGCGTATGCAGATTCGCACTGAAGGAGGACGCATCATTGCCTATACACCTACACGTATTACCGCCATTCCTTTTTGCTTGTCTGCTGATTATTGCTGGGTATTTATGTGGAAAACTGTGTATCCGTTACCCGCTATTTTCAAATTTAATCCTGATAGGGACACGTGGAGTTCAGACCTGCATCCTCCCATGAATTATTCTCGTAGCGGAAATGATGGAGTGGGGTTTACTAAAAGAACAAATCCCTTGTGGGGTGTGTGGGGTATTGTTTTGTTTTTTGCTCATAAAATGGGCTTTTTCTCAATTTTGATGGTCCTATCAACGATTCTATTTCTGCAGATCAATAAATTCCGTGATTTGCCTCCAATCCAGAAGGTATGGATAAGACGTATTTTGTTTATTATTACTGCGCCTATTCCCATACCATTTTTGCCTATGGAACCTTTTATTCTGACTTCCTTGATTATCTTGGTAGGTTCGTTTGTAAGTGTAGGATATATTGGTGTACCTATGGTGCTATCTATTCTTATATCCATAGCGACATTCTTCATTTGTAGTATGCTCTTGGTAAAATCAAAAAGACGTAGAAAGGCTCTCTCTTGATGGAAAATATTGTCCTCATGGATGTTGAGAATGGCGTAGCAACAATTACGCTGAACCGTCCGGATACGCATAATGCCTTTGATGAGCATGTGATTGCAGCGCTCAGTGGCAAACTGGATGTTTTACATCTGGAAAAGTCCGTTAATGTGCTGGTCCTGCGTGGTGCCGGTAAATCTTTCTCTGCGGGTGCGGACTTAAACTGGATGAAACGCGCGGCAGGTTTTTCTGAAGAGCAAAATAAGTCTGATGCTTTGGCGCTTGCTGGCATGCTTAATAAACTGGCAACCATGCAGGTGGCGACAATTGCCTGTGTTCAGGGTGCTGCTATGGGTGGTGGCCTAGGACTGGCATCATGCTGTGATATTGTGATTGCTGATAAGGATGCATTGTTTGCGCTTTCAGAAGTGAAGCTGGGTTTGATTCCGGCGACGATTGCGCCATATGTTCTGCGTGCTATGGGTGAACGTCATGCACGCCGTTATTTCCAGACGGGGGAGCGTTTCAACGGCCAGCGTGCCTATGAAATTGGTTTTGTTCATGAAGTTGTCAATGGAACGGATGAAATGGAAACCTGCCTTCAAGGTTTTCTGAAAACTTTATCGGGCAACGGCCCCAATGCCATGAAAGATGCCAAGAAATTGTGTCTCGATTTGACGGGTCAGCCCATTACGCCGGAATTGATGGACGACACGGCCAGTCGGATTGCCCGCACACGTGCTGGCATGGAGGCTAAAGAGGGCCTGGCGGCGTTTCTTGAAAAACGTAAGGCTGAGTGGGTGCATTAGATCTTTAAGAAAGCGATCATCAGCGCTGCTACGATAATTCCCAGTCCGGCAATTTTGTTGCTGTCATCTTTCCAGCCAGATACGCGGGTGAGGATGATAAGCCAAATGACATCCAGCATGCCGACGGCATTCACGAAAGCGGGGTGATCGACGTTCTTGTGAGCATAGGTGCGTAAAATTACAGCCCCCACCAGTAACAAACCAACAAGTGCGCCTGTCTTTAATCCCTCTTTGCTAAAAATTTGCTGAAAGGCAGCCCTACGTTTTGCGCTAAAATATATCGTATAGAAAATCAGCATCATGCCAGCTTCAAAGCCGACGTAGCCGAATACGCCTTGGTTCTCAGGTGCATAATCAACAGCGGATTTTAGAAGCAGGATGCCGATAGCGGCGGCGATAATAATGGGCCAGATGGTTCTCAATGCGCTCGCAGAAAATTGGCAACGCTTCAGGAAGGCAGCGCTTAAAACTGTAAGAAATAGAGCGCCGCAGACGCCAGCAAAACGAGGCATGTCCTGTGTGTATTTGTACAACAATTCAGGGTGGACAAAAAACCATGCTACAAAACCCAGTATGATACCTAACGGTCCTAAGCGCGAGAGCAGGGCCGCGCCATGATTTTTAACGGCTTCGAAATAAATCAGGTCATTGAAACACCAGATAATCGAGGCCAGTGCCGTGAATAGATAGAACATGGGGTTGCTGGGCAGGCCGACCTCGGCCAATACCGGAACGGCGATCATGACTGCAAAAATTTTCATCCATACGGCGGTGGCAACATTGCTACCGCCCAGACGCTGGTGCATATACATGCCCATCGCTGATAGAATCGACGAGCCGAGGGCCAGTAAGAACCAGGCGGGAATGATCATATTATGAGAGACCCAGCTCTTGAAGAATGGGGCGAAGATGGCCGCGATGTGCTTCAAGCAATGCCTGAGCTTTGATAGCCTCAACGCCGCGCGATAAAAGAATGGCGAGTTTTATATTGCTTTCAGTGATGCCGCCGTAAGCTTCGCGGGCATCCGCGAGGGCTTGGGCTGCCACGGCATCCTCACAGTCTGCGATTGTGCTGACAATTGTCACGGCGCGACGACGCAATTTTTCATTCGTGGGGATCAGGTTTACCATCAGTCCATCATGCACACGGCCCATGCGGGTCATGATGGCCGTTGAGAGCATGTTGATGGCGGCTTTTTGCGCTGTGCCTGCGTTCATGCGGGTAGAGCCGGACACAGGCTCGGCCCCTGTATTTACGAAAATGGGATATTCGGCCACGCGCAAAAGCTCGGAATCAGGATTGCTGGCGATGCCGATGGTGAGGGCGCCGGCTTCGCGTGCCGCGCGGCAGGCGGAGACTGTGAAGGGCGTTACACCACTCGCGGCGGTGGCGATACAAACATCATGCTGATCGAGCTTTAACTGTGCCACTCGTTGGGCTGCCGCTACAGGATCATCTTCGGCATTTTCAATAGCAGTTTTCAGGGCTTCTTCGCCGCCTGCGATAATGGTGGCGACGCGCATGGCGGGCCAGCCGAATGTGGGGGTGAGTTCCGTGCCGTCCTGTACGCCGATACGGATGGATGTTCCAGCGCCAGCATAAACGATGCGGCCTGTATTGACGGCTTCAAGCCTGATAGCAGCTTCTTCAGCAGCAGCGGCTAGCATCGGTACGGCGGCGCGTACGGCCTGCAGGCTGCGCGCCTGATCATCAAGCAGGGCATCGATCACCCGACTCATGGGCCATTGGTCAACACCGTGATAGCCTTTGTTGTAACCTTCGGTGGCGATTTTGCTCTTGAGGACGCTCATGAAGGATATTAGGACATAAACCAAGCTGGGGAACAAGGGATTCCGCTGTTTCTTGCACTGCAATACTGAGGTTCCCGGGCTTTTTACCGGGCTTTTGAAATGGGGGGGATTTTGCTAGACTCAGGCTCTCATTAACGGGGTTATGAATGTTTACGAAAATACTGATCGCCAATCGCGGTGAAATTGCCTGCCGTGTTATTTCGACGGCCCGCGCCATGGGTATCAAAACTGTGGCTGTTTATTCTGATGCCGACAAGAGTGCACGTCATGTGCGCATGGCGGATGAAGCGGTGCGTATCGGCCCGGCGGCATCGCGTGATTCATACCTTCGTGGCGATATCATCATTGAGGCTGCGAAGAAAACAGGCGCACAAGCCATTCACCCCGGCTATGGCTTCCTGTCAGAGAATGAAGATTTCGCGGCGGCTTGCAAAGAGAACAAGATCACGTTTATCGGTCCGTCACCTGAGGCCATTAATGCGATGGGTCTGAAGGATAAAGCCAAAGAAATTATGAAGAAGGCCGGTGTGCCGATTGTACCCGGTTATATGGGTGATAATCAGGATGCTGAGTTCCTGAAAAAGGAGGCCGACAAGATCGGTTACCCGGTTTTGATCAAAGCGGTGGCTGGTGGTGGCGGCAAAGGCATGCGCCGTGTGGATGATGGTAAGGATTTCATAGAGTCTCTGGCTTCCTGCAAGCGCGAAGCACTGGCTTCATTCAGCAATGATCATGTACTGATTGAAAAATACGTGAACAGGCCGCGCCACGTCGAGGTGCAAGTATTTGGCGATATGCATGGCAATGCCGTCTATCTGTTTGAGCGTGATTGCAGTCTTCAACGTCGCCATCAGAAGGTGGTGGAGGAAGCGCCCGCACCAGGATTATCCGATAAGGTACGTAAGTCTCTGGGCGAGGCCGCGGTCAAAGCCGTTAAAGCGCTCAAATATACCAACGCGGGTACCATTGAGTTCATCATGGATGCTACGACTAATGAATTCTATTTCATGGAAATGAATACGCGTTTGCAGGTCGAACATCCGGTGACCGAGATGATTACGGGCCAAGACCTTGTGTACTGGCAGTTGCTGGTGGCATCGGGCGAATTCCTGCCGCTGACGCAGGATGAACTGGAAGTTGACGGTCACGCGTTCGAGGTGCGTTTATACGCCGAAGACCCCGCCAATAACTTCCTGCCGCAGATCGGCAGGATTACGGGTTTCCGTACGCCGGATGATCTGCGCGTTGATACGGGCGTGGAAGAGGGCGATAGCGTTTCCATCCATTATGACCCGATGATCGCCAAGCTGATCGTGCACGGCGACAGCCGCGAGGAAGCGATTGCCGAGATGCAATCGGCTCTGGAAAACACAGTACTTTCCGGCCTGATCACCAATCAGGAATTTCTCTATAACATTTTCCTGAACGAAGATTTCGTGAGGGGTGATGTGGATACGGGCTTTATTCCCCGTCATGAGAAATCATTACTGCCGGAAAATTATGGCCGCCCGGATATTGACGATCTGGCGATTGCGGCGGCGCATTGCCTGTCGGGTGATTATGATGATGACCCTTGGAGCATGACTGATAACTGGCGCTTGAATGGCGCGCTGACCCGTACGATTGATTTCCTGTCGCGCGGCGAAATTGTGAAAGTCTCTGTCACTTGCCGTGGTGATGAATTCGAAGTGACGCATGGCAAAGATAAAGCCGTGATCAGTCGTAATATGCTGGATCAGGTTAATCTGGCATCCGATGGCAACGACCTGACAATTTTCCGCGATGGCCGCGTAGTGCCGCTGCATCTCTATAAGCCAGGTGCTTCGGGTGAAGAAGCGGGCGGCGAAGGGCGTATCACCGCGCCGATGCCGGGTAAAATCATAAATGTCTTGGTGAAGAAGGGTGCTGCCGTGGATAAGAACCAACCCCTCCTTATCATGGAAGCCATGAAGATGGAAATGACCATTCGTGCCGGTTGCGCAGGCGTGGTTGGTGAGCTGCCTGTCAGTGCCGGTCAGCAAGTGGCCGATGGCGCGTTGCTGGTGGCGATTGAGCAGAAAGAAGCGGCGTAATGGCTTTTCCTTCTCAAGTTCGTATTTACGAGGTTGGACCGCGTGATGGGTTGCAGAATGAGAAAGTCATTCTGCCTGCCGTTGTCAAAATTGAACTAATCAATCGTCTGTCTGAAACGGGACTGACGCATATTGAGACCACATCGTTTGTGTCCCCGAAATGGGTGCCGCAGATGGGCGATGCTGCCGAAGTGATGGCGGGTATTAAGCGTAAGCCGGGTGTGACTTATCCGGTTCTGGTGCCGAATGAAAAGGGCATGGAGGGGGCGCTGGCTGCAGGTGCGACCGAGATCGCCGTCTTTGCTGCGGCTTCCGAGGGCTTCAGCCAGAAAAATATCAATTGCTCCATCGCCGAGAGCCTTGAGCGTTTCAAGCCTGTGATTGCCACAGCGCAGAAAAATAATGTCAAGGTGCGGGGTTATGTGTCCTGCGTGGTTGGCTGCCCCTATGATGGCGCGATTGCCCCGGACAAAGTTGCCGATGTATCGGCGGCGCTCAGTGATATGGGCTGTTATGAAATTTCATTGGGTGACACAATCGGCGTCGGTACGCCGAATAAAATTCAGGATATGTTGAATGCTGTCATCAAGCGCGTTCCTGTGGCGCAACTGGCGCTGCATTGCCATGATACCTATGGTCAGGCACTGGCGAATATCTATGCCGGATTACAGGCCGGTGTTGCCGTGATAGACTCATCCGTGGCCGGTATCGGTGGGTGCCCCTATGCCAAGAATGCGACGGGCAATGTCGCTACCGAAGATGTGCTTTATATGCTGGATGGTCTGGGGATCAGAACCGGCGTTGATATTGCCAATATTATTGATGTGGCCTGGTTTATATCCGGCCACCTCAACAGAAAGCCCGTGTCAAACGTGGCGAATGCTCTAATAAGATGAAAATGGTTCGTATATTCTTATATTTTCTACTGGGCTATGTCGTGGGTGGGCTAACTTGGCCTGTTTCAAGCATGCTTATAGTCGGGCACTTTTTACCTCATGATTCAGGCAGTGGGCTGTTAGTCGCTCAAGTTATTATGACGCTGATAGCTATATATGTTTCGTTCAAATATGACTTTATAACATTATCATTTCTGACTTTAGGGTTTTTTGTGGGGTTCAATACTCTGCCCTATCTATTTAACTCAACAGAGATGAAGGGATGGTACTTCGTGGCTATGATTGCGAGTCTCTGCTTCATAGTAATCCCCTTTCTATTGGGTGTTGGAGCAATTCTTACTAATATTAGTATCAGGAGAGGAAAATAATGTCTTATCCCACATTGAAATTTGCGCACCCGGAAGAAATCGAGATGCTGCGCGAGGAAGTATACAAGTTTGTTGCAGCAGAGCTGGCGCCACGTGCGGCACAGATCGATGAGGAAAACGAGTTCCCTGCCGATATGTGGAAAAAATTCGGCGATATGGGTTTGCTTGGCATGACCGTGCCGGAAGAATTTGGTGGCGTGAACATGGGGTACCTTGCTCATGTGGTGGCGATGGAGGAAATTTCCCGCGCGTCTGCTTCGGTGGCGCTCTCTTATGGTGCGCATTCAAACCTATGCGTGAACCAGATCAACCGTAATGGTAATGCCGAACAGAAGAAGAAATACCTGCCGAAACTGATTTCCGGTGACCATGTCGGGGCGCTCGCGATGTCGGAACCTGGTGCGGGCAGTGATGTGGTTTCCATGAAACTGCGTGCTGAGAAGAAGGGAGATCGTTACGTTCTGAATGGCAACAAAATGTGGATCACCAATGGCCCGAACGCCGATACGCTGGTGGTCTATGCCAAGACGGATGCCGCTGCCGGGTCAAAAGGCATTACGGCTTTTATTATCGAGAAGGGTTTCAAAGGATTCACGACAGCGCAAAAGCTGGATAAGCTCGGCATGCGCGGTTCCAACACCTGCGAACTGGTGTTCCAGGATTGCGAGGTGCCGGAAGAAAATGTTCTCGGCGAAGTCGGCAAAGGCGTGAAAGTGCTGATGAGCGGCCTTGATTATGAGCGCGTGGTGCTTTCCGGTGGCCCACTCGGCATCATGCAGGCGTGTCTTGATGTGGTTATTCCGTACATTCATGACCGTAAGCAATTCGATCAGCCGATTGGCATGTTCCAGTTGATGCAAGGCAAGGTCGCTGATATGTACACGACACTCTCCAGCCAACGCGCTTACGTTTATGCCGTGGCGCAGGCCTGTGATCGTGGCGAAACCACACGTAAGGATGCAGCAGGCTGTATCCTGATGTCAGCGGAAGCGGCTACACAGATGGCGCTGCAGGCTATCCAATGCCTTGGCGGTAATGGTTATATCAACGAATTCCCGACGGGTCGATTGCTCCGCGATGCCAAGCTCTATGAGATCGGTGCCGGCACATCGGAAATCCGTCGCATGCTGATCGGGCGCGAGCTGTTTGAAGAGACCAAATAATCAATCTCTTTACTGAAGTAAAGGTTTTCCTTCTACGACTCGGGCGTCAGAGACGAGATCGTGTCGGCGTCCGATCAGCGAGAGGTAGTTTCGTTTTTTGTCAGTGCCGTATGCGCTTTTAAGAAAATTAGTCAAACAACCATTTCCATAGACGCCTGAGTCAATTGTGAAAACGTCTTTATCAATTTCTCTAAGATCAAGAAATGCTTCTTGAGGATAGATTTTGTTCTGAAGATTGACGGCAATCCTAAATTGAAGTCCGGGTTGCGATTTTGGCAGATTCATTCTTTCTTGAAAGAAGCTATGAGATTTTTCCGGCGGAAGATACTTGCAGGTAATCACGACTTCTGATCCATTAGTGGTAGGTTTGTGAAATAAAATCTGTGGATTTTGTGCTTTCTGACGATAAAGATCAGTGAGGCGATTAATGCCTGTAATGTTCGCTAGTTCATCGAAAGTGAATACCTCATCAGCCTGACGTGCGACTCTGAGATGATCCAGTTTTCCGAAGTAGCCCATTGAGGCCAGACCTTCCATCAAGGGACCTTTTGTTTTAAAACCGGCCAACTGGTGTGTGCGTGTAGCGATATAAGCGCTAAAATAAAAGCACTTCTCTATCAGTCTAATGAGCCAATCACTTGGTTCTGGATTTTGATTAAGCATACCAAAGAATAATTATTTATATTCGTAATATCAATTAACTCATAAAATAACCATATTTTTCATTAGGTTATTCTATTTCATAACCTGTTTTGGCTCTTCCGGATGAGGTTTGTTCTCATTGGCAGCTTTTGCGGCCTCATCGAAGTTTTGCAGTAATTCTTCATCCGGGCCTTCGGGTTCAAGGCGAGACTCATCTGCCATCGGGTGTGGCGTGGGGGCAGATGTGTCTTCATCCAGAATTTCTGCGCCGGGTGGAATGGGCAGGATGCCTTTGGCCTCGATTTCTTCTGTTACTTTTTCAGTGACCTTCTCCGTCACTTTTTCAGCCACGCGTTCTACCATGGTGGGTACAACCTGTTCTACGATGGCAGCAACAGTTACAGGATCTACTGTTGCAGGCGCTGCTGGCTGCGCAGGAGTAGCGGCTGCGGGAATGCGCTGCATTGCTTCGGCTACAGCACGGGCAATTACTTCCGTCTGGTCCAGATGTTCATCTTTTTGTAATGCAGGGGTATCGCGTTCCAAGCTGGGAGATTTGCTCAGGGAAGCATCTTCGACCATGGCAATGGTTTTATCACCCACAACCAGTGACACAGTATCCGTTACCTCGGTGCGCATTTTGTGCAGAGCTTTCAGAAATACGTTCGGATTTTCGATGGCGGGCAGGTGAACGTCACCAATAAAGCGACAATCAAGATTGACGTAGCCATAGTTCAGGAAACGGCCTAAGTAACCTGTATTCAGGTTTTCACCACGAATTTCTTCGATATCAATTTCTTTGACGTTGATGAACAGCCAGCCATGCTTATGCATGATGCGCCGATTGGTAAGGCCAATTTCTGTCGTCAATACTTTGACCACATACAACGAACAGATGATGGCGCCAAAGAACAAGGCAAAAGGGGTTAGCCAAGCCTGTATCGCCAGTATCGGCAAGCCCATTGCCGACGTTGCTGGTATGATAGCCAGAATATGGTTGAATACGGATCCCGCTATGCGAGCGATTGCAACACAGGCAACAAACCACAAAATACCCTGGGCGATATAAATCCAGTGCAAACGGGCGATCCCGATCAGCTTTTCATCTTTACCAATGATTTTACTGATATAAGACATAACTCTGCTCCTTTTTATACTTCCCGTAATGAAAACGGGTGAGCAGGTACGGGGGTTCCTTTCTTATGTCAATAACTAACCTAGAGTGCGCCCAATGAGCTTGCCGAGGCCCTTCAGTTTTTTATCTTGGGCATAAGTCAGAGCAGCCTGTGTCTGCATATCCTGAGGCAGTTTGCGGCGAATATGATCGGTACTAAAGGCGTCTGCCAGTACAAGGCGTTTGGCGATCCTGTCGGCAAACTTGACTGTGATTTTATCCTGACGATATGCCACCAGGGCTTTTGGAAAAGCAAAAGGAGTAATGAACATCAGGAGTTTCAATGTGCTGTCCTGACTGAAGAAGCCTGTCGCCTGTAAGGCAAAAAGCATGTTATACGCCTCAGCTTTCCAGCTGATACCTTCATATTCGCGCGTCATTACATCCGAAACCAGAGGAGTCGCGGAGTCGATAAAATCCCGGCATAAATTGGCATATGCCCTAAGGCGGAGGGTTTCTTGCGTCCCTTCCATTCGTGATTTCCCTGAAGATCAAATTATTATTGCCCTTATTCATTCCAGAATAAGGGCGCAGGGTCAACTGGGATTTATGGATATTATATCAGGAACGCGGCATATGAATGGGGCCGCCATTTACATAGGTGCCGCCACCACTACTGCCGCCGGTAAAACCTGAACTCGGGGCCGCAAAGCTGAAGTTGTTACGGGCGCCATTGAAAGTTGAGAAGACGGCGCTTTGGGTTTGATCCTTAATGCTCTGCATATGGGTGCGTGCTGAATAGTCATCTTTCATGCTCATAATAAATGGCACGATGATGAAAAACAGTGTCCCCAGAGAGAACAGTTCTTTGTAAAGAACGCGGAAAAGTGAACCCAATTTATACTCCGTCTAACCCAAGCCTTATTATGCCGCAAGCTTATTAAAAGGGTTTTAATAATGAGTAAAACTGTGCGTAATTTTATTTCTTGCGGCGCACCAATTCTGGGGGGTGCGGCTGGAAAAAACCTTGCGAATCCCTTAGGTTAATAACGTTCTTTCAAACAGGGAAAACGAGATAGACAGTATGTCACCAAACACTGCGGCTGCGCTTCGTCAGGTATCGCTTAAGGATAAATTTGAACTGGATGATGGCGTGGCGTATATGTCCGGGATTCAGGCATTGACGCGCTTGCCTATCGTGCAGCGTCGCCGCGATATCGCGGCAGGTTTGAATACAGCGGGTTTTATTTCCGGTTATCGCGGCTCACCGCTCGGGGGGTATGACCTGTCTTTGGAACGGGCTAAAAAATACCTTGATGAAATGAACGTCAAGTTTATTCCGGGCGTGAATGAAGATCTGGCTGCAACGGCTGTATGGGGTACCCAACAGGTCGGTTTCTACCAGAACCATAATGTAGATGGCGTATTTGGCATCTGGTACGGCAAGGCGCCGGGTATTGATCGTTCGGGGGATGTTATACGTCATGCCAACGCGAATGGTACGGCACCATTAGGCGGTGTTCTCGCCATTTTTGGTGACGATCATGCGTGCAAATCATCAACCTTGCCCTGTCAAAGTGACCATGCGCTTTATGCGATGCAGGTACCGCAGCTATATCCTGCGAGTATTCAGGAATTTGTCGAGTATGGCTTGCTGGGGATTGCGATGTCTCGCTATTCCGGCTGCTGGAGCGCGCTAAAGGTAACGTCTGAAACGGTAGAGACATCAGGTACCGTGGACCTCTCACGCGAGAACCGTGCAATCGTCCTTCCGGGTGATGACGAATTTATCATGCCGCCTGGTGGTCTGCATATCCGCCTGAACGACACGCCGCGCGAGATTGATTACCGCCTGCAGAATTTCAAGCTGTTTGCGTGCCATGCGTTCGCGCGCAAGAACAATATCGATCGGGTGGTGTGGGATTCACCTAAGCCACGTTTCGGCATCATTACATCCGGCAAATCGTATGGTGATGTGCGTCAGGCACTGCTGGAACTGGGCATTACTGAGCAGGTGGCCAAAGATATTGGCCTTCGTCTCTATAAAGTCGGCATGACATGGCCGCTGGAACCGAAAGGCGTTCAAGCTTTTGTCGAAGGTCTCGAAGAAATCCTGATCGTTGAAGAAAAGCGCGAATTTATCGAGTACCAGTTGAAGCAGCAAATCTTTAACTGGGATGAAAAGCGCCGTCCAGTGGTGGTGGGCAAATATGATGAACATCGCAACCGCCTGCTGCCGTTGCATAACGATCAATCAGTAGGGTTGGTGGCGAAGATCATCGCCCAGCGCATCAGCCGTTTCTATCATAGTCCGCAGGTTGACCGTGCGCTGACATTCTATGCTGATTACGAGAAAAAAATGGAGGGCTATGTTCCCGTAACACTCCGTCGTCCATGGTATTGCTCAGGCTGCCCGCACAACACGTCAACCAAAGTGCCTGAGGGCAGTTTTGCGATGGTGGGTATCGGCTGCCATTACATGGTGCAGTGGATGGACCGCAATTCATCGCTCTGCACGCAGATGGGTGGTGAAGGTGTGCCCTGGATTGGTGCCTCGGCCTTTACTGACACCAAACATATTTTTGCTAACCTTGGCGATGGCACGTATTTCCATTCCGGCACGTTGGCCATTCGTGCTGCTGTGGCGGCTAAGGTCAATATTACATACAAAATTCTATATAACGATGCTGTTGCCATGACAGGTGGCCAGCATGTTGATGGCGAATTACCGGTTTACCGCGTGGCGCAACAGGTTGTTGCCGAAGGGGTAACGAAATGCTGGATCGTCAGTGAGAACCCTGAGAACTATGCCGACCGTAAGGGTATACCTGCTGAAGTGCCTGTGTTGCACAGAAGCTGGATGGATAAAATCCAGCTTGAGGCGCGCGAGACACCGGGCACAACCGTTATTATCTACGACCAGACCTGCGCCGCTGAAAAACGCCGCCGTCGCAAACGTGGTCAATATCCTGATCCCGCAAAACGCGTGATGATCAATTCCGCTGTCTGCGAAGGTTGCGGTGACTGCTCAGTGCAGTCGAACTGCGTGTCCGTACAGCCACTGGAAACTGAGTATGGCCGCAAGCGCCAGATTAACCAATCCAGCTGCAATAAGGACTTTTCCTGCCTGAAAGGTTTCTGCCCCTCATTCGTGACGATTGAGGGTGGTTCGTTGAAGAAAACAAAGGGCGGTGATGCCGCATCCGTCTTTGCAGCGATCCCGCAACCAAAAGTACCAGCGCTGGAACATGCCTGGAACGTGATGGTGACGGGTATCGGTGGCACGGGCGTTCTAACCGTCGGTGCGCTGATGGGTATGGCTGCCCACCTTGAGGGTAAGCGCTGTGCCATTCTTGATTCAACTGGTCTGGCACAAAAGGGTGGTGAGGTTCTCTCGCACGTTCGCCTGGCGCCAACGCAGGATGAATTGCGTACAGGACACATCATTACGGGCGGTACAGATCTGTTGCTGGCTTGTGATATTGTTTCAAGTGTAGGTAAGGCATCTTACGAGACACTGAACCGCGAACGTACTCATGCTATTGTGAACGCCGAAAATACACCCGTATCGGCTTTTGTTCTAAACAATAAAATGGATTTCAAGGATGATGAAATTCGGAAAGAATTGGAAGCGGCGGTTAAAGATTTTTCCTATGTTGATGCTACGGATGTGACAGCAACCCTGTTGGGCGATGAGATGGGTACCAATGTATTCATGATGGGTTATGCATGGCAACGCGGTCTTGTGCCGTTATCTGAAGAAGCTATCATGAAAGCAATCGACCTGAATGGCGTTTCAATTGAAGAGAACAAAAAAGCTTTCAATTACGGGCGTCTGGCAGCGCATGATCCGGCCAAACTGGCTGCGCTTGTCCAGGAAGTAGCGGGTGGCGTTCTGGAAGAGCCTATTGCGCAAACTTTCGATGATATTGTCGGTAAACGCATTAAATACCTTACTGATTATCAGGATGCTGCTTACGCTGACCGTTACCGTTTGGCGGTGGAGAAATTCCGTGGAGTTGATCCTGATTTGGCTGAGGTCGTCGCCAAGAATTACCACAAATTGCTGGCTTACAAGGATGAGTATGAAGTAGCTCGTCTTTACACCAGCGGCGAATTCATTGAGAAGCTGAAGGCGCAATTTGAAGGTAATTATAAACTCAAATTCAATCTGGCGCCGCCGATCATGGAAACAACTGATCCAGCAACGGGTCGCCCGAAGAAGCGTGAATTTGGCCCGTGGATGATGGCCGGATTCCATGTGCTGGCAAAGCTCAAGTTCCTGCGCGGGACACCGTTCGATATTTTCGGCTATCACCATGACCGCAAGGCGGAGCGTGCCCTGATTGCAGATTACGAAGCAACGATGGAACTGGTGCTTTCCAAGTTAAATGCTGGAAATCGTGCTGTGTGCCTGGAGCTATTGAATTTGCCTGATATGATCCGTGGTTTTGGTCCCGTCAAGGAAGGCAACATCCGTAAAGCCAAAGGTCAGAAGCAGGCGCTGTTAGTGAAGATGGAAGGTGTTGCGAATGGTGACGGTCTCACGAAGGTGGCAGCTTAAATCTTTTCAAGATTGTTAAGCGCTGCTTCCAATACCTCACGTCTCTTTGCAAAGCAGAAACGGATAAGATTTTGTGGCGGTTGGCCGTTTGACGGGTGAAAGAAAACACTCATCGGGATGGCAGTGACTTTAGCCTTCTCGGTGAGCCAGGTGCAGAATTCCGTATCCGTACCGTTGAACCCGGCACGTTCAGCCACCTTTGTGAAATCAACAGTAAGGAAATATGTTCCGTTGCAGGGCAAGACATCAAAGCCTAATGCCGCGAGGCCAGGGCCTAATATTTGTCGGCCTTCATTCATGCCCTCTACAAGTTCCTTGAAATAGCTATCCTCAGCGCGTAATCCCTGGGCTACAGCGATCTGGGTCGAGGGGTTTACCGTGAAGGTCATATATTGGTGTGCAGCGGTTACGGGTTTGATCAAGGTTTCGCAGCCTGTGACGTAACCGATTTTCCATCCCGTCATTGAAAATGTCTTGCCTGCAGAGCCAATACGCAGGCAGCGATTACGCATGCCGGGCAGAGTCATCAGCGGGATATGTCGGTGTGGCTTAAAAACTAGATGCTCATAAACTTCGTCACAGACTGCATAAGCGTCAAACTCTCCGAGCAATCTTGCGATCATTTCCAGTTCAGTGCGGTTCAGCACTTTGCCCGCCGGGTTTAGTGGGGAATTCAGAATGATCAGTTTTGTTTTGGCACTGAAAACTGCGCGGAGTTTAGCCTCATCCAGCGTCCAATCGGGCGGTGACAGGCGGATGAATTTGGGTGTGCCGCCCGCGGCGATAATCTGTGGCACGTAAGAATCGTAATAAGGCTCAATAACGATGGCTTCATCACCAGGATTTAGTAGCGCCATGCAACAGGCGTTTAAGGCTTCCGTTGCGCCCGCTGTTACCAACGTCTCTGTCATCGGGTCAATATCAAGATTGTAGAAACGCTTGTTATGTTCTGCCACGGCTTTGCGCAGATCCGGGTGGCCGGGCATAGGTGGGTATTGGTTAGGGCCGTTCATCAATGCATCGGCAGCCGCTTTTCTAATCCATTCCGGGCCGTCAGTATCCGGAAAGCCTTGGCCCAGGTTTATTGCACCATGTTTCATGGCAAGTGCCGACATGGTGGCGAAGATGGTTGTGGGCTGGTTATTATAAAAGGCGCTGGCTGGTTTCATGCTTATTCTTTTGAGGTTACGGCGCAGGTCAATTCGCTTTTTGCTACTAATTTGTCAGCAGTATCATATACCTGAATGTCCCAGACATGTTTGGTGCGGCCCACATGGACAGGACGGGCAATTGCTGTGACGAAGCCCCCTTTTACAGGGCGCAGGTGATTGGTGCTGATAACCGATCCCACGGCATAATGTGTATCCGGATTGATGCACATCAGGGAGGCTACACTTCCAGCCGTTTCGGTCAGCACACATGTGGCACCGCCATGCAGTATGCCATGTATCTGGTGGGTACGATGATCGACAGGCATGCGCAGTTTCAGGAAATCAGGGCCAATTTCCATGAATTCAATCCCGATATGCTGCACAATATTATCGTGCGTCATAAAGCTGCGCAGTTCATCAATCGTATATTTTTTATGCCAGATCATAGTAGCACCCCATTATCAGAGAAGTATGCTACCGCGCCCATAGATTGTGAACAAGTCAGATTGTCTATCAGATCGTAAGGCCCGGATTAAAGCAGCTCTCGGGTGCCAGTTCCTGTGAAACCAGCTTAAATTCCTGATTCTCAATGGCGGCATGGCGGTTGTGGTATTGAGCCAGCTCTGCCCGGTGGGAGATGCTTATCATTGTAATATTGGGTAGTTCCTTGAGCAAAGTGCTGTAAAGTTCGTCCTGCGCCTTGATATCCAAGGAAGCTGTTACCTCATCCAGCATCAGTAAATCCGGTTTATGGAGCAGAATGCGCGCAAAGCTGATTCTTTGTTTTTCACCGCCGGAAAGACGTTCCCAATATGAACCATCTTTATCTGTATCGTTCATTTCTGCGACAAATTGCCCAAGACCTGCTTTATCCATAGCAGTAATGACTTCGTCATCGTTGAATTTATCCGTGAAAGAAGGATAGCAAACAATACCCTTAAGCGTTGTCAGCGGCAGATGCGGTTTTTGCGCGATCATAAGCGTTTTAATGTTAGTGTTTATATTGACCGTGCCTTTGCTCCAGGGCCATAGATTGTGAGCGGCGCGCAGGATTGTTGATTTACCGCAGCCGGATGCACCGGAAATCATCAGGCGTTCGCCCAGTTTCAGATCTAATGAAAATGGCTTTATCAGAAGAGAGCCATCAGGTTTGCTTACAGACAGGTCTGCAACCCGAAACAGGGTATCGTAATTATGAGAGGCGGGGGCTGCGGCAGATGCTGCTGAGAAATGAGCGGCTGTTTGATTGGTCATGATTACCCTACCTTGGGCGCTTGTGTTGAAGGTTGGCTGTGTTTTTGCAAGCTTTCGCTAAATCCGGTCAAACGATTTGTGACGGATTTCCAGTCGGCCAGCTCGGTATAAGCATTGAAGAACCAGCTAAGATCGCCTTGTACCTGGCCAAACGCACCAGCGCCCTGGAAGAAATCACCCAGATCCATCTTACGACCATAGAATTGCGGCAGCATAATAATATAAGGAATGACATTGGCTGTTTGGTTGACTACAGCGCTTAAGGCTGTCATCTGCATATTTTTATTAATAATTTTATTCTGGTTGGTGACGACAGGGCCAAATACATGCTTTAGAATATCACGTTCGACATTTTCACCATCCTGCAATGCAATTGATTCTTTATTGTCACGTACCTTGACGAGACTGTAACGGAAATTGGCTTCGTTCTTTTGCTGGTCCTGGCTCAGTTTGATCAGCGGTTTACCAATTTTATGCGCAAGAATCGTTGAGCCAATGGCGTAGCCGGCGGCGCCTGCCACGAAAGCAGGACCCGCCAGATCCCAAAGAATATATGTGAAGGATGGCAGGGAGAGTGTAGAACGCAGGAACCCCGTGCCAAGGCCCAGTGTTGTTCCTGTGAACATCTTGATGTCTTCGGCGATACGCTGGTCAGGGTTGTCAGCGGCGGCGCCCTCCATTTGCATTTTATAGTAAGGTTTGTTCTGGCCGTCTATCCAGGTGCCCAGATACTGATTGGTCATCCATTGACGCCAATTCAGTTGCAGTTTCTGGTTTACCTTGGTCTTGGTGATCGCCATGCCGAGGAAAATTCCCGCCAGCATGAGAAACTCGATTAATTGGTCTTTGGTCTTTTCCTGAAGTTCTGAAACCTTTGCTTTTGTTTCTGCGGTTTCAGGTTTCTCCAGCACGCTACCTGCCTGTTGCAGGGTCTTATAGAATTGGTTGCCCCATTGGCTTAGCTTTACGTCCATATAGACTTGGCCGAGGGTCAGGCCCACGACCATGGCTAACATGGCTTGCGCTTTTCGCCTTTCTTCCGACTTGGTGAAGTAGGGCTTCGTCAGTTGCCATGCTGCGCGCATAGACTCAGCGGGGGATGACAGCGTGGTGCTGTTCATAAGCTGGCTATTTAGGTCGGGGTTTTTAGGCGCACGGCCTAACGCACGGCGAAAGCCGTCTCTTAAATTTTTCATTTTATATTTTCCCTGTTCTTGAGGGCTACAAAAGCAGGGGTTGTGGCCTCTGTCAAACCGCTTTTTCAGAATTGATGCGGTGCTCCTCTTTTTTTATGCCAGTAGAGGCGCTAAGTTTAATTTATGAAAGATTCTGTCGTACAAGATCACTATATACATAATATTCTGCCCCGTAAGCGTGTAACGGATGAGCTTCATGTGGGAGGCAAGTTTGCGACTGAATACCTCTTGAAGGCTATGGACTTGAAGCCGGGCCTGAAGGTTCTTGATGTGGGTTCGGGCCTGGGGGCGGCAGCACGTTTGGCGGCTTCACTTTACAATATACATGTAACGGGTTTGGATATTATTCCTGAATTTTGTGAAGAGGCGCGTAAAAATACACAGGATGATCGTGTTGATTTTATTTGTGGCAGCGCTCTGGATACAAAATTTCCTGACGGCGCATTTGAAGCAGTCTTCATGTTGCATGTGAATATGAATATTGGAAAAAAAGAAAATTTATTCAAAGAAATAGCACGTGTTCTTCAGAATAATTCTCAATTTGGTTTTTATGAAATTCTGGCGGATGAGCATGTGGGTTCAATGGTTTATCCTTGCCCATGGGCCAGCAAAGCGGATGATAGTTTTCTGATTACACCGGGCGAGATTGAGACCATGCTAGAGATTGCCGGTTTTGTAGTTGAGCAAAAGGAAAGCCGCCGTGACTTTGCAATCGATGCCATGGAGCGTCGGCAAGCTGATTATCCTGAGCAACCTTTTGTGAATCTTCTTGAGAATGTTCGCCAGAAACGGTGCGCGCCGTGGCAATATGTCTGCCGGAAGATATAGGGACTATTATGAGTAACGATCCTATCGTCATTACAGCAATCGCCCGGACCCCTATGGGAGGTCTGCAGGGTGATCTTACATCTTTAAGTGCACCTGATTTAGGGGCAGAGGCTATCCGTGCTGCCGTGACCCGTGCAGGGCTAAAAGGGGGCGATATTCAGGAAGTCATTATGGGGAATGTTTTGTCTGCGGGATTAGGGCAGGCTCCTGCCAGGCAGGCTTCGCTGGGTGCGGGTATTCCCCAATCTGTGGGTTGTACGACTATCAATAAAATGTGCGGTTCTGGCCTGAAGGCCGTCATGCTAGCGTATGATCTTATTCGCGCAGGCGCAAACGATATAATGGTGGCAGGCGGCATGGAAAGCATGACGAATGCACCGTATCTTTTGCCTAAAGCCCGTAGCGGTTACCGCATGGGGCATGGCCAACTGATTGATCACATGTTCTTTGACGGTTTGGAAGACGCCTATGATAAAGGCAAGCTTATGGGTGTGTTTGCAGAGTTATGTGCCGACGAATACAAATTCAGCCGCGAGGCACAGGACGAATTTGCTATCGAGTCACTGAAGCGCGCACAGAAAGCTGATTTCTCGGCTGAGATTGTTCCTGTCACAGTCAAGGTTGGCAAAGAGGAGAAGCAGATTGCTATAGATGAGCAGCCCGGCAAGGCCAGACTTGATAAAATTCCCACATTAAAACCTGCCTTCAAACCTGATGGCACAGTAACGGCTGCCAATGCGAGTTCGATTTCTGATGGTGCTGCGGCGCTGGTCTTGATGACAAAGTCAGAAGCAGAAAAACGCGGCGTTAAGATTCTTGCGACTATTACCGGTCATGCCACACATGCACAAGATCCTGCCTGGTTCACAACAGCACCTGTAGGGGCATTAAAAGGCCTGGCGACCAAAACAGGTTGGGATTTGAAAGATATTGATTTGTTTGAGGTAAATGAAGCGTTTGCCGTGGTAGCCATGGCGGCCATGAAAGACCTGCGTTTGCCACATGACAAAGTGAATGTTCATGGGGGTGCCTGTGCTCTGGGGCATCCTATTGGCGCTTCCGGTGCACGTGTCTTGGTTACGCTTGTTGCGGCGCTTGAGAAATATAATCTGAAACGCGGTATGGCGACATTATGCATTGGTGGCGGCGAAGCTGTTGCTGTCGCCGTGGAGCGTTAAATGGGGCGCGGCAAGAAAGTTTTCCTTATTGTTCTGGCTGTCTTGCTGTTTGCTGTTGTGCAAATTGCTTCTGATAATGCTGTGGGTTCGCTGGATTGGTTCTTCAGGAATTTACCGCCCCACCTGACACCGGACCGCTATCCTGTCATGAACTTTCTGGCTAATCCCTATATGGATTTTTTCTTTTCCTGGCTGCCGGTTGTATGCCTGTCTTTCTCAATATTGCTATTTCTGAGCCATAAGGTTCGTTGGGGATTCCTGCTGATTGCAGCACCTCTCGTTCCGGCAATTTTCATGACGGTTATGTTTTACAATGCCGCCCAGATACATGTGCCACCGGGGGAAAGCTTATACAGTTCAGGTGTTTTAGTCGGGAAGGCGCAATCACCTGTTTTAGCTAAAGAGACTGAAAATGAAGATTAAAGATGTATCCGTAATTATTACCGGTGGCGGTTCGGGCATGGGGGCTGAGACGGCGCGTGCCTTCGCTCAGGCTGGAGCCAAAGTTATCCTATGGGATATGAATCTGGCCGCTGCAGAAGCTGTGGCCAAGGAAATTGGTGGCATCGCTATACAATGTGATGTCACTAGTGAAGAAAGCGTCAAAGCTGCTATCGCAAAATCAAGTGGTGCACGTGTTCTGGTGAACTGCGCCGGCATTCTGATCGGCAAAAGGATTGTTGGCAAGGAAGGTCCTGCTGATCTTGAACATTTCATGAAGGTCGTGAATGTCAATCTGGTAGGCACCTATAACACGATGCGTTTGGTCGCAGGTGAAATAAGCAAGCTTGAGCCTGTAAACGATGATGGGGCGCGCGGTGTTATTATCAATGCCGCATCTATCGCAGCGTTTGAAGGGCAGATCGGGCAGGTCGCTTATAGCGCGTCCAAGGGCGGTATCGTGGGCATGACGCTGCCTGCGGCACGTGATTTGGGCAAGCTGGGCATTCGTGTTATGGCGATCGCACCGGGTGCGGTTCAAACGCCTATGATCGGTACGATTTCGCAGGAGTTGCAGGATAGCATTGCAGCGAATATTCCGCATCCATCCCGTATGGCGAAGCCTGATGAGTTCGCTAAGCTCGCGCTTCATATCGTCGATAACGATTATCTCAACGGCACAGTCATCCGTCTGGATGGTGCTTCAAGACTAGCAGCAAAGTGACGGATTTGTTAGTGGCTTTGCCGCTTAAAAATCCGTCATCCCGGCGCAGGCCGGGATCCATACGAAAGGAAGTTTATGCTCAATCATATGACGTTAGGTGTGCAGGATGTGGCTGTTGCCAAGAAATTCTACGATGCGGTTCTGGGGACGCTAGGTTATAAATGCGTTCATCAAGAGTATGATGCTGATCGTCTTGCGGCTGTCGGTTATGGGCTGACGAGAGCGTTCTTCTGGGTTTGTTTGCCCCTTGATGAAAGCCAGCCTGTGGCGCCATGTAACGGTAACCATTATGCTTTTGAAGCGCAATCACAGCAGCAAGTGCATGATTTTTATAAAGCGGCTCTTGCCAATGGCGGTACGGATGAAGGCGCGCCAGGTTTGCGCCCACAGTATCATGATAAGTATTATGCAGCTTTTGTGTGCGATCCTGCGGGGCATAAAATAGAAGTTGTGTGTGGTAATAGTTAGATTGAATGGATCCCGGCCTGCGCCGGGATGACAAGAGGTAAATATGGATACGCGAGCTGAAAAATTACTGGATGCAATCAGGATAGAGAAGCCTTTGCAAATTGTAGGGGCTATTAATGCATTCTCTGCGCTGATGGCGCAGCGTGCCGGGTTTAAGGCGCTTTATCTGTCGGGTGCTGGTGTGGCAAATGCCTCATTCGGCATGCCGGACCTGGCGATTACCACGATGAATGATGTAGTTGAGGATGCGCGCCGTATTACAGGTCGCGTTGATTTACCGTTGCTGGTTGATATTGATACCGGTTGGGGCGGGGCATTCAACATTGACCGTACCGTGCGCGAGTTTGAGCGTGCCGGTGTGGCCTGTGTACATATTGAAGATCAGGTAAGTCAAAAACGTTGCGGTCACCGTCCGGGTAAAGAACTGGTCGATAAGTTTGAAATGGGTGACCGTGTGAAGGCGGCTGTAGATGCCCGTTCAGATCTGCTGATTATGGCTCGGACCGATGCCTTGGCTGGTGAGGGACTGGATGGTGTGATCGAGCGTTGTGTCCATTACGTTGAATGCGGTGCCGATATGATCTTCGCGGAGGCGATGACTGATCTTTCCCACTATCAGAAAATCAAGGATGCTGTGAAAGTGCCTTTGTTGGCGAACCTTACAGAGTTTGGCAAGACGGATTATTACACAACGGAGCAGCTTGGCAAGGTGGGTGTCGATATGGCGCTTTATCCGCTTTCGGCTTTCCGGGCGATGTCACGAGCTGCAGAAAATGTATATACCTCCATCCGTAAGGATGGCACGCAAAAAGCTGTTGTCGATACGATGCAGACCAGGGAAGAGCTGTATCAGGTTCTTGACTATTATGAATATGAGAAAAAGCTGGATGAACTCTTTTCTAAATAAAATAAAGGCCGGAGTTTCCCGGCCTTCTTATTCTTATTTTCCGCGTTGCAGCCCTGTGTTTGGCGTGGGTGCTTCAGGTTGCGGGCCTGAGGAATCAGTGGCGCGCCAGGATTCATCTATGATTGTTTGTATAGTAGCATCCGCACGTGGTGTCAGGTTCAGTACGCGGCTTGATTGACCTGCTATATGAATTTCGCATTGACGTGGTGCAGCTAGTACATCAAGTGATTGTGGCGTGCCTAAAGTGATTCCAACTACAGCGCCATGATCGGGCAAGGTAGATGAACCTGTACGCGCTTCACCCATGACTATTTCTGTTTCAGCAAGCAGTTTGGCGGCATTTTGCGATGTTGCATAAGCGCGTTGCATTTTTCTCTCCTCTAAACTCTATCGTCTGACAATCAGATTAACGGCATGGACCAGTTTCTGATCATTAGCGGACTCCAGTCTTTTTTGTCCTTTACGAGTAACCAGTAAAACTCTTTTTGCGTTCTCAAAATCGATAGTGTGGGCTTCAGGTATATCCAGTTTCAATTCGGCAATTGCGCCGCCCATCTGGACAATTCCTAATTTCTTTGTTTCGGCATCCCATTCCAGCCAGGAGGGAATGTCCGAGAAGAAGAAGTCGACAGAGAGAACGATCCTGTCATCTTCTTGTAATAACAACGCATCAGCCCCCAAAGGTCCATGAAATCCTTCATCTTCTTTCAGAAGGCTTTTGGGTACGGCCTCGGAAGGTAAAACCTCATTTTTCCTGCCCTTTAATAGGTAGCGGCAAAAGGTTAAGATTTTATTGAAAATACCGAGAATCATGGCAACCAGCAGAAAACAGAGAAAAACGAAGGGGAGAACGCATAGAACTACTCTAGGATATTGGGTGAAGTCGCTCTAATCTTCAAATGATTTTTATATTTTAAAAATGAGGTCGAAATGACAGGGAATACAGCAGTTGCCACGGTTGCCAATACAAAGAAGAAAACGGGGGGACTTGCAGGCGTTGTAGCCGGAGAAACAAAGATTTCTGCTGCCGGTGGTGCGCATACACTGGAGTACCGTGGTTATTCCATTTACGAGCTGGCAGAGCATGCCGAATTTGAAGAGGTGGCTTACCTGTTGCTGTATGGGGAACTGCCGACGGCACGTCAACTGAAGCATTATAAAGGCAACTTGAAGAACCAGCGTGATTTGCCCGCAGCGTTGAAGTCAGTGCTTGAACTGATCCCTGCGGATGCCCACCCGATGGATGTGATGCGTACAGCTACATCTTTCCTGGGTAATCTGGAACCCGAAGCCAAGAACCATGACCAGCTGGCCGTGACCAACAGGTTGCTGGCGGTATATCCTGCCGTGCTGGCTTATTGGTGGCATTTCACGCGTCATGGCAAGCGCATTAGTTGCACTACCGATTCTGAAGGTATTGCCGATCATTTCCTGATGTTGTTGCATGGGAAAACGCCATCACCCCTTCATATAAAGGCGATGAATGTATCGCTCATCCTGTATGCTGAACATGAGTTCAATGCTTCGACATTTACGGCGCGTACAATCACATCGACGATGGCGGATATTTATTCGGCTGTCACAGGGGCAATTGGTGCGTTGCGTGGTCCGTTGCATGGCGGCGCCAACGAAGCCGCGATGGAATTGATTGGGAAATATGCAACACCCGAAGAAGCTGTTGCTGGCGTCAAGCAGATGATGGCAGAGAAGCAATTGATTATGGGTTTTGGCCACCGTGTCTACACCGAAGCTGATCCACGTAATGTTGTGATTAAATCATGGTCCAAGAAACTGGCTGATGATGCTGGCAATAAGAGTTTGTATCCGGTTTCAGAAGCGATTGAGAAATTGATGTGGGATGAAAAACATTTATTCCCGAACCTCGATTTCTATTCAGCGTCCAGTTACCATTTCATGGGTATTCCGACCCCGATGTTCACACCGATCTTTGTAATGTCGCGCATTACGGGATGGGCGGCGCATATCTTCGAACAACGCAGCAATAACAAGCTTATTCGTCCGAATGCCGATTATACAGGGCCGGATACACGCAAATTCGTGCCCGTCGATCAGCGAGGATAGCCTGCTTTGAGTTACGAGCTTTTTATCTCTGCGTTCGTCAGTCTGTTTGTTGTAGTTGATCCCTTCGGTACGGCGGCGGTATTTGCTGTCCTGACCAAAGCGATGACGGCGCCCGAGAAAAGGAAGATTGCAATTAAGGCAGTGCTGATTGCTGTCAGTATCATGCTGGTGTTCAGTGTAGTAGGCAGGGCGCTTCTGGACTATATGCATATATCATTGCCGGCATTTCGGGTCGCTGGCGGATTGCTTTTGTTTGTGACGGCATTCCGTATGATCATGGGATTTCATGATGAAGACCAGATCAACTCCGAGAAAAGCGCTTATAAGGATCGCAGCAGTATCGCGGTGTTCCCTCTGGCTATTCCTTTGCTGGCAGGGCCAGGCGTGATGACGGCTGTCATCATGTTTTCGACGGCAGCGCATGATATGCTCAGCCATATACAAGTGACGGCTGCTATTATTATTGTGCAGGTCGTGGCTCTGATTAGTTTGCTTGGGGCATCGAGACTTTCAAGTTTTTTTGGTTCAACAGGAAACAGTATTATTGCCCGTATCATGGGTATTCTGCTGGCAGCTATGGCGGTACAATTTATGGCTGACGGTATAACAGAACTTTTCCACTTACGGGATTTCCCCGCAGCTATACCCGATGTTATGGCTGGCTGACTGGCAGAGGATTATAAGCCGCTGCAATGTCGGCGTTGTTCACATCGCTATGTGTATATGGTACCAGACGAATGGTATCTCTGAAGGCGCTCCGCAGCTCCGTGAAGGGGATATCCGGCATATCTTTTGATTTGTGTACCAGTATGGCGCGCAGATCATTGAAGGTAAGTGAAAGCTTATCGCCAGCCTCATTATAAAAATCAGCAATGGGGTACCCCGGATTAGAAGGGATGCTTCCACTTGGTAATGGTGGTGGCGCTGGCGGAATAATCAGCGCGGATTTTTTATATCTATAAGACATTACACACCTATTATTATTACTTTAGCTATAAACATTCTGGGTGCGCACTGTCAAATTTGGATCAAAACCGGGAAGAATTAATCTTCCCGGCCTCATTGTTTAACAACCGCAGTTGTCTTTACCCTTCGTATTATCAGGGTTAATTTTGTTCGCTTCGCGCGTTTTTGCCGGATTTTTTGGCAGATCAGCGTCTTTATCGCTTACGCGGTCTTTGTTATTTGTGTTGGTGTTTTGTTGCGGATTAACCATTTTTCATCTCCTTCAAGATTTTCACTGCTAGGTAAACGAGTCATCCCTTATCTTGTTCCACATCTACGGAAAATGAATGCAAAAGACCGGGAAATCGTCGGATTTCCCGGTCTTCGCATGATCGGATGGGTCGGATTAACGACGATCCTGACGCTCTGTCGAAGATTGACGATCGCGGTCAGGCTGACCCTGTGTACGTGATTTTTGATCCTGGTTGCCTGTTTTTTGTTTTGCGTCTTTATCAGCAACTTGAGATTTGTCGTTGGTGTTATTACGGTCTTGCATTTTTCTCTCCTTTAAGAGGTTAAGCCAGCACGCCTCATGGCGGGGGCGCTGAACCAACCAAAGAGATCAAAGCAGGTTCCTGCATTTTTTTTTAAAAAAGAAGTTGCCCTAACGCGTCTTTAACTTAAGTAGTTAGATCAAGTTTTATGCGGGCTGTGCAAGGCAAATTTCGCAATTGCGAGAAGATCGTATATTTTTTGCGCCACATCATCCATGTGTGTAAAAACTATATTTGCGCCTGCATCGCTCAGTGTCTTGCTGTAATCGTGCTGGCGATGCGTGCCACCAGCATAACCAATTACATACATACCTGCTGCTTTGCCTGCTTGAACGCCTGTAGGGCTGTCTTCAACAACGATGCATTCAGCAGGATCATCAATGCCGATTTTTTTCATGGCATGTAAAAAAAGATCGGGTGCCGGCTTGGGTATGCCACCACAGTCATCTTTGTTATAAACATGTGGCAGTACATGATTATAAAGTTCAACTTTTTCAAGTTTGCGACGCAGTGATTCATGTTCACCGTTGGATGCCACAGCAATAGGAATATCTGCATCTTTCAATGAGCGGATCAGATCACCTGCGCCTTCGACTTCCCTCAGCAAGTTCGCCACCTGATAGCGATAGTTCTCTTTCAGTTTGACCTGAAAATCAGAGGGCAGGGGTTTGCCGGTTTGCTTGAGGGCTTCCTCATTCATGCGTATCAGAAAAGCGGCACCCGTTTGACCAGACATAAGGGCGGCATATTCCTGCGGCGTATATTTCAGGCCGAATTGCGCCAGGAAGGGGGCGTCATGCAATACAGCGGTTTCCTCACTGTTAACCAATACCCCGTCATTATCAAATATCACCGCTTTCATAGGTGGATGTTATGACATATTTACCTGTGTGTACAGTATGGCAGCCGCATGACAGGTCCTTTTAAATACTCTAATCTTTATGCAGTCGTTTTAAAAAATCGCAGGGGAATAAAATGGGTTCAGCCGCGCACGCACATAATGTCGATCTCAACAACCGTCCAGAGCCAGACAAGGTTCTGACCGATATTGCTGACTATGTGACAGGTTACAAGATCGCGAGCGAGGAGGCTTATCGTACGGCTCGTTACTGTCTGATGGATACGCTGGCCTGCGGGATCATGGCGTTGCAATTCCCGGCTTGCGTCAAGATGCTGGGGCCGATTGTTCCCGGCACTGTTGTTCCTAATGGCGTAAAAGTGCCGGGCCGCCCGGATGTGCTTGACCCTGTGAAGGGTGCTTTCGATATTGGCTGTATGGTCCGCTGGTTGGATTTCAATGATACATGGCTGGCGGCGGAATGGGGACACCCGTCGGATAACCTCGGCGCCATTCTGGCTGTGGCTCAGACAAAACCTGATATGACGATGAAAGATGTGCTAACTGCGATGATCAAGGCACATGAGATTCAGGGCTGTCTGGCGCTTGAGAATTCGTTCAACAAGGTTGGCCTCGATCACGTTGTACTGGTCAAGGTGGCATCTACCGCCGTCGCGTCACAAATGATGGGTGGCAATTACAACCAGATCGTTGATGCGCTTTCGCATGCTTGGGTGGATGGACAATCACTTCGCACTTATCGTCATGCTCCGAATGCGGGTCCGCGTAAATCGTGGGCGGCTGGCGATGCGACTTCGCGGGCTGTGCGTCTGGCACAAATCGTGGTGGAGCAGGGGCAGATCGGTTATCCCGGTGTGCTGACTGCACCAAAATGGGGTTTCTACGATGTGCTGTTTAAGGGTAACGAATTTAAATTTCAGCGCCCTTACGGTTCCTATGTCATGGAACAAATCCTGTTCAAGATTTCATTCCCCGCAGAATTTCATTCGCAAACCGCTGTGGAAGCTGCCGTAAGACTGCACAGCCAAGTCAAAGACCGCCTGAACAATATCGAGAAAATCGTATTGACGACACACGAAGCCGCCATCCGCATCATTTCCAAGACAGGTCCGTTGCATAACCCAGCTGACCGCGATCACTGCCTGCAATATATGGTGGCTGTGCCGCTGATTAAGGGCAATCTTGTGGCGGAAGATTACGAAGATGACGTTGCGGCTGACCCACGCATCCAGATGTTGCGCGATAAAATGGAAGTGGTAGAAGATAAACGCTATAGCGCTGAATATCATGAACCGGATAAACGCAGCATTGCGAATGCTGTGCAGATATTCTTTAAAGATGGGGCAAAAACTGAGAAGGTGGAGATCGAATACCCGATCGGCCACCGCCGTCGCCGCGCCGATGGTATTCCACTGCTGGAGGCGAAGTTCGAAGCGGCCCTGAAAAATCATTATAAAGCTGATCAAGTGCAGAGAATTATTGATATTTGCAGCGATCAGAAAAGGCTGGAAGCAATGAAGGTCAGCGAGTTTATGAGAGCCTGGATATAGGGGAATTATCATGGCTGCATGTATTCTTACACTTCTTGTTTTTTATCCCATAACTATTGCGGCAGGCTATGGTTTCTATCGTTATATTCAGAAATCCAAGCCAAATCCGATAGCGCAGACTGATCCGCGCTATCGATTTATTCGCCCATGGCGCTTTGTTATGTTTGTCGTGTTGTTGCCTCTGGCTCTTACAGGGTCTTTGGCAGTTTTAGGTATTCTTGATCCCTTGTTTTATCTTATAGCTTCCTTTTATTAATTCACATGGGTGCCCATGCTGCGGCATATTTCAGCGCATTTGCGGCAGGCATCGGCACAGGCTTTCATATGTTCGCCGCCGATAGCCTCACATGAGGCTATACATTCTTCACATATCGCAGCGCAGGTTTCACAAACATTCGTATGGGAATCCGACTCACGTGTGATGAAGTCAGCGGCAACCTGACAAATCTGGATGCAATCAATCATGGTTTTCACATGATCGGCAGCAGCGTGTTCGTTACCCATCTGCAGGCAGTATTTGAACAAAGTCTTCTGGCATGTCTCACGGCAGGCCCAGGCCATTTGTTTACATTCCGTCATGTTGTCGTGATGAGATCCCATGTGTTGCCTGCCTATGTATTCACGTTGTTGATGCGTTTGTGTTCACCCATTTGAGGGCGTTCGCCTGTCAAGTGCGATTTAAAATAACCAAAGGCATGCATGATTTTCTGGGAGGGAGAGTCCCAATACTCAGCAGCCTCAACAGTGACATGTATTAATACGATTTGTGGATCATCGGGACCTTTGGGAAACCAGGTCTTTAAGGATTCATGCCAGAGGGCTTTGACTTTCTTTTGATCACGGACAATTTCCGCCGATCCGGCAATGGTGACATAATTTTGCTGTTTGAGATCGGCATAGTTAAGGAGCACACGCCTATTGAACCATATTTCCCGTACCTTAGGGGAGTTGGCATCGGTCATAAACCAGATATCGCCTGTGAAAGTACCGTTACTGGGACCTTTTTGCGTGCTCATAGGGCGTGCATGGAGATTTCCTTGTTCGTCGTAGGTAACCATCAAAGCGATATCAATGTCGCGGATCATTTCACCTATTTTCTCAAGGGCAGTTCTGTCAGCGGGGGCAAGGTTCGCGAAATTCATGTGAAATCTCCTACATCTGTCTTTTTCCACATAAGTGCAAAACCGCCCTGCAAGCAGGGCGGTTCCGTAAAAATTCAAAATTTTAGTCCTTGCTTTTATCGTACAAGTAACCGCCAGCAGCGCCAGCGGCAGCACCTATGGCTGCCCCCGTTGCGGGCGAACCACCCGTAACGGCGCCTGCAACAGCGCCTGCACCGGCACCGATACCAGCGCCAGACAGCATACGTTGGTCACGCGTACTCATATTAGAGCATGCCGTCACAGACATTACGGCCACAATCGATGCCACGCAAAGAGTATGTTTTAAATGCATGTGTTTCATCATCTGACCCTCGCTTTTGTGAGCGTTCAGACATACAAACGTATGGGATTAAAATTAGTTTCAGGAAATAATCCCTTAGGGATTCGGGGTAAAATTCCGGTTGCGCAGGAAATGCATCCTGCTTTCAGCGTGGCTTTCCAGTTTCACGAATTGGGAGTTATCGTTTGCAGGCATGAAATGCGCCGGACCAATTTCAGAAGAAAGGTCGTTGCCTATGATAGATATGATTTTGGCATTAATACGTGCGGCAGCATCATGCCACGCAGTTTTTTCAAAATGTTTTTTGCTAATGGTGAAGTGACCGGCTCCATGATCGCTGGAATAGTCAGCGGCAACCGTTGCAGGAGGGTTGAAGACATAGCAAATAATAAGGAGATCGGCTGGTTTTGTTCTCAGCAGGAAGTCCTTACCGCCTTCTCAGGGGTCTTTATTTTCAATCTCTATGTCGAATTCGGGATCCACGGCAATGTTATTATCGTTCAAACGGCGCAGGGTAAGTTCCAGATACATTCTATCCAGATCATACCAAGGCATGCCATTTGGAGAATTATAGGCGCCTACCATGCAGATGGTTTTCAATGCCGGTTGTTCCGGTGTGCCCGGACGGCAAAAGGCTGCGAATTTTTCGCGCAGCGAAAAGATAGTTTCCGGGGTTTCACCTAAGAATTTCATGGCAAATTATATCATTTTCATAAGCTATATTGCAAGAAACAGATATTCAGGCCCAGGCGGCACCGCTGTAAAAATAACGGCCTAATCCCACTGTAAATATCAGGCAGCCATATAGGGCATGTTCCAGGCATGCGAGGCCCAATGATTTATGGCGGGCGAAATCACTGGCAAAGAGCAAGCCACCCAAGGCTGTCATGATGACGGCTACCGGGTTTAAAAACATCACGTGCATGAAGCCGAAGGAAATTGTAGAGGCAGCTATATATCCACGAGCGTTGCCCCAAAGCGGTCCGTAACGATGATAAATAAAACTGCGGTAAATAATTTCCTGTGGCCATACGGAGAGAAGCGGATAAAGGAACATGATCCTGACCCATAATTCCGGTCTATCCCGAGGCATACTGAGGAAGCTTTCTGGGATAAAGAACCAAGCCAGCAGGGCAATCAACGGGGCCAGTACGGTAAAACGTAGTAATACATGTTTCAGTCCCGCCCGGAGGCCCGGCCAGTTCCATTCAGCAGCATGCAGTCTTTGATAACCCCATTTCAGCACGCACCAGACGATCAGGGCGCCGACCCATAGGGTGGCAATCATAAGACCCCGGCTCTTCATGGTCAGGATCAGCAAAGGAAACCCACCGAATACCAGCAAGAATTCGGCCCAGAGAATATATTTAGACGTCGGAGTCTTCATCAGACCAATTTAGGTCGAGGTTTTTTCGACGAAAGGGGGATCTTCTGATATTGTTGGCGGCGCATCGGCGGCGGCTTTGCGCTGCCTGTCAGTATGGCTCCACTCTATTATAAGCGTATAGGCCACGGCCAGCAGTGTAGGGCCGATGAAAATGCCGATAAAACCAAACGCAATGATCCCGCCAAAGACGCCCAGCAATGTTACAAGCAGGGGTAAGTTACTGCCCAGGCTGATAAAGTAAGGGCGGATGACGTTATCAATCGAGCTTACAAGCAAAAGACCCCATAACACCATGAAGATACCCATGCCTGTGTAGCCTTGCGTAAATAGCCAGATGGATGCCGGTACCCAAATTAATGGCGCTCCCAAAGGCAGGAATGACAAGATGAATGTTACAAAGCCAAGGAAGACAGGGGCAGGGACGCCAGCAATCATAAAACCGATAGCGGAGAGTGTGCCTTGGGCTACGGCTGTACCCATCATCCCATAAACAACGCCAATCATCGTGTTCTTAGAAACACGCAGCAAGTGCTGACCCCGCTGGCCCAGGAACTTGTCAATCAGGACATTCAGTCTGGCGGCGGCTTCGACGCCATGGCGGAACAGGAAAAAGGCGATGATAACACCCAGCGTCAGATCGACCGCGCCACGTCCGACCGTACCAGCCACACCTGCAATACCCTGTGTAGCGGGGGCTGTCTGTTTCAGGGCCAGAGCGCTTAAAGCGCTTGAGTCCTGTACATAGTGTGCCCATTGTTCTGCAATCAGCGGTCCCACATGAGGCAAGGTTGCCAGCCATTCAGGGGCTTCCTTAGGAGGGTTTTGCAGGGCAGTAAGAATATTGCTGCTGATCCAGGTGAAGTTTTCAGCCAAGCTGGAGGCAAGGAACATCAATGGCAGGATAAAGCACATGGCCAGCACAAGAGTCATTATGCCGGCCGCCAGGCCCCGCCGCCCCTGTAACTTTTGCTCCAGCCATGAATAGGCAGGCCAAGCAGACAGGGTAAAAATGATCGCCAGCAGGATGGCCGGGATAAAGGGTGCGATCACAATCACACTTAATATAGCGAGCGCCGCCAAGGCCGTTATGACCACGATCATACGATAAATGGATATCCGATCCAGGCTGCCGATCTTCATAGTGATTCTCTCCGCGTTGTAGAACACCGCCAGAATAGCGGGTTTCTGAGGGGTCGCAAAGCAGTATCAAAACGTGTTTTAGAGGGTTGTGCGCACAAAATATGTGGAAAACCCTCTAAAAACGGCCTTTTTCAGCGTTTTTGCTGAAAAAGGCTCTCGACAAGCGCGGCGACTCGTACCATTGTTTGATCATCAAGACAGTACATTGAGATTCGCCGCTGTTTATGCGGCTTTTTGAGAGGTCCTGTCCGTTTAACAATGATAGCTAACTCAAGGAAGTTAAATCATGGCGACTGCAAAAAAAGCTCCGGCTAAAGCTCCTGCTAAAAAAGCTGCTGCTAAAGCATCCACAACGGCTCCAACCGTTACTCTGAAACAGATCGGTTCTGATCTGGCTGAGAAGCACGAACTGTCCAAAAAGCAAATGAACGCGATTATGGAAGATCTGGTTGCTAACCTCGGTAAAAACCTGAAAAAAGGCAACCGTATCCGTATGGCTGGCCTGGGTATCCTCCAAGTGCGTAAACGCGCTGCTCGTATGGGCCGCAACCCACGCACAGGCGAAGCGATCAAAATTCCTGCGAAGAAAAAAATCAATTTCCGCGCAGCGAAAGAACTGAAAGAAACAGTAGGCGTATAATTCGCCCCCCGTTTGTGAAAAGTCCTCCGGATAACCGTCCGGGGGGCTTTTTCTTTATCCGGGCATACGGTAAAATTTTAATGCTTTCACATATTTGAACCGTTTTTGCCGGAGTCCCTGATGCGGAACCTCTTTGCTGCTTTTTTCGTCCTCTCGCTATCTCTATCCGCCGCGGTGCAGGCGCAGGGTATAAAACCCCTCGATATTTTGCGGGTAACCCCTCAAGGCGAAGACGTTGCAGCAGCGCAGCAGATTGTCATTGAATTCAATCGTGCGGTTGTGCCTGTGGGGCGTATGGATCGTACAGCCGAAGAAGTGGGGGTAACGGTCACACCCAGCCTTGCCTGTCAGTGGCGTTGGATCAATACATCAACACTTGCCTGTAATCTTGATGGTGATACCCATATGGTAGAATCCACTGAATACAAAGTGGATATCCGGCAGGGTGTCATTAAAGCTGAAGATGGAGGCAGTTTACCAGAGGCTAAATCATATACGTTCACGACGATCAGGCCCGAGATTTCCTATTATAATTTTGTGACCTGGCGCGGTGCGACAACACCTGTGATAAGGATTGTTTTCAACCAACCTGTTACAAAATCATCGGCTACACAGCACCTTTATTTTCAGGAAGTCAATCTTCCTAAACAGCTTGTAAGTCTGTCGCCTGACCCTGATGACTCAGAGGCGGTAATTAAGCATGGTGAAGATGAAGCCCGTCGGGTATGGCTGGTTGAGCCCCGCAAGCCGCTGGCCGCTGATGCTACGGGTGTAGCGTTAATGATGGAACCCGGCATCGTATCTCCCTTGGGCCCTGAAGCCAGTGTTGCAAAGCGTGATATTGTGACTTTCAATACATATCCTGAATTTCGTTTTATTGGACTGCAATGCACGAATAACGAAGATGTTGGTGTTCTTATAGAGCCTGGAAAGCCACAAACCCCAGATCAACTCTGTAACCCTATGCGCCCTGCATCGCTTGCTTTTAGCGTGCCTGTATTGCGATCAGAAGTGAGTTCCAATGTAACTTTCTCTCCGGATCTTGCAGGGGGCAGAAAGGGTTATAACCCCTGGGGGGATGAAAATCGTGATTGGTCAAGGCTGGATCAGCCGTACAGTGGTTCTCATTACTTTATTGGATTGCCGATTGGGTTAAAGGCAGCACAACAATATACGATTACTGTGCCGAGCAAGAAACCTGGCATTAAAGCCGCGCTTTCCCAATTAATGGGTAAAGATGCAAAAGAGGGTATGCAGGACGAATTTGGCCGTACGCTGATGAAGCCTGTAAAACTTGTTTTTTCTACCAATCATCGTCCCCCCAACTTTGAACTGGTTCACAAAGAAGCTGTGCTGGAGAAAAATGTTGATAGCGAGGTTCCTCTCTATGTCAATAATTTACAGTCCTACAGCCTAAATTACCGCCGCGTGAATATTGCAGGCGTGCAGACGGATCAATCTTATACGCAGACCGTGCCATCACCGGAAGATGTTCAATTCGCCGTGCCTTTGGGTGTGCGGGAAATGCTGGGAGATAAACCCGGTGTCATTTATGGTCATCTGCAAACCGAACCTCAGATTCCTAATTACAATCCTTCTTTTGCAAGATTGTTCGCGCAGGTAACGCCATTCCAAGTTCACTTAAAACTGGGCCATTTCCAGTCGGTTGCCTGGGTTACAGACTTGGCGACGGGGCAGCCTGTAGAGGGGGCGCAGGTCGTTCTTTATAAGGATGAGTTGTCAGATCTTTCCATTCCGGAGGCCACGGCCTCTGGAAATACTACAGATGCGAATGGGGTTGCTTTGCTTCCGGGGACAGCGGAAGTTGACCCTGACAATGCCCTTACTCAGGCGTGGCGGGAAGAAGATCCGCGCCTGTTTTTGCGTGTAGATAAAGGCGAGGATATGGCTTTAATGCCACTCAGCTACGATTTTTACATCGACACCTGGCGTGCCTCGAATGAAACAATATGGTCCGACCTTCAGAAAAAGTACGGACACTTAAAGTCCTGGGGCATGACAGCCCAAGGCGTTTACCGGGCCGGAGATATGATGGAATATAAAATCTTTGTCCGGGACCAGAATAACCTGACGTTAGTACCGCCGCCCTCAGATGCTAAATATACTCTGGAAATCCTGGATGCCGCGAATAAGTCGCTCTGGAAGGGCGAAGATATCAAGCTTTCCGAGTTTGGGGCCTATGCAGGGATATATAGCATTCCCAAGAATGCTGCTGTGGGCTGGTACAGATTTGAACTGACTGTAGAGTTTCCGGGAGAGGAGACTCGCACCTATGAGCCCTTACGTGTGCTTGTCAGCGATTTTACTGTTGCACCTTTCCGTGTCACCAGTGAGATGAACGGAGATCACTTCAAAGCGGGTGACAAGGTGGATCTGCATGCGGATGCGAAAATGCATGCTGGCGGTGCTTATACAGACGCTTCAGTGCGTGTGATAGGTATTGTGAAAAGCAAGCGGTTTGAGTCCAAGAATCCGACAGCTCAGGGCTTTATATTCGATAGCTTCCAGGAAGGAAATTCAGACGAGCAAATATTTGAGAAATCTGCCCCCTTAGACGATAAGGGTGTATGGAATGAGTCTTTTATTCTTCCGGCCATCAATATTGCTTATGGCACTTTGGAGCTTGAGGCCGGTGTGCAAGATGACCGCGGCAAGACGATAGCGAATGTAAGCCGCGCTGATTATTTTGGCGTAGATCGACTGGTGGGAATAAAATCTACTCAATGGATCTATGAAGCAAAGAAGCCTGCTGTTCTTCCTATTATGGTTGTTGACGATAAGGGTGATCCTGTTGCTGGCGTGCCCATCAGGGTTACCATTGAGAAGGAATCTATTAATACAGCACGTGTTAAGGGTGCGGGTAATGCCTACCTTTCTGATGTGACAACAGAGTGGAAACAGCTGGCGCATTGTGACCTCACCTCTAAGCCTGAGGGAGAGAGTTGTACATTTGCACCGGATAGCGCTGGTACTTTCCGATTGACGGCAGAAATCAGCGATACAAAAGGTGTGAAGCATAAAACAACTATGCAGCTTTGGGCGACAGGCGATGATTATGTGCAGTGGAATAGTGATGCCGATAGTGCTCTGACAATAGTCCCGGAAAAATCGGAATACCGAATTGGCGATACGGCTAAATATCTCATCAAAAACCCATACCCTGGTACCAAAGCTCTGGTCACAATTGAACGCTATGGTGTCATAGATACGTTTGTTATGCCTCTGGAGGGCAGCACGCCTACAATAGAATTTCCCGTTAAGCCCGATTATATGCCGGGATTCTATTTGTCAGTTGTTGTCGCTTCCCCGCGTGTTGAGGCGCCTCCTGCTGAAGAGGGGCAAGTTGATCTGGGCAAGCCGACATTCCGGATGGGATATGTTACTGTGCCTGTTAAAGATCCCGTTAAGGAAATGCAGGTCGATGTAAAAGTTGCACAGGATGTTTATCGCCCACGGGATAAGGTGAAGCTTGACCTGACAGCTGTTCCGCGTTTGGAAATGGCAGAGAAGCAGCCTATCGAACTTACGGTGGCTGTCGTTGATGAGGCCGTGTTTGATCTGATTAGTGGTGGTCGTTCTGCTTATGACCCCTATGAGGGGTTCTACAGCCTTGAAAGTCTGGATCTACGTAATTATAGCCTTATGATGCGTCTTGTGGGCCGGCAGAAATTTGAGAAGAAAGGCGCTAACCCCGGTGGTGACGGTGGCACTGATGTGGATATGCGCACATTATTTAAATATGTGAGCTATTGGAATCCTGGTGTTAAAACAGATGAGAGCGGCAAGGCTTCGGTTGAGTTTGAGGCCCCTGATAATCTGACAGGGTGGCGCGTTCTTGTGCTGGCAACTACACCGGGCGATAGGTTGGGATTGGGGGAAGATAATTTCAAGGTGAATCGGCCCACCGAGGTCAGGCCCGTTATGCCTAACCAGGTTCGTGAAGGAGATGAATTCAAAGCCGGTTTCAGTGTTATGAACCGCACGGATACAGCCCGCACTATTCATGTCTCCATCGAGGCTAGTGGTGACCTGAAAGGTGAACCTGTGCAAACTAAAGCTGAAGAGGTGCATTTAGAACCATACAAGCGTGCGATTGTATATATGGATCTGAGTGCGGCCATTTTACCTGCCAGCCGTGAGATACCTGAAGGGAAAATCAACTTCAAAGCAACCGCTGCCGATGCTGATGATAGTGACGGAACTGTTTACACATTACCGCTCTATAAGAGCCGTATTACCGATGTAGGAGCAAGCTATGGCACTACAACCGAGGAGAAGGTTCAAGAGAGCGTTGCTTTCCCTGAAGGGATTTATACCGATACGGGTGATGTCAGCGTAGTTCTTTCACCTAGCGTCATTGCCAATCTTGATGGTGCGTTCCGATACATGCGTGATTACCCCTATACCTGCTGGGAACAAACCATTACGCGTGGTGTGATGGCTTCCCATTATAATCAGTTAAAAGCTTATTTACCTGAGGGCTTGGTGTGGGAAGGCAGTGATACGTTGCCACAGGAAATGCTGGAAAGAGCTACTGACTATCAGGCACCTAATGGCGGCATGACATATTTTATTCCCCGTGATGAATATGTTGATCCTTATCTGAGCGCTTACACCGCATTGGCATTCCGGTGGCTTGCTAAGGCTGGCTATGAAGTACCGGAAGCCGTGGAAACCAAGCTGCAGGCATACCTTGAGAACTTCCTGAAACAGGATGCAGCGCCGAGCTTCTATCAAGCAGGCATGACCTCTACCGTACGTGCGGTGGCCTTGGCGGCTTTGGTTGACGCTGGAAAGGCCGGTAAAGATGATGTGTTGCGTTTTGAGCCTCATGTCAAAGGTATGAGTTTATTCGGCAAAGCTTTATTTATGCAGGCTGCCATCAGGGCGGGAGGACTTGAAACCGAAACGCGCAGCGTGGCTGATATGATATTTGCGGCGGGAAATGAAACCGGCGGCAAGTTCAATTTCAATGAAACCTTGGATAATGGCTATGCGCGTATTCTGACAACGACTCTGCGCGATAACTGCAGCGTCCTGGATGCCTTTATGGATTATGCGGCTACAGATTCCGGGCAGGAGATTATAGGCGATAAACCCTTCAAACTTGTCCGTTCCATCACGCAATCCCGTGGCAGTCGCGATCATTGGGAAAACACGCAGGAAAATATGTTCTGTATGAATGCCTTGGTGAACTATGCCAAGCGTTATGAAAGCGAAACGCCCGATATGACTGTGAAAGTTAATCTGGATAGTAAGGAAATTGGACAGGCAACCTTTAAATCAATCAAAGACGAATCGCAGACCGTATCTAGGGATATTGTCGATGGTGATGCAGGTCGTAAAACCACAATTGATATCCTTAAAGAAGGGCCAGGTCGCCTTTATTACGCAACCCGCATGCGTTACGCCTTAAGGACAGTGGCAGATAAAGAGGTCAATGCCGGTATGGATATTCGCCGTGAGTACCATATCAAACGCGATGGTAAGTGGGTTCTTATGTCTGATGCCGACAGCATCAAACGCGGCGATATCGTACGCGTTGACTTGTTTATTAATGCACCCTCTGCTCGTAACTTTGTCGTTGTGAACGATCCTCTGCCAGGAGGACTTGAAACTGTAAACCGTGATCTTGCCACAGCATCTGCAGTCGATGCAGATGAGGGGTTGTTTGATCAGGCAGGTGGATCGTTCTGGTTTAAATATGGGGATTGGCACGAATATGGCTTTAGCCGCTGGAGTTTCTATCACAAGGAATTGCGCCATGACTCGGCTCGTTTCTATGCAGATCGCATTGAGGAAGGGAATTATCACCTTT
Source organism: uncultured Alphaproteobacteria bacterium (assembly GCA_946480475.1). The sequence goes on from CAMLJM010000012.1 coordinate 45,244, forward strand.
CCTATGTGGCGCAGGCGATTGCCGACGGTTCATTCCAGGCACCGTCAGCACGGGTTGAAGAAATGTATGATCCTGATGTTTATGGGCGTTCTTTGTCCCGTGAATTGAAGATCCAGACGGACAGCCCCTAATATGAAGCGGGCATGGCTAGGCAGTATTCTTATCCTGCTAGTCGCTATATTTAGTATGGCGACTATGCTATCGGCCAAGGATATTGACTTGAATATTTCAGGTACTGAATTTGCCGTGCAGGTTCTTGATCGGTATGGCAAGCCTGTGACAGTCAGCTATCAAGGGGCCTGGAACAGTCATGATAATCGTGCCCTTCACGAAATTCCTGTTTTTCTTCAACAGGCTTTCCTGCAATCGGAAGATAGACGTTTTTATGAACATGGCGGTGTAGACTGGCCGGCGCGTCTCAGTGCCGTATGGCAAAATATTCGGTATGGCCGATCTGTACGTGGAGCTAGCACCATTACAGAGCAGGTTGTAAGGATAGTTCATCCGCGGCCCCGTAATATCTGGTCTAAGTATATTGAGGGGTTCGAAGCAGCGGCGCTGGAAGAACAGTACAGCAAGAATGAAATTTTTGAATTTTATCTCAATCAACTCCCCTATGGCGCTAACAGACGGGGGATTGTGCAAGCCGCACGTTACTATTTCGGACGTGATTTACAGACCTTAACACATCGGGAAATGCTGGCCCTGACTGTGTTAGCACGGGCACCTTCAGCTTATGATTTGTATCGCCATCCTGATAAAACGGTCAAGGCGATTGACAGGCTGGCATCACAAGTGGCAACCGGCCCTTTACTTGAGCAAATTATGCAGCAGACAATTATAACAAGTCCCCCCACCTCCCTTGTAGAGGCGCGGCATTTTGCCAGATATGTCAGGGCCCAGCCTGGTGTGAGTAAAAATCAGATCCATACGACACTGGATTCCGGTGTGCAAAGTATGGTGCAGCAGATCCTGGATCAGCGCATTGCATCATTGTCGTTTAAGAACGTCACAAACGGAGCGGCAATTGTCGCCGATCATACGACAGGCGAAATATTGTCATGGGTTGTAGCGGGGGCCGGTCAGGATGATGTGGATGCCCACGATATTGATGCTGTTCTGGTGCCGCGGCAGCCCGGATCAGTCATGAAGCCTTTCCTTTATGCGCGTGCCCTTGATAAGGGTTGGCATGCAGGCATGTTCCTTGATGACTCTCCTTTGAGTGAGGCTGTAGGAAATGGTCTACATCGATTCCGCAATTATAGTCGGCATTATTATGGACCTATCAGTATTCGCGAGGCCTTGGGAAATTCTTTAAATATTCCCGCCTTACTGACCATCCGCTATGTAGGGATTGCTGATTATCTCACAGTTTTACATCAATTGGGCTTTAGCAGTCTTGACCGTGGATCTGATATTTATGACGAAGGGTTGGCACTGGGGAATGGAGAGGTGACGCTCCTGGAGATTGTAAGTGCTTATAATGCGTTGGCCAACAAAGGTTCAAGTCGTTCGCTTCGATATCTTACGGATGACCCAGCACCTGCAAAACAACAGCAAGTGTTTAGTCCTGAGGCGGCTTCTGTCATAGGTAATATACTTTCTGACCCTTGGGCACGCCGCCAGGAATTCGGGCAGGGTAGTATTCTGAACCTTCCTTTGCAGACGGCTGTAAAGACGGGCACCTCTACCGATTACCGTGACGCCTGGGTTGTTGGTTATAATGATCGTTATATCGTGGGTATATGGATGGGAAATCTGGATCATAGCCCCATGGATGGTGTTACCGGCTCTACGGGGCCAGCATTAGCCATGCGTGGCATATTCTCTCAGCTCAATAAAAACCGTGATACAAAAAAACTCTACCTTAGTCCTTCTTTAGTCAAAAAGGATGTTTGCATCAGACCGGGGACTGATTGTGCAACCCGACCTGAATGGATGAGGATTGATGATGTGGTGGAAGAGGCAGACGTGGTGAATAAGCTAGAAATGGTTCGTCCTACACAAGGGCTGCAGATGGCTTATGATCCGCGCATCCCGGCAGAATATCAAAAGTTCCGATTTGAGATTAAAGGTTTAGATCAAGAATCCCGGGTTGTCTGGATTCTTAACGATAAATTATTGGGTGAGACGAAAGGCGGAGTATATCTATGGCCTGTAGAAAGGGGCAGGTATGCTCTAAAAACCCAAATATCCCAAGAGAGTGGGGTCGTTGAAAGCCTGAATACAGTTAATTTCGAGGTTAAGTAATTCTTAAAATTGCATAGTAAATGTGGCCCAATTATCTTTAGATAATTCCAGTGATATTAATTATTTAGCTGTTGTTCTCCCTTATTATAGGGGAAGGATAAAATTAGCTACAGATATGCTCCATGCTGAATGATCATGAAAAAGTGACGTTCTTTGGGATCTTCTCCAAAATCATAATTTTGGCGGCTCTTTATTATATGGCAGGTCGCTGGGGAATCACTCTTGCCGCGCCGCCCGGATATGCGACATTTATCTGGCCACCTTCTGGTATTGCTATTGGCATGCTGATTATGTATGGGCGCGGTTTATGGCCGGGCATTTTTATAGGGTCACTTCTTGTCAATCTGTCAGTTGCCTCAGCAGATCAGGAAACTACTAAACTGATGCTGGCAATTGTGATTGCTACAGGATCAACAACACAAGCTTTGGCTGGTTGGTTTCTTGTGCGTCAGCTTATGGGTTTTCCTCTTAGTCTCAACTATATTACAGACACAATAAGGCTTTTTATTCTGGCAGGGCCTTTAACATGCATAATTGCAGCGACTGTGGGCGTCAGTGGCCTTTATTATTCGGGCACTATTGAGCAGGATGATTTTTTTGAGAATTGGGTTACCTGGTGGTCTGGTGATGTTCTCGGTGTTCTTGTCTTTATGCCGTTTGTTTTACTCTTGGCGCGGCGGCGTGATCGTTTGCGTTGGAAGGGAAAAACCATGGAGGCGTTGCCTACGTTGTCCATGCTTCTTCTTATGGTTCCCTTAGGACTCACCTTCTATCTTTGGAAGGCATCAAATAACTATCTCTATGAAAAGAATAAGGTGATGTTTGAGTCTCTCGTGCAAGAGAGTGAAAAAGCGATGTTATATCGCATTCAGTCATATCGCCAGGTCTTGCTCGGTGCTGCCGGTTTCTTTCAAGGCTCTGACAATGTTACACGAGATGAATGGAAGGCATATGCGCTTGCTATTGACCTAAAGCGTCAGTTCAAAGGGGTTAATGGTATTGGATATATATCATATGTCCCACAAGATCATATTGACAGATTTGTTAACCGCATGCAGTCACAACATGAAGTTGATTTCAGAATTCATCCCCCCGTGCAAGGTAAAGATTATTTTATCAATACGTATATTGAGCCAGAGGAACCTAATCGTGCTGCCCTGGGATTAAATATAGCTTATGAAGAAACGCGAAGAAATGCTGCCTATATTTCTCGCGATAGTGGCGAGGTCATTATGACACGCAAACTAATCTTAGCTCAGGATGAAACAAAAAGCCCTGGCTTTGTCATTATGCAGCCTTTGTATAAGTCTGGTTCTGCTCATAATACGGTAGAGGAACGTCGCAAGGACCTCACAGGCTGGGTTTATATACCCTTTATTGGGCGTAATTTCCTCGATGATCTCACTGAAAGTCAGGGAAGCCTTCTGACATTGCGTGTTTACGATCAAGCTAAAGTCTCTGATAGTAATCTAATTTTTGACAGCCGTAATCTACAGGCAAAAGAAAAGAATAAGGCGCATGATTTTCGTGTGAGCAAAAATCTAAAGATTCTTCATCAAGAATGGACAGTTACGTGGGAAAGTACTGACAACTTTGATCGCATGGTCAAGAGTTTGCAGCCCATATACATTTTATGCGGAGGGTTATCTTTTACCGCACTATTTGCGCTATTCCTAATTGTGATTGCACAAAGAGAGAAAACCGTCAAACGAATGGTGGATGCCCAGACGCATGAAATTCAATATAATGAGCAAAAAATGCGTCTTCTGGTTAAGAATACGCCTGCTGCTGTCGCTATGTTTGACAGAGACATGCGCTATATTATGGCCAGCGATAGATGGATACAGGATTATAATCTCGTGGGCCGGGATATAATAGGTAAATCCCATTATGAGATTTTCCCTGAGATTTTGGATATGCCGGAATGGCTGGCTCTGCACAAACGGGCAATGGCGGGTGATATTCTTACACGAGAGGAGGATGAATGGATACATCCTGATGGTTCCAGAGATTGGGTGAAATGGGCGTTGCACCCTTGGATGAACTCGGAAAATAACATTGGCGGCATTGTTATGTTTACCGAGGTTATTACAGCGCGGAAGGAAGCTGAGATACGTGAAGATCAGCTTATGAAGCAGGTCATGGAATCTGATAGCTTAAGCAGGGCTATTCTTTCCAGCACCGCCTATATGGTGATTGCAACTGATATTCAAGGCAAGATCATTGTCTTTAACAGGCAGGCTGAGAGATCTTTGGGATATAAGGGACAAGAAGTTCTTAACATAGAAACACCAGAAATATTTCATGATCCTCTCGAAATTAAGCAAAGAGCCATTGAGGTTTCCAAAGAGCTGGGACGCGAAATTCCCCCTGGCTTTGAATCATATGTAGCTACCGTTAATGAATATGGATTTGATGAAAGAGAGTGGACCTTTCTTAGAAAAGATGGATCACGCTTTCCGGTAAAACTTTCTATCACAGCCCTGCATAATGATCGCCGGGAAACAGTAGGTTATCTATGTATTGTTGAAGATATCACCATCTCAAAACGTCAACAGGAATTCCTTGAGCTAACTTTGTCTGCGACACAAGATGGTGTGTGGGATTGGGACCAGCAAACCAAAGAACTTTGGTTGTCACCACGCTGGAAAGCTATGTTTGGGTATGAGGATTATGAGATTCCGAACTCTCTGGAAGGGGCGGAACGCGTTATCCATCCTGATGATCTTTATGTGTGGCGTAACCGCATTTCAGATTATGTTAGTGGCCGTAGCAGCGATTTTACGGGAATTTACCGTTTCTTCCATAAGAACGGTGAACTGAGGTACGTATTAAGCCGTGCGAAGTCTGCTCGCGATAATCTCGGTACGGTTACGCGTATCGTAGGTGCGCATACGGATATTACCTACCTTGAAAAAGCAAAAGCGGATGCCATTAAAGCCAATAGCGCCAAGAGTGAATTTCTTGCGAATATGAGTCATGAGATCAGGACGCCTATGAATGGCATTATCGGTATGACTCAGCTGATAATGAATTCGAATTTGAGTCCGCAACAAAGGCATTATGCGGAATATATCAACTCATCGGCAGAATCGTTGCTCCAGATCATTAATGATATTCTGGATATTTCTAAGATTGAGTCAGGGAAATTCAGTCTTGAGAAAATTCCTTTTGACTTGCGTGATATTTGTGAGGAAATTTCTAATACCATTTCACTCAAAATGAACAATGATCAGGTGGAATTTATTCTGCGCTTTGATCCGCGTGCACGGCATATGCTGATCGGCGACCCTTTGAGAATCAGGCAGGTGCTGATAAATCTTTGCGGGAACGCTGTTAAGTTTACTGAGCATGGGCATGTTTATCTGGAGGTAGAAACACGAGATCTTGATGACCAGATAGTTGATGTCTCTATATCCATTCATGATACTGGCATTGGCATTCCCCAGGATAAACAAGATGCTATTTTCGAAAAATTTGACCAAGGAGATAGCTCTACAGCGCGCCAATTTGGCGGCACCGGCCTGGGATTAGCTATTGCGAAGCAGATCATTGAGGCTATGGATGGTGAAATATGCGTAGAGAGTCTGGTTGGCCATGGCACAACATTCCGCTGTAATATTCATACTCTTATGCTTGCCCAAGCTGATTTCAGCGACAATCAGAATCTATTTTCTTCCTATCGCAGGAGATCTTTAGTCATTGATGATAACCCAACACATGCTCATGTTCTCGAAGAGCTTTTGGATTATCTTGGTCACCATACCGATGTTAGAACTCATATAAATGACGTAATCGAATTATTGTATAAGGCTAAATCCCAAAATCATCCATATGATTATATCTTTATTGATGATCGCATGATGGGTATGCGTGGCGTTGATCTGGTATCTGAAATACGTAAGAAAGATTTGGATGCGGGCGCCTGCATTATTATTCTCGGCAACCATGAGGTATATAGCCAGATCGAGAAGATTAAGGCTGCGGGTGCTGTATCCATCATTTCTAAACCTATTTGTAATGATGAGGTTGTGAAGGTGCTTCAATATTTTGAAGATCACCCCGGCAAACCTGTAGAGGTGGTAACCCATTTTGATCTTATCAAGAAAAATTCTGATAAAGAAAAGCAGCAGGATCTTAAGTTATCCGGCATTGAAGTGCTGCTGACCGAGGACAATAAGGTTAACCAGGAAGTTTTCTCTGCCATGATGAAGGGGCTTGGTATTAAAGTTGATATCGCTTCAAGTGGCCACGAGGCATTAGACCTTGTTTCTCATCGTTTCTATGATTTGATTTTCATGGATTGTCAGATGCCGGGAATGGATGGTTTCGAGACAACGGCTGCCATTCGAGAGATGCAGGCGAAATCCGGTCGTCGCAGCATAATTATTGCCTTAACTGCCAATGCTTTGGCAGGGGACCAGGAAAAGTGCCTGACAGCAGGCATGAATGACTATATGGCAAAACCATTCACCTTGTCTGATCTTGGTAAGATGTTGGAGAAATGGGCCAGCATACAGGATTCACAGTATCAATCCTCTGCGGGAGCAGAAGATGAAGATCTTGCCGAACCTGTCATTATTAATCACGCGCGTCTTGATGCGCTTCGTTCACTTGGTGATGATGCTTTCTCACGCGTTATCAATCTTTTCATCGAAAATGCAATACAAATCGTTGTAAATATTCAAGCTGCATATAAGAATAAAGATTATTCTTCTGTTGCTGCCTCTGCACATGCTTTGAAATCGATATGCGGCCAAGTAGGAGCCATGACGGTAGCTGATGATGTAGAGCACCTTGAAACCGTTTGCCGGGATTACAAGGGTATTGGAGCGGATATTATTATAGTCAATATAGATTCGGGCCTGAAGAGGGTTGTTGCCGAGCTTAGGCGGATGCTGGAATCCAAAATCTAAACCAGACTATTGTGGCGCAGGACCTAATAAGATCTTTCTTGGTTCGGGGATGATGCCTTGTTCAGGTTCTTTCTTAATTACATACCAATTGTTGGTATTATAATCCATTATGGCTGATGTCGAAAAATCGGGCTTGACGCTTACTGTTCTCAGTGACGGTGCTGTCATGGTCACTGGCGATGATGGTATTGTTGGCAAAGGTGCTTGCGGACTAACGGGTTTGGCAACATCAGTAAGTTCTGGCTTTGCTGACGGTGGCGGCGCTTCCATCAGCTTCTTTAGCGGCTCTGCGAGGACATTATTGACGATTGCTAATGACAAGGCGCTGGAGAAATGGTGCTTGGCTGAGTTGGGGCCTAAAACATAGGCGAGCATAACACCCTGGTATTTTTGCCCGGTCTTTTTGTCCTTTACCGTAAACATAACAGTAGAGGTAAGACTTTTAGATTCTGCTACTGTTTTAGAACCGCCAGGGCCCATTTTGTATTTTTCGTTACGGCTAGTGCCCGTTTTACCGCTTACTTCAAAACGAAGTTCCTGTGCTTCAGGCTTTGTACCTTTTGCAACAGGATCTTCAAATGCTCTCTCAATAGATTTCAATGTGCCGCGCTCAGCAACGCCACGCAGGAGTTTTTGCATGACCTGAGCTACCTCAACAGGCGTAACCCGTTTTGCGGGGCGTACTGGTGAGGTGGCAACACGGTTGAATGTTTTAACACCTTCGGCGTACTCAAGGCGGACAATCGCGCGGTCCTGCACATCAAGTCCGTCATGCTGAATATTGGAAAGGAATTTGATCTGTGCTTTCTGTGTCGTACCTGTGCCACCCAGAACCCATGCAGCGGAAGGATTGTCTGCTGGGAATGGGTATCCCATATCAACCAGCAGGGGATGGATCTTCTGTCTGAAGGCGGCGTATTCCAATTCAACACGGATGGCTTTGTCCTGTGCCTTTTTAAGGCCTGGTTTGATGGTAGTTTCACCTGTGACAGGATTAATCTTGCCCTTAGGTGAAATAATCCATTCAGCTGATGCTTTGCGTTCGGCGGTTGTACTGGCCACCAAATCTTTCCAAGCGTCCATATCCCATCTTTTGTTTTCAAGCTCTGCCAGTTCCTGCAGGCCTTGATCTAAATGGATGCCTCTAGCCGAGGTATGATTCAACTCATCTTTGACACGCTTGATTTCTTTGGCGACCATGGAATTTCTGGCTTGATGAATTGCAACAACCAAGGCCAATTCATTTATACCTGCCAGATATCCCCGGTCCATCAGACTGAGATAGTTGATCTTCCGCTGAGGATCCTTCTTGCGTTCCAGAGTAAATTTATCGGGTGAATACGTATCGTAAACTTTGCGCAAATCGGTTTTGGGCGTCATCTTCACATTGTTGCGCGCCACATAAGCTTCGAATTCTTCATAAGGCGCATCAGGGAAGATTGAACGGAAAATGACAGCGGCCTGTACAGGATTGCGGTCAACCTTCGCACCCTTTTTACGGGGGCTATTTACCAACGCGTCGGCAATCTGCTCCGGCGTTTTTCCTTTATAAGCATGCCAGTAACGAGATAGGTGTTTAATACCCTCTGTATGAGCGTTCATCTCTACATAATGGGCGCGCATAGGATGATTCATATCTGTATAGATGGAAGGATCTGCATGCAGCATTTCTATCTGCGCATCCTTAATCATGTCCATGACCAGGCGCACATGAGGCAGGTTATGCGATTTTTCCATCGCTGTTGCCAGCGTCACCAGGCCGGCAGAATCATCTTCACGTCTGTAATTCTTAAAGCGGTGCATACCACCACCGGTAAAGAACATTTCATTCGGATTTGTGGAGTATTTCTTCAGTTTAAACACAAAAGCTTCGAGCGTGCCCGTTACAGATTTGTCCTCTCTTTCGGTCGCCAAATGCTGAAGCGTCCACAGTGTCAGGGGGCCGTGAGGACGCGCTATCTCCGCTTTTAGCTCTTCTGGCGATAAAGATTCATATTTTTTATGAGCTTCGTAAATAAATCCCCGTAATGCTGCCTCAACAAATGGAGGTTTCATTGTAGAGCCCATCTGTAGCTGCGTGCCCTGACTTACATCTAACCAACCCTTATTCGTATCAACTTGTACCAGTTTATCATTCGTGGTTTCGTCGGATTTATAAAACAGGAAGCTTAATACAATATCCTTAAGCAGGGCGGGGTTAGCTTTTTTGTCGCCTAGAATTCCATACTTCTTCGCTACTTCAGGATCGTAAAGACTGTTTAGTCGTGCGCTGATTTCGTCAGTGGCTGGTTTATCAATTGTGACATCAGCTCTCAGGTCAAATTTGTCCATCTCATGCATGGTGCCGTCTTTGGTCAGGTCAAGGCCCAATGCTTCGGCAATTTCGACGCGGATGGCATCTACAGCTTTATTTCTGGGGGCTGGCTCTGTCACGGGACCAGCAGTTTTCTTATAGAGATCCTGATGTTTCAGACGCGTTCTGAGAAGCATGTCAGCAAAGCGCGGATCTTTGATATGCCCTTTTTCCACCATATGCGGAATGTAGTTATCAACCCGATCCTGCAATGATTCATAACCTGCAGGTGTGTTCATGTATTTTGAACCCATCTTCAGGGACATGACCAGACTCAGGACCTGGCGATAAGCGACGGCGACTTCCTTCAGTTGGTCATCACTCATATTATCCCGTGGCAGGGATAGGACATGACTGGTTTCTTCAACAGAGGTGCCATAAAAAGCTCCCAGGGCATCGGCGATACCATGTACTTCGCCCCAGCCTGGTGCTCCCGCAAAAGGTGCTGCATTTAGGTAATCAAGAATGATTTTCTTACGGGCATTGCGCGTGTCAGGCCCGGAGGCGTACGCGTCACGGGATGCGCTCCCCCATTGACGTATTTTTTCAGGAAAGCTTTTACGACCTGTAATAGGATCGACAGTCTGGCCGTTAGGTGAGTTCATAAATTTATCATATTGAACAGCCAGAGTAGATGCCCCGGAATGACCCGGCAGAATATGAGCACTTTGGAGGAAGGCTTTCCCGACGCGCAGCCCATTAAATGCAGGGTTTGCATTTGTGGGCATGTCAGGGTCGCATACATCCTTGTCTTCGACGAAGCACAACGTTTCCACAATATCTACGGCAATAGATTCCAGACTAGGGGCAATATTCTTAGGATATTGCTGTGAATATAGTGTCTTGTTCTGATCATCTAATAATGTAAGGCCCGTTTGCGCCTTCTTCTCATACTGCAGGTGCAGGTCCATTCCCAGCATGCTGTGGACGTCGTATTCATTCTGCTCGCTGGTTTTCCAACCTTTGCTTTTCAGTGTTTCCATACGCTGCGTGATGTTGGCGTAATCTGTGCGCACGGCATAAGGCCCGGTTACTACGGGCGGTGTTTTTACACGTCTGGTACCAATTTCGCCCTTGGCCATCTTGGTAAAGTACCAAGTGGCCAGATGATAGTTCTCAGATTCATATACGGGGGGGGCAACAATAAGCGTGGCTAAGGCTGTGCCGCCTAATGTCCAACGTACCCATCGGCGCTTCAGGAATGGATTGGATTTTTGTTCAGTCGGTAGTATTTGCACGCTCAACTCTTCCTGAGCATCCGGATTATATCCAGAGCCAGCATTATTTTTGTCTGTAGTCATTGCTACAGCGCCTCCCTTTACGCACTCAGTACGCTTATGGCGGGAATATATAGGGAAGTGTTGGAAATATGCAAATAATTTGCATTTTCGTGGCAAGGATACCCCCCGTGCGATGCAACATAAGATGCTGAAATCGCAGGAATTTTACAAAAGTTCCAAGAAATTCCGAGGGTTAGCTTTATTGTTCGCGCAGGTCATTTCGTGCCTGCCAGTATCCCATAACAAGATCGTTCATCACTTGTTTGGTCGGCTGGATTTCATGGATCAAGCCGACGCCTTGACCGGCGCTCCAGACATTTTTCCATGTGGTTTTATGCGCTGCAGATTCCAGTACTTTGCTTCCCGTTATAAAGCGCATAAGTTTCGCATATTTCTTTGTCAACGGATGCGTAGTCAGGAGTTTTTCTATAGGGGATAAGTGAAGCCCTACTTTTTGTATGTAAGGCGTGTTGATAACGGCCGCAGGTGTTCCTGATATACGTGATGTCAACACAATGTCCTCAGGCTTTGCATCCAGAATGGCTTGCTTATACCCATCATTCACGCCGGCCTCTGTTGTTGCGATAAAGCGCGTGCCAATCTGAACGGCATCGGCACCAAGTATAAGAGCCGCCAGTATTTGCTGGCCTGTGACGATGCCACCTGCCGCGACAATAGGAATATTTAACCTCTCGCGTAAGTAAGGCAAAAAGACCATCGGGGATAATGGACCTGCATGTCCTCCCGCGCCGGCAGATACGGCTATCACGCCGTCACAACCTAAATCCTGTACTTTTTGTGCATATTTCATATCGATAACATCACAGAAAACTTTACCGCCATAATCGTGCAGCGTTTCAATGACTTTCTGCGGATTACCTAGCGATGTAATAACGATAGGCACTTTGTGGGATTTTATGATTTCCAGGTCGGATTCCATACGGATATTGCTCTTATTAACGATCAAGTTGATCGCATAGGGTTTATCTGTGCGTTTCCGGATTTCCGTCAGGGCGGTGTCCAACTGTTCTGAAGAGCGCCAGTTCAGGGAAGGGGCTGCGCCGATACCTCCTGCATTTGAGGCTTCGGATACTAATCCTTCGTTACTGACTAAGAACATGGGTGCAGCAATAATAGGGTATGAGCATCCCAGTAATCGGGTGAATCGTGTCTCAATGCTGGGGAAAGTAAGATTACTCATGGTTTTATTATGAGCAAAATCTCATATAAGTCCATAGCTCAAATTTTCAGGCGATCTTCTCAGTAAAAGGCACACTTTAGGGTCAGGGATTTCCTTGATTGAACTCATTGAGAATTTTGCGGACTCGGCAGAATTTACCGCCTGTAAAATCAGGGAAAGAGTCAGGGAACTATCAGAATGTGTTTTTTCACCAAAAGCCTATAGATGGCAGGGGGTTAAGGTTTTTGCTCTTAACCCAAATGAGCGGCAATAATTTCCCTACAAGACTCTAATGCTAGGCACAATTAACCCATTGAAATAATTTATATATTTGCGATTTAATTAAAGTATGCGGCCCTAAAAAGGACTGCCAACCTCAGAAGGATTCTGATGGTCAAGAGTACGGAGAACATACTCACCCCGGTTCAGTTGCGACAACTGACCGCTATACAGTCAACGGCTAGCGCTTTGTCTGCTACGACTTTGCGTCTTAATTCCGGACTGAAAGTTCAGTCAGTTCTGGATAATCCGCAGAACTTTTTCACAGCACGCGCCCTGAATTATCGCGCAGCGGACCTCAACCGTATTCTTGATAGTATCGGCCAGAATATTCAGGTGATTAAGACGGCGGAGGCTGGCCTTGAAGCGGCGCTCAAGCTGTTGGACCAGGCTGAGGCTTACCTCACCGATGTTGAACAACAGTTTATGGCTGGTGAGATTGATATCACTGAAACAGTCGATAACAGTTTACCTGATAATGCGACAGCCGTAACATTCACAGCACCGGGCGATTTAATTCCGTATGATGCCGGACAAGATGGCATAGGTGTTATTACAATCCTGAATGGCGGCACAGGTGTATCGCTTGATGGCAACCTTTGGAAGCGTAAAGCGCTGAACTATACCGTCACTGCGAATACGATTCTGCAATTTGATTTCCGTAGCGGCAACCAGCCGGAAATCGCAGGTATCGGTTTTGATAACGATACGAATTATACTAATAGTAATACGCAGTTCTTCCTGTACGGCTCTCAGACCAGCGGGGTGACCTGGCGTGTGCCTACATCTACTTATGATTATGATGGTTCGGGGGACTGGGTTCATGTTGAGATACCTATAGGCACATTCTTTACCGGCACGTTTAGCCACATGACATTTATCAATGATGATGATGGACCGGGTGATGATGGTGATGCATCATACGATAATATTATACTGAGCGAAGGTCCCCTCGAAGAGAATGAAACGATCAAGTCTGCGCCTGAGGAAATTGAAGAAGAGTATGCGCGTATTCTGAGGCAGTTGGATCTAGTGGCGCTCGATAGCAATTATCGAGGTACAAATTTGCTGGATGATGATGACCTGACAACATATTTCAATGAGCGGCGTACCAGTTCCATTCTGACAGAGGGTATAGAAGCAAGCTCGTCCGGTCTTGGACTCGAATATGATGATTTTGGCACCTTAGAAGCTATTCAAGAGAAGCTTGTTCAGGTGCGAGAGGCGCGTGAAAAGCTGCGTAGCTATGCTACTTCTCTGGCTGTGGATATGGGTGTCATGCTTATGCGGGAGAGTTTCACCGCAACCATGAGCAACATCCTGCAAGAAGGGCGCGACGAACTGATCTTAACAGACCAAAACGAAGAGGGAGCGATGATGCTGGCATTACAAACAAGACAGCAACTGCAAATGAGTGTGCTTTCGGTACGTCCACGCAGCATTCTTGATTTATTTAGTTAAGTATATCCTGAAAATAACTTCTAATGGCTGTTTTGACATCTTCAGGATCGCTCATTTTATTCACGCTGTTCCTGAATTCATTAGCGCCGCGTAAGCCTGTGCAATACCAAGAGATGTGCTTGCGGGCGATGCCAACACCGAGATGCGTGCCGTAATAACTCAGCATATCTTCATAGTGTTCTAATACGAGATCGGATAGTGGAGCAATATCCGGTGCTCCCGTTACCGGGTTGCCACTGACATAATCCATTGCCTGACGGATCAGCCAAGGCTTGCCGTAAGAGCCGCGCCCGATCATGACACCATCGGCTCCTGATTTTTGGCGCGCGGTGATGGCATCTTCGGGTGAGAGGATATCCCCGTTGACCACGACAGGAATTTTTACAGCTTCTTTGACGGCACGAATGGCACCCCAGTTTGCCTGGCCTTTGTACATCTGGTTGCGGGTGCGTCCATGGACAGTAATCATCTTGATGCCGACATCTTCGGCGATCTTTGCCAGCTTGGGCGCGTTCAGGCTGCTTTCATCCCAGCCGAGACGCATCTTGACGGTTACGGGAACATCAACCGCCTTCGCCGTTTGCTCCATAATCTGCGCCGCCAGCATTTCATCCCGCATGAGAGCGGAACCTGCATAATTATTGACGATTTTTTTGACCGGGCAGCCGAAGTTGATATCGATAATGGCGGCACCGCGACCGACATTGATCTTGGCGGCTTCGGCCATGATATCAGGTTCGCATCCAGCGAGTTGTACGGCTATGGGGAACTCTTCGCTGTAATCGGTGTTGCTTTTAAGAGAGTTGGCTCCTTGCTCCAGCATCAGACGGCTGGCGATCATTTCCGAGAATACCAAACCGGCGCCGAAACGTTTGACGACGCGGCGGAAGGGTTGATCGGTGACGCCTGACATAGGGGCCAGGAATATAGGGTCCTCAATCTTAATGGGGCCGATATTGAAACTCATGGCGGGAATGTAATCCACAGGCCGGGTATACGCCTACAAAAAACTACTCGTTTTAGAAAGGGAAATGTCCATAATCAGGTCATGACATTCAAAATTGCCAAAAGCTGGGCTGATGAGATCGGTTCTGAACTGGATAAGCCCTATATGGGCAAGCTTTCTGCTTTCCTGAAAGAACGGAAAGTAGCGGGAAAAACTATCTATCCGCAAAATGATGAGATATTTCAGGCGTTGGAATTAACCGGTTTCAAAGATGTTCGGGTGGTGATTATCGGGCAGGATCCCTATCACGGGCCGGGGCAGGCGCACGGGCTTTCATTCTCGGTGCGTAAAGGCGTGCGTATTCCTCCAAGCCTTAAGAATATCTATAAAGAGATCGAAAATGAATTTGATGTGACCATGCCTGCCCATGGTGATTTGACCGGATGGGCAAAACAGGGTGTTTTGCTTCTGAATGCTACACTGACCGTTGAGGAGGCGAGTGCGGGCGCTCATCAAAAGAAGGGCTGGGAGGAGTTCACTGATGCGATCATTCGCGCCATCAATAATCATCATGAGCATGTAGTGTTCATGCTCTGGGGTTCATACGCTCAGAAGAAGGGGGCCTTTATAGACCGATCAAGGCATCTGGTGCTGGAATCGGTTCATCCCTCGCCGTTATCGGCTCATAGGGGATTCCTTGGAAATGGTCATTTTGCCAAGGCGAATGAATACCTGAAAAAACATGGACGGACACCCATTTCTTGGCAGAAGCTGGATTAGAGCGTAAAAAACAGGTATATTATACCTATAAGTACAGATTTATCTGGAGTTAGAATCGTGGCCGGAAGACCTAGAGAGTTTGATTACGATGAAGCCCTTGAGCAGGCTATGCGTGTCTTTTGGAGCAAGGGCTATGAAGGCACATCAATGCCTGACCTGACTGATGCGATGGGTATGAACCGTCCCAGCATTTATGCTTCTTTTGGCAATAAAGAAGAGTTGTTTCGTAAAGCACTGGAGCGTTATGCCGAAAATGCACAGGCATTTTTTCGTGAGGCTTTGAATAAGCCGACTATACATGAGTCTATCAGTGCCTTTCTGTGTGGCGCGGCAACATCGTTCGCTTGTCCAGAAAGCCCACGTGGCTGTATGGCCGTACAGGGTGCCTTGGCTTGCAGTGATGAGGCGGAGGCGGCCAAGCTTGAGGCGATGGGGCGTCGTGAAGATGTTGTAAAAGTGCTGCTGGAGCGTTTCGAGCGTGCTGTAACAGAAGGTGAAATTTCTAAAAGCATTGATATCAATGGGTTGGCTCGTTTCTTTACGGCTGTTGTTCAGGGCATGTCTGTGCAAAGTTCGGGTGGGGCTACATGTGATCAGCTTCGTGCGATTGCTGATAATGCACTTAAAGCTCTGCCGGTATAATTTTGAATTTTCATGAAAGTATGCTGACGTGACTGATGAAGAGATGCAGAAAATTGAAATCACTTTAGCGCATCATGAGCAGCAGATTGCCGATCTCAGCGAGATGCTTAATACGCAGTGGCAACAGATCGAAGCGCTGAAGCGTCAGCTGACCATGGCTCAAGATAAGTTAAAGACCCTAGAGGCAGGGGCTTCTGATGCGGCTGCGGAAGCCGGTATGAGCGTTGCCGAAATGGCGGCTAGGGATAAGCCTCCACATTATTGAGAATCAATCAGTGTAAGTGCTCATTGATGTGGGAGATGCCGCGGATTTATTTTCCGGAATTATGCGTGCTTTTCCAAGAATGATCATACAAGGGTATTATATTGCCGCTAAGAACTGAGGGTGCAAGACTCAAGTGATTCAAAATAAAGCATAAATTATATTCCCATAATATTACTCTTTCGACATTCTGGTTGTGGGCAATATCGTGGACAGAGTCGCTCATGCCCATGAAATTAAACACTTTTTGTCTGCACATTTATGATGTACCATTTACAAAGAATACCTTCCTTCCGTTCCCTTTTCTGACAAAGAACGGCTTCTTATGAGTCCTGCGTTTAAGAAACTCACATATGCCCTTTTGGGTATCGGCCTGCTTTCTGCGTGCGCTCCGGCGGACGTAACGCACAATGCTGTCCAGGAAACTGTGACCAAGGATTTGGCTGCGGTTTATCAGCATGGAGAAGTGGTAACGGCGCTTAAGTTGGAAGATGTGCTGGCGCGTGCGCTTCGTTACAACCTCGATACAAAAGTGGCTGAACTTGAAGCTGTTATTGGTCGTGATGATGTTACGATTGATATGCTGAATGCATTGCCATCTGTGTCGGGTAAGGTGCAGCGCGTAGGGCGTAATAATCCTGGGGGTTCTTCAAGTTTGTCACTGCTGACGGGATTGCAGTCATTGCAACCTTCTATTTCCAGCGATCAATACAGAACAACATATCAGCTTAGTGCAGAATGGAATTTGCTGGATGCTGGTATCAATCTTGCACGCGCACGCTCCACATCTGATCGTGCCCTGATTGCGCAGGAACGTCGTCGTAAGATTTATCACGGTGTAGTACAGGATACGTACTCGGCCTTCTGGCGTGCAGCGGCATCGCAAGCCGCTTTGCCGCATATTGATGAATTGCTTCAGCAGTCTAAAGACCAGCTAGCGATTATGGATGAGGAAATGAGAGCGGGAATAGTGCCGCTTTCTCAGTCTCAGGAAAAAAAGGCCCGCTTACTGGATAAGCGCAAGCAACTGACTGATCTCAAGGAAGGTTTGTTGCTGGCCGAGATTGAGCTCAAAACATTGATTGATTACCCTCTCGATCAGCCGATCAAGCTGGATCTTGAAGGGCATGACTGGCTGTCTGCGGGTCGTGTTCCACAGATTAAGGGTGATATGTTGGAGCTGGAAGAAACGGCCTTCCAAAACCGCCCAGAGTTAAGGGAGGAAATTCTCAATAAACGTATTTCTTCACGCGATATAAAACTTTCAATTCTAGAGACTATTCCGGGTTTCAGTATCTTTAGTGCTTACAATAAAGATTCAAACCAGTACCTGGCTGACCCTGAATGGGTGGATTGGACATTGGGGCTTACACAAAGCATTACGAAGCTGGTGACATTACCTGCGCGTCATCAGCGTGCGGTTCATGTGGATGAGTTGTCTGATAAGCGTCGTCAGGCTCTGGTTGCCGCGATTATTACGCAAGTGCATGTGTCTAAGGCGCGGTATGATTTTCTAGTAAGCTCCTATAATGATGTTTTGGATATTGACCAAAATAACCAGGATATACTGCAACGAGCCGAGAACTTTGGCAAAGTAGGCATGATGTCTCAGCCGGATATCCTGAATGCCCGGATAGATGCCCGCATTTCTGATATTAATAAGATATTTGCTTATACAACCGTCCAGGATGCGTATGGCCGATTCATTAATACCATGGGCGTTGATCTTTGGGATGCTGATAATGCAGGGCTGAGTGTCCCTGAATTTGCGCAGCAGCTTAAAAAGAATCTTCAAAATGAAGAGATGTTTATTGCAGTTGTCGATTCAGAGAAAGCGGGGGGGTAAGATGGCGCATAGCAAATCATCCTCTCGTGCTTTCACGTTACTGACAATTTCTGTAACAATTTTGCTAATGTGTTGCGTCACTATTATTGGGTTTGGACGCAGTTTCGAGCGCAATATGGCATTTGCTGAATCTGTTCCGATTGAGCGGGAAATAGCTCCTACGCCGAAACAAGAGGTCTCTCAGATTGTGTCCACGGATGTTATTGGTGGCGATGAATATCGGGTGCAGGCCGTTTTAAGCGCGAAGCGACGGGCTGTCCTAGCCAGTGCCATGGATGCACGTATCGTGAAGTTGAGCTTTGATAATGGCCAGATTTTTAAAAAAGGCGATGTGCTGATCGAGTATGATTGTACTGTTGATCGTGCGCGTCTCAAGGAAATGGAATCACGTTTGCGTATGACGCAAGTGCAATTGGAAGCTTATGAAAAACTCAAGGATATGAAGTCCATTTCCGATGTCGAGTTTGTGGTGGCGCGTGAGAATAATGAACAGAATGTTGCTATGATTGAACAAATCAGGGGGCGGTTGCGTTATTGCCAGGTTATTGCGCCGTTCGATGGCCGCGTCAGCAATAAAATGGCAAGCCAATATGAATTTGTACAAACGGGCCGCGTATTAATGGATATTACTTCCCGCGAACCATTGCAGGCTGAATTCCTGGTGCCTTCTAAATGGTTACGTTGGTTAAATGTGGGTACGCCTTTGCGTATCTATATTAATGAGAGCGATAAGCAATATGTGGCTAAAATTACAGCTGTGCATGGAGAAGTTGACCCTGTAAGCCAGTCAGTGCAAGTAAAGGCTGAAATGGAGGCGTACCATGAAGAATTGCTTCCCGGCATGAGTGGCCATGCGACATTCGATCCTTCGGCTACAAAGGTTGAACCTAGCCGTGGTTTCCTGGGGTTTGTCCTGAACGGAGATGAGGCGGGCATCCATGAATCCAGAGAAACCAAGTAGTAATAAGGGTAAGGTTCAGCCCCCCGCCATCGATCCGCGTTTTCAGCATTTGCTCACGCTTGTTACGTTGCAGAAAAATGCGCGGCATAAGCACAAAAAATCTGAACTTGAGTTCCTGATTGTAAACCAGACATTCAATCTAGTTCCGTATCGCCACTGTGTTCTTTGGCAGTGGAACGGTGAGGCTGTTTCTATTGTAGCGGCCTCAGGCTTGGTTCAAGTCGATCACCACGGCCCGTATTCCTTGTGGCTCACTAAGATTATTGCCAGACTGTTAAAAGAGAAAATTTTGCCTAAAAACAGTGTGCCGGGCGAGAATGTAGCGGAAAATTATACGATACCTTTATCGGTGACATCTGTTGATTGTGGGCCGCAGGAAGCTGAAGAGTGGAAAAAATGGGTTTCCGCGCATGCCATGCTTTTTGCCATGAAAAACGATGATGATGAGATTGTGCGTGGTGTCTGGATCGATCGTGAAGAGGCATTTAATGAGGCGGATCGCGCTTTTCTTGACGATCTGATGGATGGATATGCGCATGCTCTCATTTATTTCGATGCTGAGGATGTTGCGGATAAAACCAGAGCATTCTGGAAGTCATTATTCAGTCTTTCCAAATCAAATGTGAAGCGCATAAGCTTGGCAATATTCCTTATCATGCTGATACCTGTCCGCATGAGTGTTACCGCGCCCGCAGAGATTGTTGCGCGTGAACCCTATGTTGTGAGCGTGCCTTTTGAGGGCGTGATCGAAAATGTGGAGGTTTCCCCCGGGCAGATGGTCAAGAAAGGGGACTTGCTGGTTCGCATGGATAGTACATATCTGAAGAATAAGTCAGAAATGTCTGCGAAAGAGAAGGAAACAGCCGAAATCGCCCTCGATAAAACAGAGCGTGAGGCTTTGGGTGATCGTGGCAAACTAGCAGAGTTGAATATTCTGCGCTCGCAAGTTGAGACCAAAAGCGCTGAAAGTCAGTTTGCCAATGAACTTCTGGCGCGTTCAGAGATTCGTGCCGAGCGCGATGGCGTTGTGATTTTTTCTGATGTGAATGCATTGCGGGGCAAGCCTGCCCGTACGGGTGAACAGATCATGTTGCTGGCTGATCCGCAGGATAGCGAATTACTAATCCGTATTCCTGTTGAGGCTATGATTCAGATTAATCAGGATGTGCCCGCTACATTTTTTCTCAATGTGATGCCGCTTGGTTTTCGCAATGCTACTTATGAAGATATAGGTTATCAGGCAACGCAGGATCCGGATGGATTAATGACCTACAAGGTGCGGGCTAGGTTTGATAAAGAAGGGCCCATGCCGCGCGTTGGCTGGACAGGTACTGGCAAGGTTTATGGTAGTCGTACAATCTTGGCCTATAATATTTTCCGACGCCCGTTGGTGACGTTACGCCGCAAACTGGGGGTCTGATATGATTCCGCAAGAGCTTATGCTGCCCAAGTTACGCAGCGACATTCAGCTCAATGAAGCGCCGCCTGAACCGGAAGGGGGGCCTGCGTGGACGCTCTATGATCCGGCAGCTAATAAATATTATAAGATTGGTTGGCTGGAATTCGAATGTTTAACGCGTTTTGAAAAGTGCAGAACAGCGAAAGAACTAATTCTGGCGATGGAGAGTGAGACGACACTCCATCCAGATGAAGATGAGATCAGTGCGCTGGTGAATTTTCTGATTCTTCATAACTTGGTCTTCACCTCAGGCGAGGGTGCCGCTAAACATTTTGGTGACGAGAAAGCGCGGCGGGAAAAAGAGTGGTGGGAGACAATTCTGCATGGTTATTTGTTTTTTACTATCCCCCTTTTCAAACCACAACGGTTTCTTGAAAAGACATTTCCCTATGTAAGGCCGCTGTTTAGCAAAAAATTTATGATAGCGTCGGCTATCCTCTTTGCTTATGGGGTGTTTTTAAGCCTTCAAAGATTTGATGAATTCACTACCACTTTTATGAATTATTTCAATATTGAAGGGGTTATCCTGTTTCTTGTGGCTACTGTGGTCGTAAAGATTTTCCATGAATTGGGACATGCCTATACGGCCACAAAATATGGGGTTCCTGTCAATGTGATGGGTATAGCTGTCATGGTGATGTATCCCGTGTTGTACTCCGAAACGACGAATGCCTGGAAATTACAAAGCCGTCGCCATCGCGTATATATTGCAGCTTCCGGTGTGATGACAGAGTTTGTTCTGGCCTCTGTGGCTTTGATTTTGTGGCATGTTTTAACCCCAGGAATTGCGCAAAGTCTTTGCTTCATGATCGCCGTTGTATCGTTGCTGGCTTCGTTGGTCGTGAACCTAAACCCCCTGATGCGCTTTGATGGATATTATCTTTTCTCAGATATTGTGGGTGTCGATAATCTCCAGGATCGCTCTTTCGCTTTTGCTAAATGGAAACTCCGCAGGTATCTATGGGGTTGGCAGGATGAGCCGCCTGAGATTATTCCCCCTGAAAGGCAGAATTTTCTGACGACTTTCGGATTCAGCATGCTTGTATATCGCTTCCTGCTTTATACGGGTATTGCCGTTTTGGTTTATCACTTGTTTTTCCAGCCCTTAGGTCTGATTCTGATGATGGTCGAGCTTACCTTCTTCATTATTCTGCCTATTTGGCGTGAGATGAAAGTCTGGTGGAAGCGGCGTGATGAAATTCAGTCCTCCAGGCGGGCGCGCGTTTGGGCTGTGGTGGCGGGGATATTTGTCTTGCTTGCCCTTATTCCGGTGCAAACCAGCATTGAAGTTCCGGCTGTCATGCATGCGCAAGCCTATAAGCGGCTTTATGCGTCCGCGCCCGCACGTATTGATGAAATCCTGATTGAGAATGGGGATCGTGTTGAGAAGGGGGCGTTATTATTAAAGCTTTCTTCCCCTCAATTGGATTACGGCATCGAAGTTGCTCAGAAGCGCTTGCAGGCGCTCATTGATATAAAAAATAGCGGGCAAGCTAATCTGGATCTGGCCAGGAAGCGTATGACTCTGGATAGTGAAATTGATACAACGCGCAAGGAACTAGAGGGGCTGATTGAGCAAAGAAACCTTTTGCAAATCACGGCCCCTTATTCAGGAATCATACGTGATTTGAAGACGTCGTTACATGCGGGCGAATGGGTTAGTACGGACTTAATGCTGGGATTGCTAGTGGATGATAGCAAGCCCATTTTGAGTGGGTACGTTAGGGAAAAAGATGTGACGCGTGTGAATGCCGGTAATGAAGGTTTGTTTTATGTAGAATATTCCCCCTTTCAGCGCTTTGCAGTGACGCTTGATCATATTGAACAGGGCGGAAGCAATGATATTTTCTGGCCGGAACTATCTTCTATCCATAATGGCCCATTGCCAGCCGAGCGGGGCGAAGGGGGCAGGGTTCGATCCTTACCAAGATATACCCTGTATGCGGCACGCTTTTCGATTAACGAAAACACTTCAGATTTGGTTTTTCCAGAATTCGTCGCCAGGGGAACGGTACGCCTTAAGGCTAGTAGAACTAGTTTGCTTAACATATTGATTCAAAGGGCAATTTCTGTTGTAATAAGAGAAAGTGGTTTCTGAGTACCGAACCCACTGGAATCTTAAGAAGTTCTTAGTCTCACCCAAGATAAAATCAGATAAGTACATATTTTAGCTGATTTTTTTTCAACTGCTGCCCGCGGATTAGTGCGTATGTCGTCGGACAAAAGAAAAAACAAAAAAGGTAAGATCCGCACGCTCATGCATGCGCTTGAGAAACGCATGATGCTTGATGCTACCCTCACGGGTTTGGCAACATCCGTAACCTTCAACGAAAATACAATCAATACAACACCCACAGTGCTTGATAGTGCTGTTACGCTTGCAGGTTCAACAACAAACTTTGACGGCGTATCCCTCACTATTTCTACAACTGGTGGGGCTGATGATCAGTTGTCTGTCGCAAACATAGGCACGGGCGCAGGGCAAATTGGTTTTCGCAACTCGATAGTTACTTATGGCGGCACGCGCATTGGCACCGTCACTTCTGCAAATGGTATAGACGGTTCAGATCTTCAGATTGTTCTGAACAGTAGCGCTACAATGGCCGGTATTGAAGCGTTGATAGAAAATATTACCTATAGGAACCAAGATGATACGCCATTAGCTTCGCGCACACTGACATTCTCCTTGGCGGGTTACTTCAGCCAGAGCATGACTGTGAATATTACAGCGCAGAATGACTCGCCCTTTATCGCTACTAACGTTGGTTCAGCTCTAAACCGTGCTTATATTCAGCAAGGCGCCACGGTGGGTATTGAAAATATTGAGCTATATACAATTGATCCCGAGACAAGTGCGTCAGGTATAACTTATACACTTACCGCACAATTAAGGGGTAATCTGAAGCTAAACGGCGCTAATATTGCGATCAACGGCACATTCACTCAGGCTGATATTGATGCGGGCCGTATCAGCTTTACGCATGATAATACATTTAATAACGCCTCTTTTACATTTAGCGTTTCCGATGGCACGGCTTCATTAACGGGGCAGGTTTTCAACCTGACCCTGGATACGACCAATAATGCTCCTGTCATGACAGCGAATACAGTTATTACGACACTGGACCCCAGTGTGACGTATAACGCGACAACAGGGAATTATTATAAATATATTTCTACCGCCACTGATTATGATACAGCCTATAAGAATGCAGAGAAATCCCTGCTGAATGGCGTGGCAGGTCACCTGGTCACCATTACAAGCGCGACGGAGAACACGGCTGTAAGATCTCTCATCGGCGGCACTGTCTGGATTGCTGCATCTGATGTGGCTGTCGAGGGCGAGTGGCGCTGGACAGCTGGCCCGGAGAAGGGGCAGGTTTTCTACATTGGTATGAATGGTTCCGGTGGTTCTCCCGTTAATGGATCATATGCAAACTGGAATGGTGCGGAACCGAACGATTGGGGTACCGGTGAAGATTTTGCCGAAATGCAAACATCCGGCGGCTGGAACGATAACACCGGTACGCGCGGTTATGTGATCGAATGGGAAGGCAAAAATGTTATCAATAACAGCCTTTATACTGTTGGTTACAACAACACTGGCGGAACCGATCTTACCAACGGCACTGTTGTAGGTTCGGTATTGGGGCGTGACCCGGAGGGGCAGGCCGTTACTTATTCTGTCGTGGGTGGTACAGGTTCGGCTATTTTCTCGGTCAATGCTACTACAGGCCAGATTACGATCTCAAACGTGGGTGGATTAAATCTGCCGACAACATCGTCTTATACATTGACAATTCGGGGGACGGAAGCTTCCCCAGGCGGGCTGAATACAGATCTGACTGTCACGATCCAATTTAACCAAGTGCCACAGTTGACAGCAAATAGCGCGTTGGCAGCGAATGAGGGTGCAACAACCGTTATTACGACCTCGAACTTAAACTATACTGACAGCGATCCTGCAACCAGCATCATTTATACCCAGACATCTGCTTTGGCGCGGGGATACCTCGAGCTTTCCACTAACCCGGGCGTTAAGGTTACAAGCTTTACCCAGGATGATTTGAATAATAACCGCGTTCGT
This sequence comes from uncultured Alphaproteobacteria bacterium, assembly GCA_946480475.1. The sequence continues at coordinate 69,946 of CAMLJM010000012.1, forward strand.
TATGTTCACGACGGTTCGGAAACGACCTCTGATTCTTTCAACTTCACTGTTAAAGATACAATCTCAACGCTGGGGCCTTATACATTCAATATCAATGTTACGCCTACCAACGATGCTCCATTCCTGGGCTTTACAGGATCGGTCAGTGTTGCCGATATTTTAGCCTACAGGCCGGACATCAGCTATAATGCGACAACAGGGAATTTTTATAAATACGTTGCAGGCAATATCAGTTATTCCGCTGCCTCTGCTGCGGCTGCGGCTGACTCGATTTTTGGTAATGCCGGTTATCTGGCAACAATTACATCGTCTACCGAAAATACATATGTCCGTGGTTTGGGTGCAGGTACGATATGGTTGGGCGGGTCTGATGCTGCGCAGGAAGCCAAATGGGTTTGGGGCGCAGGCGCTGAGGCAGGGCTTACATTCAGCTTGGGTAACTTCGCTTATCTGGGTGCCTATACAAACTGGGCGGCCAGCCAGCCCAGCAATACAGGCGGGACTGAGCATTATCTCGGCATGTTAGCGGCTGGTACCTGGGATGACCTTGCCGCCAGTGCAACTGTTGGCGGTTATGTGATCGAATGGACCGGCGCCAATGTTTTATCAAACCCTCAAATTTTTAAACCTGATGAGGGAAATCAGGCCGGATACCTTCTGACTACAGCTTTGGGTGTTAATCCGGAGCTGGGTGAAACGCTCACATACTCCATCACCGGCGGCAACACGGGTGGTATGTTCCAAATCAATTCCACCACAGGTGCGATCACCACTACAGCTGAACTCGATTATGAAACCGTTTCTTCTTATAATCTCGTCGTACGCGTGACGGATAGCGGTTCTACAGCTCCTGGTCCGGCATATACAGAAAAGACATTGTATATCAGTCTTACAGATCGTGGTGAACCCGTTGTGACCACGAATACAGGTATGACGGTGCTCGAGGGCTCTACAACAACCATTACGAACGCTATGCTGGATATCACTGATCCAGATACGGCTAATGCAAGTATTGTTTATACCATTACGAGTGCGACTGCACGGGGACGTGTTGAGCTTTCTACTGGTCCAGGTGTTGCTATCACTACATTCACAGAGGCGCAACTGGCAGCAGGGCAGGTGCGCTATGTACATGATGGCACAGACTCTGTTCTTACAGATTCCTTCAGCTTCAGTTACACAGACGGGCTATTTGTCCGTACAGGATTCACATTCAATATAACTGTTACCCAGGTCAACGACGCGCCACAAGGCACGAATACGACAGTTACAACGCTTGAGGATACTCAATACACGTTCACGACAGCTAATTTCGGTTTCAGTGATCCGAATGATAGCGCGCCGAACGCCTTCCTGTCCGTAGTGATTACTACCTTGCCAGCTGTGGGTTCCCTGACTTTGAACGGGGTAGCGGTAACGGCTGGGCAGGTTGTTACGGCAGCAGATATTACAAGCGGTTTATTGCGCTTCACACCGGCAGCCAATGCGAATGGGACAGGTTATACCAGCTTTACATTCCAGGTGCGTGATGATGGCGGCACTGCCAATGGCGGCGTCAACACAGATGCATCACCGAATACGATGACGGTTAATGTCACGGCTGTTAACGACGCGCCATCCGGAACGAATACAACGGTTACGACACTTGAGGATACGCAGTATACATTCACAACGGCTAACTTTGGTTATGGCGATCCTAATGATAGTCCTGCCAATACATTCCAATCTGTAATAATTGCGACGTTGCCTGCGGCAGGCTCGCTGACGCTGAATGGTGTGGCGGTGACAGCGGGGCAGGAAGTCACGGCGGCTAATATTGCCAGCGGATTATTGCGTTTTATGCCGGCTGCTAATGCGAATGGGACGGGGTATGCCAGCTTCACTTTCCAGGTCAAGGATAACAATGGCACGGCCAACGGTGGTCAGGATACCGACCAGACGCCGAATACCATGACGATTGATGTAACGTCAGTGAATGACGTGCCAACCGGTACGGATGCAACCGTTACAACACTGGAAGATACGCAATATACTTTCACAGCTGCCAATTTTGGTTTTGGCGATGCTGCTGATAGCCCGGCAAATGCTTTCTTGTCTGTTGTGATCACAACACTTCCGGCTTTGGGTTCTCTGACGCTGAATGGCGTGGCGGTGACGGCGGGTCAGGTTGTTACGGTTTCTGATATCAATCTTAACCTTCTGCGCTTTACGCCGCCTGCGCATGCGAATGGTGCTGCTTACACAAGCTTTACATTCCAGGTGCGCGATGATGGCGGCACTGCCAATGGTGGCGTCAACACAGATGCATCTGCAAACCTGATGACTATTGATGTAACGTCAGTCAATGATGCGCCGGCGGGCACGAATACCACGGTGACAACGCTGGAAGATACGCAATACACATTCACGACAGCTAACTTCGGCTTTAGTGATCCCAATGACAGTCCCGCCAATACATTTTTATCTGTAATTATTACAACTCTTCCTGCTGCTGGTTCTCTGACGCTGAATGGTGTGGCGGTGACGGCAGGTCAGGAAGTCACAGCAGCAAACATTGCGAGCGGCTTATTGCGTTTTAGTCCCGCGACAAACGCATATGGTGCTGGTTATGCCAACTTCACATTCCAGGTGAAAGATAATAATGGCACGGCGAACGGCGGTCAGGATACCGACCAGACGCCGAATACCATGACGATTGATGTGACGCAGCTGAATGATGCACCAGCAGGTACAGATAATACTGTTACAACGCTGGAAGATACGCAGTATACATTTACAACCGCCAACTTCGGTTTCAGTGACCCGAATGATAGTCCGGCAAACACATTCTTGTCCGTTATCATTACGACATTGCCCGCTGCCGGTTCATTAACGTTAAACGGTGTGGCAGTGACAGCCGGTCAGGTTATTACGGCAGCTGATATCACAAGCGGTTTGTTGCGCTTTACACCGGTCGCTAATGCGAATGGTGCGGGGTATGCCAGCTTTACTTTCCAGGTGCGTGATAACGGCGGTACAGCTAGCGGCGGTCAGGATACTGATCAAACCGCGAATACCATGACAATTGATGTAACGTCAGTCAATGATGCACCTGCTGGCACCAATACCACAGTCACAACGCTGGAAGATACGCAATATACATTTACAACCGCCAACTTCGGTTTTAGTG
>CAMLJM010000013.1 GCA_946480475.1 uncultured Alphaproteobacteria bacterium
CCGGAATTCATGACTGTGACCTACGGTGCCGGCGGCTTGAACGGCGAAGGCACAAAACTGACGATTGAGTCAGCGGACAAGGTCAAGAACATGACAGGCATGCCAACGGGCGCGCACATGACCTGCCTTGCCACAACAAAAGAGACACTGCACGCGATGGCTGACGATTTGTGGGCGCGTGGCATCCGCCATATTGTGGCGCTGCGCGGGGATAAACCGAAAGACCCTACCCTGCGCAATAAACCTGACGATCATTATTACGCTTATGCGCATGAGCTTGTAACTGCGCTCAAAACCCGCCATGCTTTCCAGATCAGCGTGGGCGCCTATCCCGAGAAGCATCCTGAGGCCCCCGACCTTGCTACGGACATACGCTTCCTGAAAGCCAAATGCGATGCGGGTGCTGACCGTGCCATTACCCAGTTTTTCTTTGAGAATGATAATTTCTTCCGCTTCCGCGATCAGGCTGTCGCTGCAGGCGTACATGTAGATATTATCCCCGGTGTATTGCCGATTATGAACTATGAAGGCATGCTTCGTTTTGCCAATAGTTGTAAGGCGCAGGTGCCTGACTGGCTGAAGGCGCGGCTGGAACCGATTAAAGACGACCCCGCTGCCTTTGCCGAGGCAACGTCCGAGATATTGAGCAAACAATGCGAAGACCTGGTGAAAGCCGGTATCACACACCTGCATTTCTATAGCCTCAATCATGATGAACTGCCTTACAAAGCTTGCCAGAAGCTGGGGCTTGTGCCTTAATATTGCAGTGCATTAGCACGCGATTTCTCAACGGCTCAAGACAGGCAAGGAGCGTTTATTATGGTACTTACCTCTTCTCTGGGGTTTCCCCGTGTCGGCGTACAGCGTGAACTGAAAAAATCAATCGAATCTTACTGGAAGGGTAAATCTTCCGAAGCCGAGTTGCAGGAGACTGCGCGTGAATTGCGCCTGCGTCACTGGAAACTGCAACATGAAGCAGGGATTGACCATATCCCCTCTAATGATTTCTCCTTGTATGACCATGTGCTGGATACATGCGCGCTCGTAGGGGCTGTGCCACCACGTTACAACTGGAAAGGCGGTAACATAGACAGTAAGACATATTTCGCCATGGCGCGCGGCAACGACAGCGTTACCGCGATGGATATGAGCAAATGGTTCGACACTAATTACCATTACATTGTACCGGAACTGCAAAAGGGCCAGACATTTGCCCTTTCCAGCTCCAAACCGTTTGATGAATATTCAGAAGCCAAGAAAGCGGGATTTGAAACACGCCCGGTTTTGGTGGGTCCGCTGACATTCCTGATTATTTCCAAGAAAGCTGCCGACTTTACCGACTGCCGTTGCACATTGGCGCCGTCACTGGTGAAGGTTTATATTGAGGTCCTTAAGAAACTTGAATCTCTGGGCGCTAAGTGGATACAGATTGATGAGCCTGCCCTGGCGCTTGATCTCGAAGACCGGTATAAGGCCGCCTTCAAGGAAGCTTACACCGAGATTCGTAAGGCCGTGCCCAATCTGAATATCATGATCACAACATATTTTGATGGTCTTCGCGATAACATGGAGCTGGCCGTCAATCTTCCTGTAAACGGCCTGCATATCGATTTGCGCCGTGCCCCTGATCAACTGGATGCTGTGCTTGCGAAGTTTCCCGCTGGCAAAGTCCTGTCTTTAGGTCTGGTTGATGGACGGAATATATGGAAGAACGATCTGAGCGCTTCCCTGAACATTGCTGAGAAAGCCGTGAAGGCCTTGGGCAGCAGCCGCGTCATTGTGTCATCCAGCTGTTCATTGCTGCATACACCCAACGATCTGGATCAGGAGACCGCGCTTGATCCCCAAATCAAAAGTTGGCTCGCGTTCGCCAAACAGAAACTGTTCGAGATCGTGGCGCTGGCAAAGGCGCTGGATGAAGGCCGTGATTCCATTTCCGCAACCCTGAAGGTCAGCGACGCCATTGCTCAAGACCGCAAGACATCTACCCGCATTCACAATCAGGATGTAAAGGCGGCGATCAAAGCCATTACACCGGCTATGGCTAACCGCCAGAGTCCGTTTGCCACACGCCGGCAGAAGCAGCGGGCTGCACTAAACCTTCCCGCCTTCCCGACAACCTCCATTGGCTCCTTCCCGCAGACAGAGGAAATTCGCAAAGCCCGCGCTGATTTCAAGAAAGGCCTGATTGATGAGGCTGCTTACGAAACAGCCATGAAGAAGGAGATCGAAGGCGTTGTACGCTTTCAGGAAAAAATCGCCATGGACGTTCTGGTCCATGGCGAAGCCGAGCGTAACGACATGGTGGAATATTTCGGTGAGCAGCTGGAAGGTTTCACATTCACCAAAAATGGCTGGGTACAATCCTACGGTTCACGCTGCGTGAAACCGCCGATCATTTTTGGCGATGTATCGCGCCCCGAGCCTATGACTGTGCGCTGGAGCCAATATGCGCAGTCACTGACAAAGCTGCCGATGAAGGGAATGTTGACAGGCCCGATCACGATTCTGCAGTGGTCATTCGTGCGTGACGACCAGCCACGTTCAGAAACAGCCCGCCAGATCGCGCTCGCTATTCGTGACGAAGTGTCCGACCTTGAGAAGGCTGGTATCAACATCATCCAGATCGATGAACCAGCAATTCGTGAGGGCCTGCCGCTTCGTCGTGCCGACTGGAAAGCCTATCTGGCATGGGCTGTTGAAGCCTTTAAGCTGTCATCATGCAGCGTTAAAGACGAAACGCAGATTCACACCCATATGTGCTATTCAGAATTTAATGACATTATTGATTCAGTAGGAGCCATGGATGCCGATGTGATTTCCATCGAAACATCACGTTCACATATGGAACTTCTGGAAGCGTTCGTTTCCTACAAGTATCCGAACGAGATCGGACCCGGCGTGTGGGATATCCATTCACCACGTGTGCCATCAGCAGAAGAGATGACAGGTTTGCTGGAAAAGGCTGAAAAAGTTATCCCGGCTGACCAGTTGTGGGTAAACCCTGATTGCGGTTTAAAAACACGCGGCTGGCCCGAAGTCGAAGCATCTTTGGTTAATTTGGTGAAAGCCGCCAAAACCATGCGTGAAAAGCTTAAAAAGGCTGCCGCTTAATATACTTAGACGGGTGCCGGAGAACCTTTACGGGAAGCCGTAAGGGTTCTTTTTCTTTCTGCTGCTTCAAAGCGACGGAGACGTGTAAAAATGCTTTCAAGCTGAGTCTCAAGATCCCGTGAGGGCGCCGTATAGGTCAATGTATCGACCAGAACGGGGAAAGAAGGCAACCCATCGTTACCCATACGGTACATGACGCCATTGGGATTACGATCAGGAAACAAGCATTCGTTTTTGCTGGAAGAACTTTTGAAAGATTCCTGGGCGCAGGCCGCAAGAATAAGCATAGCCTGCAGAAATTCAGGATCTTTGGCCAATCCCAGATGTGCGCCCCCGTGTATTTTATCACCAAAGGGGAATGTCGCAATGGCCCGGGCTTGACCAAGAAGGTCTACATCCAAATCATCATTCAGATCTTGCGTTGTGATCAACTTCTCCATCACGGTAAGATGCTTGCCCCCGTGAATTTCACCATGTGCCAGCACACGCGGCAGAAAGGGGTTGTCCTGATTTTCAATCAGATATTTATTCAGGAGCGCCGTCATTTCAGGGCGCATGGAAAAACGCAGGACAACATTGCTTTCAGGTTTATGATAAACAGTACAAACACTGCTGGGGTCAGGTATGCGGACATAACCTTCATCCAGTAATCTTTGACGGCGTTCGGGCTGTGCTAAACTCTGAAAGGCTTTTAGTAAATCGGGGTACATTCCCAGTCACTCGCTTGTCTTACACTTCAAGAATCATACTTGAGAATGCTTAAAAAGCTCCTGTTGTCCGAAAATGTCAATAAAGCATAATTTTATTCATTAAAATCAGGTACATAGCGCTGTTCTTCTGGCGGCAAGCTAGACTCTTTACGCCGCAGCACTGCGGCGAAGAATCCATCCGTATCGTGACGATGGGGGGTCAGACGCATATAAGGGGTGCTCGGTACCTTGCCATCTTCCCAAACCTGAGCCAGCGGCAGCAATTCGAATTCCGGATGATTCGCTAAAAACTTTTCGACCTGGTTCTCGTTCTCATCAGGCAACAGCGAACAGGTAGCATATACAAGTTTGCCGCCTACCTTTACCGCTTTGGTCACGCGTTCCAGAATATCTGCCTGCGTATCCAGCAATTCATCAAGACCAGGACCATAATTCCGCCAGCGCATGTCCGGATTACGACGCCACGTTCCCGTACCGCTGCAAGGAACATCAACCAGGACGAGATCAAAACTTTCTTTCTGGCGGCGCAGCCATTTGCGATTTTTTTCATCGCTCAGTGCGCGCACTTCGATAATGTCTGCAACACCGGCGCGGCGAAAACGAGGTCGCGCTTTCTCTAAACGGCCTTCAGCAATATCCATCGCGACGATACGGCCTTTATTCTTCATAGCAGCAGCGAGCGCCAGCGTCTTACCGCCCGCGCCTGCACAATAATCCAGCACCTGCATACCGGGCTGTACGCCTGTAACATAGGCAATCAATTGAGAACCTTCGTCCTGAATCTCGATCATGCCTTCGCGAAAGACCTTGCTTTCCGATAGGTAAGCCTTGCCGCGGCAACGCAAACCCCAAGGCGATATGCGGGTCGGATCCGTTTCAATCCCGTCAGCAGCCAGGGCCTTCCTGGCATTCTCACGGTCAATCAGGCGGGTGTTGACGCGCAGGTCGAGCGGTGCCGTTCCCAGCATGGCGGCCATTTCAGATTTAAAATCCTTGCCGAAGAAAGCGCGCAGACGGGATTCCCATTGCGGCGGACACTCGACACGTTCGGCTTCCGGCACCGTTTCTGAATCCAGTTTCTTCCCGGAAAGTTTTTCAATCAGATCGCGCTCTTCATCACGCAAGGGTTTGGGAGCGTATTTGCTGCCATCGCACATTTTATCGATAGCGTTCATACCCTCGCCTTCGGCTAAAACCAGCCAGGCGATCATACGGTTGCGGGCCGTATCGGCGGCACCTACATGTGATAGCCACCAGCCCAGGCGTGCGCGGGCACGTTCCATGGCGTAAACACGCTCGACAATCGCAGCACGATCCTTGGAGCCGATATATTTACGGTGGCGCATATAATCGCCGATGGTCGAATCCATCGGAATCCGGCTGGCACCAGTCTTTTCCAGAAGTTCAATCGCTGTTTGTACACGGGCTGACGGAAGCATGTTTACACCTTGGGGTGCTTATAGCAGGGTTGCCGCCCCTATGCCACTGTCCTAGATAAGTAGGACAAAGGAGACAAATTTATGCCTACCCTGTTCGATCCTGTAAAAGCAGGCACCCTTTCCCTTAAGAACCGTATCTGGATGGCGCCGCTGACACGTTCGCGCGCCGGGGCATCCCGTGTTCCCAACGCCCTGATGGCTGAATATTACAGCCAACGCGCCAGTGCGGGCCTGATTATCAGTGAAGCCACCGCCATTTCACCCATGGGCTATGGCTGGAAAGACGCACCGGGTATGTACACCGATGAACAAGAAGAAGCGTGGAAGGCTGTTACTCATGCTGTTCATGCCAACGGTGGCAAGATTGTCCTGCAGCTCTGGCATATGGGGAGACTTTCGCATCCTGATTTTCTCGAGGGCAAATTGCCTGTTTCATCATCTGCAATCGCTGCTGATGGCGAACACCGTTCGGTTGACGGCAAGAAACCGTACGTTACCCCCCGCCCATTGACCAGGGATGAGATCAAACTCACTATTCAGGATTATGCTGAATCTGCCAAACGCGCCATACGGGCAGGTTTTGACGGTGTGGAAATTCATGGGGCAAACGGTTACCTGATCGACCAGTTCCTGCGCGATGGATCGAATGTGCGTACAGATGAATATGGTGGTTCGATTGCCAATCGCGTGCGATTCCTGCTCGAGGTTACAGAAGCGGTTACTGCTGCTGTGGGGTCAGATAAAACGGGGTTGCGCCTGTCACCGATGAACGGATACCAGAGCATGCATGACAGCGATCTTGAAGGCCTGTTTACGTATGCCGCCAAAGAACTGAACCGTTTCAATCTTGCCTTCCTGCATGTGCGTGAAACATCGAACAAGCCGCTGGTTGTCACGCCGGCCATGCGTAAAGTTTATGAAGGTTTGTTGGCTGGTAATGATGCGTACGATTTTGCGAAAGCGCAGAAAGCATTGGATGATGGCATTCTGGATGCCGTAGCATTTGGGGCGCCTTTTATTGCGAATCCCGATCTGGTGGAACGTCTTGCCGCTCATGCCCCTTTAAATCCGCCCACTATAGAAACGTTCTATAAAGGTGGCGCACAAGGCTATACAGATTATCCGTTTATGGAGAAGGTGGCTTAGTCACAAGTTTCGGTACAGTACCCTGCCCTAATGCATGCTGGAGACGATAGACAGCCAGCATCAGATGAGCATCACGCAGGTCATCGACCCGTTTAATCAAAGTATTGAGCGACACAAAGTGGTAATCGCGGAAGTCGTTGTATGATTTGGCGTTTACCAGCAGTGGATAAGCACGATCAGGCATTATGCCCATACTGGGGAAATATCCTTCTCCCAACGGCTTGATGGCTGCCGCGTCGATATGCAGGCGATCTGCCACATCGGCATAGACATCATCCATAGTCTTTAGATGGCTGTTCAGGCGCTCCACATGCAGCGTTTCTTTACGAGCCTGTTCGCCTGCTGCCTGTAAGGCAGGAAAATCCTGTGATTTAAGGCCCACCATGATATGGCCAGCAGCTGTGCGCATGACAGGAACGATAACAGCCATGTTGTTCGACATATCCTGGCCTGCCTGACGGGCCGGAATAATAAATTCCAGTTCGCGCTGGGCTACAACATGACCACCGTGCCGAGCCGCCGTTTCTTCCGTAAAGACAGAACGTACCCCATACACGTCATTTGCCGGCTGTCCCGACGCAGAGAATAATTCACTGCTGCGGCTGATAGGCGGTTTTGTTTCGGCCCGATCATTCGCCACTTCAATATTGTATGAGGCCCCCATCCAGGCAGGCAAAGCAACGCCCTGCTTGTGCGCCAGCCTGTAAGCGCATAACTCCAGCCGCCCCTCCGGGAACATTCCCACCTGAATACCGCGCAGCATATCCTGTAAAGCAAAGGGGCGCAGCACGCCATTTTCATGGAAACCTGAATAACCGGGGGCCAAAGCTTTTGCTTCCACAGGTCTGTTCAGCCGGATAAAAGCCGATCCTACACGCTCATTGACGTTTGCCAGCGCCGGATAGTAATCGGGACCTGTTTCAATCTCGCCGATATCTGCTGGGTCAATGCCTGCACGCTGGGTCAACGCCTTGATACAGGCCTGTTTGATATCTGCCGTCTGATTGGCGACAGCGAAAGGCTCCACCATATAACCCGACCATGTCTTGCCGTCTATGCGTGGTGACATTTGGCGCGGAACAACATTGACCAAAGGACGTGGATAATCGCTGCGTGCGTATATATCAATCTGCCCGTCTGGATGAACATAGTAGGGCAATAGGTCGAACACCTGACCAGGCCTGTTCACCAGATCTTTTATCGCGCCTGTCTTACGATGCTGAAAACTTTCAGTCTTCAAATATTGCAATTCATGTCCTGATACTTTGTGCTCGCGCACGACAACACCATGACCAGCAGGAACTTTCTGCATGACACAAACAAAGTTGGTGGGTGGCAGGCAAATAGCTTCGCGGTTTTCATTGAAGAGCCGCAATTTTCCCTTCATGCGGTTCTCGACAATCCACGGGTTAGCATAAGGCGAGGTATAAAGAACACGCGCATCCAACCCTTCGGGAATGCTGCGATACTCTTTCGGTGTGAAATAACCGTACTTTTCCTTCGCTTCGATGAAGAAACGATCGCGGTAATCTTTGCGCAGGATAAATTCATTGGCCCAATCGTGCTGCATATAGAAACGCTGCCAGCCTGCGGGTGCTTCGCCTGGACGATGTTCCAGAAAGAAGCCCCGTTGTTCAGCCGGTTTTTCTGCACAAGCCCAATTCGCATAAAGGCGCAGCATATCTTGTACGGATAAATCCTGAGGGTCAGCGCCCCGGGATATTTCATCAGGCAGATCCAGGTAAATCATCGCTTCCGGATTTTCGGGCCTTACAAAATCACGGATCAGGATAATGCCGCCGTCGCGCACATTATTCATTTGCGCCTGCAGTGAATCGACGACAGCCTGCTGGCTGTAACCGCTGAATGAGTAAACCTCATGCAGGATGCTGGAATTAAAAATGGCATCGAATTTCTCACCGCCTGTATCAAAATCGCGGGCATCACCCTGAACGAATGTCAGGTTCGGCAACGGATATTCACGGCGGGCGCGCTCGATATAGTCATGGTCGTAATCAAGGGCCACGACCTGCAGATGCGGGTTAATCAGGGCAAACTGGTAAGAGCCGGAGCCCGTACCACAACCGACATCGAGAATGCGGGCGCCATCCGCCAGCTGGAAATGGGCGCTGGTGAAAGCCAGTTTCTGGGCCATGGTTTTATCCATGCCCTTCAAAAGATTGGCTTTTTCATCTTTAGTTGCGTCGAAAGACCCCATTTCGCCTCCGGACGCTACATTATGTCAATTTATGACTATTGCGCAAGCTTTTTAGATAACGCCCGTATCCCGCCAGCCATAGCAGACATCAACCAGTTTCTGGTTACCGATGGTGACGTCTTTCTTGCCGCACTTCTGGCCGCCCAGCGCCTTGTAGAAGGCATTACCACGCGCATTCTTTTCCAGCACCCACAGGCATAAGGATTTATGTTTTCTTTCCTTGAGGCGCACAGCGGCGGCTTTCATCAGTTGCTTGCCCAGCCCCTGGCGCCAGTAGTCGGGCAGGATATAGATCGCGAGAATCTCGGATGTATAAAGCGGTCGTATAGGCGACATGCCGGGCGGGGGCGTCATAAGTTTATTGAAGGCAATAAAGCCCGCAGGCTTTCCCGTATCATCATGAGCGATGAAAGCTTCGGTTCCTTCACCCAGCCATTTGATCCAGTCTGCCGCACGTTGATCTTTGTCCAGAGCATCCAGGAAGGATGGTTCCACCAGCCCCCCGTAGCTTGCACGCCAGCCCTCAATATGAATATGGGCAAGATCGTTTGCGTCTTCGGATGTGCATGGCCTGATATTCATAGTTCTAATACACCGGGTTTCCCGCTAGTTTCGGTACAGGATTTCAATATAGGGAATTGATCGCATGAAAACAAACAGAACGCTGCTGGTCCTGATCGTCCTGCTACTCATGGCCATTCTGGGTGTGCTGGTTTATCAGATGAACCAACCCAAGACGACAGGCGAGAAAATAGAGGATGCCATCAACAGCGCAGGCGATGACATCGGTGATGCGCTTGAGGAACTGGGTGAAGATATCCAGAAGAACGCGCGTTAATCAGCGTATATAAAAATCATCGCTGATGTCGGCACGTTGCGCAGCGTGGCCTTTCTTAATCTGGTTGGCCCCTGCACCCGTGACGCCCACGCGGTAAACGCCCTTTTGCGGGTCAACAGGTTTCACACCATATTGCTGGTCCATCTGGCGTGCTGATGTACCAAATTCTTCAGCCACGTCTTTGACCCCCGGCGTTGGCAAACGCGGATCAATTTGTACATCTGCGTGGTGGTAAACAGTATTGTCCATATAAGGCCCCCTTGTCGTGGATAGCCCTCTTATAAACGCATGATTAAAATTATGTCAATTTTATTCAGAGGCGCGATAATTCGGCGCTTCCTGCGTAATCGTCACATCATGCACGTGACTTTCGCGGAAACCCGCAGAAGTCATGCGCAAGAATTCGGCATTCGCCTTCATCTCGGCAATCGTGCGGTTACCCGTGTAACCCATGGAAGCACGCAGGCCGCCCACCATCTGGTGAATGACATTTGCCACGGGGCCTTTGTAAGGCACGCGACCCTCGATGCCTTCCGGCACCAGTTTCTGCGCCTGCTTTACAGCACCCTGGAAATAGCGATCAGCTGAACCGCGCACCATCGCCCCTACAGAGCCCATGCCGCGATAAGTTTTATAGGAACGACCCTGATAGAGTACAACTTCGCCCGGCGCTTCATCCGTGCCTGCAAACAGGCTGCCCAGCATCACGCAATCAGCACCGCCGGCAATCGCCTTGGCCAGGTCACCTGAGTATTTAATGCCGCCATCAGCGATCACAGGCACACCGGATCTGGCGCAGGCTTCAGCAACATCCATCACCGCTGTCAGTTGCGGTACACCTACACCGGCGACAACACGGGTCGTGCAGATGGATCCGGGGCCGATACCCACCTTCACAGCATCAGCGCCAGCATCGATCAGGGCTTTCGCCGCATCACCCGTGGCTATGTTACCGGCAATAATTTGCAAATTGTTGGAAGCGAGCTTGCGAATACGTGAGACAGTTTCGAGCACATTCTTGGAATGGCCATGGGCCGTATCAACGACCACGACATCAAGACCGGCATCCATCATGGCTTCAACGCGTTCAACGCCCGTGTTGCCCGTGCCTACAGCGGCACCTACCATCAAACGGCCCTGCGCATCCTTGCTGGCGTTTGGATAAAGAGTCGATTTCTCGATATCCTTGACGGTGATCAGCCCGATGCAGCGATCCGCCTCATCCACCACCAGCAATTTTTCAATGCGGTGCTTGTGCAGAAGTTTACGGGCTTCATCCTTATTGGCGCCGTTCACAACCTTCACCAGGTTTTGTGATGTCATCAGTTCACGCACTGGTGTCTGGTCATTATCAGCAAAACGCACATCACGGTTGGTCAGGATGCCCACGAGCCTGCCATTGCTTTCCGCCACCGGGAAGCCGGATATGCGATAGTGTTTCATCAATGCCAGGGCATCAGCCAGGGTTGCATCCGGTTCAATCGTAATCGGGTTTACGACCATACCCGATTCAAAGCGTTTTACCATGCGTACCAGGTCGGCCTGCTGTTCCGGTTCCATGTTGCGGTGGAGAATGCCCAAGCCGCCTGCCTGTGCCATGGCAATCGCCATTTCTGATTCCGTTACGGTATCCATCGCGGCAGAAAGCAGCGGAATATTCAAGGAGATCGATTTGGTGAGTTTTGTGCGTGTATCAGCATCAGCCGGATGAATTTCAGAAGACGCCGGCACCAGCAGCACGTCATCAAAGGTCAGGCCTTCGCGGATGGGGGCAGATTTGATCTTGAACATCAGGCAAACTCCTTACAGGCATGGGTGGAATTTGCACTGAGTTAATAGAACTCTCGTCTCAGAATGTAAAGGTTTTTCAGCGTCATTCGTGCTTTTCTTGACAGCCAGCCCCTTATTTCCTTAAGTATCGAATACATAATAATATAACAGGAGTTTGGTTGTGAATTTTAAGCCCCAGGACATTGCCGGCCATTTGCGTAATGATTTTTCAGGCATCGCCGCCAATGAATCATCTATCGCCTGCGATATGCAACCGCATGAGTGGGTGATGACGCGCATGAACATGGAAATTCCCAATATTGTCGATTCATTTCATATGACGATTGTGAGCGTCCTGAGAGACATGGACATCAGCCATGCCGTCGCCAAACAAACCGGCATGATGGATGGAGAGAAACTGGCCCCCGGTGAGACGCCAGAACGTCCTTCAATTGACCTGGCATTCTGGGAAAGCATTGATGCCAATCTCTGGAGCCTCGCCGTCCAATCCTATCACGATGATTTGCTGCAGAATGATCCTGTCAAATACAGGAAAATTTACGAATCATTAGGGCCGGAACTGGTCGCTGAATTTGAAGCAACAGGAAATCCCGAGAATGAAAAAGCAGGTATGGCTGTTGGTACTGTTTTTGAACAGGCGATGATCGAAGATGTTGAAGCCCTACGTCGTCTTAAAGCCACGATCCTGCACAATATTCCGCATGTGGGCATCAAGATCGAGATGCGTGTATTAGAACCTGAGACAGAAGGTGGAATAACACTGATGACGCCTGTCATCGTGCTCACAGCGCTGAAAGACCCTGATTTGCGCGTACCGCTGCGCCGTTATGTCGACAACCCGCAAGGTGAAGGTCCTGCAGGATTGCGCCCTGCTTAAGCTTTTTTACGGAAGCCTGTGGCCACGACATATTGTTCAGCCGATTCTTTACGGCTGGCCGGGGGTTTGACGTGTTTCACCGTTGTGAAATCAGCCTTCATCATCTTTAACAGTTCGCCCTGCGCCCCGCCCTGAAAGATTTTGGATACGAAGGTGCCGCCCGGCTTCAATACTTGCGTTGCAAATTCATAAGCAGCTTCAACCAGCGCCATGATACGCAGGTGATCGGTTTGTTTATGGCCCATGGTGTTCGGCGCCATATCGCTTAGTACAACGTCAGCCCCGGAACCCATCGCCATGATCAGCGCTTCGGGTGCGTCATCATTCATGAAATCCATCTGCAGGAATGTCACACCCGGCAAAGGATCAATCGGCAAAAGATCGAGGCCGATCACTTTAGCCGCGCCGCGTTCAACCGCCACCTGCGACCAGCCGCCCGGCGCCGCACCCAGATCAACGACGGTGCAGCCCTTCTTAAGGAATTTTAATTTGTCATCCAGTTCAATCAGTTTGAATGCCGAGCGCGCACGATAGCCCAGTCGTTGCGCTTCGTGCACGTAGGGATCGTTCAATTGACGCTGTAGCCAGCGCGCCGATGATGTCGTGCGCTGATTGGTTTTTTTAACCCGCACTGTGGCGTCTCGTGTCGTGCGCCGCCCCGGTTTCTTGGCCGAACGTCCCGGAATTTTTTCGCCGTCATCAGTCATTTAAATCACCATCGCCAGCATAGAGGCACAGAATGAGAATATATAAATCGTCAAGGTGGCCGCGAAAAAGACGATCCCTTTTGTATGCGGCGAAAAATAAGCCAGAAGCAGGAACAAGGCAAAGACTATCCCGTAAACCAGCAAACCACGTTGATAGGCATCCCAGTTCCAGAACCCGGTAAATCCGTGTACGCGCCCAATTGATTCCATAAGCTCGACCTGCGCACGCAGGGTCAGAATGCAGACAACCATGAAAATTGCCGTTTTTAAACGCTGACCCTTATGAACGGCCACCATGCCGACCGGCAGCCAAAGCAGATCAATCCATTGATAAAGAAGCGAAGTCATATTACCTTATAAGTGTCCTGCCGAAGCCTTTTTTGAACCATATTCCCGGTTCAGAATTTCCAAACGATGAAAAAGAATAGCCTGTTTACCCCCCGCCTGCACAGGATGATCTGTGCTTTTGCTGGCGTCAGCCTGCTGATTTGCAGCCTGGGCCTGATCGCCCATGCGCAGGGTGCCCGTTCGACCAGCCTGATCCGCGACACGGAAATCGAGAATTACCTGAAAGAATGGGCCAAGCCCGTTATCAAGGCTGCCGATCTGGACCCGGATTCGGTCAATATTATCCTGGTCCAGGACAGCAACATTAACGCCTTTGTTGCCGGGGGGCAGAATATCTTTCTTTATACCGGGTTGCTTACTAAATCCCGTAATCCCGATGAAGTGATCGGGGTCATGGCCCATGAAATGGGGCATATCCGGGGCGGACATTTGATCCGCAGCCGCGATGCCATGGAAAGCGCCTCTTATGAAGCTATGTTGGGTACGATTCTAGGAATTGGCGCTGCCATCCTGACGGGTGACGGCGGCGCTGCAGGCGTCATTTCACGCGGCAGTTCCGGCATGGCGCTGAATAACCTGCTGGCCTTCAGCCGGATTCAGGAATCCAGCGCTGATCAGGCTGCCATTTCCTTTCTGGAACGTGCGCATCTGAACCCGCAGGGCCTGGTTACATTCATGCAGCGCCTGCAAGATGAAGAGTTATTGCCCGTCAGTCAGCAATCAGAATATGTGCGTACGCACCCGCTGACCGGCGACCGCGTTCAGACATTACAAGCGGGCACTGAGAAATCCGCTTATAATAATACGCCACTGCCTGCGGCCTGGGCCGATCAGCACGCACGTATGCTTGCGAAACTGACCGGTTTTGTGACGCCTGAATACGTGATCTGGAATTACAGCGAAAAGGATAATTCACTGGCCGCACGATATGCGCGTGCCATTGCCGCGTATCGTCAGAACAAAGTCGACGAAGCATTGCGCCTGGCCGATACGCTGCTGAAGGATGAACCCAGGAATCCTTATTTCCTGGAGCTGAAGGGCCAGATGCTGACCGATTTTGGCCGCCCGGGTGAAGCGGTGCCTTTCTATCGTCAGGCGACTGAGCTTGATCCGGCTTCCGGCCTGATCCGCACTGCCTATGCACACACATTGATTGAAACAGCTGGTAATAATGAGGCGCAAATGAAAACCGCCATTACCCAGCTGGAGCGCGCCCAGCGCGATGAGCCGCGTTCAACGCGTATTCATCGCCTGCTCGCCACCGCTTATGGCAAAATGGGCGACGATGCGATGGCGAAACTGCATCTGGCAGAGGAAGCATTACTGCAAAGACGCCTACCACAGGCACGCCAGCAAGCGGAAGCGGCATCAGCCGGCCTGGAAGAAGGCAGCGCCGCCTGGATTCGGGCGCAGGATATTCTGGGTCAGGTGTCGCTGAACGAAAAAGAGGACAAGGACAAGAACGAGTCCAGGCCTTAAATCGGGCTGGCTAGTCCCTCCGCCTCGCTGTAATATGGATTTCGGCTTTTATGGCTCTATATCAATAATTTCAACCCTGGCAGGAGACTTCTTCCGTGGCTATTTCAAAACTTCGTCTGGGCATGCGCCTGATTCCTCTCTCACTGGCTTTTGCTGGTCTTCTTTTCAGCGCTGCCCCTGCCGCTGCTGAAACCGTTACAGACGCCGAGCGCGCCAAAATTGAAACCGTGATCAAGGAATACCTGGCCAAGAACCCTGGCATCATCATGGAATCATTGCAGAAATATCAGGAACAGCAACGTGCTGATATGGACAAGCAATTCACGGAGAAATTCGCCGGCAGCAAAGACGCTATCCTGAAAGCAGGTCACCCGACAGTGGGGCCCGCTGATGCCGATGTTACCATTATCGAATTCTATGACTATAACTGCGGTTACTGCAAGAAAGCCTTCAGCGATGTTTCAAAGCTTATAGATGAAGACAAGAAACTGCGTTTTGTATTCATTGAAATGCCTATCCTGAGCGAAACTTCTATCGAAGCAGCAAAATGGGCACTGGCTGCTGATAAACAGGGCAAATTCTATGAATTCCACACAGCCCTGATGCAGTTCACAGGCCAAAAGGACAAGAAACTGTTCGAGAAAATCGCTACAGACCTGAAAATGGATATGAAGAAAGCTGAAGCAGATGCTGAAAGCAAAGAAACGCTGGAAACCATCGAGAAAAACCTGACTCTGGCCCGTGATCTGGGTATCAACGGCACGCCAGGCTTTATCTTTGAAGACCAGCTGACGCCGGGTTATATGGGTTATGATGGTATGAAACAGGCCATCTCCCAGATTCGCAGCCAGAAATCAGGCAAAGCCAACTAACAGATCAGAAGGCTCACGCTGCCATGTATATGCGGCTTCTGACTGTTGCAATCCTTATTGTCTGCGCCCTGATCGGCTGGCGGTTTTACAGTAAAATCACCGCTTTCGAAAAACTGGCGCAGGCACCGCATAATCAATATGTAGGGCCTACCGACAATCCCGCCCTTATCATCACAGAGATCATGGACTATCGCTGCCCGTATTGCCGCGCCATGAGCGATACAATGACCGCTTATGCGGCTCGTCATCCTGATGTAAAAATTATCTACCGCGTCTATCCCATATTTGCCGAACAATCTATTCGTGAGGGGAAGCTTGCCATGGCTGCCGGGAAGCAAGGCAAGTTCCTGGAGATGCATAACAAGCTGATCCGCCGCACCGAACCTGTCACACGTGAAGCTGAAAACGAACTGATTAAGGAACTGGGACTTGATGCTGAGAAATTCCACCAAGATGTCTTGGCCTGGGATGCCACGAAAGACCTGCTGGATACAGCGGCTGCCGTGGAAGCACTCGGGATTAAATCCACACCCACACTGATTGTGAACAAACAAATTATGCGCATGCAGGACGATCTGGTTCCCACGCTTGAAGATATGGAACTGATGATGGCGCCGCACTTCAAACCACAACAATCGACAAAGCCATGACAAAAAAGATTCTGATCCTGAATGGCCCTAACCTGAACATGCTGGGGAAGCGCGAGCCGGAACTTTACGGCCACCAGACCCTCAACGATATTGAGAGGCTTTGCAAAGAGGCGGGCAAGCGCCTGCAGATGAAAATTGATTTCCGCCAATCCAATCACGAAGGGGAACTCGTGACATGGATCCAGGATGCGATGGGGAGAGTCGATGGCATCGTTATCAATGCCGCCGCCTATACTCATACATCTCTCGCCATTCATGACGCCCTGAAACTTCATAAAGTGCCGATCGTCGAAGTGCACCTTACGAACCCTAAGGAGCGCGAATCCTTCCGCCATCATTCTTATATTGAGCCCTTGGCAGCCATCTGCTTTGCGGGCCTTAAGTCTGAAGGTTATGTTAAGGCACTGGAATTCCTCTATAATTTCAAAAAAGCATAATTCTGTAAAATCTTCCCGCTTTGACTTTTGCCCCCTTTTTCTTTAATCAAAGGGGTCTTGTTTTAACGGGCAACCGGAGTGTTTTAGGTGCCGATGAAAATTGATGAATCCGCCATCCGCAAACTGGCGAAACTGCTGGACGAAACAGGCCTGACCGAGATCGAAGTCGAAGACGGTGATCAATCGGTGCGCGTAAGCCGCGGTGGCAATGTTGTATCATTCGGTGCTGCCCCCGCAGTCACTATGGACTCTGATCCCACGACGCCACGTCCTGCCAATACACAAGCCCCTTCAGCGAATGCCGCAAGCCACCCCGGCGCGATCACATCGCCTATGGTCGGCACCGCTTACACAGCACCTGAGCCGGGCGCACCTTCCTTTGTTACCAAAGGTTCCAGCGTAAAGGCCGGTGATACCTTAATGATCATTGAAGCGATGAAAGTGATGAACCCGATCAAGGCCCCGAAAGGCGGCACTGTTACACAGGTGCTGGTTGAAAACGGGCAGCCGGTTGAGTTCGGCGATGTCCTTGTCGTGATCGAATAAAGAACAACCCTGATGTTTAAAAAAGTTCTCATAGCTAACCGTGGCGAAATCGCCTTACGTATCATTCGTGCCTGCCGCGAGATGGGTATCCAGAGTGTTGTCGTGCATTCGACAGCGGATGCCAATGCGATGGCCGTGCGTCTGGCTGATGAGAGCGTTTGTATTGGCCCGCCTGCATCTAAAGACAGCTATCTGAACATTCAGCAAATACTGAGCGCTGCCGCCGTTACGGGGGCAGAAGCGATCCATCCTGGTTACGGTTTCCTTTCTGAGAACGCGCAGTTCGCGCGCATGGTCGAGGAACACGGCTTTGTATTCATTGGCCCCAAGCCTGAGCACATCGATACGATGGGCGACAAAGTGATGGCGAAGAAGACAGCCAAGGAATTGGGCCTGCCCGTTATTCCTGGGTCCGAAGGCGCGCTGAACAATGTTGATGAGGGCCGCGCGTTTGCTGATAAGGCTGGCTACCCTGTCCTGATCAAGGCCGCATCCGGCGGTGGTGGCAAGGGCATGAAGGTGGTGCGTAGCGCTGCCGAATTTGCCGAAGCTTTCTCGACTGCCCGTGCAGAAGCCAAAGCCAACTTTGGTGATGACCGCGTCTATCTCGAGAAATATCTCGAGAAACCCCGTCACATTGAAATTCAGGTGTTTGGCGATACACATGGTAATGCCATCCACCTGGGTGAGCGTGATTGCTCGCTGCAGCGTCGTCACCAGAAGGTTCTGGAAGAATCGCCTTCCCCGGCGCTTACGGCTGAAGAACGCAACAAGATCGGCACATTGGCAGCTGATATGGTGCGTAACATGGGTTATCGCGGTGCTGGCACCATCGAGTTCCTGTATGAGAACGGCCAGTTCTTCTTCATGGAGATGAATACCCGCATTCAGGTCGAACATCCTGTCACGGAAATGCTAACCGGTATCGACCTGATCGCTGAACAGATCCGTGTTGCCGCCGGTGAAGAGCTGAGCGTGAAGAAAGACCTGATCAAGTTCCGTGGCCATGCGATTGAAGTGCGTATCAATGCCGAAGATCCTGATACATTCGTGCCATCGCCCGGCAAGATTACGCAGTTCCACGCTCCGGGCGGTCTGGGTGTGCGTTTCGATTCTGCGATTTACGGCGGCTACAGCATTCCGCCTTATTACGATTCAATGGTCGGCAAGCTGATCGTGCATGGACGCAACCGCGAGGAATGCATACGTCGTCTGCGTCGCGCCATTGTTGAAACCGTCATCGAAGGCGTTAAAACCACACTGCCGCTACATATGTGGATCCTGGATCAGCCTGATTTCCAAAGCGGTGATTACACAATTCACTGGCTGGAAAAGAAGCTCGCTGAGCGTCAGAAGTAATATTTGCCGGAATTGCCATTATTATCATCGCATGACAGTATTTGCTTATGTCTGGCGATCTGACTCTCGAAGATGTACTGCGTGCCTATGCTGTGGGATTGTTTCCCATGGCAGAGTCGCGTGATGACGATGATTTCTGGTGGTTTGACCCACCCAAGCGCGGGCAACTTGATATTGCTGGACTGCATATTCCCGAGAAGCTGCGCAAAACGGTTCTCAAGCAACCCTACGAGATCAGGATTAATACAGCGTTTGCCGACGTTATAGATGCCTGCGCCGAAGTGCGTAAAACACAGGCTGAAACATGGATCAATAAACCCATTCGCGATATTTTTGTGGCGCTTCATGAACGGGGGTTTACCCATTCCGTCGAAGCCTGGAAAGACGGCCAGTTGGTTGGCGGGCTTTATGGTCTGGCACTCGGCACGGCATTCTGCGGTGAGAGCATGTTCAGCCGCGCCGATGATGCCAGCAAGATATGCCTTGTGCATCTGTGTGCCCGTTTATGGAAGGCTGGCTTTACCCTGCTCGACACCCAGTTTGTGAATGACCACCTGAAGCAATTTGGCTGCTACGAAATAGATAGTGATACCTATAAATCCAGGCTGGCGGCAGCTTTGAGCCACCGTGCCGATTTCATGTTACTCGGACAGCCGCCCGTTAGCGAAATCATGATAGTGAGGAATTATCTGAAAAATCGCCCTGTGTTGTAATTTAATTACAAAACTATCCCCAATATCTGCCTTTTTATTGCCTAAATGCTTGCTTTTTTATTAATGAAATGATAATTTAGTCTTAACAATCTACTAAGCATGAGCGAGTGAACAGGTGATTATTCTAGCTCCCGGAGCCCTAGATAAGGTTTTTTCAGCAGAAACGACAGGCACACGCAGCCAGCCGGATAATCTCGATTCACGCTTCCGTTCCTGGCTGAAGCCATCGGATGCACAAAATGCGCCAGCAAACCCATCATCGCTGGCTAACCCTTATAAGAACCGCATGGGTCGCTTCGAATAGCTCTATGGTTCGGATTTCTGATTAATCGCCCAGATCTTCGACAGGTGCTTCGAGACGCTCTTCCGTGGCAGCGCCTTCTTTAGCCTTTTCTTCTTCGGCTTTGCGCTTTTCAGCTTCAGCCTCCTCGGTTTTCTTGTCGAGGCAATCCAGCACCCAGACGTCATAGATCGGATGGTCCATGGCCGACAAGGCCGGGGATGATGCAAACATCCAGCCACTAAACACCCATTTTGAATCATCTTTGGGTGTCACTTCCCAGATTTGCAGGAAGGCCGCTGATTCAGGTTGCTCGATAGGGGGAGCTTTACGGCAGGCTTGTACTTTGATGTAAAGCGGGCCGTATTTCACCGTGCTGCCGACACGGGCTTCGAATGTCAAAGTACGGCCTGTAATCTTATCAATCGATTGCAGCTTAATGACGGGCATATCCTGCATGGCGGCCTGCGCCGGTGAAACAGAGAGCAGGACAGACGCAACCGCAGAAAGCAGTGTGAGCTTAAGGATGCGCATTGCCATCCAGGGACTCTAGGGGTGCCATAGCAGGTTCAGAAGGCATAGCACGTGAAGGAGGTGGTGCGCCGTTTGATGCCTGCTTGCCGCCTTTGTCTTCCTTGTCGTTACCCATGCTGAAAATGAATTGGCCCAGCAATTGTTCAAGGTTTTGCGGCGCCTGCGTATACTCAATCATGCCGCCCGGCTTCAGGTTTTCTTCATCGGCACCGGGCTCCAGCGCCAGGTAACGGCCCCCGAGAAGGCTTTCGCTGCTGATTAATGCCGCTGTGTCAGTGGGTACTTTCACGCCATCATCAATGCTCATCTTCACCAGCGCCAGAAATGTTTCAGGATCCAGTGTCACGGCAATAACGCTGCCGACCTTCACACCGCTGATCAGCACGTCATCACCCACACCCAGACCGCCAATACCGGAGAAGCGTGCATTCAGTTCATAGCCACTGACCTTACCAACCTTGGCCGTGTTGATGCTGAACATCAGGAAGGAAATCGCCACCAGAATAACGACGGCGCCCAGAGCTGTTTCAATGATACTGCGTTTCATACTGGCAGGAGTCCTTCTTGTTCAATGGTGCGCGCCTCTTTGCTCAGATTCTCAGGCGCGCGGGGTTAATTCACTGCGGCGGTATCCAGGCTTCGTAATCACCTGTTGCTTTGGCGCGCTTGCCGCCTGAAAGAATATGGCCGGGCGGACGATAAGCCTGATTTGTGCCTGTCATGTTGGGCTGATGCGGTTTTTGCCATTCGCGGCGATGTGTTTGCGCCTGCCCCGTAGGGATGACATTTGTCTGGTGATGAATCCAGCCATGCCATTCGGGGGGGATATTACTGGCTTCGGTGCTGGCCTTGTAACGGACATAACGGCGCGGACGATTATAACCCTTGATCGCGCGCGCTTCGTAATAGCGGTTACCGGCCTGATCTTCACCAATATAGCGGGCGCCCGTCCACAGACGGACCCAGGCCATGTGCACCGGCGATAACACGCCCAGAAAACTAAACAGTCCCATAATTTAAAAACCTTGGCATAAAACCCTGGAAAAGCGATGACGCCTGCTTTGGCACCGCCTTCATGGATGGCCCAAAATTGCGGAAAAATCAAGTCCGAACAATGTTTTGTATATGAAGAATCGCATCCCTGCGGTTTTGTTTATGTCCCTCAATCTGGTATGATTCCCGCAGCGACGAAGGATTTTCATATGAATAAACCTGTACTTGGTCAAAACCGCCCTGCCGAATCCGGCAACGTTATGATTTACATCTTTCTCGGGATTGCCCTGTTTGCGGCCCTGAGCTTTGCAGTGGCCAATATCATGCGTTCAGGCACAGGCGACCCCAAACGGGAAGTCATGGCCCTATATTCGAGTGATGTTATCCAATATGGAGACGGGTTAAAGCGCGCGGTCCAGGCGATGCATATCCGTGGTCTCGCCGATGACGAGATCAGCTTTGAAAGCCCGAAGCTCAATTTAAACTATGCCCACCCGGTTTCAGCCCCCAACCAATGCACGACCGATTCCTGCCGCGTTTTCCAGCCTGCCGGTGGTGGTGTTAGCTATATGAAACCTCTGGAGAGGTGGCTGGATGCGGCGGGCGCTGCCGATACGCTTTACGGCGACTGGTTCTTTCCCGGCGAAGTTTGCGTCGAAGATGCGGGTATGGGGGGTGCGGGTTGCGAATCAGACGGTGAAGATAATGAAGATCTGGTCGCCGTATTGCCTTGGATACGTCGTGAGCTTTGCATCGATATCAATAACAAGCTGGGGATCACGAATCCCGGCGGCAATCCCCCGGTAGCCGGTGGCGCAGCATGGGGCAGTGGTAACGCACGATTCTTAGGAACATTTGCTGAAGAAGCGATTATCGCACGCGGCGGCCAGACAGCCGGGTGCCTGCGGGGTGCCGGCATCCCGCCCAGCAATTCCTATTTCTATTACAAGGTGCTGCTCGCGCGCTAACGCTTACGATTTACCGGCAGGCACCAGTTCGCCGGTACGTTTGGGAGCTTCTTCGAAGGCAAATGTCAGTTGCCCATCTTTCAGGCCGACACGGACAATCCCGCCATTCACCAGCTTGCCGAATAACAGCTCTTCTGCGAGCGGGCGTTTGACTTGCTCCTGAATAATACGTGACAGCGGACGGGCGCCCATCTGCGGGTCGAAACCGATCTTGGCCAGATGCTCCCGGGCTTCGGGTGACAGATCGATTTCAACCCCGCGATCAGCCAGTTGCGCTTCCAGTTGAATGACAAATTTCTCGACTACACGGATCACCGTCTCAGGACCCAATGGCTTAAACGGCACGATGGCATCAAGGCGGTTTCTGAATTCAGGCGTGAACAGGCGTTTGATTTCTTCCTGGTCATCTTCGACACGCATTTCGCGTTCAAAGCCCATCGGCGCTTTCGCCATTTCACGCGCACCGGCGTTGGTTGTCATGATCAGGATCACATTCCTGAAATCAACGGTCTTGCCGTTGTTATCGGTAAGCTTACCATAGTCCATCACTTGCAACAGGATGTTGTAGATATCCGGATGTGCTTTTTCAATCTCATCAAGCAGTAGCACGCAGTGCGGATGCTGATCGACAGCGTCGGTGAGCAAGCCGCCCTGTTCAAAACCTACATAACCGGGGGGCGTGCCGATCAGGCGGCTGACAGCGTGACGTTCCATATATTCGGACATATCGAAGCGCTTGAGTTCGATGCCCAATGTCTTAGCCAGCTGGCGCGCCACTTCGGTTTTACCAACACCTGTCGGACCACTGAACAGATAAGAACCAATGGGTTTTTCGCCATCGCGCAGCCCTGCGCGTGACATTTTGATGGAATCAGATAGCACCTGAATCGCGTTATCCTGATCGAAGACCATGGTTTTCAGATCACGCTCCAGGGTGCGGATCGCTTCGCGGTCATCCTTGGTCAGTGTCTTGGCCGGAATGCGCGCAATCGCGGCAACGACGCCTTCAATATCTTCAACAGTAATTACTTTCTTGCGCTGGTCTTCGGTTACCAGCATTTGCGCGGCGCCAACTTCGTCAATGATATCAATCGCCTTATCAGGGAGTTTGCGGTCACCCATATATTTAGCTGACAGTTCGACCGCCGCCTTGATCGCATCATCGGTATATTGCACCTTGTGATGCTCTTCGTAATAAGTCTTGAGACCCGTGAGAATCTTGATAGCATCTTCAATAGAAGGTTCGTTGACATCAATCTTCTGGAAGCGGCGTACCAGCGCACGGTCTTTCTCAAAATGGTTGCGGTATTCCTTGTATGTCGTAGAACCGATACAGCGAATAGTACCGTTCGATAAAGCAGGCTTCAGAAGGTTCGAGGCATCCATAGCGCCGCCGGATGTTGCGCCCGCACCGATCACGGTGTGAATCTCATCAATGAACAATACAGCGTGGGGGAATTTTTCAATCTCGGTAATCACCGCCTTCAGGCGCTCTTCGAAATCACCGCGATAACGTGTACCGGCGAGCAGCGCACCCATATCGAGCGAGAAGATGGTGGCCTCTTTCAATACATCAGGAACCTGACGTTCGACGATGCGGCGTGCCAGACCTTCGGCAATCGCCGTCTTACCCACACCGGGATCACCTACATAAAGGGGGTTGTTTTTGCTACGGCGGCAAAGCACCTGAATGGTGCGCTCAACCTCGGCTGTGCGCCCGATCAGAGGGTCAATCTTACCCTTACGCGCCTTGTTATTCAGGTTCACACAGTAAGCATCCAGAGCATCCTTGCCATTTTTATTCTTATCGCCACCTTCGCCCTCTTCCGTGCCTTCAGGGGTTTTGGACTGGCTTTGGCCGGGTACTTTGGCAATACCATGGGAAATATAATTCACCGCATCAAAGCGAGTCATATCCTGTTCCTGCAGGAAGAATACGGCATGACTTTCGCGCTCGGAGAAAAGCGCCACCAGAACATTGGCGCCTGTCACTTCTTCACGGCCTGATGACTGCACATGAATGGCCGCGCGCTGCAATACGCGCTGGAAAGCTGTCGTAGGCTTTGATTCTTCAGCATTGCGATTGACCAAGTAGGTCAGTTCGCTATCCAGGAAACGTTCAATGTTATCGCGCAGGTCAGCAATCGATATGCCACAGGAGCGCAAGACCGCCATGGCATCCTGGTCTTCACACAGGGCCAGCAGCAGATGCTCAAGCGTCGCACTTTCGTGATGACGTTCGTTCGCGATATTCAGCGCGCGATGCAGTGTCTGTTCTAGGTTGCGTGAAAGCATAGGAGTATCTTTCTATTCTTTTTCCAGGGTGCACTGGAGCGGTTGTTCGTTGGCGCGAGCAAAATCCATGACTTGGGCCACTTTGGTTTCTGCCACTTCGTAAGTGAAAATACCGCAGACCCCGACACCCCGACGGTGGACGTGAAGCATGATGTCTGTGGCTTCCTGTCTATTCTTGTTAAAAAACCTTTCTAAAATATGAACGACAAATTCCATCGGGGTGTAATCGTCATTCAGGATCAGAACCTTGTACATAGAAGGCTTTTTGGTCTTGGGTCGGGCTTTGAGCATAACCCCCGTCTGGCGGCGCTCTTCTCCCCCGGAATCGCCGGCGGAATCATCACCGAAATCCGGGTTATCATCGTCCATACGGGGGGTCAGGGAGAAGCGCTGTTCCATAGAGATAAGATAGCCTTTTCTACCTCTATTTTACAGCCCGGAAGGTTAAAATTTTAAAGCATTTCAGCTTGCCATAAAAGTTTCAGCCCCCTTGAAACAAGGAGGCTGAAACCCGGTTGTCATGTCAGGAAAACCTGACAGGAAATTCCAATATAGTCCGAAAAGGCTTACGCGGCTACTGCGTCGGTGGCCTTGCGGATGGTTTTGCTAACCTGATCATTGATCGGCTCCAGCGCTTCTGTTGCCAGTTTTACGCTGAGTTCAGAGATCTTTGTCGCACCAGCCATGAAACCATCGAAGGATTCCTGCGCCAGTTTGTTCTGCGCTTCGGTCAGTTCGTTCAGGTTTTTGCAGGCAAGCAATGTTTTAAAAGCTTCGCTGTTTTTTGCGGCTGTATCCTGTGCCAGAGACATGTATGTCTTGAACAGGTCTTCCGTACCTTTCATCCAGATATTGGTGGATTTCAGGATGGCTTCTACGTTTTCCTTACCGGCAGAAGCAGCTTCGTTTGTCAGTTTTTCGTACTGTGCTTTAGTTTGTGTCATGGCTTTCTCCATTGATTTGAATATCTCAGTTTTACTCAAGGTATTCGCAAGCGGGTTGATCGAAAATGCCGCTGCGATGAATCGTTCTTCATCTTGTGCAATTGCCTTATAAGATGCCGCACCCGTTGTCTGGGCACTGACATTCGGGACTGCTACGAGAGCAGTACTCGCGGATTTTTTACGTGTTGGCAAAGTCGCCATTTCGTATCTCCCTTATAATTTGGACTTTCGATCAAGCCCCTTTTCTTCGATTGGCTGACCGCAGTCTGTCACAGCTTTTGTCGCACCGCAATGGCTGCATTGCAACAAGTTGAAATTATTGACATTTTTTTGAAAATATCGAGAAAAACCTTGGTTTATGCGGGTTTTTAGATGTTCTTCTATGCCAATAAGAATTTTGTGCGATGCACAATTATAATGTAACGCTATCACTATTCTGGGTCAAGTCTTATTTTGTGCATTGCACAATATACTATTTAACCAATTGATAATTAACAAAAAATATCAATTCTTGACAGAGCCGGATTTGTTGTTGTTTAAGGATATTAAACAACAATATCTCGAACAGGGTTCCAAGATTAATGAGTACACGTCGCAATGCTTTGCGGGCCCTTCTGGGCCTGAGTTTTATGGCTGCTGGAATCGGTCTGGTAACTGAAGACGCCGAGGCGGCCTCACGCAAAAAACCCTCTCGCAGGCCTGTACGAAAGCCCTCAAGGCGCGGACCCCGCCAACTCGCTGATGACGTCAATACGATTGACGGCTTTCCGGCTGACGTATCCTCTATCGTGCTTGTACTTGAAGGACCGGAGAAATTCCGCGTTCTGAGCGAGGATGAACCTCACGCCAAGCGTACGCCTGCCTCTGTCACCAAGCTGATGACCCTGTGTATATTGTTTGATGAGATTGAGGCCGGACGTATCAAGCTGGATGATATGATTACCATGCCCGAAGGCGATCCGGGTGGCGGCAAGCTCGGCCTGGGTGCAGGACGAAAGATCAGCGTGCAGAACGCCATTCTGGCGATTGTCACGAAGTCCGCCAATGATGTGGCGCTGGCCGTTGCCGAACGTATATCCGGCACCGAAGAGGCTTTTGCTGCGCGCATGAACAGGAAAGCCGCCGAGTTGAAGATGACGAACAGCCACTTCGTGAATTCACATGGCATGCGCGATCCAGACCAATATTCAACGGCCTTTGACTTGGCCATGCTGGCCCGTTATCTGGTGCAGCATCATTCAGACCATTACCATTACTTTTCAACCCTTTCCTTCATTTTTGGTAAACAAACATACGGCAACCATAATGGCCTGATGCGGGAGTATGAAGGAATGGATGGCCTGAAAACCGGCATGACCAATCACGGCTGGCAACTGGCTGCCTCGGCCGAGCGCACCTTACCCGCTGATAAAGAAAGCGGCGCACCCGAAACCAAGCACCGCCTGATTGGCGTTTTTTTAGGCGGCGTTACCAAGAGCCAGCGCAATAACTGCCTAGGCTATTTACTGGATCAGGGATTTGAAACATTGGGCCATGACACAGCCCCCTCCAAGTTCCGCTATACCGAAATGGCCTGCACATCCGCGCGTAACGCCCGCCCAACGCAAATGGCCCATAATAAACCCTAAAAAAACCGTACGTTGGCACAGGTTTTGCTGGGATATCTAAAGCTCTGGAAATTTAAAGGATTGTGTCGTTTTCGTGGACAAAATAATCTTGTCAGATTATGATGTTAAGAGATGTTTCGTTTCGGGGAACGTTTCTTTTTCATCTCTGTTTTCACACGCTTTACCGGGTCAGCTCATGGGTTTTGGCAAACAGATTTCTAAATTTGTGCTGATGACCGCTTTGATGGTTGGCGTTGCCGCATCTCCTGCTCTGGCCGCCACCAAGAAAAAGGGAAGCTCCGCGCCGAATAACCGTTATGCTTCTATCGTCATGGATGCGGAAACAGGCCAGATCCTGAGTCAGAGCAATCCTGACAAACAGCTATACCCTGCGTCACTGACCAAAATCATGACATTGCTGCTGACTTTCGAAGCGATTGAGAACGGTCAGATTTCACTGCGCGACCGTGTAACGATGAGTCAGCGCGCCGTCAACATGTCCCCCAGCAAAATTGGCCTGCCTGTGGGCGCCAGCATGCGCGTAGAAGATGCCATTTACGCCCTGGTGACAAAATCCGCGAATGACGTGGCTGTGGCTCTGGCCGAGAAAGTGGGCGGCAGCGAACCGCGTTTTGCCACCATGATGACACACAAAGCCCGCGAGATCGGCATGACCCGCACCCGCTTTGTGAACGCATCCGGATGGCATGATCCGGCACAGACATCCAGCGCACGCGATATGGCCCTGCTGGCCCGCTATGTCATTTACCGTTACCCGCAATACTATCACTATTTTGGCACCAAGAATTTTACCTTTCAGGGCAAGAGCTACCACAACCACAACCGCCTGATGAACGAATATGCCGGCATGGATGGCATGAAGACCGGTTATGTGGCGGCATCAGGCTTTAACCTGGTGGCATCGGCCAAGCGCGGAAACAAGCGCCTGATCGGCGTTGTATTCGGCGGCCGTTCGACAGCTTCCCGTAACGCACATATGGCATCCTTGCTTGACAAGGGCTTCCGGGGTGAGGCTATCACACAGGACATGCTGGTTTCACAAGGTGTGCCGGTCCTTAAAACCCCACCCGTTCCCGGACGCAAGCCCGTCTTGGGCACGCAAATGGCTACTGCCACAACAACGACTGTCAGCACAACCGCCATGCAGTCCATTGCCCCTGCTGCGGGTGCGGGTTCCACGGCACCTGTAAATCCTGCCAGCCAGCAATATGCCCTGAACAATGTCCTGCAAAGCGAAGCCTTTAGCGAAGTTGCCGGTGAAGGTGACTTTGATCCGGCAGAAACAAAACGTCTGGAAACGGGGCTGATGGCGATCGCCGCTGTCAAAGATGAACCCTTTACACCCACGACACGTAGCGCAGAGACCACTCATGATATCCCTGACGCCGACCGCCCCTGGGCTATTCAGATCGGTGCTTTTACCAGCCGCGTTCAAACAGACAAGGCCATTCGGGCTGCCCTGAGTGTGCTGCCATCATCCCTAACTGCAGGCGCGCAACCCGTTATCGTGCCGCTGAAAACCGCTGATGGCTGGATGTTCCGTGGTCGCCTAAGCGGTTATACAAAAGAACAGGCAGCCAGCGCCTGCGCGCGCCTGCGGGAATGCCTGACCGTTTCTCCGGATGCCGCACGATAAGAACAATCGCTCATGAAGCATCATCTTTCAGAGCCGGACGCCCAATCAGGAAATGTTATTTTCTTTATTCTTCTCGGCATTCTGCTTCTGGGCTTGCTGACCGCCGCGTTACGTTCCAGCGGCATTGAAGGTTCCAAGATCGATAATGAAACCATGGCTATCAGCATTTCCCGGATGAAAGATCAGGCCAATGCGATTGAACGCGGAGTGGCCTTTATCATCCAGAACGGCGCCAGTGAGAGCGATATAAGATTTTCCCATGCCTCAGCCCCGTCGGAATATGGCACAGACCCTAACATCGGCGCTGCCTTTCAAATCTTCTCGAAAGCCGGGGGCGGCGTGGAGTACTTGCCCCCACCCCCCGGTGTAAATGACGGCAGCGACTGGGAGTTTTATGCGAACACTCATTTGCCGCAGGTGGGCACTGCCTTACCCGAACTGGTTGCGGTGCTACCCAACCTGACAGCACAAGCTTGCACGATGATTAACAGTCAGGCGGGCTATACGGGCACACCCACGGATGATGGCGGCAACGCCTTATCTGCAGGGTGCCTTTACAGTACAGGCACGTTACGATTTGGCAGCACGGGTACTTATTCCGATCCCGCAGGAAACACGACGAATGAAGCTTCCTTCTCGATCAAGCCCGCCACGCAGGGCTGTGTTACCTGTTCAGATGGTTCACGCCATTATTTCAGGGTGTTACTGGCCCGCTAAATGACCGATCAGGGCATAGTGCATTCGCCGTCGTTATAGTCGGACGGGATATAAACACAGGCCGGGTTCGAGCATGTGTGCTCGAGGAAAGAATCTACCGGCGCGTTATAATCAGTGACGACCATGCCTGTCGGTATCGCTACGGCATCCTCACACTCACCGGCTGTGTACATGTCCACACTGGCCGCATCTCCAACGAATGTGTCGACAGGGTCAGAAATATAGTCTTCGTCGTTCCGGGCATAGGGGCCGGAAATCCAGACATCCCGGTTGTAATTGTAAGCGATGTCCAACGCCATATTCAGCGAGCCATAAGGCAGCGCCGGGCAAGCGCCCAGCGCCGGTGGCAACTGGCGGGGATCGTTGGCGGTATAATGTGACAGATCAAAGAATCCTTCGAGATCTTCACGATTATAGAAGTTCATGCAGCGGGATATTTCCCAGATAGCGGCAATTGCATTGCACATATCCGCAGGCGGCGCTGGGAGGGGTGGATCAGGATCGGTATAACGGCCATTCAGGTAAATATCGCCAAAATTTGTGTAGGTATATTGCTGAACGGCATTTGTTGTCGGATATGTCAGAGAGCTTTCACGAAACAGCTGACGCGCGTTACGCTGCGGTAACGGCGCATGGTTGCGAAAGCAGCTATATTCGAAAACACCATCAGGTTTGAAGATCAGGTTCTGGTTCTGAGCATTTTCCCGCGAGGCTTCGGCAAACCCCCGGGCTTCAATGGCATCCATAAACTGGGGATCACAGGCCTGTTGCGCCTGCACAGTGCCTACCTGAACCGCGAGCGTTAGCAGCAGCGAAAACGACAAAGTCGTGAACGATTTGAAATTCAATGATTTTTTCGTCAGTTTCACCACGAAAGCCCGCGCGCCCCTTATTTAAAACTCTTCTTATTGTGCCGCTTAAAGGGGTGGTTTGTCCAGAATTGATCCATATTCCGGAATCTGCCCTAGAAATCGAATAATCCTGGTTTCTGCGACTCTTGCCCCGGCACCGCCGGAGGCGTCATCATATCGACAATATCATTTGTCAGCGGCATAGAATAATCATAAGAACCCCAGACTTGGCCTGAACCCATATCGACGATGCGTAAATTGACCAGGACTTCCTCACCATTACGGGCATAGTGACCCGTAATCATGGCCTGTACATTACCGACGCTGACACCCTTACCGGCGACAGGTTTCGAATCCTGCAGCGGCGCCTTCATGACCGGGGTAGCGGGGCTTGCCGGCATATCGCCTGCCGAAACGGTTCCTATATCATCCGGCATATGCACATTGTAACCCAATTGCACAAAGCGGGCGCCAACCTGGGATGCGATAACCTTGCCAAAGGGAGCCGTATTCCCGGGCACCTTGAGATCTGTCAGCGTACCCAGCGCCAGCACCGTATTCTGTGAAATCTTGCTTTGCGATTGCTGCAGCAACATATCCGCCGCTGAATAGCTATTCGATGTCAGATTAACCTGCGGGGCATTAAGCATACGCATAGCACCGGGGCCGCAAGCGACAAGAGTCGGCAGCACCACAGACAGAGCCAGCAGGGTACGGATCGGCGTTTTCATGCGCGGATTACTCTATAGGGCTTAATGTAACAGGATCAGCCGGTGATGCTGTGACAACCGGCCCCTGAGCGATGGTGTAAATGCCGCTTTCTTCGATCACGAAATTGCTTTTCGAGACAGTTAGACGCACGGTCAGCAGCAGACGACCCGGATCAGACGGATCAGCCGGTGCGGCACTGTACGCCAGATGGAAAGGTCCTGAACCTTTTGTAGCCGCTGCCGGCCAGCCTTGTTCGGATGTCGCTGTTTTCAGCGCTGTTTCAAAACCCGGGATGTATTTGCCATTCATACCTTCGAAGAAAGTGGGTTCGACGGGGTAACCCAGGCGGCCTTTAATGCGTTCGATCAATTCACGAGAGGCAGGTAGCCAAGCTACAGCTTCTGCAGAGATCCCAACCGTGTCACTAGCAGCGCCATTGCCATAAGCGCCGGATCCATCAGGAGCCAGTTCTTTGACCTGCGCATGGCGGCTACCCGCCGTGTTTTCATCAAAAACGGTTGGTTCTGCGCCTGCCGGGCCTTTATAGGTGCCCTGATGGTACTTATAACCAGTGGGGATAGGACCAGGTTCGATAGAACCGGCACAAGCTGACAGCAGGAAGGGCGCCGCAAACGCCACAATATAAAGGGATTTAATTACGGACTTGAATGTCTTGCCTGACATCATCATGCACCAACCTGCTTTAAAAACCGCCCTTGCAGCGGCAAATCTAGGATATTCCCCCGAATCGGGGAAATGACAGGGTTGATGTTATCAAGTCTTGGGAAAGCGGTACAGGCCCGTTTTACTGGAAAGGGGCATTAACCCGTTTTCTGCATTTTCCGGATTGCGCTGGTCGTGCTGTGGCCTTCATACATCGGCATAATTTCGAATTCACCGCCATAAGCAAAAACGGTCTTGGCCTCGGGCAGGTTTTCCACCTTGTAATCGCCCCCCTTGAAGCAGATATCAGGCTGCAGAGTTTCAATAAGCTGAACCGGTTTGTCGTCCTCGGTCTTCTCCTTGCCGAAAAAAACGACCATATCGACACAACCCAGCGCCGCCAGAACAGCGCCCCGGGAAAGTTCCTGATGCACCGGACGCCCCTCACCCTTCAGACGCGTGATAGAGTCATCGGCATTCAGGCCGATGACAAGACGATCACAACGCTGGCGCGCACGGTTCAGATAATTCACATGGCCATAATGAAGGATATCAAAACAGCCATTGGTAAACCCAACCTTCAAACCCTGTGCTTTCCACGCGTCAATCTGGATACGCGCCTCTGCCCAGTCATGCAGCACCGGGGCTTCGTAGAATGTTTCATGGACTATAGATATATCCGTCTCTATTACATTTTCAGTTATGGAGGATTGAGCCGCCCCTGAGAATAATGACTCCAGTTCAGATCTGTGGATGGGTGTTGTACCGGGCTTCGCTACAATAATACCCGCCGCCTCGTTCGCCAGGGCCACAGCTTTATCAAGGGCGATGCCCGCCGCCAAAGCTGTGGCCAGCGTCGCAATCACCGTATCCCCCGCACCAGCCACGCCACGTGCTTCTTTTGCCGTTGCTGGCAGTGACAGAATGGCGCCCATTTTGTTCACCACCATCACACCCTTCTCGGAACGCTTGGCAATGATGGTTTTAATATCAGCATGATCGATTATATATTTTGCAGCCGCAACAATCTGGTCTTCGCTATCGGCCATCATGTTAGCAGCATCAGCCAGTTCTTTGGCGTTGGGCGTGATGAAATCAGCACCGCGATAAATCGTAAAGTCCTTACCTTTGGGATCAACCAGTACAGGAATATTGTTTTTCTGTGCCGCCCCTATCACGGCTTTACGGACATTCTCCGTCAGCACACCCTTGCCATAGTCAGACATGATAACCGCGCCACAACCTTTTATGGCTGAGGGAATGCTGGCAATCAGTTTTTTCTCGTCTGATGTTTCTAAGGGTTTAACCTGCTCATAATCCGTGCGCAACAAAAGTTCGTCATTTTTGACGAAGCGCATTTTTACGGTTGATGGCCTGTCAGATACAATCGTCAGGTATTTTGTATCGGCGTTTGCCGATTTCATCAGACGGCGGATTTTTTCCCCGGCTGTGTCTGCAGCGATCGCACCCAATACACGCGCACACGCGTCCAGCCCCCCTATATTCGCGACCACGCCTGCAGCGCCGCCCAGAATAAAGGTTTCATGTGTTGCTGCCAGAATGGGCACGGGCGCTTCGGGCGCCAGACGGTTAACGGCGCCATATACATAGTGATCCAGCATCAAGTCACCCACCACCAGCACCTGGGCTTGGCCAAGCTTAGGAATAAGCGCTGCTAATTGTGGGTGTGAGACGGTCATACCTTTATCATTCCTTAAAACTTTATGTTTCTTTTGCGGCAGATTCAGAATTCGTCAACCTTTATAGTGTTTAATAGGGGCATGGGTACAAAAACGCAACAATTATAAACGTACCTGAAACAGCCAGAAAACATTGGGAAACAAAGACTTCCCGGGGGTTGATAGAAGTGAGTAATATGGGTGGCACATCAGGTAAACGTTATGGCGTCCTGTCAAAAGTAAAAGTTTTCATGCAGCGCAACCGCTTGGGCGAACTGATGGTTATGAACGGCCATCTGACATCGGGCCAATTGCGCTATGCTCTGGCCCTGCAACGTGACCAAGGCCAAAATCTGGGCCAGATCCTGATCGATAACAAGCTGGTTTCCCGTTCCGCACTGTATAGTGTGTTGCTGCAGCAATCCGCCATTCGTTTGATGGTAGGCTTCACAACACTGATGATTGCCTTTGCATGCCTGGGATTTAAACCCGCCAAAGCGGCCAGCATTAAGGATATTCCCGCACAAATGACGCTGGCGAGCACTGCGAACGCCGCTTTTTCGCCAGCAACATCTTTCCCAGCTTTATTCGATGCCTCAGAACGCCGTTCCGGCAATCTTGAGCCGTTCACAAAATGGACCAGTATGTTTGGCCGCTTTGAGAAAGCCGCTACGCAAGCACAAGGCCAACGCATCATGACGGACTGGAAACGTGATCTAATGGCTTATCAGGGCATGCCCCTGCGCCAGATGGCTGAGAGTGTGAACGCACTCGTCAACAGGACTGAATATATCGAAGATACAAACAACTACGGCCAGAGCGATTACTGGGCCACACCTATCGAGTTCTTTACGCGTGGCGGTGACTGCGAAGACTTTGCGATTGCCAAGTACGTATCACTGCGTGCGCTCGGTGTTCCGGAGAACCGCATGCGTATTGCCATTGTGCAGGACATGAAAAAGAACATTCCGCACGCCGTCCTGATCGTATACACCGACGATGGCGCCATGGTGCTGGATAACCAGAATAAACGTGCGCTGGATACAAGCAGCATCACACATTACAAACCGATTTTCTCGATCAACCGCACCGCCTGGTGGCTGCATACCAAGCCCGACAGCACAAGGCTGGCGTCTGCGGAATAACAAGTTTCCCAAGTTAGTGAAGTTGGAAACAGTGCCCTTAAAAAAGGCGCTGTTTTCTTTTTATTTCAAAGAGATATAGAAAAAGATTTATTATTATGGAAAAATAAAATAGAATGGCGCGATCTCATTATTAAAGGCTCAGAGCATGCTGGAACAAGATACAGAGCAAGAAGATATCGCTACACGCGTTTCGCAGGCGGAGGATGAGTCTTTTGCTTACAAGCAGTCTTTGGGACTTGTCACCACGGCCCCGAATTTTCTAACGCCTCAGCGCGAGAAAGAGCTTTGGCAGCGTCGTCATGAAGAAAAAGCCAAGGCCGAAATCATAACAGCACATTTGCCTCTTTGCGGTCCTCTCATACGAGAGGCTTACTCCAGAAGCAGATGGAGCAATATGGCCTTTGAAGACCTGGAAGGGGAAGCCTATAAGGAGCTTGTTGTTTCATATGATAAATACGATCCCCATAACGAATGGAATGCACGATTCTGTTCGTATGTGACGAGCCGTATCAAACATGCCCTGCTTGAGTTTACGATTCAGCAGGGAAGCAACATAAAACAGGCAACCACGAAAGAACAACGCAGCCTCTTTGCCCATTGGAGCGAGTGTAATCGTATCGCGATACAAGAAGACCCTACACGCTCTCATTACCAAAGAAAAAAGCGCATTTCAGAGCTTATGGCCCAGCGTACATCTCATAAGAATATAGATATTAAAACAATTGATGAGTTTGAAGCCCGTCGTTCAAGCGCTGCGCTTTCCATGAACATGACTTTGGGATCACCGGACGGTTCCTTCGAACTACAGGATACTTTTGCTTCGGAAGCAGATACACCTGACGTTTGCCTTGAGAAAGGACGCGACGCTGACCGCATGAAAGATATGATGACGGCAGCCCTATCAGCATTGACAGAACGAGAGCGCGCTATCATCGAACAACGTATTTTATGCGAGGACGGTGAGAAGAAAGATCTTCATGAACTGGGCGCCGTCTACGGTGTTAGCGCCGAACGCATTCGCCAGATCGAAGCGAAAGCTTTGCAAAAAATGCGGAAATTTATCGAGCTTGGTGGCTTAGCGATTACCGCACCTGCCCCCTCCAGAAAAGCACTGGCACCGGTAATCACCTAAACTTATTCG
The DNA here is from genome assembly GCA_946480475.1 of uncultured Alphaproteobacteria bacterium. Next base: position 35,430 of record CAMLJM010000013.1, read on the forward strand.
ACCCACGCCACGCGGAGGATGTTGGTTGAGCCTGGCGTACCGAACGGCACACCCGCGGTCATCACCAGGCGTTGGCCCTTTTGCGCGAGACCTGTCGAGGCTGCGCTTTCCACAGCCGCTTGCACCGCTTCACCGAATGTTTTCTTGTCTTCCGTGAATACCGCGTAAACGCCGTAGCACAGCATCAGGCGACGTGTCGTAGCCTGCGAATGTGAAAGCGAGAGGATCGGCATTGTTGGACGCTGACGCGCCGTGCGCAATGTCGTTGAACCCGAGGATGTATAATTTGTGATGCAGGCAGCATTGATAGTTTTGGCGACATTCACGGCGGCAACCGTAATCGCATCGCCCGGATCGGTATCGGCATCAGGATGGTTTCTGTTCATGATGCGGCGATAAACTTCATCACCCTCGACCTTACGGCAGATACGGTCCATGATCGAAACAGCTTCCAGCGGATATTGACCTGCTGCTGTTTCTGCGGAGAGCATGACCGCATCGGTGCCATCATAGACAGCGGTCGCCACGTCTGATGCTTCGGCACGCGTGGGAGCGGGATTCTCAATCATCGATTCCAGCATCTGCGTTGCCACGATAATGGGCTTACCGGCATAACGCACCTGACGCACTACGCGTTTTTGTACACTGGGTACATCTTCCGGCGGGATTTCCACGCCGAGATCACCACGCGCCAGCATAATGCCGTCGACATGCGCCAGAATTTCATCGAAGGTTTCCAGCGCTGACGGCTTTTCAATCTTGGCCATCAGCCAGGCACGGCCATTGATCAGTTTGCGCGCTTCAGCGACGTCTTCGGGTTTCTGCACGAAGCTTTGAGCTACCCAGTCCACACCCATATCGAGGGCAGCCACCAGATCCTTGCGGTCTTTCTCGGTCAGTGCTGGAATCGGCAGTACGGTGTTGGGAACGTTCACGCCTTTATTATTGGAGAGCTTGTTGCCGGAAACGATTTCCGCGATCAGGTAGTCTTTGCCTTTCTCGGCAATCTGCATGCGCACTTTTCCATCATCACAAAGAATGAACGCGCCCGGTTCGATGGCGCTGATGATTTCAGGGTGCGGCAGGTTGACGCGTTTCTCATCGCCTTCGGTCTTATCCAGATCAAGACGGATTTTCATGCCAGGCTTCAAAGCGATGGAGCCCTCTTTAAATTTACCCACGCGCAATTTGGGGCCCTGCAGGTCGGCAATAATGCCGATGGGGCGGCCATGGCGTGCTTCGATCGCACGAATGGATTTCACACGTTCAGCATGGTCTTCATGCTTGCCGTGGCTGAAATTCAGACGGAAGACGTCAACACCCGCGAGGAAGAGTTTCTCGATCATCTCTTCGCTATTGGAGGCAGGCCCCAGTGTGGCAACGATTTTCGTCTGACGATTACGAATCAAGGACTTTTGGGCTAGGGTCGGCATATTATAAGAAACCTCTATTATTGCTGGCCTGCAAAAAACTGACTTCTTTTAGCACATGCAGGAAAGTTCGCCATACGGTTTTCATATGGCTTCAGTACCGCTGTTTTAAGCACCCCTTCTACCTATAGCGTGTAGGTAGCCCCATTCCAGACATATCAGCACAAGGCAGAGCGTTTCAAAACAGGACTCCAGTCCTAGCCCAAAACCCTGCAAAAGTGCGGTTTTGATTGTGGCGCAATCACTTTTCAAAGGTTGCAGCAGTATGACTTTCACGGGAGCATATGTGCTATGGCAACCTCTATAGTGACACACTGATTCTTTTTATTATTATCATTACATATCAGTAAGTTAACACTATTGGATTTGGACAGCATCCCCTTCCCTTTGTGAAAGAAACACTAATTTAATTTTGGTAATCCTGAAATCGTGTTGCTTTTTGTTCTTTTTGTGGCTGGCTGAAAATGTGGAAAAGATAGGGGGCTAAAGCCGCAAAGGCCTGAAAAACAAGGCTTGCGGGTTTTCTCCACCCGGGATTGTGGCAAGAATGGGAATATAGTCATACTTGAGAGAGACACGATATGTAGTAGTATGGTTGGGTTGATACCGCAATGGATGGTGTTGTTATCCACATTCCGTCCACAGCCAACCACCTTTAATCTGTGTATAACCTGCTTGTTCGTGGGAGAGTAAGCTCATGTTTGATGTCGCGCAAATGGAACGCGGGAACCGTGTTCAGATTGACCGGTCCCGGGATGATAAATTAACCGAATTTGGTAAAGCGACACTGACAGACCGTTACCTGCTCCCGGAGGAAGGTTTTCAGGACCTGTTTGCCCGCGTGGCGATGTATTACGGCGATGATTCCGCCCATGCCCAGCGCATCTATGATTATATCTCCAAACTATGGTTCATGCCGTCCACCCCGATCCTGTCCAATGGCGGTACAAACCGCGGCCTGCCGATTTCCTGCTTCCTGAACGAAACAGGCGACGCGCTGGAAGACATCGTATCGCTTTGGAATGAAAACGTATGGCTCGCTTCTCTGGGCGGCGGTATCGGTTCCTACTGGGGTAACGTACGCTCCATCGGTGAGAAAGTCGGCCGTAACGGCAAGACATCCGGTATCGTGCCGTTCATCCGCGTGATGGACTCACTCACCCTCGCGATTTCGCAAGGCAGCTTGCGCCGTGGTTCTGCCGCGATCTATCTGCCGATTTCCCACCCGGAAATTGAAGAGTTCATCGAGATCCGCAAACCCACCGGCGGCGACCCGAACCGCAAGGCGCTGAACCTGCACAATGCTGTCGTCATTCCGAACGCTTTCATGAAAGCGGTGGAAGCAGACGAAGAATGGGCACTGAAATCACCGAAGGACGGCCACGTGGTTGATCGTGTGCGTGCGCGTGATTTGTGGATCCGCCTTCTGACCACGCGTATCGAACAAGGCGAACCGTACATCCTGTTCATCGACCATGTGAATGACCAGATTCCGGCACATCACAAAATGGCCGGCCTGAACGTGAAGATGTCGAACCTGTGCTCCGAGATCACACTGCCGACCGGCAAAGATCACCTTGGCAATGACCGCACGGCTGTCTGCTGCCTGTCTTCACTGAACCTTGAAACATTCGAAGAATGGCAGGATCATCCGACATTCATCGAAGACTGCATGCGTTTCCTTGATAACGTGCTGACAGATTTCATCAACAAAGCCCCCGATTCCATGAAGCGCGCGAAATACGCCGCGATGCGTGAGCGTTCAGTGGGTCTGGGCGTGATGGGTTACCATTCTTTCCTGCAATCGAAAATGATTCCGATGGAATCAGTGATGGCAAAAGTCTGGAACCGCCGCATGTTCCAACACATCAAGCGCCAGGTGGATGATTCATCCGTGAAACTGGCGCATGAGCGCGGTGCCTGCCCCGATGCAGCGGATTACGGCGTGATGGAGCGTTTCTCCAACAAGATGGCGATTGCGCCGACCGCTTCGATTTCGATCATCTGCGGTGGTTCTTCACCGGGTATCGAGCCGACAGCGGCGAATGCCTACACACATAAGACACTCTCTGGTTCCTTCCCGGTCAAGAACCCATACCTGGTGAAACTGCTGGATGAAAAAGGCATGAACACAGAAGATGTATGGTCATCGATCTTCACCAACGAAGGTTCTGTCCAGCATCTTGACTTCCTGTCCCAGGATGAGAAAGATGTTTTCAAGACCGCGTTTGAAATCGACCAGCGCTGGCTGATTGAGCATGCTGCTGACCGCACACCGTTCGTATGCCAGGCGCAGTCTCTGAACCTGTTCCTGCCGGCAAACGTGCACAAACGCGATCTGCACATGCTGCACATGGAGGCATGGAAGAAGGGCGTGAAGTCGCTGTATTACTGCCGTTCCAAATCAATCCAGCGCGCCGAATCAAACGCCAGCTGGCAGCGTTCAAAAGACGCCGAGAAGCAATCAGCACACGGCAACCGCGCACCGGAACTGGCGGAACAGCCCAGCAAATACGAAGAATGCCTGGCGTGCCAATAGATGTCCTTCAATAAATGCAAAGGGAGCCTCCAAGGCTCCCTTTTTATTATCCTCTGGTAAACTTTCCTCATGATAGACCTCGACAATCCTGATATCCGCAACAAACGGCGCCCCCTATGGATCGCGCTTTCGGATCTATGTCTTGATACTGAAATTACGGATAGTACGATTCGCTACATCGCCCGCACCATTTATGAGCAGGGTTTCACCCTCGAAGATGCTGAGCAGATTGCGTTCCGGGAAGTATTTCCGCCTTTATATGCCAACATGGTGAGCGTCGCCGGCGTATGGAGCGGCTTTGATGAAGCATGGCTGGAGAAATGCATCGTTAAATGGCGGAAGAGTAGCTGGCGGCGATTTCTCGCTTCCTGTTCCCAGCGTAGCTACCGCCGGGCATTAGGCCCTGACTGGCAACGTGTCATTGATTGTTTCAGATCAGGGGCTTTCGCGGTCCCGGAATTTCCACCCGCTTAAGGGCCTGAGGGCGCCGACATAAATCCTGACAGTCTCATCTTGGATTCCGCTTGTTTGATCTGAGACATCAAATCTATATCGACAGGCTGTCCGGCTATTCCATCAAAAATCTTGCGGAACTTACGGTCATCGCCATCTATTTCCAGTATCCAGACATCACCATTATTCTGATTTTCAATATCCTTCCAGGCCTGTGGTGGCAAGCCCAGTTCGTCCAGAACAATGTGACGGTTTGTAGCCCCATGGGCCACAATTAACCTATCCGTGATATCATTCTCATGGCGCATATCCTGAACCAGTGACCGCACGCGGATAGAATGCATATAGGGAGACTCCCCCTCAGGTGGAATAGCTTCGAAAGGATTACGCGCATATTGCCGCGCAGCCGCACGCAGTTTTGCCGCCAGTCTGGAATCACAGCGCGTATATTGGCGATAAAGCAGTCCAAAGCTCTGCTCTTTCAAAGCTTCTAGTCTACGGAAACGAATGTTCTGGTTACCAGCAAAATGGCGGGTACACGCCTCCTCTGTCTGCACCGCACGTATCCAGGGAGATGAGTCGACAGCCTGCGGGTAATTGCGGCCTTCGAGAGGATGGCATTGATAGAAGTTTTCCAGAAAATCGCCCGTTCTCAGAACCTGTCGCCAACCTTCTTCCGTAAGCGGGATATCAGGATCACCAATACGGCCATACGCCAAGGGGTCAACATTCCCCCATGATTCCCCGTGACGAACAAGTATGATGCGACGCATAGTGCTTTCCTGTTAATCAAGGATCTTAGCAAAACTGCTTATAAGAAGGCAATTTTCCTACTTCAGGCAATGCTCCTGATAGCCCGCCTTGATACGCTTCTCCAGATCAGAAAATCCATCATACAGGCGGGTGGCGACAGCAAAACGGACACGTTTAGCATGATCTTCCGCTGTGCCATATATTCCGTCCGTAACCTGGAACATAAATTTTTCTGGTTCTTCTACTTTTTTGTTATCGAGAGAAAGTCCTCTTAGGTTCTTTTCGATATTGCCGATCCAGTTCAAGCGCTCTTGGGGAGTATAATCATCGAAACTAGAATCGAGTTTCATGCACCCTATATTTCTGAAGGGCGCCTTTTCCTGTTTGTTATTACTTACAACAAATCCCTGCAGAAGTTGGCTGTATACAAGATCCGATCTTCCAACAAGCTCACCCATCACAACACCACTCTTCGTCACGGTAATAGCATATCCGTTCTCGCAGATATTCGCAGCGGCAAATAATAGTGCGTTAGAGGTTTCAACGATTCTTTCCGCAGCGACAGCTCTGGCCCGCTTATAACCCTCATCACGATCTACATAACCATGTGTATCGTCAAAAGATGTTGTGAAGCCGGAAGATTCGAATTGATTTGCTGCTTCCGTAAGCTTATCTGACAATGAGGCGCGGTCCGAACGTTCCTTATTCGCCTTAATATCCTTGCACGGCGTTATAAAACTTTCGATAGCACCCGATCTGAATATTTCAACACGTACATTTTTTCTGGAAGAATCAATAATCCTGGCATGTCCTATCATGCTGCCTAGTACAACATTATCGCGCGATACTACAACCTCGTCAGGATTGGCCGCATGAGCAGCAGCAGGTAATCCCGCACAGAATGCCAATGAGGTGGCCAGAAAAAGTTTTGAGGTTCGTTTCATTCAATAATCCCTGTTGTTATACATTTAAATATACGTGGACATTAGCCGCCATTTTTAGGCGTTGTCAAAAACAAACACCCCCTGACGGGGGTGTTTTTAATAAAGTTATAAATATTTAGGCGGCGGCTTTGTATTCAATCTGTTCCGCAGCCAGGGCCTTTTGATAGCTTGGGCGTGCGATTACATCTTTCAGTACACGTTTCACGTTGGCGCCCGGTGTGCCTAGGCCCCAGTTGGCGATAACCGCCATCAGGATATCAGCGGCGGTTACTTTGTCACCGGCCAGATATTTTGTTTTTGCCAGACGCGCGTCAGCTTCATTCCAAAGTTCCTGTACTTGTGAAAGATATAGTTTCTGCAAATCTTCTTTCGCTTTTGCATCGAGAACATCAGCTGTAGGTTTTTTCAGCCCGAAAATCTTGCTGCATGCGGGGTGCAGGGATGCATTACACCACATCAGCCATTCCAGCGCCTTGGCGCGCTCGATACCGGATTTCGGCAGCAGATCATTCGCATGTGTATCCAGCAGGTAGGTGATGATCGCAGCGCCTTCTTTAACCGGTTCGCCATCGACAATCAGCAGCGGGATCTGGCCGCGCGGGTTCAGTTTCAGAAAATCAGGCGCTTTCAGGTCGTCTTGTTTAATAGCCTCGAAAGGTACGTTCAATTCATTCAGGATGACATGGATAGCCATCGAGCAGGCACCGGGTTTGTAATAAAGCTTATAGGACATAGGTTTTCCTTTTTGATAAAAGTTAAGGCCCTTTCAACCTAATCCGGCTAATTCATGCGTCAAGGGCCACTTTGACAGATTTTGGCCAGACTTTTATGTTTATAGGATTAAAGGAGAGCCTGATGAGCTTTATCGCCAAACATATTGCCAACCCCGATGAACGTATGATTTACGTAGCGCGTCTTCACTGGATATGCTTGCTAGAGGGACTCATGTGGTTTGGCGCATTCTGGTCCGCGGGACTGTTCATGAGCGACTGGTTGTCCGCCATACAGCCTATAACCAGTACATTAGGTACATTTTCTATCGCCGGTTATACCATCGCGCCGCAAATCATCTGGTTGTTCTATATGATGCTGGCGGGGGGAACCGTCATTTTCTCCACCTATCTGGTCAAGCTGCTCTCCACTGAAATTGCACTAACCAGCGCGCGCATCATCTACAAAACGGGACTGGTTTTTACTGAAGTTGAAGAAATTGATTTAAGCGAAATTCGTGCCGAGAAAATTCGTCACGGTATTCTGGGCCGTTTCCTTAATTATGGTTGGGTACATCTGGATTCGCGTTTTGTTGGCGACATCACATTGCCCCGTATACGCAAGCCTTATAAATTCCTGAAAGCCATGCACCGCGCCATGGGCAAACATCAGGAACCCGCCGTCGCATAATTAAATATCGAACAACGTTTTATAAATAATCATCAATACGCCCGCGAATGTGAATGTCATGGGGATGGTCAGAATCCACGCCCAGACAATATTCCCCACAACGCCCCAGCGCACCGCTGAGAGGCGTTTGGTGGCGCCAACACCCATAATCGATGTCGTAATCACCTGTGTGGTGCTCACGGGGATACCGAGATGGGAAGCACCGCCGATAATAATAGATGCTGTTGTTTCTGCCGCAAAACCATGCACAGGCTGAAGTTTGATCATTTTGCTGCCCAGCGTATGGATAATGCGCCAGCCGCCCATCATGGTCCCCGCACCCATAGCGAGCGCACAGGTAACCTTGACCCAGAGCGGCACGCTGAAAGCTTCCTGCGGATAAACGACAATCAGCGCCAGGGCGATAATACCCATAGATTTCTGCGCATCGTTCAAGCCATGTGTTATAGCCATGAAACCCGCAGATAAGATCTGTAATTTGCCAAATACTTTGCTGACACGTGTGGGAGACATTTTATAGATCAGCCATGTCAGGATCGTCATGACCATAAAACCGATCACGACACCAAGCACAGGGGAACTCAGCATCGGATAGATCACTTTATGCAGCAGTTTATCGAAATGTATATTTTCATGGCCGCTGACATTACTGGAGAACCACGCCGCGCCCAGCAAGGAACCGATAATCGCGTGAGAAGAACTTGTGGGCAGGCCCTTATACCAGGTAATCAGATTCCAGATGATTGCCGCCAATACCGTGCAAAGAATGGTATGGAGTGTTACTGTCTCAACACCCACAAGGCCGCTACCGATTGTAGCAGCGACTTCAGTTCCCATCAGCGCGCCTATAAAGTTCAGGATACCGGCGTAAAGCACGGCCACCAGCGGCGTCAGCACGCGCGTGGATACGACTGTTGCAATCGCGTTCGCCGAGTCATGAAAACCGTTGATAAAATCGAATCCCAGCGTCAGCAGAACGACAAGGATCAGCAACAGCGGAATGGCATCCATTATTATGACCCTTAGCTGTGTTTCAGGACGATCTGCAGCGCGACACCCGCAGCATCACGATAACGATCAACGACTTTCTCCAGCATGTCATATATGTCCTTGCGTAGAATCAGGTCGCGGGCATCGGTATTATCCCTGAACAGCGCGACAAGCAGCTCACCAAGAATGGCATCACCTTTGTTTTCGAGTTCCTGCAACTGGTTTGCCTTGGCGATGATGCGTTCGTCATCGTGACCAGCCTTGGTCAATTCCCTGACCATTTCTTCCATGGCTTCGGCTTCCTGTACAATCACATCGATCTGGCGCGAGAAATCACCCCTCACACTATTGATACGGTGTGTGGCAAGACGCTCTTTGATCTTCTCGATGGTTTTGGGGATCTTATAGAGATCGGCGGCGATGTCCTGAATGTCCTCGCGATCGAAAGGGGTAATATAAGTACGGCAGAGTTCGGCGGTAATCTGCCCTGTCAGTTCTTTTGATTTGCGGCGTGATGTCGTTATGGCCTCGGCTGCCTTTGCCTGTTGCTCCGCATCGGTACTTTCTACAAAGGTTTTCAGGTGCACAGCGCATTCGCGCGCCTGGGTGGAGAGGCCCTCCAGCAATACGCAGAACTTGTTATCTTTCGGTTTCAGGAAGGGCAGCTTGAGCATCTGGACCTCAGTTTTTAGTTTGGAATGGCATCAACTTACCTGAAAATGCGGCACGGCACAAAATAGCCGCATTAGTTATGCGTTTTTTCGTTGACTGATATGCATAATGAAGTTTAAAAAGGGAAAATTGACGCGCAGCAGCAATAGAGGCCAGCCCCATGAAAGAAAAATTATCATTATTTGTCAGCATATTAACATTGATGTCCTTTGCATGTCCTTCATGGGCGCAAGAATCGGCAGCTATGCCTGAATTCAACTCTGGAGATACGGCCTGGATGCTGGTTTCAGCCCTGCTGGTGCTGATGATGACAATTCCCGGTCTCGCACTGTTCTATGGCGGCCTCGTCAAAAAGGACAACGTGCTGGCCACCCTCATGCAATCCCTGGCCGTTTGTGCCGTGGTGAGCGTGGTCTGGCCCGTGATCGGTTACTCGCTGGCGCTGACGGAAGGTTCTTCCTTTATCGGCGGCCTTTCGAAATTCATGCTCTCCGGCGTTACGCCGCAATCCGCAAGCGGCACAATCCCCGAAACCGTATTTATCATGTTCCAGATGACATTCGCGATCATCACCATCGCGTTGCTGGTGGGTGCCGTGGCTGACCGTATCAAGTTCTCCGCTTTGCTGGCCTTCACACCATTATGGCTGATCTGCGTTTATGCCCCGATTGCGCATTGGGTGTGGGGTCCTGGTGGTTTCCTGGGCGGTGTCGGCATGACTGACTATGCAGGCTTTCTGGGTCTGGGCACCGCGCTTGATTTCGCCGGCGGCGCCGTCGTTCACATTAACTCAGGCGTAGCGGGTCTGGTGGCCGCGATTGTGCTGGGTCGTTCCCTACGCGCCGACAAAAGCCCCTCGACTTCCAACAACCTTGTCATGAGTGTTATGGGTACGGGTTTGTTGTGGGTGGGCTGGTTCGGTTTTAATGCAGGCTCTGCCCTGGCAGCGGGCGCTTCCGCAGGTTACGCCATGCTGGTGACCAATACCGCCGCCGGTATGGCCGCCATGGTATGGATTGGCATCGAACTGCTGCATAAACGCAAAGCCAGCGTGCAGGGTGCCCTTTCGGGTGCTGTTGCCGGTCTGGTCGCGATTACGCCAGCCGCAGGTTTTGTTGATTTCGGAGGCTCCCTCTTTATCGGCCTGCTGGCAGGTGTCGGATGCTACGCCGCTGTCACATATCTGAAATCATGGATGAAACTTGATGATGCGCTCGATGTCTTCAGCCTGCATGGTGTGGGTGGCATTATCGGTGCCCTGCTGACAGGCATCTTTGCAAACCCTGCGATCGGACCTGCCACAGGTTTGCTGTATGGCAACCCGACACAGCTGGCCGCGCAAATTGTTTCCGTGATCGTTGTGATGGCTTACTCTGGTATCATGACATTTGCACTGCTGATGATTGTGCGTACGGTTACAGGCTTGCGCGTCAAACCCCGCATTGAATATGAAGGGCTCGACCTGGCCCTTCACGGCGAAACGATTGTCGAACCCAAGGTTCGTCGACGTACGGCTTATCAGATCACGGGCGGCATCCCGCAAGCTGCGGAATAAAAACCACTAGGGCGTAGTTGAACAGTAAGCTGACTAAAAGAAGACCCCGGGCCAAAATCCCGGGGTTTTCTTTTTAAGATAAATTTCTTGTGAACTACTATCTATTGTGTTTGCGGACCTTAAAAAACCCTATATATTGAAGATGAGAATGGTTCGCAATAATTCCCATATGTTGCCGCCATACTCAATCTCCCCCTGTGGATGAATCCTGAAAAGGACTCGGACTCAAGTGGGGATTTCCTTATGAGTCAATGTTAGATCCCCTTATCCGATGGAGTTACTTTTATGTCCGCCAAAGCCGTCCTCGATGATGTCACCGGTTCACCGTCCCCGCTGCTGCAGGAGCGCCATGTTTACAAGCCGTTCCTGTATCCGTGGTGTTACGAGGCGTGGCTGACACAGCAGCGTATTCACTGGATTCCGGAAGAAGTGCCGCTGGCCGAAGACGTGCGCGACTGGAAAAAGAAACTGACCCCATCAGAGAAAAATCTGATGACGCAAATTTTCCGCTTCTTCACCCAGTCGGACGTGGAAGTGAACAATTGCTACATGAAGCATTACAGCCAGGTGTTTGGCCCGGTTGAAGTGCAGATGATGCTCTCCGCCTTTTCTAACATTGAAACCGTGCATATTGCCGCTTATTCACACCTGCTGGATACCATCGGTATGCCGGAAGTCGAATATTCAGCCTTCCTGCAGTACAAGGCCATGAAGGACAAATTCGATTACATGCAGAATGCGTCGATGAAATCCCGCCGCGATATTGCCAAGACCATGGCGATGTTCGGCGCCTTTACCGAAGGCCTGCAGTTGTTTGCATCTTTCGCCATTCTGATGAACTTCCCACGCTTCAACAAGATGAAGGGCATGGGCCAGATCGTGACATGGTCGGTGCGTGATGAAACATTGCACTGCCTGTCGATGATCAAACTGTTCAATGCTTTCATCGCCGAGAACCAGGATATCTGGGATGCGGACCTGAAGCGCGAGATCACAGAATCCTGCCAGACCATCGTCGGTTTCGAAGACAAATTCATCGACCTTGCGTTCGAGCAGGGTGATGTTGAAGGCCTGACACCGCAGGAAGTGAAGAATTATATCCGCTACATCGGCGACCGCCGTCTGCAGCAGTTGAACCTTGAGCCGGTATTCGGTATCGAGAAGAATCCGCTGCCATGGATGGACCAGATGCTGAACGGTGCGGAACATACCAACTTCTTCGAAAACCGCGCAACGGAATATTCGAAAGCATCGACCCAAGGCACATGGGAAGAAGTATTCTCGGACGATGTGTTCAGCGGCAATTATGCAAAGCCGGATGAAAAATCGGCTGATGCCGCTGAATAGAAAATCAGACAGAAATAAAACCCCGCTCATCAGCGGGGTTTTTTATTATCCATTAGTAAACCTGGTAATCAGGATAACCCACCAGCCTAAGCGCCCTGCCTAATGCGAGGCCGCTTGCCTGTGCTTGTGCAAGCGTACCAAGCTCTGGCGGTCCACAGCCATTATCCATACGCGCCTGCCGGAACAAGGCCATTAATTCATGAATGTCAGAGGGAAGTTCACGTTGATCAGAGGCTGGATGCCCGCTACATTCCATCGCGGCTTCCTGCTGGTACTGCTTGGGGTTCGGACTTCCTTTGACTTTCACCACGTAGCGATAAGCATGCGGATATTCGTCTGCCGCCAGATTATAGAGATGGCGGAGCGGAACGCCCAGAACCGGTTCGATATCTTCGATCTTGATGAGAATTTTTGTCACCCTGTTTCCTTTGAAAATAAATCCAATCAGGATGGCATGCAACGATTGCTGTCGCTGCGACGCAAAAGAACGGGCAAGGGAAAAATCCCGCTATTGTGCGGGGTTCTTTATGGGATGCGCCTTCTCACGCAATACCTGCCACGCTTTCTCACTATAGTAGTTACAACCGCCAGGGCCTGCATAATCCCAACCGCCCAATTTTCGGGAACTAAAAAGATACTCGCCTGTACTGCCCACTTCCAGATGCGGACCCCATTTTTGATAGAAGTTAGAAAAATGCGCTTTGAAGGTAGCGGGCATCTTTTCAGGCCCGTTATAGAGGTCAACAATTTCGAAGGTCACGATACTGTCGCCTTCCCCTTCCTCACGGATTAAGGGGATATTGGGTGCTGTTTTGATATCAAGAACTTTGGCTTTAACGATGAGTTCGTTCTGTGGAATTACATCCTCTGCGCCGTCTTTCACTGCGCAGCTTAAAGCCCATGACGAAGTGGGAAATATCATTAAGGCTAACAGGCTGTAAAATATAATTTTTTTCATGACATTCTTCCTTATATCTTATTGCTTCATGGGATAGACGGTGCAGCCTTATAAATCCTTGGAAGAAATCTAAAGAAAAAGGCGGTGTTGCCACCGCCCTTTTTATTTAAGCCGCCATTTGCTTTTTCGCGCTGGCATGAAGATCGACCCAGCCGGCAAATTTATCAATAAAGCCTTGCAGGAATTTTTTGGTGCCCTCATTCACCACATTATTGTCGGCATCAAAATTTTCATCCTTATAGGCAATGTACATTTCAGGTTGCCCCATAGTCGGCATATCAAGGAAGCCGCCCGTGATTGCACGCAAATGGTTCTGGGCCACAGCCGTGCCAATAGCACCGGGCGATGTACCGCAAATAGCAGCAGGTTTACCCGCGAATGAGCTTTTGCCATACGGACGTGACGCCCAGTCGATAGCATTCTTCAAGACACCGGGTATAGAGCGGTTATATTCCGGTGTGATGAACAAGACGCCATCCGCCGACTCAATTTCGTTTTTCATTTTTGTTACAGATGCCGGTACGTTTGCTTCCAGATCCTGATTGAACAGCGGCACGTCGCCAATATTCACAAAGACGAATTCCATTTTCCCCCCCGTTCTTTCTTGGGCCAGTTTCTCAAGCGCCAGGCCCAGTTTCTTGTTATAGGATTCCTTACGCAGGCTTCCGACAATCACGGCAATCTTAGACATTCTTTCGTTCCCTTCTATGACTTTGAAGTAGTTTGTAGGACTTGCCGCAAATTCACGACGTACAGCAAGATAAAGTAGTAAAGGTAGAATTCAATGACCTCGCTCGCACGGCCAAAAAGATATATTTCTGTCGCGCCGCCGAACTTGTCGGCCACTTTAATCAGCAGCACCAGCGTTGCCAGCAACCAGAAACGACCCGGCGGTGTAATCTGTGCCAACCAGGCAGGAAGCTTTTTCTTACCGAACCGCTGGTAGAGCGGCAGCAACAACCCGCCAAAGATGACACCAATTTCAAGCAGAAGGCGTGGCTTCTGGTCCAGCCATGCTGATGTGTTGTGAAGGTTGGTTTCTTCCTGGTCATTGATAGCGGCCCAATATTCAGGGGTCGTCCAGTTCAGGAAATGCTGACCCCAGCTGACCTCTTCGCCGCCAACATAAAAACAACCCAGCGCCGCTACCAGCGCCCACAAGCTGAGATACACAGGCGGTTTGAATTTCAGGTCCAGCAGTAACCGCATCGCCGCCGCAAAAGCCAGAACCAGCAAAATAAACTGGAGTGTTTCAACAGGACCGTTTTCCGTCAGCAGCAGATCATGCGCAGGCCCTGTCACAAGCTTTTCAGCCACAAGTTGAGCGGCCAGCAGAATAAGTGGCAACCAGATCAGAATAATCGGGGAATAGGTTAGTTTACGCAGCATAAAGAGCCTTCCTGATATAAGCCCCCGAGATTACCCCTGGCTGATAGACAGGACAACACCCGGGCTGCCAGGAGAGCAAACGAAATAATATTTCGTCTGCAATGCCAAAAGATCATTTTTCTTGACCAAAAAGACTAAATTCAGGCTTAATCGGTCCATGGCACACCGTACAGTTATTATTACTGGTCTTCTCCTTATTGGCGCATAGCGCCAATATACCCTGCCTTTCACCCGAAAATACCTGGTTTTCCAATACCTTCCCCGATAAAGGGCCTGTTAAGAGCTATCTGCTAAGCTTCTCAAGACAGGAACAGGCTTAAGAAAACGCTGCTTCAAAAAACTAAAACAAATAGAGGGGACAATCCCATGACCATGACAGCACCCACACACGGCTCAGCCGCACTGGCCGAAATATATAAAAACTGCGTTACTGAAGAACAAGTGCAAGCCGCCAAGAAGAATGTACGCGGCCCTTATCATGTTGGCGAAACGACGGCTTATGTGTTCCGCCCTATGTCAGACACCAGCAATAAACCCGTCCAACTGCATGTACTGGATACAACAGGCCTTGCCGGTTTGAGCGAAGGCGGTCGTATGGAAGTCGACATGAATGAACTGGACTCTAGTGAGTATAAAACACGCGCACAGGACTGGTTCGAAACCACTGTGCGCCGTGGCATGGCCTCACCGCGCGATGTCGTCGTTGTTGTATACGATACAAGCCGTACATATGCACAGGAACTCAGCAGTGAAGCAGCGCAGGAGCAACTAAAAGCCACACTGGAGAGAATGAGCCGCCCCACATGGAGCGAGCGTGCAGCTTCTGCGTGGAAAACACTGACAGCAAAGCCAGCATAGCCGGACAAACGACGAATAAGGTGTGTTAGATTAAGCCGCATAAGGCAAGAAGATCCCCGCAGCCAGGAATGGGCGGGGGTTTTTCTTTGTTACTGGTATCTTAGATGCTCAGTGAAAGATCTTGGTTTCTCGCCATTACCACATGCAAAGAGTACATACAGCGCATAAGACGTATCATATCTCTCTGCCACAGCAATATTCGCAGCAACTTCTTCTTCGTCTTTGCCTGACAGTAAAGCGCTCGCTTTGAAGGCATCACGCTTCGCGCCTTCTTCGTGTTGCTGAATAGCCAGATAATGGGCCGCGCATTTATCTGAATTTGTCGCCTCTCCGTCAGGTCTGTTTTTTGACAACCGCTCAAGCAGATTATCCCGGATTGATTCAGCTGCAGGCGCCAATGGCGGATCGCGGTCCTGATAATAAAGGGCGGCTGCCGCTATAAAAGCGCCCGCCAACAAACCTGAGCCGAGAAGATGCAGTGTTTTCATAAGCACACCCTACCGAAAGTCAGGGAAAAGCGCAAATTTGGGAATTCTCATAAGGAAACCCCGTCAACTCAGGGAGTGACGGGGTTTCGGAGGAGGAAAATTCAAAGCAGATTAGATTATTCTGTTTTCGGAGCATCTTTCGCAGGCGGCATGATGACCGTATCGATCTCATGAATCACGCCGTTAGAGGCGATGATGTCTGTTTTTGTAACAGTGGCCTCGCCTACTTTTACGACTTCGCCTTTGCCATCCACTTTCACGACAGCGCCGTTCAGTGTAGTCAGGTCAACAGCAGCACCTTTTGCATCAGCCGCAGCAATTTTACCTGGAACAACATGGTATTTCAGGATTGCAGCCAGTTTCTCTTTGTTTTCAGGCTTCAGCAGGTCGGCCAGAACAGCAGGATCAAGTTTCTTGAATGCTTCGTTTGTAGGCGCAAACACTGTGAACGGACCAGCACCTTTCAGTGATTCTGTCAGTTCAGCAGCTGTCAGAGCAGATACCAGTGTGCTGAGTTCTGCATCAGCTACTGCGAGATCAGCAATTGTCTTTGCTTCAACAGCTTCTGTTGCTGCTGCCGGTGCTTCTACTTCCACAGCTGTTTCAGCTGTTGCTTCCGCTTTTACAGCCGGGGTCGCTTCAGTGGCAGCGTGGCCGTGATCTTCAGCGAAAGCCGGTGTCAGGCCGAGTGCGACAACAGCCGCTGTGCCCAGAATGAGTTTCTTCATGGTCAGTGTCTCCTTAGAAAGACGTCAGTTGTTTGAGAACGGACTCAATGTGGGCTTGAATTCCCTTGCTGTAAAGGGGGCGGGGAGAAAAATTTTCATGTGATATCAAAGTGTTGTCGCAATCTTGCCATGATCCGAACACAGTTGGCAGAGGCTTATGTGATTCACGCATAATGATACGAGCAGTTTCAAATCGGATGGGACAAGTCGTCGCGAATCAGATAGAATCATTATCAGGAACGGTTCATACAAGGACACTCATTGCCCTCATTCTTCGAACCCCACATTTCAGTTGTGCGTTCCGGTGCATCACAAAGCCGCACCAGAGAAGTTCCTGTCACTTTTATTCTTACCCTTTACCTGATCGCCTCCGCCCTTCCGGTTGCTGCATTTCTGCTGCAACCCTGATCCCTTTAGACGTGCCTTCCCGCCTTCTCCTTATCAACCTCACAAACCCAGGAGTACGCCATGTCGAAGAAACCCCGCCGCACGAAATCTGCTCAACGGCCTATGAAGGAGGGAAATGTCATTCACCCGGCGTTCGATGATCTGGACTGGCACCCGCTTGATGAGCAAATCGATGAACAGCGCGACAAGAAATACGTGAAGAATGTGCGGGCCCGTACAGAGGGCCAGCAAGAACTGATGAATGCCATCAATCGATACAACCTGACATTGGCGATCGGCCCCGCCGGTACCGGTAAAACATATCTTGCGATTGCCGCGGCTGTTGAAAAACTTGAGAAAGGTGAGGTGGAGCGCATCATCCTTTCACGTCCTGCGATGGAAGCCGGTGAATCAATCGGTTTCCTGCCCGGCGATATGCATGAGAAAATGGCCCCGTACTTAAGGCCCCTCTACGACGCCCTTGGTGATCGCCTGGGCGGTAAGCGTGTGCGTCAGTATCTGGAGGAAGGCACGATTGAGATTGCCCCCGTTGGTTTCATGCGTGGCCGTACCCTTAACAACGCGTTTGTCGTGATTGACGAGGCACAGAACTGCACCTATCAGCAACTCAAGATGCTGCTTTCACGTCTGGGCTGGAATTCCACCATGGTAATTACCGGCGACCCGCACCAGTCGGATCTTCTGGATGGCCTGTCAGGGCTGGCGGAAACAGCCGACAAGCTTTCCCGCATTCCTGATATTGGTGTCGTGCGTTTGAAATCTGCCGATATCGTGCGCCACCCGCTGGTTTCAAAAATGCTGGACGTCTTATAACGCTTTACGCCTTCCTATTTGCCCACCTCGTTTGAACAAAAGCCCCCTTATCCCCGCGACGGTTGTCTCCTCCCTGTCGCGGGGATTTGTTTCAAGCCCCTTGATTCTACCCCCCGTAACCCCCTATGTAATCAGCATGCAAAAACAATCCTTCTTTATTCTTGTTGGTTCTCTTCTCATGGTGCTTGTGACGGCGATTGGCTTTGCCATGAAACCAGATACGCAAACATCAGCCGTTGTGACAACAAAGATGTCGACAGCCGGAATCGAAGGGCTGGGCGGTTCCTGGACGCTTACGGATTACAATGGCAAGGTTGTGACGGATAAAGACTATACGGGCAAATTCCGCCTGATGTTTTTTGGATTCACATACTGCCCGGATATCTGCCCGACTGAGCTTAAGCGCCTGACACTTGTACTGGAGATGCTGGGTGCCGATGCTGAGAAGATTACGCCGCTTTTCGTTACGATTGATCCCGAGCGGGATACGCCATCCGTACTGAAAGATTATTTGGAAAGGTTTGATCCGCGCTTTATCGGTTTAACAGGATCGGTCAAACAGATTGAACATATGGAAAAAATATTCAAGGTGTATGCTTCCAAGGTGAATGACCCTGCGCTTACTGAATACACTGTTAATCATTCCGCCATGGTTTATTTTATCGGGCCTGATGATAAAGTGCTTCATATTTTTCATAGTGGCGATACGCCTGATAAAATCGCCGAGACCGTCCATCAGGTGCTGCAACAGCACTGACGGGCTTTTTCGATAAAGCACTCTAACGTATGCGGCACAACGATTTATTGCGCCGCAAAAATCATTATGGGTTTGGCATTACTACAATTTCCCCTACAATGACCTTCGAGATTTCATCATAAATTCCCAATTCGTCATACGTAGCGGAGGTTTCTTACCATGACATCGTTTTCACTTAAAAAAGGCTTGCTGATGGCTGGTATAGCCGTCATTGCGACAAGTGCCGCACAACAAGCCCAAGCAGCAGGCTTCTATATTCAGGAACAATCTGTTCAGGGACTTGGCTCTGCCTTTTCCGGTTCTGTTTCCAATCTGCATGATCCCAGCACCATTTACTTCAACCCCGCCGGCATGACACAGCTGCAGGGTTATCAGGCACAGGCCGGTGTCAATCTGCTGGTTCCCACATCGAAGATCAATGATCGTGGATCAACGCCACCCGCAACCGCTACACTGGGCGGCGCCAGCGGCAACCCTTACGATCCGACACCTGTTCCGAATGGCTATCTTTCTGCAGAACTGGGCAATGGTTTCTGGGCAGGCATTGGCATTACCGCCCCGTTTGGCCTTGCCAATGAATATAAGGATGGCTGGTTTGGCCGTTTTGATTCAACTAAAACAGAATTAACCGTTATCGATATCCAACCCACCGTTGCTTACAAAATCAACGACATGATTTCTATCGGTGCGGGCGTAAACTTCCAGCATTCCGATGCCGATCTGCAGAACAAAGTCATGCTGGGCGCCGCTACAGAAGGCACCAGCCGCCTGACCGGTACGGACTGGGGCTATGGCTATTCTATTGGTATTCAATTCAAACCAATGGAAAGCACCACTATTGGCCTGGATTATAAATCCGAAGTTCACCATGACATGGATGGCCGCATCCGTATTACCAACGCAGCCGGTGCGATTGTTGGCGCTGGCACACTCAGCACCGATGGCAGCGCCAAATTGACAACGCCAGACCACCTGACCCTGGGTGTTTCTCACAAGTGCACCGATCGCCTGACAGTGCAAGGCCAGGCCACGTGGTTCGGCTGGAATAACTTTGACAATATCACGGCTTACCGCGATAGCGGCGCTTTGGCTTCTCGTGTTGATCAAAATTACCAAACCACATGGGCCTTTGCCGTAGGTGCTGAATATGCTGCCAGCGAGGCGTGGACATTGCGCGGCGGGGTGCAGTTCGATGAAACACCGACAACAGACTTGTACCGCACCAGCCGCACACCTGATGGTGACCGCACATGGCTGTCATTGGGCGCGACCTATAACCTGAATCCTGCGTGGGATCTGGATATGGCAGCAACTTATATCTTCATCGATGAGGAAGAGATCAACCTGACACGCACGACAGCGACAGGTAACTCTGTCATTCGTGGTGAAACAGAAGGCAATGTTGGCATCTTTGCCCTCGCTGCCACATACAAATTCTGATTTTATAGCTTAACAAAAAGCCCGCAGTATCTGCGGGCTTTTTTATTTTATGAGGCGCTGGCTGTCACAGCCTTCAGCCTTTCTTCTGCGGACTGCCATTCACGGATATGATCCGGCATAGGCGGACTAACGTGAGGCATATTCAAGGCCTCAAGAATCTCAAGTGTAGGAACGGTTTCTTTTTTAATATTGTGATAGAAGCTGCCCTTCACAATACCTATTGCAGCGACTGCCCCATCCTTTTTTCCGCCACGGATAATGAAACGCTGTTCCATGTAAACCCATTTTTCATCCCAGCAGACAACGCGCGTTTCCAAAGTGTATTTTTGGAAGGGTTGCAAAGGTAACCGCCAACGTACTTGCGCCGCCGCCAGCACAGGCATGGCTTTTTGTTTCATCATGTATTTTAGAATGCCGCTGCGCAGGACCAGATCAAAACGGCCCAGGTCCATGATCGTAAGATAACGGCCATTATTCATGTGAATATTCGTATCGAGATCATTGGGGAGAACAACGAAGTTTACCGTGGATGGCAGCAGTACATCCAGAATACGCGGGCGAAACAAGGACAGAATATAAACCCAGAGGGTGCGAAAAAAGAGGCTCATATCAATGAGGTATAGCAGCCTTGTTAAGCTGTCCAGAGGCAGTTCCGTTAACAGTTCTTTACTTTTTTACATATATAATATGGGTAGTAAAATATAACGGGGTGCACATATGGCTGACCAACCTAAAAACCGTCCGCTTTCCAAAGCCGAAGTCATGGCTATGACAGGCATGTCTTCGGAGCAATTTGATAAACGCACCGCCGAGGCGCGCGCGCCGCAACGTGATAATACATGGAATCGTCTGGGACCCAGTGAGGGCGGTGGCCTGAAAGATACATATGTACGTGCCAATGCGGCCCAGGAACCCCTGCAACAGCCCGTAGGCGCCATGGCGGGTGAGCCACGCCCGACCACACTGGTACAAGGCCTGGAAACCTCCGGCACAAGCAATTCAGCCCTGAATAACGTATGGCGCGATCGTGAAATAAAGGCTGGATTATAAATATCCGGATTAATCTTCGAGGATGGCGTTCAGCTTCATGGCCAAACCCATGGAGCCCCGCACTTTCATTTTACCCATCATGAAAGCAAGGCTGGGATCCTGGCGGCCTTCGAGAATGGCTTCGAAGGTATCAAGCTTGCATTCAAATGTCGTATCCGCTTCGCCGTCTTCATCACTTATAACGGGTGGTGATTGTGTTGCGTCGACATAAATGCGACCTTCATCGCCGAAGTCAAATTTGACCTTAGCTGACAAGCCTGCGGCCCGGGATATTTTGGAACGGATCTTTTCTGTAACTGATTCGATGCTCATGAATTGATTATATCACCTGTACGGACACGAAACCAACCGGCAATAGAAACGCGTTCGCGCTTTGGCGGCAGAACTTCGTGCGGGATATCCTCACTCATGAAACAGGCCAGAGTCCCCGCCACAGGTAATACCCGGCCTATTTCCATGTCCTGGCGCGCAGGGTCGTAAAGTACGAGATGGCCCTGGTCTGATTCCTGCCACTCCGGCGTCAGGTAAAGAACAGTTGATACAATGCGGTTCCTTTTTCCCTTGAATGAATCGAGATGTTTTTTATAAAAACCGCCCGCCTGATAGGCCGCATAATGTGCCTCATAAGAGGCTAGGCCCAGATAAAGCGCCCGGTTCAATTGCTGACGCAGACCATCCATAAGTTTCAGGCATGCTGCTTGCGGCGCTGTATCCCCCTTAAGCCAGACTGTCTCATCGGTACGAATATCTGCGGCCAGTTGTCGGTTATCGCCGCGACCTACCGCTGCCGCCTGCATGAGTCCCCCTTGCTGGTGCTGCTTCAGATCGAAAACCAGTTCTTCACATAACCCAGAGGGCAGGAAATTTTCTTGCGCGAACCACCCCGTCGCCACCAAGGCATCTAATTGTTTTTCCTGAAGAACTTTCATTCATACACCACAGATGCGAAAAGTTGTGATTCCATATTGTGACTCACCTCTTTTTACCATATACCAGATCTAATTCCATCATATTAAAAAACAGGGACATAAAAATATGACGAGCACCGTCGCACCAGCCGTTGACGCCAGCACACCTGAATATACAGCCCCGGATTTTTTTATCCGTCATGTTGATCTGGAATTTGACATCCACGACGGTGAAACATTTGTTACTTCCACCATGCAGGTTGAACGCAACGGCATGCATACCCATCCGCTGGTTCTGGATGGCACTAACCTTGAAACTCTAGATGTAGCCCTTGATGGACTGTCACTGGCAAAAGAACACGGTTATCAGTTAGCTGATGAAACCCTGACCGTGCCGACACTGGATAATAACTTCACAGTCAAAACACGTGTACGATTGAAACCGGAAGACAACACCAGTGGTGAAGGCCTGTATAAAAGCGGCGGCCTATGGTGCACGCAATGCGAGGCAACCGGTTTCCGGGCGATTACATGGTTTCTCGACCGCCCCGATAACCTGGCGACATATAAAGTCAAGATTACGGCAGACCAGAAATTTCCGGTACTGCTTTCCAACCGCAACAAGGTCGATGAAGGCCAAACTGCTGATGGCCGTCATTATGCTGTCTGGGAAGATACATCGCCCAAGCCGAGCTATCTCTTCGCATTAGTTGCAGGCGATCTGCCTTATATCGAGAGCGTATTCACAACCATGCCACAGCCCGGTTATGAGAACGGTCGTGATGTCACCTTACGCGTTTACGCCGAAGCCAAGGATATGGACAAGTTGTCGTTTGCCATGGAATCCCTGCGTAATGCGATGCGCTGGGATGAGAAAGCGTATAGACGCCCGTTCATCGGCGATCAGTACAATATCGTTGCCGTCAACAGCTTTAATGCGGGGGCGATGGAAAACAGTACGCTCAATATCTTTAATACCAAATACGTTCTGGCTCACCCTCGCACGCAAACGGATGCTGAATTCGCAGATGTTGAAGGTGTTATCGGCCACGAATATTTCCATGAATGGTCGGGCAATAAAGTGACCGTTCGTGAATGGCGTGATTTAAGCCTGAAGGAAGGCCTGACGGTATTCCGTGATCAGGAATTTTCGGCAGCCATGGGTGTTCCCGCAATCAAGCGTATCAAGGATGTGATTGACTTGCGCAACAGGCAGTTCAAGGAGGATGCGGGAGCACAAGCTCACTCCGTGCGTCCCGTTGGACCATATAACCCTGACAATATCTACACCTCGACCGTCTATGATAAGGGCGCAGAAGTTGTGCGCATGCTGAGAACACTGGTCGGGGCAAATGCCTATGACCAAGGTTGCGATTTGTACTTTGCGCGCCACCAAGGGCAGGCTGTTTGCTGTTGGGATTTTGTGAAGGCACATGCAGATGCCGCGAACCTGGACATGGAGCAATTCAAACTGTGGTATAATCAGGCGGGAACGCCTACGGTTACAGCATCGTGGACTCACAACCCTGCAACCAACACATTGGTTATAAAGCTGGAGCAGCATCTTGCCCCCACACCGGGACAAAGCCAGAAAGATCCGATGGTGATCCCAGTACGCATAGGGCTGGTAAGTGGCGATGCAAAAACAGGCGACCTGGATATCAACGGCTTGGGTACAGATGTGACATTGCTTCTGGATGCGCCTGAGAAATTCTTTGTCATCAATGATGTTCCGGCAACGGCGGTGCCATCGCTTCTGCGCGAATTCTCGGCCCCTGTGAACCTGAATGCGCCTTATACGGATGACAACCTGCGTCAACTGATGCTTCACGACAGTGACGGCTTTAACCAATGGGAGGCCGGACACAAGCTGATGCTAAAGCATATGTTGGCCCAGATTGACAATGCCGCCACAGGCAAACCGATCACCGTTGCACCGGTTATTACCGATGTCTTCCGTGAGATGATCACAACACCGGGCCAAGACAAGCAGATTCAGGCCCTGAAGATGACATTACCGGGCTATGAGGAGCTCTCACAATACAGAACACCTATTAACCCGGAAGCGATCCAAAAGGTTGAAACCGCCTTCCGACGCGCTATCCACCAAGCACTGGAGACAGAATTATATGCCCTATACCGTCAGAACGACACGGGGCAGACATGGTCTTATGATGTTGTTTCTGTGGGCAGACGCGCGATCAAGAACAAAGCCCTATTCTACCTGACAAGCGACGAAACAACGCGCAACCCCGTCGTAACAATACTGGCGTCGGCACAATACAAGACGGCGGACAATATGACAGACCGCAAAGAAGCCTTGGAAGCACTGATGCGGATGGGACCTGATACCCCCCATGCCAAGGCCGCGATGGATGATTTCTACCAGATATTTGAGAAGGACGAACTGGTAATTGATTCCTGGTTCCGCATGAATGGTCACTATGCCGGTGACAAGGCAGCTGCCAAGATTATCGAGTTAGCACAGCACCCGGCATATAAAAATCCGACAGCGAATCGCATGCGCGCCTTGCTGGTGGGCTTATTAAACACACCTGAAGCGTTCCACAATAAGGATGGTAGTGGTTATGCGCTGCTGGCGCAGCAGATTATTAAGATCGGCGCTATTAATCCGCAAGTGGCCGCACGATTTGTCGATGCCATGGATAGTTTTGCGCAGTACGAGGAGCCGTGGAAATCGAAGATGAAGAATTCCCTGCTGTATGTGGCATCACAACCTAACCTGCCAGAGAGCGTCGAAGATAAGCTGAAGACGATATTGGGTATAGATTATCCCGTCAAAGCGACGCCAGCTGTACCTGTTCCGAACGGTCCGTAATAAAGAAAAACCCCACCATCGACGGGGTTTTTTTAAAGGGATTAGAAACCAGAGGCTTGCAATTCCATCAGGCTATCGGCCCCCGCCATAGCCTTTCTGAAATGCGCTTCTGTATCAGGTAACATGCGGGCAAAATAGAAACGCGCGGTTTTGATCTTGCTGTCATAGAATTCATCCCGACCGCCTGTTCCTGCTTCCAGTTTTTCAAGTGCCGTTTTTGCCATCAACGCCCACATATAACCAACGGCGACCAGAGCGAACATGCGCAGGTAATCGCTGGAGGCGGCACCTGCTTCATTGGGGTCTTTCAGGCCTTTCATGGCAATCGTTGCTGTCAGTTGCTGTAGTTTTGCCACTGACTTGGCCAGCGGGAAAATAAATTCTGCCAGTTTTGGATCATTCTGGTTCTGTTCGATAAATTCTGTCACCGGATGGAAGAACCGGCGCAACAGGCGACCATAGCCTTCGCCCATCTTACGGCCGACGAGATCAAGCGCCTGAATGCCGTTGGTGCCCTCGTAGATCATGGCTATGCGGGCGTCGCGCGTATACTGTTCCACGCCATAATCCCAAATATAACCATGACCGCCATGGATCTGCATGGCGGTGGAAGCCACTTCAAAACCCATATCCGTCTGATAAGCCTTGATAATCGGGGTCATCAGCGCCACAAGGTCGTCAGATGCCTGTCGTACATTAGCATCCGGGTGTTTGTGTGCAAGATCAAGGTGATATCCCACCCAGTAGGAGAGCGCCCGTGAGCCTTCGGTAAAGGCTTTGGACGTCAGCAGCATACGGCGCACATCAGGATGCACAATAATCGGGTCCGCCGCTTTCTCCGGTGCCTTGGCACCATCGAGCGCGCGCATCTGCAGACGGTCTTTGGCGTAATTCAGGCCGTTCTGCATTGCCACCTCGGCAATGCCTAAGCCCTGCATAGCCACACCGAGACGTGCAGAATTCATCATCGTAAACATGGCTTTCAAGCCCTTGTGCGGTTCGCCAACCAGCCAGCCCTGCGCACTATCAAAGTTCATCACACATGTTGAAGAGCCTTTGATGCCCATTTTATGTTCGATGGAACCACACATGACGCCATTGCGCGCACCGGGCTTCAATTGTCCGCCTTCTTCCTTCAGCATAAATTTCGGTACGACAAAGAGAGAGATACCGCGTGAACCTTCCGGCGCATCGGGAAGCTTTGCCAGCACGAGGTGAATGATATTCTCCGTCAGGTCGTGCTCACCGGCGGAAATAAAAATCTTGGTGCCGCTGATTTTATATGAACCGTCACCATTAGGGATGGCCTTGGTTTTGATCAAACCGAGATCAGTACCGCAATGCGGCTCTGTCAGGCACATCGTTCCCGACCATTCACCTGTGGTAAGTTTCGGCAGGTATGTATCTTTTTGTTCTTGCGTGCCATGCAGGTAGATGGCGCGGTAAGCCCCTTCTGATAGCCCCGGATACATACCGAATGACATGTTGGCGGAGCAGATCATTTCCTGCAACACACAGTTCACCATATGCGGCATGCCCATGCCGCCATATTGCGGATCAGCACCCAGACCCGGCCAACCGCCCTCGCAGAATGTTTTATAAGCCTCTTTAAAGCCTTTGGGCGTGCGCACCACGCCATTCTCATAATGGCAACCTTCGGCGTCGCCTGTCTGGTTCAGGGGGAATAGAACCTGTTCACAAACTTTGGCTCCCTCCTCAATGATCTGGTCGATCAGGTCAGGTGTGGCCTCTTCATAACCAGGCAGACTGGAAAGTTTTCCCGCATCCAGCACCTCATGCAGGACAAAACGGATATTTTCGAGCGGGGCTTTGTAGGATGGCATGGCTTTAGGCTCCTTCGTGGGGTCTGGTTCATCAATATTACGTCACAAAGTTTAATAACTCATTCGCAGCAATGTATTTTCTCATTTAATACCAATATCTTATGGTGCGTGGGGTAAATACATACCTAAGATATATGCTGCTATGCGGAAGTACTCTTGCGTTAAACATTAGGAAACCATAATATGAAGATATAAGCGTAATTACTGTCTCTCCAAAGAATTCAGGCACAGATCTTCCCCCTTCCAGATCTGTGCCTGTTTTTTTACCTATTTCTCATCGATCATGACTTTGATGTTGTCGGCAATCCGGCCTTTGTCGAAACTTTTGATCTTGTCCTCGGCCTGTTTCATGGCGGAACCTTCTTTTTCTCGCAGAATCGCCGCCATTTGCTGGATGGTATCATCGCCCAGACGCGCCCGGGCACCGCGCATATTTTCCATGGCCTGCGCCCTTATAGCTGCCGATTTCTCGGCTTTGGCTTTCTCGTTCTTCTTTTTGAAAAAATTGAACATGACTCATTAATTCCTTAAAGGTTTGCCCGTGGAAAGCATGTGCTCAATACGCGCCATGGTACCCTCGTTCTTTACCAATTTGAGAAACTCGCGTACTTCGAGTTTGAGAATATCGTCTTCTGATACGGGGGCCGTCCAGTCCGCTTTCTCACCGCCTGTCAAAACAGTTGTCAGCAGGCTGCAGACCTCAACATCATAAGGTGTGGCCTTGCCATTCTTACGCATATCGGCAACAGCCATATCCAGAGCATATTTACCCGAAGGTCCGGGCAGGCGAATTTCTTTCACAGGTTCTGGCGCTACATAGTTCTGCGCCAGTTCCAATGCTTTTTTCTTCGCATCAAAAAGAAGGCGATCACGATTCATGGTGATGCCATCACTATCTTTGAAATAGCCAATCTCTTTCGCTTCGGCGGCTGACTTAGCAACCTTAGCCGTGCCGATTGTTTCAAATGCCTGGCGCACAGCACCCATCGGCGTATTGGCCGGTGAGAACCATATTTTTTCCTGACCCGTGGCAGCCTTAATCGCTTTCTTGTTAGCAACACGTTCGCGTTCCTGATAACGCAGGATCATTTCCTTACAACCGCCCCAGCCCGGGATCAGACCGACACCGACCTCAACAAGGCCGCAGTATGTTTCAGCATGGGCCTGCACATGATCGGCATGCAGCAAGATCTCGCAACCACCGCCAAGCGCCATACCAGATGGCGCCGCCACCACAGGGAAAGGCGCATATTTAAGTGCACGGTATGTACGCTGGCCACCGCTGATCAGTTCTTCAATCTGCGGCCACAGGGCAATGTTCATTGCGAACATGGCAAGACCCAGGTTTGCGCCTGCAGAAAAAGCTGAACCTTCGTTATAGATAACCATCGCCTTATACTGGCCTTTACCATCACCGATCAGTTTGATCGCATGCTGGTAGACTTCGAAGACCTGCTCATCAAGGGCGTTCATCTTGCCTGTGAATTCGACACAGACAACGCCATCACCAATATCCCAGAGCGCTGCCGAGGCCGATTTATAAATTGGTTTGCCGCCGAGCTTGATATCACGCAGCAGCAGAACACCTTCTGCACGGACAATCGGATGATATTTACCGTCCGTACCAAAATAATGTGTCTGGGCATTCTCAACTTTATAGAATGTGCCCTGCCCCACTTTCTCCAGCAGCGGTGGAACCGATAAACCTTGCTCTTTCAGTTTGTCAGCAAACCAAGCAGGGCCGAGATCGTCAATCATCTCGAACGGACCCTTCTTCCAGTTGTAGCCGAGGCGCATGGCTTCATCGACGCCCGCAACATCGTCAGCAATCTCAGGAACCAGAGATGCCGCATACCATAAGGTATCCCGCAGCACAGCCCATGCGTAATCAGAAGCTTGATCGCCCGCTATCAGTACAGCACGCAAACCCTGTTTACCCAATTCAGCCGATGCCGGTTTCGGCTTATCGGCCTTTTTATAGTTTGATTCAGCGAAGGCAGGCGCACTGATATCGTAAGCTTCCTTCACCTTACCAGCAGCCACGTTCAAACGGTAGAAACCGCCCTTACCTTTGCGGCCTGTATATCCGGCGGTAATCATGCCGCGGATAAAATCGTAATCTTTGAAGATACGGCGATAATCGTCATCCTTGGGCAACGTTGAAAGTAGCGACTGCGCCAGATGCGGCATCAAATCGATGCCCACCAGATCAATCAGGCCAAAGACACCTGTCTTGGGGATGCCAACAGGCTTTGACATGATGGCATCAGCCAGTTCAACAGGAATTTTCTGTTCTACAGCATATTTAATACTGGCCGTGAGCCAATAAACACCCAGGCGGTTGGCGATGAAGCCTGGCGTATCATGGCAGAACACGACCCCTTTACCCAGTTGCACGTCACAGAAGGATTGTACGGCCGCAAGCGCGTCCTTACGTGTCTTATCACCCACAACGATTTCCAGAAGGCGCATATAGCGTGGCGGATTGAAGAAGTGCGTAATCAGGAAATCTTTCGCCAATGCATCACCAAAGGGCTCCACGAGGTTATGCAGCGGGATTGTCGATGTATTGGAGGAAACGATAGAGCCTGGTTTGCGAACCTTCTGGATTTTTTCATAGGTTGCATGCTTGACCTTGAGATCTTCAAGCACAACTTCAACGATCCAGTCACAATCAGATAATAAACCGATATCATCTTCCATGTTACCGGATGTGATCAATTTGACATTACGGGCACTCATAAAGGGTGCCGGATCCGCCTTCAGCATTTTCTCAATTGCTTTAGCCGCCAGATTGCTGCCATCAGCAGGCTTTATATCCAACAGAACAACAGGTATGCCGGCATTGGCGATCTGTGCGGCTATACCGGAACCCATGACACCCGAGCCGATCACGCCCACCTTTTGAATTTTTACCTGTGTAGCCATGTTGCTCACTCCGCTGTCTTGCGCCCGATTGCCGAGCAGTGATTTAAAAAATGAAAGCAATGCGTATTCCCTTAATTATCCCACATTGGCAGTTGCGCCATCGTCCTGGGCATTAATTTCTGTAACGTCCATGTTCTCAATATCCTTGAATTCATCAGCGCCTTGCCGGAACTCTCCGACAGCCTCACGAGCGCGCGCCAGAATGACCGGCACTTCCTGGAACTGTCCGTTCAGCAGATACTTGATCTTATCAAGCACCTCGCTTTCATAAGCACGCAGTTCCTTAATATCGCCAAGAGGCCTTGCAAACCCGGTTAACAGGCGTCTGTAAAGGGTCATCTGGCTTTCAATTGAACCAATCACCAGAAGCTTGTCTTTCAGGTGCAGCAGCACATCGATTTTATACTGCATATAGGGCATATAATATTTACCCAGGAAACTTTTGATCTTGCGCAGTTCACGCATATGCACGTTATAGGCCTGGTCCGTTTCGTTGACGCGCAGGTACAAGCGGTCTTCATCACTAACGAACAAATCCTGACATTGTTCACATGTATCGATAATTGATCTTCCGGCTGCCAAAAGGCGCTCCGTATCGTCATTCTTCCTCTTGCCATCAGCAATTTCAGCCAGCGCCTTACGAGCGCGATTAAAATCTTTTACACGCAGGGAGGCAATGACCGGACGCTGGATTGTTTCCAGTTTATCACCACCATATAAGCGCGATATAGACTGGCGGAAGGTTTCAAAAGAACCCTCAAGGGCCTCCAGCAGGGGGCGCGCCTTTTTCATGCGTGTCGCACTATCGATCAGCAGTCTCTTTTGCGTACGATAACGCGCCATCATCGCGCCTGCATCCGATGTCCACTTGGTTTCTTTGGAAACCGGCATGCCGAGGCGCTCCTCTTCATTACGCATCTCATCGCGCAGTAACGTCATAAACCGATTGATATGCATGTAACAGCAGGCGAATTCGACCATATGTTTCTGCAGATCGTTCATGACATCGCGCGCCTGCTTCTTCAGCTTTACAGCCTCAGGACTCGCCGGGCCTTTGCTCTGACGCGCTTCTTCCATGAGCCATTCAAGAGCGTACTGGAAATAACGCGCGTGAATATCACGCAGCCACACTTCCTCACGATTCACTTCTGTTTCATCATAGCTGGTGGAAACCTTTTGCAGATGTTCCTTTACAACTTCGAGGAAGCGACGTTCCACCGCGTCAATATCGACGGGTTGTTCAAATCCCAGAGATGCCAGAAACGGATGCAAAGCCATATGACCTTAATCTGTAACCTTACGCAGCTTCGAGGATGATCGCCGTGCCCTGGCCACCACCGATACACATTGTGGCCAGACCGCGTTTTTTCTTCTCACGCACCAGCAGGCTTGCCAGTTTGCCAGTGATACGCGCGCCCGAAGCCCCCAGGGGGTGCCCCATGGCAATCGCACCACCATCAAGATTGAGTTTTGACTGATCGATACCGAGTTCCTTCACTACGGAAAGGCCTTGTGCTGCGAACGCTTCGTTCAGTTCAAAGATATCAATGTCCTTGATCGACAAGCCCGCGCGCGCCAGCGCTTTCTGGGATGAAGGCACAGGGCCGATACCCATGATTTCGGCGCCGCAGCCCGCGACACCGACAGAAACGATGCGCGCCATGATCGGCAAATTATGTTTACGGGCATATTCTTCTGTTGCCACCAGAACCATAGCCGCACCATCTGTCAACGGAGATGCCGTACCAGCAGTGACTGTACCATCTTCAAAGAAGGCAGGCTTCAGCCCGGTCAGGCCTTCAACCGTGGTTTCAGGGCGGATCGTGCCGTCGGTCTTTACATCACCGATGGGAACAATCTCATCATTGAACTTGCCTGCAGATGCTGCCGCCGCGGCTTTTTGATGTGATTTTGCCGCAAACTCTTCCTGCTCCTTCCGGGTGATTTGGTATTTCTTGGCCAGATTCTCCGCTGTTTCACCCATACCGATATAGGCAGCAGGATAAATCTGTCCCAGTTTCGGATTGGGCAGCGGATTGAAACCGCCCATAGGAATACGTGTCATAGACTCAACGCCGCCGCAGATGAATACTTCACCAGCACCCAGCTGGATATAACCAGCGGCCATCTGGATCGTTGTCATGGAAGAACCGCAGAAACGGTTGACCGTAGCCCCGGCGACAGAATTCGGGAGCTGCGCCAGCTGCGCAATAATCTTAGCCAAGTTGAAACCCTGCTCGGCTTCCGGGAAAGCACAACCGAGCAGCAGGTCTTCGATATCTGCCGGGTTCACACCTGTTTGTTTGATCAGCGCTGTGACAACTTCGGCGGCCATATCATCCGGGCGGACCTTGGCGAGAGCGCCCTTATTGGCAAAATGAAAGGGGGTCCGCTTATAACCGCAGATGACAACAGATTTTTCCATAATTTAGATTCCTCCCAAGAATCAGGGAACAAGAAGTTTGCCCCCATACATTACATTCATATAGTGCCCCCGAAAAGCCATTTCCAACCACCCCCATGGCCGAAAACCGCAGAAATCAGCCCTTTAGGCCTTTTGCGCTGCATATTTAACCTTTGACTTTCTGCGCAAAATCAGACAACTAGTGGGCTGCTCTATTATGCTGCCCTTTTATAATATCGGGCAGGCCTTAAGAGACTGATAAGACTGTAAAACCGACCCACGACTTTTTAAGGAGACCGCCCGTGCCGACAGCCGTAGCGACCCGAGGATTAAAGCGTATCTGCCCCAGCTGTGGCACACGCTATTACGATTTCAACAAACGCCCGGTACATTGCCCTGAGTGCAAAACAGAATTCACCGGCGAGATCAAGGTAAAAGCGCGCCGTGGCCGTGCTGCCGTTGTTGAGGATGATGAAGCCGTACTGGGTGATGAAGGCCTGGAGGCGACAAAAGAATTGGCCGCGAACGATGATGATGTCGAGCTGCCAGAGAACGACGATACAGTCAGCCTGGAAGACGTCGATGAAGATGATGTTGATGATGCCGATGACGATAACATCGACATGGACGACATGGACGATGATTTCGATGACGACCTCGACGATGATGACGACGAGGACGAGGACGAAGAAGATGATGAAGACGAAGAAGACTAGTAGGAAGGACTAATGGGACAATCTGAACCCGTTACAACTGACTCGTTCTTCTGGATCGATGTGATGCTGCCGGCCCGCGTGGAAGATTCCGTGGCCGGCAGTCTTCTTGATGCCCTGAACGACTGGGCGCTCTCTGCCACGGCCATTCGTGATGGCAACAAGCATACCCATGACTGGCATTTGCGCTGGATGGTTGAAGGCGCACCCAACCGTGACGAAGTGCTGCTGCGCCTGTCATTGGCCTTACAGATGGCAAAGCTCGATATCGCTGTCAGCGCCGACGACATCAAAATTGACCCGGTACCGCAGATAGACTGGCTGGCGCATAGCTATCAGCAGTTCTCCCCTTTCACTGTCGGTGATTTTTATATATACGGCAGCCATTACGAAGGCGATAAGCCGACAGACAAGATAATGCTGCAGATTGATGCGGCGACAGCCTTTGGTTCTGGCGAACACGGCACCACAGCAGGCTGCCTTGATGCCCTGCAGGATCTTAAGCGTGATGGGTTCAAACCCGGACGCACACTGGACCTGGGCACAGGGTCCGGTATTCTCGCGATTGCTGCCTGGAAACTCTGGGCCACACCTGTACTCGCCACCGATATCGATCCTGAATCCGTACGCGTGACAGATGTACATGCCGGGATGAATGATACGCCGCTATCACCCGGCGCTTTAACAACAGCCGCCGGTGATGGATTCGATATTCCGGTTTTGCAGGATGGTTCCGTATTTAACCTTGTGATCGCCAATATTCTGGCAGGACCTGTGATGGCCATGGCGCAGGATATTATCGTACGCACAGCACCTGGCGGTTATGTGCTGCTTTCCGGCATGCTGGGTGAGCAGGCACCGGAAGTCATGGCGGCCTACACTTCCAAAGGCCTTAAGCTTGTGAAGCGTTATGACCGTGAGGAATGGACAAGCCTGCTGCTGCAGAAGGCCTGATCACCCGTATTTTCTTTTAGCAACGTGAATCACCGCCTGCAGGAGTATGTGCAGGGCGATCAAACCGCTGGCCAGCAATAGGTAGGGATTTGAAAAATCGCCTGCATCCAGACAGAGGATGAATTCCCAGACAAAGAATATGCCGTAACACACAATACTGATGAGGGGTATGCCCGGGCGGTATTTCTTTTCCGCGACGCTCAGGATAATGGCGCGCAGTGTTATCAGATCAAAAATCAGGCCTAATCCGATAATATAGGGCAGCATCCTATTCCACCGTGACAGACTTCGCCAAGTTACGCGGCTGATCTACGTCCGTACCCTTGGCAATTGCCACATGATAAGCCAGCAATTGCACGGGGATTGTATATAGGATCGGCGCGAATTCAACGGGCGCTTTATCCAGCTTCACGCTCCACCGTGCTGGCGCATGCATGCGGCCTGCACCGTCTTCATCTGTAATCATCAGCACCTGACCGCCGCGCGCCACTGTTTCCTGCACGTTCGATGCGGTTTTCTCGAACAACGGATCAGTACCCGGTGATACCACCACCACAGGCACCGTTTCATCGATCAGGGCGATGGGGCCATGTTTCATCTCGCCTGCCGCGTAACCTTCGGCATGGATATAGGAAATCTCTTTCAGCTTCAGCGCGCCTTCCAAGGCGATGGGGTACATATAGCTGCGCCCGATATAAAGGACATCACGCACGTCGACGATTTCACGCGCAATGTCAATGATCGGTTTCTCCGATGAACGAATGGCATCTGCCACCAGTGTCGGCAGATGCCGCAGTGATTCTGTCATGCGGATTTCATCGTCACCCTTGATCAGGCCGCGCTTCACCGCAAGCCCCAGCGCCATACACAGAATGGTGGTGAGCTGTGTCGTGAAAGCCTTGGTCGAAGCAACACCGATTTCAGGCCCCGCCAGCGTATGCAGCACCATGTCCGATTCACGCTCGATCGTGCTTTCGATGGTGTTCACAATAGAAAGGATTGTCTGTTTCTGACGCTTGCTGTAACGCAAGGCCTCAAGCGTATCGAGTGTCTCACCACTCTGGGATACAAACAGGGCCACGCCCTTTTCCGGCATCGGTGCTTCGCGATAGCGGAATTCAGACGCCACATCGATTTCAACCGGCAGACGCGCAATTTTCTCGAACCAGTATTTACCCACCATACAGGCATAATATGCCGTGCCGCAGGCGACCATCGTCAGGCGCGGCGCTTTATCAAGTGCTTGCAGAATATTCTCCGGCACCGTGATTTTGCCCGTCGCCGGATTGATAAAAGTGTTGAGCGTATCGCCAATAACAGCAGGCTGTTCATGAATTTCCTTGATCATGAA